>MWJO01000014.1 GCA_002027195.1 Streptomyces sp. GKU 895 | reverse complement strand
GGGCGCGCTGGCCGCGATCGCCGACCCGGCGGGCCTCGCCGCCGACTACGAGGCGGGCGGCGCCGCCGTCATCTCCGGCACCCCCGATGCTGCGCCACCCGCTGGCGCTCCAGCGCGCGCTGCGCCCACTCAAGCGCCGTACCGCGGCACCGGACCGCGTCGAGCTGGACGAGCGGGCCACCGCCGACCGCATCGCCCGTCTCGGCGCCGGCCCTGAGTGGTGGCTGCCGGTGCTGCGCCCGGCGCGTGAGCGCTGGCTGCGGCTGAATCTGGTGTACGACGCCGGGCCCACGATGCCGGTCTGGCGCCCCCTGATCCGCGAGCTGCACGCGGCGCTCGCCCAGTCGGGCATCTTCCGCACGGTGTCCGTGCACCGCGCCGATCCCGACGGCACCGCACGCCCCGATACCGCCACGCCCGCCGACGGCCGCACGGTGACCCTCCTGGTCAGCGACTGCATGGGCCCGCAGTGGCGTGCGGGCCCCGCCGGTGAGCGTTGGTTCGAGACGCTGCGCCGCTGGGCGCGCCGGACGTCGCTGGCCGTCGTACAGCCGCTCCCCGAGCACCTGTGGCGCGACACGGCCCTGCCCGCGGCGCCCGGCCGGCTGTCGGCTCCGCATCCGGCGGCTCCCTCGGCCGCACTCGCCTTCACCCCGTACGACGACGTCCTGCACGGAGCCGACAGCGCCCCGCCCCTGCCCGTGCTGGAGCCGGGGCCGCGGTGGCTGTCGAACTGGGCCGCGCTGGTCGCCACGCCGGGGGGCCAGGAACTGCCCGGCGCCGCCGCCCGGTTGGGCGGGCCGCTGTCGGCCGCTGCCGGGGACCGTACGGACGTGGCCGACCTCTCTCCCGAGGAACTGGTGCTGCGTTTTCGCGCCACCGCCTCCCCGGAGGCGTTCCGGCTGGCGGGGCATCTCGCGGTGGGCCGTCCCCATCTGCCGTTCATGCGGCTGGTCCAGGCCGCTCTCGAACCGCGCCCACGCCCCCAGCATCTGGCCGAGGTGATCCTGTCCGGCATGCTCACCGGTGTGTCCGGCGCGTCGGGTTCGTACGCCTTCCGGCCCGGAGTGCGGGAACTGCTGCTCCAAGGAGTGCCACGCACGGCACGTGGGCGCACCACCGAACTGCTGGCCCGGGTGGGCGGGTTGATCGACGAACGGGCGGGTTCGGCGCCGGGGGAGGTTCGTGGCGTCGACACCGGGAGCCGGCGGTGCGCAGGGCAATGTGGACGCGGAGGCGTTCGCGACGGTCACCGCCGAGAGCCTGCGGCAGATGGGCGGTGGCACGGCGGTCACCGCACCCGAGTGGCTGGGTGACCGGCGGTATCGGCTGCTGGAGCGGCTCGAGCCAGGTGGCAGGGTGTGGCGGGCCCAGGACGCCGAGACGGACCGGACCGTGGTGGTCCGGCTGCACCGGCCGATCACCGAGCGTGCGCGCCGGCAGGCCTTCCTGCGGGACGCGGAGATCCTCCGGGGGATCGAGCACCACGGTGTGGTGACCGTCCACGATTTCGGCATCGAGGACGGGGTGCCCTACCTGGTGATGGAGGAGTTGGACGGCATCCCTCTCAGTCATTTGGCCGGAGGGAGCGGTGGTCTCGTCCCGGCGCCCCTGCTGGTATCCATCGCGGCTCAGGTCGCGCGGGCCCTGCTGGCCTGCCACCTGGCCGGTGTCACCCATGGCGGCCTCGACATGGCGGCGGTGATGCTGCTGCCCGACGGCGCGGTCAAGGTCACTCAGTTCGCACCGGGCCGGGTCTCTGGCCCCGGGGGGGCGCGCCGGAGATCTGCGGGCACTGGCCGAGGTGCTGCTGCAACTGGCGGCAGGCACCACGCGGTTGGTGCCTCCGCTGCGACCGCCGCAGTTGCGGCATCTGCCCAGAAACCTCCAGACCGCTTTCGCCACAGCCCTCAACAAACTTCTGTCCCGGCTTCTCAACTCCCAGACGGAGGGCTTGAAGCTGCTCCTTGATCCGGAGCTCATGCGGCTCGCCAGAGAGGGGTACACGCAGCGCTTCTACTACCTCCTCGGTCCGCTGCGGGTCGAAACGCCGGACCGCCGGCAGCCCATCACGGTGGATGAGCTGCCGATGCTCGCCATGCTGCTGCTCCGGCACGGCCGCAAGGTCACGACCGACGAGTTGGCGGCCGGGCTGTGGGGTTCCGGCGAGAGGCCGGACAGCCCGCTCGAGGAACTGGCGGGCCTGGCACGCCGCTTGAACTCAGCCCTGGAACCCGGTGCCCTTGCCGCCCTTCCCGGCGGCTATGCGTTGCACACCAGCGCCGACTACGTCGACCTCATCGAGTGCGAGCGACTGGTCGCCCAGACACCCCGGGAACGCGCGCACTACGACCAGGCCCTCGCGCTCTGGCGCAGCGGCACCCCCCTCGCGAACGTGCTCGGCCCGGCTGCCCGCACCGCCCGTACCCGCCTGACCCAGCTTCGCCTCGGCCTGTACCGCTCCCGTGCGGAACTAGACCTGGAACTCGGGGAGTTCGAGCGCGCGGCCACCGAGCTCGAATCCCTCCTGGCCCTCTATCCCGCCCGGGAGGACTTCCGCCGTCTCTATCTCATCGCGCTCCGCCGCCAGGGCCGTACAGAGGAGGCGCTGGAGGTGTACGAGGAGTACGAGCTGTCCGGCGGTGACAACCCCGAGCTGATGGCCCTGGGCCGGGAACTGCGTGAGGAGTTCGGCGGCGGGTCGGAGGAGACGGCCGACGAGGAGGACCCCGAGGCGCCCACCGACACCGACACCGCGTATGGCTTCGTCGCCGCCCCGGACGAGCATCCGGACGGGTTCGTCGATCCGGAGGGCGATCGCCCGACGATTCTCGATCTCCGGCCTGAGCTGCCCGAGGGTACCCCCCTGCCCTTGGACGACGTGCCGGAGAGCCTTTTCGCCGGAGAAGACACGGGCGACGAGGACGGTCCGGAGATCGACACACACGACCGCATCCGGTATGCGTTCGCCGACGGCCGCCAGCCCGGAGCGGCCCGCGACGCCCTGCGCCGCTTGGTCCACGAGCTCCTCGATGCCGGTGAAGTCCCCTTGGAGAACTACCGGTTGCTGGACACCGACGACGGCATCGCCGTGCTGATGAACGCGTACGTGGACGGTTCCGCCCTGCTCCGCGCGACGCTCGACCTGCTGCCCGATCGGATGAGACGCCTGGGCGGCCTCCGAGTCCGCGTGGAGTTCAGCAAGGTGGGACTCCAACCGGACGGCAGCGAGGTGTACAGCGACCTCCCCGGCCGAGAACTCACCCAGGCGGCGCTCAACGCCTCTTCCGCGCAGGCGGTCATCGCCCTCTCGGACTCCTGGCATGACACGGAGATCGCGGACGCCCCGCTCGGCACGTACGCCCCCTTCAGGCCTCTCGTGCCCCGCCCCGGCTGGTACTGCCTCGTCCACCAAAGCCTCCCGGCCGACGACGACACGCCCACGGGCCCCGACGAACCCGCCGTGCGCGGCCCCTTCCCCATGCCGTACGACGGGACCGTCCCGCGTTCCCGAGGCGAGGCCACGGCCATCGTCCTCGCCCTCCCCGACGGCGAGTTCGCCCTCCCCGAGTCCCCAACACTGCGCACGACCCCGGCGAGTCTGCGGGCGGGCTGGTCCTACTACGAAGTCGACCTGCGCCCCCGTGAACTGGTCCTCGACGCCGTACGGCCCGGCGTCACGGTGCGGTGGAGCGTCGACGATCCCGTGCTCGCGGCAGGGAGTCCGCTCGACCCGCGCCGGGTGATCGCCGACACGGTCACCGACGCGTCACTGACCGGTCGCGCTGCCGAGGCCGCGCTGAGGCCCTTGCGCGTCCCCGGCTACACCCTGCGGTGGTCCTTCCCCGCCACGCCGCCCCGCAGGCGCTCCCCGGAGGACCTGATCGCGAACGCCGCAGGCGTGCTGCTCGGCTTCGACGGCGTACTGGCACACCTCTACCCGTCCGGCTCCGAGCAGTCGGTCCTGCTGGATCTCGAGCGTCTGGCCATGGAGGGGGGCGACCCTGAGGGCGCACTGCCAGGGCGTCCGTCGCCCACCGTGGCAGAGCACTCCGATTCCCTCGGTCTGCTCCGCGCGTTCGCGCACCACGACCTGGCCCAGCCGCTACGCCGCCGGGCCGACCTGCACGACATGCAGGCGGCCGACACCGCGCGCCCCGTCCAATCCGCCGCCGAACTGCTCCGCACGCTGCACGCGTCCGGCACCCGCACCGCCGTCGTCACCGACCGGGCCACGACGGCGGCCACCCGGTATCTGGCGCGGCTCGATCTCCCCGTCCGCGGCGGCGTCCACGGCCGCGGCACCGACCTCACCCGGCTCATGCCGCACCCGCACGTCCTCACCGAGGCCCTCGACGTGCTCGGCGCCCCCGCGTCCGCCTGCGTCCTGGTCGGCTCCACCGTCGCCGGCCTCCGCGCGGCCCGCGCCATCAGCCTGCCCTTCATCGGCTTCAGCGGATACGAGACGGTCCGACGAGAGCTCCGCGGCGCCGACCCCGACGTACCCGTCGTCTGGGGCCTCGCCGCCTTGGTGGCCGCCGCCCGCCGCCGCTGAGCGCCCCTCGAGTTCTTTAGATAACTTTTACATGGGACATAAGCCGCAAACCCCCATTCAGCCGCGCCCCACACAGCCCCTCCAACAGGCGTCCCACCCCCGCCCCACACGATGCCAGTGAGGCCCGCCGCCCGGCGCGGCCCCCCGGTCTGTGCTCTCGGGAGGACCTGCCATGACCGCCAGTCTGGAGCAGCTGCGCCGCTGCCACTTCGCCGTCGACCTGGGCGCGGCGAGGACGCGGGTGTACGTGAAGGGCGCCGGGCTCGTCGTCGACCAGCCGTCCGTCGCCGCCGTCAACACCCGCACCGGCGCGCTGATCGCGGTCGGCGACTTCGCGGAGAAGATGACGGGCCGTACCCCCGACTACATCCGTGTCGTGCGGCCCGTCTCCGGCGGCACGGTCGTCGACATCGAGATGGCGCAGCGCATGCTGCGGCACCTGCTCGGCGACAAGATCCGCCGCTCGCTGCGCCGCAAGCCGATCCTGCGCGCCGCCGCCTGCACCCCGCACGACGCGGACCCGCTCGCGCAACGCGCCGCCATCGAGACCCTGGTCGGTCTCGGCGCCCGCCGCGTGGAGCTGGTGGACACGCTGATCGCCGCGGCCGTGGGCTGCGGACTGCCCGTGGAGCGGCCCGAGGCGACCATGGTGCTGGTCTGCGGCGCGGCGGCCACCCAGGTCGCCGTGCTCTCCCTGGGCTCGATCGTGAACGCCGTCCGCATCCCGGTCGGCGGCGAGGCCGTGGACCACGCGATCGTGCAGCACCTGCGCCACCAGCACGAGCTGATGCTGCCGAGCCAGTCCGTACGGCCGCTCCAGCTCGCCCTGTCCGGCAACGGTCTCACCGCCTCCGGCCCCGCCTCCACCGAGATCCACGGCCGTGACGTCGCCACCGGTCTCGCCCGCTCCGTCCAGGTCGACACCGCCGCCGTCCGCGACGCGATCCAGACCCCGCTCACCGCGGTCCTCGACGGCATCGGCAAGGTGCTGCGGGACTGCCCGCCGGACCTGGTGGCCGACCTCGCCGACCGCGGCATCATGATGGTCGGCGGCAGCGCCCTGCTCCCCGGCTTCGACCAGATGCTGCGCCAGGCGACCGGCATGCCGGTGCACATCGCGGAGCGCCCCGAGGTGTGCGCGGTGGAGGGGCTGGGCGCGATGCTGGAGGGCCGTATCGAGCCGCTGGCGCTGGACCCGATCACCGACTGAGGCGCCCCGTTGACCGGCGAGGACCCGCTCCCGCCCCTCCTGGAGGCCGTCCTCGGCGTCGGCACCGATCTCGAACTGCGCACCACCCTCCAGCACATCGTGGACGCGGCCGCCGAGCTCACCGGCGCCCGGTACTCCGCGCTCGGGACGGCGACCCGGGGCAGGACGGGCTCATCGAGATCAGCGCCCCGGGCTCGGCGGTCCCGGAAGAGACGGTGCTCACCGTGCCGATCCGTGTCCAGGACGAGGAGTTCGGCACGCTGCATCTAGCAGGCAAGGACACCTTCACCGCCGAGGACGAACAGCTCCTGCACGTCCTCGCCGCCCAGGCCGGCATCGCGATCGGCAACGCCCGGCTGTACGAGGCGGCGCGGCAGCGGGAGCGCTGGATCGAGGGCGCGGCGGCCGTCACGACGGCGCTGCTGAGCGACGGGCCGGCGGCCGACGCCCTGACGACCGTCGCCGAACGCGCCCGTATCCTCGCCGACGCCTCCGCCGGGGTCATCCTCCAGCCCACCGACGAGGGCGGCATGGAGATCGTGACGGCGTCGACGTACGACGACCCGGGCGACATCGTCGGCACCACGATCGCCCCCGGCAGCCCGGTCCTGGAACAACTCCTCGGCGGTGAACCGGTGTTCGTGGACGACTCGGCGAGCGATCCCCGCATGACGACGCACGTCCGCCACCGCTTCGGCCCCAGCATGATGCTGCCCCTCCAGGCGGGCGGCCGGCTGATCGGCACCCTCGCCCTGCCCCGCCGCCGCGGCGACCGCCCGTACACCTCCGTGGAACGCCTGCTGGCCGTCCAGTTCGCCTCCCAGGCCGCCCTCGCCCTCGTTCTCGCGGACGCCCAGCACAGCCGTGAGCTCCTGGCCGTCTTCGAGGACCGCGACCGCATCGCCCGTGACCTGCACGACCTCGTCGTCCAACGGCTGTTCGCCACCGGAATGATGCTGGAGTCCACCCAGCGCCGCCCCGGAGCGGAGGATGTCCAGGAGACCCTGACCAGGGCGGTCGACGAACTGCAGTCGACGATCCAGGAGGTCCGCACGACGATCTTCGCCCTGCAACAGCCCCCGGCGGACGCCCCGACCACCTTCCGCGGCAAGGTACTCCGTGAGACGGCAGGCGCCGCGGCCCTCCTGGGCTTCACCCCGTCGACCCAGTTCACCGGCCCGGTGGAACACCGCGTCCCCGAACAGACAGCCGCTCAACTCCTCACCGCCCTACGCCGAGCCCTCGCGACCGCGTCCCGCCGCACCGGCGTCTCCCGCATCGAAGTGACGGTGGACGCGACGGCCACACTGCCCGACGGGCGGGAAGGCGTACGGCTGACGGTGTACGACGACGGCCGGACGGGGGACGGCGGCACGGGGACGACGGTCACCTGGCAGGCACCGTTGTGAACCTCTCCCCTGGCCGCCTGCTTCGGCTGTTTCTGGCGCGAGGGGAGAGTGGCCGCCCTGCGGCAGCGCGGCATGGCCATAGCCGCCGTCTTCCGCTCACCCCCGTGACGCCCCGGCCCGACCGCCCGGCCGTCACCGCCCGAACCAGCACCGCACCGTAGTCCCCAGCGGGCCGGTGTGCATCCGGACCAGGTCGGACACCAGGTTCACCATCAGCAGTCCACGCCCGCCGCGCTGGTCCAGCGGTGCCGGGCGCCGTCCCACGAGAGGGTCCGCGAGCACCCCGGAGTCCCGCACCTCGCACACCACCGCACCGCAGCTCACACCCGCCACGCCGGCGCCATCCACCTCGCCCTCCCCCCACACCCGCAGCACCCCACGCCCACCCCCGTGCACCACGCTGTTGGTCGTCAGCTCCGCCGTGGCCAGCATCAGATCCTGTACGCGGGCGGGGGTGAGGCCGAGGCGGGTGCCTTCGTCGGCGGCGCGGTGGCGGGCCTCGGGGAGTGAGTCCTCGTCGAAGGGGAAGGTCACGGCGGACGCCCCCGGCACCACGGGCAGCGGCTCGTTGTAGCGGGCGACCACCTTGTCCGGCGCGTATCTCCCGCTGTGCGCCGTCCGTCCGTCGTGGATGACCGTGGGGTGCGTGGCCCAGGCGTCGGCGAGCACCCGCTCGTCGAGGCGCCGGACGTCGTAGGGGCACAGGATGGTCGCCGTACGGCCTTCGAAGGCGGCGTTGATCAGGGCCTCGTGCTGGACGCAGGCCGGGTACTCGACGGCGGTACGGCCCGCCCAGATCGGTTCGCCGATGATCCGTACCCGGCGTCCCGGCGGCTGTGCGTCGGCGAAGGCCCGCAGCACGCCGGGGATGATCCGGCCGGGGTTGCGGCCGGCCCGCTCCATGTCGAGGAGGCGTACGGCGCCGGCCGCGGGACCGAGCCCTTCCCTGATGAGGCGGAGGTTCCGGCCGGGCACCGCCACGGCGACCGGCTCCCCCGCGTCGAGCCCCTCGCGGATGAAGCCGAGCGTGCCCTCGAGGTAGTCCCGGGTGTCGCGGTAGAACAGCGCGGGGTGGACGAAGGGGGTGGGCGTGCCGCCCGGCCCTTGTCCGTCGAGCCCTCCTGGCTCACTCCTGCCGCTCATACCGCTCCCCGCTGATCCTGGACGAACCGCGCTTACCCCCCGCTGGGCCGGTCAATCCCCGAAGGACGGGTGCAGGGCCGGTCCGCCGGATCCTGCCACGGACGCCGGGTCCGGGCCACCGCCTGCGCCGAGCCGACGGTGCGGAGCCGGCCGCGCCGGGCCGGCCGCGGCCCGGTACGGCACACAGGTGGTTCACAGGTACGCAGAGGGTTAACCCTCGACGGCTCCCGTACGGCCCTCGAATGACCGCCCTTCGCATGACATGCCTACGTCAATCCTGTCATCCTTCCGAACCGCACCCCGCACTGCTCAGCCCTGCACTGCTCAGTCCGACCCGGACAGCACATCCGTCTGCCCGGTCTGTCACCGGCCGCCCCCATACGGCCGTCGCAGTAGGAGCAAGAGTGAGACGAACCCCCAGACAGGCGATCAGACAGGCGACCAGACAGGCCACCGGAGCGGCGCCCCGACCGGCGACCCGACCGGTGACCGCCGCCGGAGCCCTCGCGGCCACCGCCGCCCTGCTCGCCCTCGGCCTCCAGACGGTCCCCGCGACCGCCGCGCCCGCCTCCCCCCCACCCGAGCCCGCTGCGCACCGGCGGGCTGGAGGCCAAGCTCTCCCCTGCCCAGCGCACCGCGCTCATCAAGAGCGCCGACGCCAAGACGGGCGCGACCGCCAGGACCCTCGGCCTCGGCGCCAAGGAGAAGCTGGTCGTCAAGGACGTCGTCAAGGACAACGACGGCACCCTGCACACCCGTTACGAGCGCACCTTCGCCGGCCTCCCCGTCCTCGGCGGCGACCTGGTCGTGCACACGCCCCCGGCCGCACGGCCGCCGGGACCGTGAGCACCACCTTCAACAACAACCGCCGTACCGTCTCGGTGAAGTCGACGACCGCCGCCTTCGGCAAGGCGGCCGCCGAGTCCAAGGCGCTGAAGACCGCCAAGCGCTCAAGGCCGACGCCCCGGCCGCGCAGAGCGCCCGCAAGGTGATCTGGGCCGGCAAGGGCACCCCGAAGCTCGCCTGGGAGACAGTCGTCACCGGCTTCCAGGACGACGGCACCCCCAGCAAGCTGCACGTCATCACGGACGCCACGACCGGCGCCGAACTCTCCCGCTTCGAGGGCGTCGAGACCGGCACCGGCAACAGCCAGTACAGCGGCACGGTCACCATCGGGACGAATCTGTCCGGTTCGACGTACCAGCTGTACGACACCACGCGCGGCGGCCACAAGACGTACAGCCTCAACAACGGCACGTCCGGCACCGGCACGCTGATGACCGACGCCGACGACACCTGGGGCACCGGGTCCGGGTCCAACACCCAGACCGCGGGCGTCGACGCGCACTACGGGGCTCAGGTCACCTGGGACTTCTACAAGAACACCTTCAGCCGCAGCGGCATCAAGAACGACGGTGTGGCGGCCTACTCCCGCGTCCACTACAGCTCGTCGTACGTCAACGCCTTCTGGGACGACGACTGCTTCTGCATGACGTACGGCGACGGCTCGGGCGGCACGCACGCGCTGACATCGCTGGACGTGGCCGGGCACGAGATGAGCCACGGCGTCACCTCCAACACGGCGGGGCTCAACTACACCGGTGAGTCAGGGGGGTTGAACGAAGCCACCTCCGACATATTCGGCACCGGCGTCGAGTTCTACGCCAACAACTCCAGCGACGTCGGTGACTACCTCATCGGCGAGAAGATCGACATCAACGGCGACGGCACGCCGCTGCGTTACATGGACAAGCCCAGCAAGGACGGTTCGTCGGCCGACAGTTGGTACTCCGGCGTCGGCAACCTCGACGTGCACTACTCGTCCGGCCCCGCGAACCACATGTTCTACCTGCTGAGCGAGGGCAGCGGCAGCAAGACCATCAACGGCGTCACCTACAACAGCCCGACCTCCGACGGGGTCGCCGTCGCCGGCATCGGCCGGGCCGCCGCCCTGCAGATCTGGTACAAGGCGCTGACGACGTACATGACGTCCAGCACCAACTACGCGGGCGCCCGCACCGCCGCCCTCAACGCCGCCGCGGCCCTCTACGGCACCAGCTCCCCGCAGTACGCCGGGGTCGGCAACGCCTTCGCCGGCATCAACGTCGGCAGCCACATCACGGTCCCGAGCACCGGCGTCACGGTCACCAACCCGGGCAGCCAGACCTCCACCGCCGGCACCGCGGTGAGCCTCCAGATCAGCGCCAGTTCCACCAACAGCGGCACGCTGACCTACGCGGCGACCGGGCTGCCGACCGGCCTGTCGATCAGCAGCTCCACCGGCGTCATCTCGGGCACGCCGACCACCGCCGGGTCCTACAGCCCGACGGTCACGGTGACCGACAGCACCGGCGCGACCGGCACCGCCTCCTTCACCTGGACCGTCAACTCCAGTGGAGGCGGCGGCAGCTGCACCTCCACCCAGCTGCTGGGCAACGCGGGCTTCGAGTCCGGCAACACCACCTGGACCGCCACCAGCGGCGTCATCACCAACGACAGCGACGAGGCCGCCCGCACCGGCTCCTACAAGGCCTGGCTGGACGGCTACGGCTCCACCCACACCGACACGCTCTCCCAGTCGGTGACGATCCCGAGCGGCTGCACCGGCACCACGTTCACCTTCTATCTGCACATCGACACGGCCGAGACCACCACCAGCACCCAGTACGACAAGCTGACGGTCACCGCCGGATCGACCACCCTGGCCACGTACTCCAACCTCAACGCGGCCTCCGGGTACGTCCAGAAGTCGTTCAGCCTGTCGGCCTTCGCGGGCACGACCGTGACGCTGAAGTTCTCCGGTGTCGAGGACTCCTCGCTCCAGACGAGCTTCGTCGTCGACGACACGGCGGTGACGACGAGCTGAGCTCAGTGCTGGGCGAACTGCACACTCGTCCCCTGGACGACGTTCGGCCGTAGGGCGATCCCGTTCACCGTCAACTGCTCCCCGTAGATGTCGGTGACGCGGATCGCCCCGCCGCAGCCGGCGCCGTGCTCGGAGAGGAAGTAGTTGTACGAGGCGCGGGGCAACACGGTCCAGCCGCTACTGGTGCGCACCTCCAGCCGCGCCACCGGATTCCGGTGGCCGAGCACCTGGATGCCGCACCAGTAGCGGCTGGACCCGGTCTTGTACCGGACGGAGAGCTTCTGGCCCGTGCTGGGGCTCACCAGGCTCCAGGTGATCGGTATCTCGCCCTTCACCGGCGCGGCGAGCTTCGCGAACGCCTCCGCGCTGAGGTCGAGTTGACCGACGCGGCAGGGCGCGGGGCACTCGTTCGTGATCCGTACGGTGATCGACGCGCCGCCCGCGGCCCGGACCCGGACGTACGCCCCGCACGCCTTGGACGCCTCGTAGTCGGCGGTGTTCATGGCGGCGGTCAGGACGGTGCCGGCCGGACCGAAGGTGCAGGCGCCGTCGCCGTCCCCGGCGTCGTAGAAGGTGGCGACTCCGCTGTAGGTGACACCGGGCCTGATCCGGCCCGCCAACGAGCCGGTACCGGCAGGGGCTTTGGGCGTGGCCTTGGGCTGCTTGGCAGTAGTGGCCTTCGGGGTGGCCTTCTTGCCCGCCGAAGCCGAAGCGGAAGCCGAGGCCGACGCGGACGCCGACGCGGAGGCCGACGCGCTCGGTGACGATGACGGGCCGTCGGACGGCGTCTGTCTCACCGCGCCGGACCCGGCGCTCGCCGCACGGCCGGCGTCCGCCACCGACACGGCGTCCCCCGAGCCGCCACCGGGCCGGAACGCCACGATCACGGACGCGATGAGCGCGACGGCCCCCACCGCGACGGCGATGAGAAGGGCACGTGACTTGCGAGGGCGGCGGTGCGAGGAGGGAGGGGCCACGGTCGGGTCCTTCTGTGTCGGGTGGGGCTCCGGGGACGGAGGCCTTCGACGTACAGTCGCCGCAGGATCCCAGAAGGTTGCCGGGCGGGAGGCAGAAATGACGACAACGGTGACGCTCCTGCACCCGGGGGCGATGGGCGGCCCGGTAGGCGGCCAGGCGACCCGCACGGGAACCCGTGTCCTGTACGTCCCGACGGGCCGCAGCCCGGCCTCCCTGCAACGGGCACGCCAGGCAGGCCTGGAGCCGGCCGACTCCCTCGCATCCGCCCTGTCCGTCAGCGACTTGGTCCTCTCCGTCTGTCCGCCGCACGGCGCCGAGGACGTCGCCCACGAGGTCCTGGAGCACGGCTTCAGGGGCGTCTACGTCGAGGCCAACGCCATCAGCCCGGACCGCGCGACCCGCATCGGCAAGGCCTGCGCCGAGCGCGGCGCGCTGATGGTCGACGGCTCGATCATCGGCGGCCCTCCGGCGGACGGCAGCGGCCCCCGCCTGTATCTGAGCGGCGACGCGGCGGCGGTGGCGAGGACGGCCGCGCTGTTCGACGGCACCGACGTCGTCGCCCGCCCCCTGGACCGCCGGGATCGGCGCGGCATCCGCGCTGAAGATGTCGTACGCCTCCTTCCAGAAGTCGGCGCGGGTCCTGGCGGCCGTCTCGCACGCCCTCGCCGCGAGCCACGGCGTGGGCGCGGAACTCGCCGAGGAGGGTCGGGCGTTGACGGCACGCATCCTCGCCGAGACGGACCACTTCCCCAGCGTCGCCGCCCGTGCCTGGCGCTGGGCGCCGGAGATGGCGGAGATCGCGGCCGCGCTGGACGCCGTAGGACTGCCGCCGGACCTGGCGGAGGCGTCGGCGACGGTGCTGCGGCACTGGAACGAGGACAAGGACCGCCTCGATCTACCGCTGGAGGATGTGTACGCGCACCTGCACACGCCCGTGGGTCCCGCTACGACGACGTGAGGGGACCGGCTTCTCGCGGTCACCGAGGGGCCACCACTGTGCAGCAGGTGAAAACGTTCCTGCACGAGCAGACGAGAGTGGGGCGGGTGGGACTCGAACCCACGGCCGACGGATTATGAGTCCGCTGCTCTAACCGGCTGAGCTACCGCCCCATAGCGGCGTGTCGCGTACATGTGTGCGCGCCGTCTGCCGCAGCATAGCCGCTCATACGATCTCCTGCTTCGTATGGTCGACTTCGCATGCCCTGAAGGACTCCGCTGTGACCTGCACGGTTCCCGGTCCAGGGTGATCACATGAAAAAGGACCCCTTCGGGGGTCCTTGTTCAACACGCTCTCCCGACTGGACTCGAACCAGTAACCTGCCGGTTAACAGCCGGCTGCTCTGCCAATTGAGCTACGGAGGAATGCCTCGTTGCATCGAACGTACCTCCCTGGGTATTCGCCAGGGGGCGGGCGTCCGCTGCGACACATACATTAGCGCAAGCAGGGGGGTGCTCCGCCAATCGGTTCCCCCCGGCACCGACGCCGCACAGCAGACCTACGCAAGGGAAGGGTGGCCGCCATGCGCTACAAGCTCACTTTCGTCGCCGGGCTGGCTCTGGGTTACGTGCTGGGCACGCGTGCCGGGCGCGAGCGTTACGAGCAGCTGAAGAAGTCCGCGCGGCAGGTCTCGCAGAACCCCGCGGTCCGCAACACCGCCGAGTCGGCCGCCCAGCAGGGCCGCCAGTTCGCGGGCAAGGCGTACCACGTGGTGAGCGACAAGGTCGGGGACCGGATGCCGGACTCGGTGACCCAGCGGGTCCGCTCGCTGCGGGACCGCAACGCCAACGGCGCCGCCGAGGACGACTGGGGAACCAGCAACACTTGAGTGCCGGACGGGGTGACGTCGTCCGGCCCATAGAATTTTCGCCATGGGGATAGTCGCCGGGCTGGACAGTGCGCCCGATTTCACTCGTATCGTCGTCTGCGACGCGGACACGGGCGCCGTGCTCAGGCAGGGCTACGCCCCGCACCCGGTGGAGGGCCGTCCCTCCGACGTCGACCCCCAGGCCTGGCTGCTGTCCCTCGGTGAGGCGGCCGGCGGCGGGCTGCTCGAAGGCGTGCAGGCCATCGGCGTGTCCGCGCAGCAGAACGCCGTCGTGCCGCTGGACGCCCAGGGCAACACCGTCCGCCCCGCCCTCGTCGGCGGCGACAAGCGTGCCCAGGTCGCGGCGGCCGATCTCATCGACGCGCTCGGCGGGCGCGAGGCGTGGGCGCAGGCCGTGGGCTGTGTGCCGCAGGCCCCGCAGCCGGTGACCAAGCTGCGCTGGCTGGTGAAGAACGAGCCCGACGCCGCCCTGCGCACCGCCGTGCTGCTCCAGGCCCACGACTGGCTCGTCTGGCAGCTCCTCGGGCGGCCCGTGCGCCGCACCACCGACCGCGGCGGCGCCTCCGGCACCTGTTACTGGTCCGCCGCCACCGGTGCCTACCGCACCGACCTCGTCGAGCTGGCACTCGGCCACCAGGCGATGCTGCCCGAGGTGATCGGGCCCTCGGAGGCGGCCGGTACGACCCCGGAGGGGCTGCTGATCTCCGCCGGGACCGGCGAGACCATGGCCGCCGCCTTCGGGCTGGGGATCGGACTCGGTGACGCCGTCGTGTCGCTCGGGGCCTCCGGGTCCGTCATGGCCGTGCATCCCGAGGCGCTCGTCGACAACACGGGGATGATCACGTCCCTCGCCGACGCGACCGGCATGCACCTGCCCGTCGTCACCACCCTGAACGCCGTACGGACCCTGCGCGGCACCGCCGAGCTGCTCGGGCTGCCCGATCTGGAGGCCCTGTCCGAGCTGGCGATGAAGTCGACGCCGGGTTCGCACGGGCTGGTGCTGCTGCCCTACCTGGAGGGTGAGCGGACGCCGAGTCTGCCGCACACCGCCGGGACGCTCGCCGGGCTGCGGCGGGAGTCGATGAAGCCCGAGCATCTGGCGCGGGCGGCGTTCGAGGGCATGCTGTGCGGGCTCGCGGACGCCCTCGACGTGCTGCGCGGGCGGGGTGTGGAGGTGCGGCGGGTCTTCCTGCTGGGGGCCGCCGCCGAGCTGTCGGCCGTGCAGGCCGCGGCACCGGCGATCTTCGGCGCCCAGGTCGTCGTACCGCAGCCCGCGGACTACGCGGCGATCGGGGCCGCCCGGCAGGCGGCCTGGGCGCTCGGCGTGTCGCAGGGGACGCTCGACCCGCGCACCCCGCCGGCCTGGCAGGGGGCGGCCGCGCAGATCCTGGAGCCCGGCGAGGAGCTGGCGGTGGGGCAGGCCGTGCGACAGCAGTTCGTGTCCGTGCGGGAGCAGACCCATCCGAACGCCTTCCGCGGCTGACCGTTCCGAGAGCGTCTTCCGCCCATAAGGCGGTAAAGAGCACTGCTGTCGGCTTAATCGGTTGAGGTAACGCGGGGGGAGTGTCCGACGATAGGGGCCAGGGGCAACCACCTCCGGCCCCTGTCGCCGACTCCGAGAGACGTAGCGTGCTCATACGACTTCTGCGGACCTATCTCAGGCCCTACAAGAAACCCATCGGTGTGCTGGTCCTGCTCCAGTTCCTGCAGACCTGCGCCACCCTCTACCTGCCCACGCTCAACGCCGACATCATCGACCACGGCGTGGTCAACGGGGACACGGGCTACATCCTGTCCTACGGCGCCCTGATGATCGGGATCTCGCTGGCCCAGGTCGTGTGCAACATCGGGGCCGTGTACTACGGCGCCCGGACGGCCTCGGCGCTCGGCCGGGACGTGCGGGCCGCGGTCTTCGACCGGGTGCAGTCGTTCTCGGCCCGTGAAGTGGGCCACTTCGGCGCGCCCTCGCTGATCACGCGGACCACGAACGACGTCCAGCAGGTGCAGATGCTGGCGCTGATGACGTTCACCCTGATGGTGTCGGCGCCCATCATGTGCGTGGGCGGCATCGTCCTCGCCCTCGGTCTGGACGTGCCGCTGTCGGCGGTGCTGGTGGCCGTCGTACCGACGCTGGGCATCTGCGTGACGCTGATCGTACGGCGGCTGCGGCCGCTGTTCCGGTCGATGCAGGTGCGGCTGGACACCGTGAACCGGGTGCTGCGCGAGCAGATCACCGGCAACCGCGTGATCCGCGCCTTCGTCCGGGACCAGTACGAGGAGGAGCGGTTCCGCAAGGCCAACGGCGACCTCACGGCGATGTCCCTGGCCACCGGCAACATGCTCGCGCTGATGTTCCCCGTGGTCATGACGACGGTGAACCTGTCGTCGATCGCCGTGGTGTGGTTCGGCGCCCACCGCATCGACAGCGGCGGCATGCAGATCGGCGACCTGACGGCGTTCCTCGCCTATCTGATGCAGATCGTGATGTCCGTGATGATGGCCACCTTCATGTTCATGATGGTGCCGCGCGCGGAGGTGTGCGCCGAGCGCATCCAGGAGGTTCTCGACACCGACTCCAGCGTCGTCCCGCCGCTCGCCCCCGTCACCGAGCTGCGCCGGCACGGGCACCTGGAGATCCGGGACGCGGGCTTCCGCTACCCGGGCGCCGAGGAGCCGGTGCTGAAGGGCGTCGACCTGGTGGCCCGGCCCGGTGAGGTGACCGCCGTGATCGGCTCGACCGGCAGCGGCAAGTCGACGCTGCTGGGGCTGGTGCCGCGGCTGTTCGACGCGACCGAGGGCGAGGTGCTGGTCGACGGGGTCGCGGTCGCGGACGTGGAACCGACACTGCTGGCGAGGACGGTCGGGCTCGTGCCGCAGAAGCCGTATCTCTTCGCGGGGACCGTGGCGACGAACCTGCGCTACGGCAACCCGGACGCCACGGACGAGGAGCTGTGGCACGCACTGGAGGTGGCGCAGGCCAAGAGCTTCGTCGAGCAGCTGGAGAACGGCCTCGACTCCCCCATCGCCCAGGGCGGCACGAACGTCTCCGGTGGTCAGCGGCAGCGGCTCGCGATCGCCCGGACGCTGGTCCAGCGGCCCGAGATCTATCTCTTCGACGACTCCTTCTCCGCCCTCGACTACGCCACCGACGCGGCGCTGCGCGCGGCACTCGCCGCGGAGACGGCCGAGGCGACCGTGGTGATCGTCGCCCAGCGGGTGGCGACCATCCGCGACGCCGACCGGATCGTCGTCCTCGACGAGGGCCGGGTCGTCGGCACCGGCACCCACCGCGAACTGATGGCGGACAACGAGACCTACCGGGAGATCGTGCTCTCCCAGCTGACGGAAGCGGAGGCTGCCTGATGGCCGGGCCCATGGGGCGGATGATGGCCGGCGGCGGCCCGGACACGCGTTCGCTGGACTTCAAGGTGTCGGGCCGGCGGCTGATCGGGCAGTTCCGGCCGGAGCGGTTCACCATCTACGCGCTGCTGGCCTGTGTGGTGGTCAGCGTCGGTCTGAACTCGATCGGGCCGTGGATCCTCGGCAAGGCCACCGACCTGGTCTTCGCCGGCATCATCGGCCGGCAGATGCCGGCCGGGGCCTCGAAGGAGGAGGTCCTCGCCGGGATGCGCGAGCGCGGTGACTCCGCGGTCGCCGACATGCTGAGCGGCACCGACTTCACGCCCGGCGAGGGCATCGACTTCACCGCCGTAGGACATGTGCTGCTCCTCGCCACCGGCGCCTTCGCCGTCGCGGGGCTGCTGATGGCGGTGGCGACCCGGCTGGTCAACCGGGCCGTGAACCGCACGATGTTCCGGCTGCGCGAGGACGTGCAGACGAAGATGTCGCGGCTGCCGCTGTCGTACTTCGACAAGCGGCAGCGCGGCGAGGTGCTGTCCCGGGCGACGAACGACATCGACAACATCGGGCAGACCCTCCAGCAGTCGATGGGCCAGCTCATCAACTCGCTGCTGACGATCATCGGCGTGCTCGCGATGATGTTCTACGTCTCCTGGCTGCTGGCGCTGGTCGCGCTGGTGACCGTGCCGCTGTCGTTCGTCGTCGCCACCCGCGTCGGCAAGCGGTCGCAGCCGCACTTCGTGCAGCAGTGGCGCTCCACCGGCAAGCTCAACGCGCACGTCGAGGAGATGTACACCGGCCACACCCTGGTCAAGGTCTTCGGGCGGCAGGACGAGTCGGCGCAGCAGTTCGCCGAGCAGAACGAGGCACTGTACGAGGCCGGGTTCAAGGCGCAGTTCAACAGCGGGGTCATGCAGCCGCTGATGATGTTCGTGTCGAACCTCAACTACGTGCTGGTCGCGGTCGTCGGCGGGCTGCGGGTCGCGTCGGGCGCCCTCTCCATCGGTGACGTGCAGGCCTTCATCCAGTACTCCCGCCAGTTCTCGATGCCGCTGACGCAGGTCGCGTCCATGGCGAACCTCGTGCAGTCCGGCGTCGCCTCCGCCGAGCGGGTCTTCGAACTCCTCGACGCCGAGGAGCAGGCTGCGGACCCGGTCCCGGGGCTCCGTCCGGAGGAACTGCGCGGACGGGTCGCGCTGGAGCACGTCTCCTTCCGCTACGACCCCGAGAAGCCGCTGATCGAGGACCTGTCCCTGAAGGTCGAGCCGGGCCACACGGTCGCGATCGTCGGCCCGACCGGCGCCGGCAAGACCACGCTCGTCAACCTCCTGATGCGGTTCTACGACGTCTCCGGCGGCCGGATCACCCTCGACGGGGTGGACATCGCGAAGATGTCCCGGGACGAACTGCGCGCCCAGATCGGCATGGTGCTCCAGGACACCTGGCTGTTCGGCGGCACCATCGCGGAGAACATCGCGTACGGCGCCTCCCGCGAGGTCACCCGGGGCGAGATCGAGGAGGCCGCGCGCGCCGCGCACGCCGACCGGTTCGTCCGGACGCTGCCCGACGGCTACGACACCGTGATCGACGACGAGGGCTCGGGCGTCAGCGCCGGTGAGAAGCAGCTCATCACCATCGCGCGGGCGTTCCTGTCCGACCCGACGATCCTGGTCCTCGACGAGGCCACGTCGTCCGTCGACACCCGCACCGAGGTGCTGATCCAGAAGGCGATGGCCAAACTCGCCCACGGCCGCACGTCGTTCGTGATCGCCCACCGCCTCTCCACCATCCGGGACGCGGACACGATCCTGGTGATGGAGAACGGCTCGATCGTGGAACAGGGCGCGCACGTGGACCTGTTGGAGGCGGACGGGGCGTACGCGCGCCTGTACAAGGCGCAGTTCGCGCAGGCGGTGGCGGAGGTCGACTAATAGGCGGGCGGGGGCTGGTCCCACCCAAGGGGCGCGGGGCTGTATCAATATGCGGCTCCGCCGCGCGGGCGCGACCAGCCCCCACACCCCCGCACCCCGGCATCAATCCAGATAGCCCCTCAGCTGATCCGCAAAGGCATGATCCCGCAGCTTGTTGAGCGTCTTCGACTCGATCTGCCGGATCCGCTCCCGCGTCACGCCGAAGATGCGGCCTATCTCCTCCAGAGTCCGCGGCCGACCGTCCACCAGCCCGTACCTCAGCTGGACGACCTTGCGCTCACGCTCGCCCAGAGTGGAGAGCACCGCCTCCAGATGCTCCCTGAGAAGCAGGAACGCCGCCGACTCCACGGGGGAGGTCGCGTCGCCGTCCTCGATGAGGTCGCCCAGCGCGACGTCGTCCTCCTCGCCCACCGGTGCGTGCAGCGACACCGGTTCCTGGGCCAGCCGCAGCACCTCGCTGACGCGCTCCGGCGCGAGGTCGAGGTGGTCGGCCACCTCCTCCGGCGTCGGTTCGTAGCCGCGTTCCTGCAGCATGCGGCGCTGGACGCGGACGACCCGGTTGATCAGCTCGACGACGTGGACCGGGACGCGGATGGTGCGGGCCTGGTCGGCGAGGGCGCGGGACATGGCCTGGCGGATCCACCAGGTGGCGTACGTCGAGAACTTGTAGCCGCGGGCGTAGTCGAACTTCTCGACCGCGCGGATCAGGCCCAGGTTCCCCTCCTGGACCAGGTCGAGCATGGTCAGGCCGCGGCCGACGTACCGTTTGGCCACCGACACCACCAGGCGCAGGTTCGCCTCGATGAGGCGGCGCTTGGCCATGCGGCCCATCACGACCAGGCGGTCCAGGTCGAGGGCGAGCTGGCTGTCGAGGTCGGGCGTGGTGCTGAGCTTCTCCTCCGCGAACAGGCCGGCCTCGACGCGACGGGCGAGTTCGACCTCCTCGGCCGCGGTGAGCAGCGGGATGCGGCCTATCTCGCGGAGGTACTGGCGGAACAGGTCGGACGACGGTCCGCCGGTGTCGGCGCGGTTGCGGGCGGCCGGTTCCGGGGCCTCGACCGGCTCGGGCGCCTCCACGGCCTCCGCGCTCTCCAGCGCGTCGGCGGGCGGCTCCTCGGGCTCGGTCTCGGGGTGGTGCACGACACGGTTCTGCGGCGGGACCGCGACGAGAACGTCGGTCTCGGCGTCCGGCTCCGTGGCGTCCGTACGGCTCTCGGTCTGGGTGAGGGTCTGGGTCTGCACGGGGGCGACCTCCAGGATGATCGCTGCAGAGTGCGGCAGCGCTGTTTCGGGGACGGAGTCGGCGGCCTCGCCGCTGTCCGTCCCGTACGCGATGAGCGGAACCGCGGGGGTCTGGGACCCGTTGGGGACGGATCGGCCGCGCTCCGAGGACTCAGGCACCGGAACCCAGTGTGGAGTACGACACATCGCCGCCACGAGGGGCGTGCGGTGACTTTTTGAGTCCGGTCCGTGACCGGGTGGTTACCCTGACGGACGCGACACGCTCAGAGAGCTGCGGCTCCGTGCTCCCGCAGTGCCTGGTCGTACTGCTGGAGAACCCACAATTCGTTCTGTACGGCGGCCAGTTCGGCCGGGTCCCCGTGCGTCCCCAGGCGGGTGAGGGTGCTCTGGATGTCGCGGACGCGGCGCTCCACGGCCCGGCGGCGGACCGCCACCAGCTGGATGCCCGCGTAGATCTCGTCGACGGTCTTGCGCATGATCGCCTCGACCGCGAGCTCCGTGACCATCGCCCGGACCGCGTCGTCGGGGGCGGCCTCGCGGACCCGGACCAGATAGTCCTGCGGGTCCTGCGTGCCGTACTCGGCGCCGCCCGCTTCCATGATCGCCTGGCGTACGGCAGCATAGGGGGCGGCGGTGAACTCGTCGATGCCGTAGGCGTCGAAGGCCGGGGATACCAACTCCGGGCGCTGGAGGGCGAGTTTGAGGAGCTCGCGCTCGGTGGCGTAGACGGGGTTGCGGAGCTGGGAGGGCGGGCCGCCGGCCGCGGTGCGCTGGGTGGCCTCGTACGGCTGCTGGGGGCCGCGGGCCGGGGCGGGGGCGCCCTTGCCGCCGCGGTCGCGGGCCCAGCGGGCCAGCTGGGCGACGCGCTTGACGACGAACTGGGTGTCGAGGATGCCGAGCATGCCGGCGAGCTGGACGGCGACCTCGTGCTGCGCGCCGCTGTTCTTGATGCGGGCGACGATCGGGGCGGCCTCGTCCAAGGCCGCCGCCCGGCCCGCCGGGGTGTCGAGGTCGTAGCGGACGACGATCTGGCGGAGCGCGAACTCGAAGAGCGGGGTGCGGGGTTCGACCAGGTCGGCGACCGCGTCGTCGCCCTTGGCGAGGCGCAGGTCGCAGGGGTCCATGCCGTCGGGGGCGATGGCGATGTAGGTCTCGGCGGCGAACTTCTGGTCGTCCTCGAAGGCGCGCAGGGCGGCCTTCTGGCCGGCGGCGTCGCCGTCGAAGGTGAAGATCACGCGGGCCGAGCCGTTGTCCATCAGCAGCCGGCGGAGGATCTTGATGTGGTCGCCGCCGAAGGCGGTGCCGCAGGTCGCGATGGCCGTCGTCACGCCCGCGAGATGGCAGGCCATGACGTCGGTGTAGCCCTCGACGACGACCGCGCGGGAGGCCTTGGCGATGTCCTTCTTGGCGAGGTCGATGCCGTAGAGGACCTGGGACTTCTTGTAGATCGCCGTGTCGGGTGTGTTGAGGTACTTCGGGCCGGTGTCGGCCTCGTAGAGCTTGCGGGCGCCGAAGCCCACCACGTCGCCGCCGATGTCGCGGATCGGCCACATCAGGCGGCCGCGGAAGCGGTCGATGGGGCCGCGGCGGCCCTCCTGGGAGAGGCCCGACAGCAGGAGTTCCTTGTCGGTGAAGCCCTTGCCGCGGAGGTAGCGGGTGAGGTGGTCCCAGCCCTGGGGGCTGTAGCCGACGGAGAAGTGCTCGGCGGCGGCCTGGTCGAAGCCGCGCTCGGCGAGGAACTTGCGGCCGGTGTCGGCCTCCGGGCTGGTGGCGAGCTGTTCCATGTACCAGTCGGCGGCGATCTTGTGGGCCTCGACCAGGCGGATGCGTTCGCCGCGCTGGTGGGCCGGGTTGTACCCGCCCTCCTCGTAGCGCAGGGTGATGCCGGCCTGGGCGGCCAGGCGCTCGACCGCCTCGGAGAAGGTGAGGTGGTCGACCTTCATCACGAACGTGATGGTGTCGCCGCCCTCCTGGCAGCCGAAGCAGTGGAAGAGTCCCTTGCCCGGGCTGACCTGGAAGGACGGCGACTTCTCGTCATGGAACGGGCACAGGCCCTTGAGGTTGCCCCCGCCCGCGTTGCGCAGCTGGAGGTACTCGGACACCACGGCGTCGATCGGGACCGCGTCCCGTACCGCCTTCACGTCCTCGTCGTTGATCCGTCCTGCCACACCGTGATTCTACGGGGCCGAACTGACACTCCTGAGGCGAGACGTCTTTCGGCCGGGGGTCCGGCCCGCCGCGGAGCGGCTGTCGGATGCAGCGCCCCCGGGAATCGCAGCACGGGGACGGACTGACACTCAAGAGACCAGGCTGTCGAGCGGAACGTGCGGGTCCGCCAGTGCCTCCGTGTCCACCTGTGTCTTCGTCCGGATCAGCTGCTGGATCGGGTCCGTGACGTCCCACACGTTCACGTTCATCCCCGCCAGCACCCGGCCCTCCTTCACCCAGAACGCGATGAACTCACGCTTTCCGGCGTCCCCGCGAATCACCACTTCGTCGTACGACCCCGGGGGCGCCCAGCCGCTGTACTCCATCCCCAGGTCGTACTGGTCGGAGAAGAAGTAGGGGACGCGGTCGTAGACGAGGTCCTGGCCGAGCATGGCGCGGGCCGCGGCGGGGCCGCCGTTGAGGGCGTTGGCCCAGTGCTCCACGCGCAGCCTGCTGTCGAACAGGGCGTGGTGGAAGGAGGCGACGTCACCGGCCGCGTGGATGTCGGGGTCGGAGGTGCGCAGCCGGTCGTCGACCGCGACGCCGCCGCCGTGCGCCCGGTCGGCGAGCTCCAGGCCCGCCGCCTCCGCGAGCGCGGTGCGCGGGGCCGCGCCGATCGCGGCGAGGACGTCGTGCGCCGGGTGTTCCTCGCCGTCGTCGGTGCGGGCGGCCAGCACCATGCCGTCCTGGCCGACGATCTCGGTGAGCTGGGCACCGAAGTGGAAGCGCACGCCGTGCTCCCGGTGCAGGTCGGCGAAGAGACTGCCCAGCTCGGGGCCGAGGACGCCGTGCAGCGGGGTCGGGGCGGGCTCGATGATCGTGACCTCGGCGCCGTACTCGCGGGCCGCCGCCGCGACCTCCAGGCCGATCCAGCCGGCCCCGGCGATCACCAGGTGGCCGTTGTCCCGGCCCAGCGCGGCCAGCACGCCCTTGAGGCGTTCCGCGTGGGCGAGGCGGCGCAGGTGGTGGACGCCCGCGAGGTCGGTGCCCGGGATGTCCAGGCGGCGGGGTTCGGCCCCGGTGGCCAGAAGCAGCTTGTCGTAGTGGACGAGCGTGCCGTCGTCGCCGAAGCGGACCGTCTTGGCCGCGCGGTCGATCGCGTCGACCGTCTGGCCGAGGTGCAGCTCGATGTCGTTGCGCGCGTACCAGGCCGGTTCGTGCACGAAGACGCTGTCGCGTACCTCCTTGCCGAGCAGGTAGCCCTTGGACAGGGGCGGACGCTCATACGGGTGGTCGCGTTCGTCGCAGATCAGTATCACGCGACCGGTGAAGCCCTCCGCTCGGAGCGTCTCGGCTGCCTTGGCGCCGGCGAGACCACCTCCGACGATCACGAATGTCTGGTCCGCATCGACCACTTGATGCCTCCTACCGGGGGTGTCTGGGGAGTGTCGCCCCAGAGAACACAGCGGGTGCCGCCACATGGGAGCGTCCCGCACGCAGCGTGATGGGGGAAGAGGGAGTGGCCCGATCAGGCCACGGAGGGTCACATTCGGGCGTGTTTCGCTTCACCCTTGGCACATCTGTCTCACATATGCCCCGTCAGGCGAGCATGAAGCGATCGCGCCGACGCGTCCGTGAGGGACGCGATCTGGTCGACGATCACCCGCTTGCGGGCACGGTCGTCGGACGCCTGGTCGAACAGCGCCCGGAACTGCGGGTCGAGCCCGTCCGGGGCGCGGGCGGTGAGCGCCTCGGCGAGTTCGGCCACCACGATCCGCTGGTCGGCCCGCAGCCGCTCCTGCTCCGCGCGCTGCATCACGTAACGGTCGGCGACGGCCTTGAGGACCGCGCACTCCAGCCGCGTCTCGTGCGGTACGACGAGTTCGGCGGCGTATCGCGTGAGCGGGCCGCCGCCGAACGCCGCGCGCGTGGCGCCCTCGGCGGCGAGGCAGAAGCGGCCGATGAGCTGGCTGGTGGCGTCCTTCAGCCGGGCCTGGGCGACGGCGGAACCGTCGTAGCCGTGCGGCCACCACGGCTGGTCCTGGAGCCGGTCGAGGGCCGCGGCGAGTTCGGCGGGGTCGGTGTCCTCGGGGACGTACCGGCCGAGGGCCACCGCGAAGACCGCCTGGCGTTCCGGGTCCGCGTGCAGGCAGTTGGGGTCGATGTGGCCCGCGTGCAGGCCGTCCTCGACGTCGTGCACCGAGTACGCCACGTCGTCGGACCAGTCCATGACCTGCGCCTCGAAGCAGGTGCGGGTGCTGGGGGAGTCCTTGCGGACCCAGTCGAAGACGGGGCGGTCGTCCTCGTAGACGCCGAACTTGGGGGACGCGTGCGGTGCCGCTCCGCGGGGCCAGGGGTATTTGGTGGCCGCGTCGAGGGTGGCGCGGGTGAGGTTGAGCCCCACCGAGCCTTCTTCGGTGAAGCGTTTGGGCTCGATGCGGGTGAGGAGGCGCAGGGACTGTGCGTTGCCCTCGAAGCCGCCGCAGTCCTCCGCGAACTCGTTCAGGGCCTGTTCGCCGTTGTGACCGAACGGGGGGTGGCCGAGGTCGTGGGCGAGGCAGGCGGCTTCGACCAGGTCGGGGTCGCAGCCGAGGGCCGCGCCGAGCTCCCGGCCCACCTGGGCGCACTCCAGGGAGTGCGTGAGGCGGGTTCTCGGGCTCGCGTCCCAGGCCTGGCTTCGGGTGCCTGGGGTGACGACCTGCGTTTTTCCGGCGAGCCTGCGCAGCGCGGCGGAGTGGAGGATGCGGGCGCGGTCGCGCTGGAAGGCGGTGCGGCCGGGGCGCTTGTCAGGCTCCGGGGCCCAGCGGTCGGTTGAGGGCAGGTCGTACGGCATGACTCGACAGTACGGGCAGGGACTGACAATTCGCCGGTTCGGCTGCCTGGTTCCGTCAGACGGCGACCGCGGGTTGTTCGTGGTTGCTCGCGCCGTTCTCCGCGCCCCTCAGGGACGTCATCTGGTCGTACCTGTGCAACAAGAGGTCCGCCATCGCCTCGTGGGTGCCCAAGGGCGCCGACGCCATCCACGGGGCCGCCTGTGCGCACTCGGTCGCGAAGCGGCCCGGGGCCGTGAAGTAGGAGGCGATCGCCACGCGGTCGTAGCCTCTCGCCGCCAGGGCCTCGACGGCCGCCGGGACCGTGGGGGCCGCCGTCGTGGCGTAGGCCGGGACCACCGGGGCGCCCAGGCGGGTCGACAGCAGGGACGCCATGCGGGCCATGTCGACCTTCGACTCGGGGTCGCGCGAGCCCGCCGCCGCCAGGACCACCGCGCTGCCCACGCGCGGGGTCTCCTCCCAGCCCGCCTCCAGCAGCCGGGCGTGCAGCGCGTCCACCAGCAACGGGTGCGGGCCCAACGCGGGCGCCACGCGGGCGCGTACGTCCGTCCCGGCGGCCATCTCGGGGATGTCCCGCTTCACGTGGTAGCCGCGGCTCAGCAGCAACGGGACGAGGATCGCCTCGCGGTCGCCGAGGGACTTGAGGGTGTCGGTCAGCAGCGGCTCGTTCAGCTCGATGTGACGAGGTGGACCGGGAGGCCGGGGCGCCGGGCGCGGACCTTGTCGAGGAGCGCGCGTACGGTGCTCAGGGCGCGCGGGTCGCGGCTGCCGTGGGCCACGACGACGAGCGCATGGGGGTACCGCCCAGGCCGTTCAGGCACTGGGGGAGGTTCGGGGCGCCGCCGTCGGCCGTCGAGCGACACGAGGCTGAGCTGGCTGGCGAGCTGGCTGCTGATCCGGTTCATGAGGTGCGCCGTACTGTCGAAGTGGACTGCCTTGGACTCGTCGTGAACAGAGTTCGACGCTGTCATGGACCGATGGTGGTGGGGGGACATTGCCGCCCCGTTGCATGAAGATAACGGGGATTTTCGGTGGGTTCACCGTGCGGCAGGTGGGCAGTGTGAGCTGCGCTGACCTGCGGTTTCGTGCGGGTACGTGAGGCTGGTCACGTGTACGGCGGCGAACCATGAGCGCTTGCTTCACGTCCCTGACTGTCGAAGGACGACCTGGGAGGGACCCCGTGAGACTGCGCCGACCCCACCTGCCGCGCACCCGTACCGGGCAGCGGCGGCTCGTGCAGGCCGTGATGGCCGGGTGTGTGCTGGCGCTACTCCCGGCGACCTGGATGTACGTCGTCACGGGCGACCGGCTGCGCACCGTCGCGGACGTGCCGCGCACCGAGGTCGCCGTCGTCTTCGGGGCCGGGCTGTGGGACGGGGAGCCGTCGCCGTATCTCGCGCACCGGCTGGACGCGGCGGCGAAGCTGTACCGCGCGGGCCGTGTCGAGGTCGTCCTCGTCACCGGCGACAACAGCCGGGAGGACTACGACGAGCCCGACGCGATGCGCGCCTATCTGACCCGGCACGGGGTTCCCGACGGCCGGATCGTCAGTGACTACGCCGGGTTCGACACCTGGGACTCCTGCGTCCGGGCCAAGAAGATCTTCGGGGTGGACAAGGCCGTGCTGATCAGCCAGGGCTTCCACATCCGGCGGGCGGTCGCGCTGTGCGAGGCGGCCGGTGTGACGTCGTACGGCGTCGGGGTCGACGCCAAGCACGACGTGACCTGGTACTACGGCGGTACTCGCGAGATCTTCGCGGCCGGCAAGGCCGCGCTGGACGCGGTGTTCGAGCCCGATCCCCGGTTCCTCGGGCCCAAGGAACCGGGGGTGGGCGCGGCGCTGGCTAGCGGCCGGTGAAGTGCGGGGCGCGTTTCTCGAGGAACGCTGTCATGCCCTCCTTCTGGTCGTGGGTCGCGAACAGGGCGTGGAACACCCGGCGTTCGAAGCGGATGCCGTCGCGCAGGCCGGTCTCCAGGGACCGGTCGACGCATTCGCGGGCCGCTCTGACCGCCGTACGGCCGTAGGAGGCGATCGTCTCCGCGGCCTTCAGGGCCTCGGGGAGGACCTGGTCGTCGGGGACCACCCGGGACACCAGGCCCGCGCTCTCCGCCTCCCGGGCGTCCATCGTGCGGCCGGTGAGGACCAGGTCCATCGCCTTCGCGCGGCCGATCAGGCGGGTGAGGCGCTGGGTGCCACCGATGCCGGGGATCACGCCGAGCTTGATCTCCGGCTGGCCGAACACCGCCGACTCCCCCGCGATCACCAGGTCGCACATCATCACCAGCTCGCAACCGCCGCCCAGCGCAGAGCCGTTGACCGCCGCGATCTTGGGGGTGCGCAGGTCGGCGAACTCCTCCCAGGCCCCGAAGTAGTCCTCCGTCACCATGTCGACGGCCGTCATCGCGGCCATCTCCTTGATGTCGGCCCCGGCCGCGAAGTACCGCTCCGCGCCCGTGAGCACGTAGCAGCCGACGTCGGGGTCGTCGTCCAACGGGCGCAGCGCGCCGAGGAGTTCGGCGAGCAGCTCGCCGCTGAGTGCGTTGCGGACGTGCGGGCGGTGCAGGCGTACGGTGACGACGGCGCCCTGCCGCTCCAGCTTCAGGTGGTTCATGCGGGTCCCCTTTCTACGAGTCCCAGATCGCGCCGTACGCCGGAATCCCCCGCCGCTCCAGGCCGTGCACGACCTGCCAGGTGAGCTTCTTGTTGGAGATGCAGATCACCGCCTCGGCCCCGAAGTCGCGGTAGGCCTCGTAGGCGAGGCGGACCATGTCGGGCTTGCCGTCCCGGGAGGTGTCCCAGACCAGGGCGTGGGGCTGGACGGCGAGGATCTCGTCGACCAGGGCGTCGCCGTAGGTGGTGCGGGGGTCGCGGGTGGCCCACACCAGGCGGGACGGGACCTCGGCGGCCAGCAGATGGGGCAGGCAGGGGCCGATGCCGCTGCCGGTCGCCACGTAGACGACCTTGGTGAACAGGGTCTCGATGTTGGCGACTCCGGCGGTGGTGATGCCCTTGACCCAGACCTTCTCCGGCAGGTCGTCGATGAAGGCGCCCGTCCAGTCGCCGGCCCGGGAGATCGTCAGGCGGAAGCCGGGCTCCCCGGGGGCCGGGACGTTCGCGAAGGAGTGCCACTCCTTCAGCGGGCCGCGGCTGATGGCCGTGGAGGAGCCCGCGAACGGGGTCTCGCCGTGGTCGAAGCGGGCCAGCACGACGTGCGGGGAGGGGCGTTCGAGGCGTACGGCGACCTTGCGCAGGCGCAGCCAGGGCAGCGCGACGCTGAAGGTGACGACCGCCAGGACCGACACCTCGACCGGGCCGGGGGACGACAGGAGGCTGTGGGCCCAGAAGAGGGCGAGGGCCGTCCAGCCGCCGAAGCGGTGGATCCTCTCGAAGTGGTCGTGGTGGCGGGAGCGGAAGGGGGGCAGGGCCGTGGCGATGATGAACGCCAGCAGGGTCAGCAGGACCCAACCGACGCCTGCCTGACGGGTGTTGTGCGTACTGATCGTCTCCGCCAGGAACCACGCCGTGCCCGCCAGCGCCCCGCCCACGTGCAGGCCGCCGAAGTGGTAGACCTTGCCCAGCGTCCAGCGGACCTTCAGCGGCCAGCTCGTCGGGGCCCGAGTCGCCAGCTTGAAGAGGAGGTTGATGACGTACTGCTGGCGGGTGAGGACGGCCAGGGCGAGGTTGGCGAGGGCCGCGTGGCCCGCCGTGCGGGTGGACGGGTTCCAACTCCCCCACAGGAGGAGTCCGTTGGCCAGGAGCACCAGCGCCCACAGGCGGTTGTAGTGCATCAGGCGCGGGTGCTTGAGCAGGCGGCGCAGGCGCGGGGTGAGCGGGGGCAGGTCCGTGGTCTGCCGTTGCAGCGAGGTCGTCATCGGGACACCGCCATGCGCTCCTGTGCCAGCCTCAGCAGCGCCGGTTTGTCGATCTTGCCGCGGTCTGTCTCCGGCAGGTGTGTCAGGGGCATGACAGTCTCGGGGACGCAGTAGTACGGCAGCGCGTCGGCCACCGCCCGCCGGGCCCGGTCGGGGTCGACGTCCGCCGGGGTGACGAAGGCGACCAGCGTGCGGGCGTCCCGTTTCAGGGTCACCGCGCGGACGCAGCCGTCGACCGACTCCAGCACCGAGGAGACGGAGTCGAGTTCGACGCGGAAGCCCCTCACCTTGACCTGGTCGTCGGTGCGGCCGAGGTGCTCGAGTTCACCGTCGGGGGTCCAGCGGCCGAGGTCGCGGGTGCGGAACATCTTCCGGCCGCCGCCCAGGAAGGGGTCGGGGGCGTAGCGCTCGGCGTTGAGGGCGTCGTTGCCCAGATAGCCCGCCGAGACGCAGTCGCCGCCGGCCCACATCTCGCCGACCTCGCCGATGGGCAGGGGGCGGCGGTCGGCGTCCAGGACGTAGACCGTGTTGTTGGGGGTGGGGGCGGCCGATGGTAGGAGCGGGGCGGCCGGGTCGTGGCGGCTCATCGTGTTGACGATGGTCGTCTCCGTCGGGCCGCAGCAGTTGTGGAACGCCGCCCGGTGCGCCCAGCGGTCGGCGAGCGGGCGCGGGCAGGGCTCTCCGGCCACGGCGACCGTGCGGACGCGCGGGCAGCCGCCGGGTCGATGCCGGACAGGACCGTGGGGGTGGCGACGAGGACGTCGGCCGTGCGGGCCGCCGCCGCGATGTCTGTGCCCCGGATGACGAGGGTGCCGCCGTGGGCGAGGCAGCCGAGGATCTCCCAGGCGGCCATGTCGAAGGCGATGTTGAGGAGCTGGGCGACCCGGTCGCCGGGGCGGATGCCGAGGTCGCCGGGGGCGGTGAGCAGGATGTTGGCGACGTTGCGGTGGGTGACCTTCACGCCGTTGGGGCGGCCGGTGGTGCCGGAGGTGAACAGGACGTAGCAGCCGTCGTCGGGGCCCACGGGGACCGGTCGGCGGTGCTGTCGCGGAAGGCGGGGGGCCGGGACGTACGGCAGTGGCTCGTCGAGGGCGATCAGCCGGTGGCCCGGCGGGAGCGGGACGCGGTGGGCGTGCTCGGCGACGGTGACGACCACCCGGGTGCGGGCGGCGCGGATCACATGGGCGAGCTGGACTGCGGGGGCGAGGGCGACGTCCTGCGGGACATAGGCGGCGCCCGCCTTCAGGATGCCGAGCAGGCCGACGACCATCGGCAGGGAGCGGCGGACGAACAGGCCGACGTGGTCGCCGGGGCGTACGCCCTCGCGGGTCAGCAGGGCGGCGAGGGCGTCGGCGTGGCGGTCGAGTTCGCCGTACGTGATCCGCGCGCCGAGGTGTTCGGCGGCGACGGCGTGCGGGGTGGCCGCGGCCCGGCGTTCCACGGCGCGGTGGAGGAGCGGGTCCGGGACGGGGACGGCCGGGCCGACGCCGTACTGGAGGAAAAGCTGCTGGTCGCGTGGGCTCAGATGGCGCAGAGGCATGCTGGGGGGACCTCCTGGCTGGCTTCTTCGCGTGAGGGACGACCTGGCGCCAAGCTGGATCCGCGCTCGACTGTAGCTCCGGTTTTTCAACACTCAACTAGGCGTCATCGGCCAACTACGGAACGGAATGCGCCACATGTGGCGTCTTTCGCAACAGAGGCAACGTCCGCCCCGGTCGGCGGCGACTCAGAGGGGGGCACCCGTGTGCCTCACGGCGGCCGTCGCCCCGCGGGGAGGTCGCCGTCCCGGCCGTGTAACAGGGAGCCGCCGCGCACGTAACACGGCGGAAGCACGCTGAAGGGCATGCAGAACACCGCGACGCCCACCCACTGCCCCTACTGCGCCCTGCAGTGCGGGATGAATCTCACGCCGATCCCGGGCGGGGGCGTGGAAGTGACCGAGCGCGCGGACTTCCCGGTGAACCGGGGGGCGCTGTGCGGCAAGGGCCGGACAGCGCCCGCGGTGCTCTCGTCCAGCGTCCGCCTGACCTCCCCGTTGGTGCGCTCCGGGGGCACGCTGGTGCCCGCGACGTGGGACGAGGCACTGGACCGGATCGCCGAGGGGCTGCGGCGTACGCGTGCGGAACATGGTCCGGACGCGTGCGGGGTGTTCGGCGGGGGCGGCCTGACGAACGAGAAGGCGTACACGCTGGGCAAGTTCGCCCGGGTCGTCCTCGGCACCTCGCAGATCGACTACAACGGCCGCTTCTGCATGTCCTCGGCCGCGGCCGGCGGCATCAAGGCGTTCGGCCTGGACCGCGGGCTGCCGTTCCCGCTGGAGGACATCCCGAGGACCGGCTGCGTGATCCTCGTCGGCTCCAACCTCGCCGAGACCATGCCGCCCTCGCTGCGCTTCTTCACCGAGCTGAAGGAGAACGGCGGCACCCTGATCGTCGTCGACCCGCGCCGGACCAGGACCGCCGACCAGGCCGACCTGCATCTGATGCCCCGCCCCGGCACCGATCTCGCCCTGGCGCTGGGCCTGTTGCACCTGATCGTCGCCGAGGGGCGGGTCGACGAGGCGTACGTCGCCGAGCGCACCGCCGGCTGGGAGGAGGCGCGGGCCGCCGCGATGGCGCACTGGCCGGAGTACGTGGAGCGGATCACCGGCGTGCCGGTGCCCCGACTCCGGGAAGCCGTGCGGATGTTCTGCGAGCCGGAGGCCGCGATGGTGCTTACCGCGCGCGGACCCGAGCAGCAGTCCAAGGGCACCGACACCGTGGGCGCGTGGATCAACCTGTGCCTGGCGACCGGGCGGGCGGGGCGGCCGCTGTCCGGATACGGCTGCTCACCGGGCAGGGCAACGGGCAGGGCGGGCGCGAACACGGTCAGAAGGCCGACCAGTTGCCCGGTTACCGCAAGCTCGACGACCCGGCCGCTCGACGGCATGTCGCCGAGGTGTGGGGCGTCGCCCCCGACTCACTTCCCGGACCGGGACGCAGCGCCTACGAACTCCTCGACGCGCTCGGCCAGGACATCAAGTCCCTGCTGCTGATGGGCTCCAATCCGGTGGTGTCGGCGCCGCGGGCCGCGCACATCGAGGAGCGCATCAAGTCCCTTGATTTCCTTGCCGTGTGCGATGTGGTGCTGTCGGAGACGGCGGCTCTCGCGGACGTGGTCCTGCCCGTCACCCAGTGGGCCGAGGAGACCGGGACCACGACCAACCTGGAGGGCAGGGTGCTGCTGCGCCAGCAGGCGATCACCCCGCCCGAGGGGGTCCGCAGCGACCTGGAGGTCCTGCACGAACTCGCCGACCGGCTCGGCGTGGAGAAGGGCTTCCCGACCGACCCCGAAGAGGTCTTCGAGGAGCTGCGCCGGGCCAGTGCGGGCGGCGTGGCCGACTACTCCGGGATCACCTACCGCCGGCTGGCGGAGGAGAACGGGGTGTTCTGGCCGTGCCCCACTGCCGACGCCGATGCGGAAGCGGGACACCCCGGTACCCCCCGGCTCTTCCTCGACCGCTTCGCCACCGACGACGGCCGCGCCCGCTTCGTGCCCGTCTCGCACCGGGCCTCGGCGGAGGAGCCGGACGACGAGTACCCGGTGCTGCTGACGACCGGCCGGGTCGTCGCGCAGTACCAGTCCGGCGCCCAGACCCGCCGGGTCGACGAGCTGAACGCCGCCGCGCCCGGTCCGTTCGTGGAACTGCACCCGCGGCTCGCGGCCCGGCTCGGCGCGGCCGAGGGCGACCCGGTGGCGGTCGTGTCCCGGCGCGGCCGGGCGTTGGCGCCGGCCCGGATCACCACCGGCATCCGCCCCGACACGGTCTTCATGCCCTTCCACTGGCCCGGCGAGGGCCGCGCCAACACCCTCACCAACCCGGCGCTCGACCCGACCTCGCGGATGCCGGAGTTCAAGACGTGCGCGGTGCGGGTGGAGGCGGTCGAGGTCGAGTCCTGAGCGCGCCGGGCGCCACGGCCTGACCGGCGGCGCGGGCTCAGCACGGAGTCAGCGCAGGGCCAGCCAGTCGCCGGTCGCGATGCGGCTGCCGCGGCGGCGGAGCCTTTCGGCCACGGCGGGGGCGGCGACGTACACCCAGGCCCGCACCGGCGTCCCGTCGGCCTCCCGGACCACCTCGCGCTCGACCCGTTCGTAGAGGTTGCGGGGGTCGCCGGGGGCGTACTCCTCCAGGCGGTCGAGGGCGACGAGCAGGGCGGAGTACTCCTCGGGGCGGGCGGTGACGAGGTCGCCGCGGACGATGCCGGGCTCCTCCACCGCGTACGGGTATCCGGGGCCGTCGTACAGGGAGGCGCCGTGCAGCAGCGCCGGTTCCTCGGCGGTCGTGCGGCCGCTCAGGAAGTGGTCGTGGTTGGGCTCACCTGGGCGGAGGGTGCCGTAGACGAAGAACGGGAGGGCGGGCGGGGGCAGGGGGGCGAGGCTCACAGAAACGATTCTCTCTCCACACACACCGGCACAGACGCGGTATGGACATGACAGGCCTGTGCCCTTTGAATCTCCTCCAGCACGAGCGCCTCCCCCACGCGCCCCAGGCGCCTTTCTGAGGAGACAGATGAGCCGAATACGCTCAGTCCGCCCTGTCCGCTCCCTCCCCTCGAGGAGCTCCCGGCTCGCCGCGGCCGGTGTGGCCGCCACCACCACCGCTCTGCTGGCGGCCGCACTCGTCCCCAACGCCCACGCGGCCGACAGACCGACCCGGGCCACCGCGATCGACAACGCGGCCTCGGTGCTGGTCGACCGGGCTTCCGCGCTGGGGCTGACGTCCGCGCAGAAGACCGAGGTGCGGGACGTCGTCGTCGACAAGGACGGCTCCCAGCACGTCCGTTACGACCGCACCTACCGCAACCTGCCCGTACTGGGCGGCGACTTCGTCGTCCATCTGGCGCCGGACGGGTCGTACGAAGGCGTCAACCGGGCGACGAAGAAGGCGATCTCGCTGCCCGGCACGACGCCCGCCCTGTCGGCGCCGAAGGCCGCCGACCTCGCCGCGAACGCGCTGCGCGCCGCCAACCTCGGCGAGACGCTGAAGAAGCTGACCGCCAAGCCGCAGCTGGTCGTCGACGCCCTGCACGGCACGCCCAAGCTGGCCTGGCGCACCGAGGCCGTGGCCCAGGACGCGCAGGGCAACCCGGTCGCGCGCGTGGTCCTGACCGACGCGGGGACCGGGGCGCAGATCGACGCCTGGGACTCCCTGGAGAGCGCCTCGGGCGACGGCAAGTCGCTGTACGGCGGGACGGTGCCGTTGCAGACGACGCTGTCGGGGTCGACGTACCAGCTCAAGGACCCGACGCGCGGGAACACGTACACCGGCGACGCCGCCAACAAGACCGACCTGTGCATCTTCGGCATCTGCATCAGCCGCGCCCCGGCGACGCTCTTCACCGACGCCGACAACCACTGGGGCACGGGGGCGACTTCGGACCGGGCGACGGCCGCGGTCGACGCGCAGTACGGCACCGACGTCACCTGGGACTACTACAAGAACGTCCACGGGCGGAACGGCATCGCCGGGGACGGCAAGGGGTCGTACAACCGCGTCCACTACGGCAACAGCTACAACAACGCCTTCTGGGACGACAGTTGCTTCTGCATGACGTACGGCGACGGTGACGGGACGCAGCTCGGTCCGCTGGTGTCGCTGGACGTGGCGGGGCACGAGATGTCCCACGGCGTGACGTCGAAGACGGCGGCGCTGACGTACTCGGGCGAGTCCGGCGGGCTCAACGAGGCGACGTCCGACATCTTCGGCACGCTCGTGGAGTTCTACGCCGCGAACTCCTCCGACGCCGGGGACTATCTGATCGGCGAGAAGATCGTCCGGTCCGGTTTCGGGCGGGACGCGCTGCGCTACATGGACAAGCCGTCGAAGGACGGCAACTCGGCCGACTGCTGGAGCTCCTCGGTCGGGAACCTCGACGTCCACTACTCGTCCGGCGTCGCGAACCACTTCTTCTACCTGCTGTCCGAGGGCAGCGGGGCGAAGACGGTCAACGGCGTCAGCTACAACTCGCCGACCTGCAAAGGCAGTTCGGTGTCCGGGATCGGGCGGGACAAGGTGGGTGCCATCTGGTACCGGGCGCTGACCGTCTACATGACGTCCTCGACGAACTACGCGGGCGCCCGGACGGCGACGCTGAACGCGGCGAAGGACCTGTACGGGACCGGGAGCACGGAGTACAACGCGGTAGCCGCGGCCTGGAGCGCGGTGAACGTCGGCTGACCGCACGGCGGGCGTGACGGTGCGGCGGTGGGGCTATGGTGCTCCGCCGCCGCACCGGCGTCTCAGGCGGTGTCCTCCGACGAGGGCTCCCCGCCGGGCGGGGTCGGGGCTGCGGGCAGGGTCGCCAGGACCGCTTTGACCTGTTGCCGCATGGCCTCGGGTATCCCGCCGTTCTGTGCCGCGCCGACCAGTTCGCCGGCGAGCACGTGAAGCTTGGTGTTGGTGGTCTGGGAGATCCTGACCAGCACGTCCCAGGCGTCCTCGGGGCTGAGCGCGAACGTCGCCATGAGGATGCCTCGCGCCTGGTCGATGACGGGCCGCGTCTGCATGGCGCGGCGCAGCTGGACGACCTCTTTGCGCAGTGCCTGCTCGTCGTGGTTCAGGGCGTGCTCCCCCGGTGTGAACAGTGGCCAGGTGCCGGTCGCGGTCAGCAGGCGCCGCACCGCGGGGCCGGCGGATCGGATGGTGAACGTTCTGCCGCGTTCCAGCGCGTGCCGCCGGGCGGCCAGCAGGGCGTTGAGACCCGCGCAGTCGCAGAAGGCCGTACCGCTCAGGTCCAGCTCCACGCCCCGGGTGGCGCGCGCGAGGGCCTGCCGCAGGGCTCGCTCCAGCGCCGGGACGGCGCTGATGTCGAGCTCACCGCAGATCGTCAGGCGTACGCGGCCGTCCGGCGACGGCGCGTGCGTCGTCAGGTCCAGGACAGCCTGGTCGACCGCCGTTGGTGCGTGCATGTCCGCCGTCCTTGTCGAGTCCGCTCGCTCCGCTTCCAGCTTCGGCACCGCTCCTTCACACGTCAAGAGATACCGGAAATTTAATTCAGTCTTTTGGTTACGCGAACCAGACGTCATATCCTTGGTCCATGGGAGAAGTGCCGGAACCACACTCGGGGTGGACCTTTCTGACCAGTCACGCCCGCGTGCTGGCGGCCATCGCCGAGGACCACACCACCCGCATCCGCGACATCGCGGCCCGCTGCCGACTCACCGAGCGCGCCGTCCAGAAGATCATTTCGGATCTGGAGAACGACGGGTATCTGACACACAAGCGTGAGGGCAGATCGAACACGTACCGCATCCAGCCGGGGACGATCCTGCGTCATCCGGCGGAGTCGGGACTGACCGTGGCGGAACTCCTCAACCTGCTGGCCAACCACGAGGCCCGGCGGGACCCGGCCGAGGGGTGAACCGGCCTCACCGTGCGCGTCGCAGCGGCCCCCAGCGCGCCGCCCGCTCCGTGACCTCGCGTTCCGCCTGCCGGATGACGTCCTCGTCGATCCAGGCGACGGGTTCCACGTCCCGGACGAGGGGTTCGTTGTCGGGGCCGCGGCCCGCCACCCGGCCGAACAGGACCCACGGGCGTACCCCGGGGCCCTTCTCGCGCGGCAGGTGGGAGTAGTCGTACAGCCGGCGCGCCACCCACAGCTCGGTCGAACGGTCCTCCCACCAGGGCTCGACGTCGAGCGGGTTGGCGGACAGGCCCGGCATGCTCACCCCCGTGAGGTCGTCGGTGCTGGCGGCGGTCTCCCCGTCGGCCTCCGGCCCGCGCGACCAGCGGACGAACAGCCCCTCGTCGCGCTCGACCAGCTCGGCCAGTTCCTTCAGGCTGCGCAGGACGGGCAGCACGTCCGCGCCGGTCGCCGAATCGTCCGGCACGGTCATCTGCGGTCTCTCCTCGGCATATGCACGCGTGCCGGGTACCCGGAGGAACGGGAAAACGAACCCGGGCACCGAGGCAGGAGACCGGGCCGGACACAGCGCCCCGCCCGTCACCGCCACAGAGGCCGGCACCTGGCACAGCGCCGGCCCCGCTCCGCACGTAAGCCCGGGCCCGGGCACAGCATCCAGCCCACCTCGACGCGGAAGGCCGGACCCGGGCACAACACCCGGCCCCACCCTGACATGTAAGGCCGGACCCGGACACAATTCCGCTACGGCCTGGAGGTCGTCCTCGACGGGCTCGCCCTGTGCCTGTCGAAGTGACCGAACGCTCTTACGCCCCGTACGGGCGCCTCGCCCGCGCCTCCCTCAGACCCTTCCCCCACCACACCAGCTGATCCAGCATCGTCTTCGCCGCCGCGTCCGGGCCCGAGGGGTCCTTCAGGCGGCCGGTGTCGTCGAAGGACGCGCCCGCGTTGTGGAAGGAGACCGTGTCCCGGACGGTCACCGCGTGCAGCTCGGCGAAGACCTGCCGCAGGTGCTCGACCGCTCGCAGACCACCCGCGAGGCCGCCGTAGGAGACGAGGGCGACCGGTTTGGCGCGCCACTCCGCGTAGTGCCAGTCGACGAGGTTCTTCAGGCCGGCCGGGAAGGAGTGGTTGTACTCGGGGGTGAGGACGACGAAGGCTCGGCGCCCTCCAGCTTCGGGGTGACGTCGGCAAGGGCGGCGGTCGCCTCGGGGGTCGGGGTCAGGCTGGTGGGGAGATGGACGTCGGCCACGTCGACGACGTCCGGGATCAGGTCGTCCCGGTCGCGCATCCGGCCGAGGAGCCAGTCGGCGACCACCGGGCCGAACCGGCCGTGCCGGTTGCTGCCGACGACGAGGGTGACGTGGAGCGGGGCATCGGAGACGAGCGTGTCTGTCATAGGCATGCGGTACAGGCTGATACCTCAAGTTTGGTCGAGGTCAAGTCGTCGCCGCGGGTCATCGCCACGCGCCGTCGCCGCGGTTCATCGCCCCACGTCGTCGCCACGCGCCGTCGCCGCGAGTCGTCGCGCATCGTCGCGACAGGCGGGTCACCCGGTCGCACGCGCGCTCTGCGCCCTTCGGGTTCTCTTCCGCGACCCCCCTGCCGTACGGCGGTGACCTGCTGAAACTCCGGACGATCAGGCCCCCTTCACGCCGACCTGACACCCATTCACCACATTTCTGACACTCCCTCAGGAAGCGCGGGCGGCCCGCTGCCACTTACCTCGGAAGGGCAGGGGACACCGAATCGCTCGAAGGAGCACCCGATGCGCTGTACCGCCCGTCTGCTCACCGGCACCGCGCTCGCCGTCGCGGCCGCTGGGCTGGCCACCGCGCCGGTGTACGCCGCCGGTGCCGGGACCCTGGAGGTGTACCCCTCCTCGGTGGCGCCGGGCGGGCAGGTCACGGTCAACACCGCGGCCTGCGGTGACGACGGCACGGCGGAGGGCGACGCGAGCGCGGTCGGTGCCGGGCGGTTCACGCTCGCGCCGAGCACGCACGAGCAGGACGCGATCGGGCAGTTCGAGGTGCCGGAGAGCGCGCAGCCGGGGACGTACGAGATCGTCGCGACCTGCGCGGAGAGCGGGAAACGGGTCACCGGCGACCTCGTGGTCACGATGACGTCGACGCGGCAGCAGGTGTATCCCCGAGGAAGTGTGAAGACGGGGGTCGGTGGCGCTCTGGGCCCCGACCCCGTGCAGACCGCGGCCGGCGTGGCGGCTCTCGCCGTCGCCGCCGCGGGCGGTACCTGGCTCCTGCATCGCCGGGCGAGAGGCGACGGGATCTGACGGACACCCTCCGCTGTCCGTCCGCCGGTACCGCATGTCCCTCCCCCTCCGGGTCCGACGCCCCTCGCGGCCCGGAGGGGGGCGGGTCCACCGTCCAGGAGGCTCGTTGTGCGCAGCTTCAGCAGGGCCGGCCGGGCCGGCAACGTCGTCATAGCGGCCGTCACCCTGGTCGCCTGTGCACGGGTGCGTGGCTGCTGCGCAGCGGCGCCGCGACGCACGCCCCGCCGCAGCCGGCCGAGTCCGAGGCCCGCGCCGGTCGCACCGACCTGCGCTCGCCCCTCCGCTGCCGCCCTCCCCGCCCGACCGCATCCGCATCCCCTCGATCCGGGTGGACGCGCCGTTGACGGGCCTCGGGCTCACCCCGACCGGCAGCCTCGACGTCCCGCCGGCCGCGAAGAAGAACCTCGCCGGCTGGTACGAGGCCGGCACGACCCCCGGTGAGACCGGTACCGCGATCATCGCCGGGCACGTCGACAACGCCGACGGGCCCGCCGTCTTCTACGACCTCGGCGCCCTGAAGAAGGGCAGCACCATCGAGACGGAACGCCGCGACGGCACCACGGCCGTGTTCTCCGTCGACTCCGTCGAGGTCTACGACGCCGACGACTTCCCCGACGCCAAGGTGTACGGCGCGGCCCACCGCCCCGAGCTGCGGGTGATCACCTGCGGCGGCGGCTACTCACGGGCGACCGGCTACCAGGGGAACGTGGTGGTCTTCGCTCATCTCACGGGGAGCCGCTGACCACGGCCTTGGCGACGGCGCGGGCACACTCCAGCGACTCGGCGCGCGCGGTGTCGACCTCGACGTCGTAGACCACGCCCCGGTGGACCAGCTCCGCCTGCTGTTCCGCCATCCCGCGCACCCGGTCCCCGCGGGCGATCTCCCGGCCCGCGGCCACCGCCGCCTCGCAGTGGACGCCGACCCAGAGGACGTCCAGGCCGTCCAGGACCCGGCGCCACCGCTCCTGGGTCGCCGCGCCGCCGAGGAACACGTCGTCGATGATCAGCCGGGCGCCGGAGTGGGCCATCGCGGCGATCCCGCGGGCCCAGGCCGCTTCCAGCGCCATGAACGCGGGGCCGACCTCCACCGAGCCGTCGGCCGCGAACTCGATGCCGACCCCCTCGCCGGGCATCGCCTCGATCAGCGAGTCGACGCCGAAGGTCAGCCACGGGTCCGGCAGTACCGCCTGAAGACACCGCGCGATCCCGGACTTGCCGGAGCTGGAACCGCCGTTGAGCACGATCACCTGGGTCGCCATGAGGTCACCGTAACGTCAGGCCACCCACTGCTCCCACGCCATTTTCGCCACCAGCGCGAACACCACCGTCAGCAGCACGACCCGGACGAACCCGCTGCCCTTCTTCAGGGCGGTGTGCGCGCCGAGGGTGCCGCCCGCCAGGTTGAACACGGCCATGAGTGCCGCCAACTGCCAGAGCACCGCGCCCTGCCAGGCGAACATCGCGAGCGCGCCGGCATTGGTGCAGCAGTTGACGATCTTCGCGGTGGCGGACGCGGTGACCAGGTCCAGGTGGAGGACCGCGGTGAGGGCGAGGACCAGGAAGGTGCCGGTGCCGGGGCCGATCAGCCCGTCGTAGAAGCCGATGCCGAGGCCCGCGAGGCCGATCGCGGCGAGGACCTGGCGGCGGGTGGCCGGGCCGGTCGCGGGCGCCGTGCCGAAGGCGGGGCGGAGGATGACGAAGGTCCCCACCCCGACCAGCACCACCATGATCACCGGCTTGAGCACCTCCGTGCTCATCCCGGCCGCGAAGAACGCGCCCGCCGAGGACCCCGCGAGGGCGGCCAGCCCGATACGGACGGCGAGGCTCACGTCGACGGGCGCCTTGCGGGCGTACGTCACCGCCGCGCCCGACGTACCGACGATGGCCACCGCCTTGTTGGTGCCGAGGGCGTGCGCGGCCGGGGTGCCGGGCGGGAGGCCGAGGAGGAGGGCCGGGAGCAGGAGCAGGCCACCGCCGCCGACCACGGCGTCGATCCAGCCGGCCGCCAGGGCCGCCAGGCACAGGACGACGACGGTGGTCAGGGGTATGTCGGGCATGGTCGGGACTTTATGGACGGGATACGTGCAGCGTCCAATCACCCGGGCCGCCGGCAGGCTCCGGTCACCTCACAACGCACCCCCGACGCCCGTCCCGAACCCTCACATCCACACCCCGGCAAGGGGGAGGGCAGCGTTCCTCGCGGGAAACAGACGCGATGCGGTCGGGTAACACCGGCACCGCACGCTCCTAGGCATGACCTCGAATACGCGTGTGGTGGTGATCGGCGCCGGCCTCGCGGGCGTCCGTCTCGCCCGGCGGCTCGGCGAGCTCGGCACGCCCGTGACGCTGATCGGCGAGGAGGAGCACCGCCCGTACAACCGGGTGCTCCTCGCCGAAGTGCTGGCCGGGCGCTACAGCCCCGAGGTGATCGCGCTGCCCGCGCCGGCGCAGCTCACCCGCGCCCGGGTCACCGGCATCGACCGCGAGGCCCGGACCGTCGAGTGCGCGGACGGCTCGAAGATCGCATACGACACGCTGGTCCTCGCGACCGGTTCCAACCCGGTGCTGCCGCCGCTGCGCGGGCTGTTCAACCCGGACCACGTCCTGCCGGAGGGCGTCCACGCCTTCCGCACCATGGACGACTGCCTGGGCCTGTCCAAGCAGGTACGGCCGGGCGTGAAGGCGGTCGTGATCGGCGGTGGGCTGCTCGGCGTCTCCGCCGCCCGGGCGCTCGCCCAGCGTGGCGCCCAGGTGGTCCTCGCCCAGCAGGGCGAGCGGCTCATGGAGCGCCAGCTCGACCCGAGCGCCTCGAAGCTGGTCCAGCGGCATCTGAAGGACCTCGGCGTGGAGATCCACACCGAGTGCCGGGTGCGCGACGTCCGGGTCGTCGGCGGCGCGGTGCGCTCGGTCGAGATGTCCGACGGTTACGCCCTCGACGCCGACCTCGTGGTCCTGGCCTGCGGTGTCCACCCGCGCGCGGGCCTGGCCTGGAACGCCGGCCTGGAGATCCGCAAGGGCATCGTCGTCGACGACGAACTGCGCACCTCCGACCCGTACATCCACGCCATCGGCGACTGCGCCCAGCACGACGGCGTGCTGTACGGACTGGCCACCCCGGCCCTCGAACAGGCCGATGTGCTCGCCGAGTTGCTCGCGGGCCGGACGAACGCCCGCTACACCGGCACCCGTTCCCTGACCCGGCTCACGCTGACCGGCCCGGACTCCCCCTTCGACCTCGCCGCGTTCGGCGAGACCGAGGCGCGGCCCGGGGACGACGTCGTCCAGCTCACGGACGCCACCCGCGGCACCTACCGCAAGGTCGTCGTCCGCGACGACCGCCTGGTCGGCGGGGTCCTCGTCGGCGAACTCGGCACCGTCGGCGCGCTCGCCCGCGCCTGGGAGGGAGCAGAGCCGCTCCCCGACGACGGCCCCCTGCTCCACCTGCTCACCAACGATGGAGGCTCCTGATGACCGCCCGCCCGGAGGCCACGGAGGCCACCCCCACGATCGTCCTCGTCGGCCACGGCATGGTCGGCCAGCGCTTCCTGGAGGCGCTCGCCGAGCGCGGCCTGACCGCCACCCACCGCGTGGTCGTGCTGTGCGAGGAGCCGCGCCCGGCCTATGACCGCGTCGCCCTCACCTCGTACTTCTCGGGCAAGACGCCCGAGGACCTGTCCCTGACGGACATGGAGTTCATCCAGGCGCACGGCATCGAGCTGTACGTCGGCGACCCGGCCGAGACGATCGACCGCGAGGCGAAGCGGGTCACCGCGAAGTCCGGCCAGGTCTTCGGCTACGACATCCTCGTCCTCGCCACCGGCTCCTTCCCGTTCGTCCCGCCGGTCCCGAACAAGGACGCCACCGGCTGCTTCGTCTACCGCACGATCGAGGACCTCCTCGCGATCGAGGAGTACGCCAAGAACTCGACGACGGGTGCCGTGGTGGGCGGCGGTCTGCTGGGCCTCGAGGCCGCCGGCGCGCTCAAGGGGCTCGGACTGACCTCCCACATCGTGGAGTTCGCGCCGCGTCTGATGCCGGTGCAGGTGGACGAGGGCGGTGGCGCGGCCCTTCTGCGGACCATCGAGGAGATGGGCCTGAGCGTCCACACGGGCGTCGGCACCCAGGAGATCGTCGTCGACGAGACGGGCGCCGTCACCGGGATGAAGCTCTCCGACGGCTCCGAACTCGCCACCGACCTGGTGGTGTTCAGCGCCGGTGTCCGCCCCCGCGACCAGCTGGCCCGCGACTGCGGACTCACGGTCGGCGAGCGCGGCGGCATCACCGTCGACGAGCAGTGCCGCACGGTGAACGACCCGAGCGTCTTCGCGATCGGCGAGTGCGCGCTGGCCGCCGACGGCCGGGTGTACGGCCTGGTCGCCCCCGGTTACGAGCAGGCCGAGACGGCAGCCGCGACCATCGCGTCGGACGAAGCGGCTTTTGCGGGCGCCGACTTGTCGACCAAGCTGAAGCTGCTCGGCGTGGACGTCGCCTCCTTCGGCGACGCGCACGGCACCACCGAGGACTGCCTGGACGTCGTCTACTCCGACTCCCGCGCGGGGCTGTACAAGAAGCTGGTCATCGGCCGCGACGGCACGCTCCTCGGCGGCATCCTGGTCGGCGACGCGGAGGCCTACGGCACGCTGAAGGCGTTCACCGGTTCGGTCCCGCCGGTCTCCCCCGAGTCGCTGGTGCTGCCCGCCGGTGCCGGCGAGTCCGTCCAGCTCGGCCCGAGCGCGCTGCCGGACGACGCGATCATCTGCTCCTGCAACAACGTCCGCAAGGGCACGATCCGCGCCGCGGTCACCGACCACCAGTGCACGACCGTGCCCGAGGTGAAGAAGTGCACCAAGGCCGGCACGACGTGCGGCAGTTGCGTCAAGGTTCTCGGCCAGCTGGTCAACGCCGAGCTGGAGGCGTCCGGCATCGAGGTCGACAAGGGCCTGTGCGGCTGCTTCGGGCAGACCCGCGAGGAGCTGTACGAGATCGTCCTCGCCCTGCGCATCAACACCTACCAGGACCTCCTCGACCGGTACGGCCGCGACGAGGCCAGGGGCGGCGAGGGCTGCGAGATCTGCAAGCCCGCGGTCGCCTCGATCATCGCCTCCCTCGCCCCGACGATCGGCGCCGACGTCTACGTCCTCGACGGCGAGCAGGCCGCCCTCCAGGACACCAACGACCACTTCCTGGCCAACCTCCAGAAGAACGGCTCCTACTCGGTCGTCCCGCGCATCCCCGGCGGTGAGATCACCCCGGAGGGTCTGATCGTCATCGGCGAGATCGCCCGCGACTTCGGCCTCTACACGAAGATCACCGGCGGTCAGCGGATCGACATGTTCGGCGCCCGCGTCGAACAGCTCCCGCTGATCTGGACGCGGTTGGTGGACGCCGGCTTCGAGTCCGGCCACGCGTACGGCAAGTCCCTGCGCACGGTGAAGTCCTGCGTCGGCCAGACCTGGTGCCGCTACGGCGTCCAGGACTCGGTCCGCATGGCGATCGACCTGGAGCTGCGCTACCGGGGCCTGCGCTCCCCGCACAAGCTGAAGTCGGCGGTCTCGGGCTGTGCCCGTGAGTGCGCCGAGGCCCAGTCGAAGGACTTCGGCATCATCGCCACCTCCGGCGGCTGGAACCTGTACGTCGGCGGCAACGGCGGCGCCACCCCGCGCCACGCGGACCTCCTCGCGCAGGACCTCTCCGACGCCGAACTCATCAAGCTCATCGACCGGTTCCTGATGTTCTACATCCGCACCGCCGACCGCCTGGAGCGCACCTCGACCTGGCTGGAGCGCATCCCGGGCGGCCTGGACCACGTCCGTGACGTGGTCGTCGAGGACTCCCTCGGCATCTGCGAGGAGCTGGAGAGCCTGATGGCCAACCACGTCGCGCACTACCGCGACGAGTGGGCCGACACCATCAACGACCCCGAGAAGCTCGCCCGGTTCGTGTCCTTCGTGAACGCCCCCGACACCCCCGACCCGGTCGTCGGCTTCGTCCCCGAGCGCGACCAGATCAAGCCCGACCTGCCGCTGCTGTCCATCGGCATGCGCCCTGCTGAAGACGTCCTGGAAGGAACCGCCCAGCGATGACCCTGGCACCCGAGACCACCGACCTGAAGGTCCAACTCCAGCTCGACGACAGCTGGTTCACGGTCTGCGACCTGAACGTCCTGCTCCCGGGCCGCGGAGTCGCGGCCCTGCTGCCCGACGGCCGCCAGGTGGCCCTGTTCCGCGACCGCGCGGGCAAGCTGTACGCCGTCGACAACCGCGACCCGTTCGGCGGCGCGGCGGTCCTCTCCCGCGGTCTGACCGGCACGCTCCGGGGACGGGCCTTCGTGGCCTCGCCCCTGCTGAAGCAGCGCTTCGACCTGGAGACCGGGGAGTGCCTGGACGACGAGACGGTACGGATCGCGACGTACCAGGTGCGGGCCGCGTAGTGCCGTTGCGGCAGCCTTCTTGACCGATCGTTCCAGATCACCCTAGGCTGCTTCCCATGGCCAGGACCAAGGAGTTCGACCCCGAGGCCGCGCTGCAGGCAGCTCTGGAGCTGTTCTGGCGGCGCGGCTACGAGGCGACGTCGATGGCCGACCTCGTCGAGCACCTCGGCATCGGCCGCGCGAGCATCTACGCGACCTTCGGCAACAAGCACGAGCTGTACCTGAAGGCGCTGGAGCGCTATCAGGAACGGCTGCCGGACCTGCTCGGGGAGTTGTCCCAGCCGGGCCCGGTCCTGCCGGCCGTCCGCGCGCTCGTCCGGCGCTACGCCGACGAGGCCACCGCCGAGAACCTGCGCCTGAACGGCTGCTTCATCACCAACACGGCGGCAGAGCTCGCCCCGCACGACCCGGCGGCGGCCCGGCAGGTCGAGCGGAACTGGGACCACGTGGAGACGGTGCTGCACTCGGGCCTGGTCCGTGCCCGGGCGCAGGGCGAACTGCCCGAGGGCCGCGACCCGTTGACCCTCGCGCGCATGCTGCTGGTGCTGCTCCAGGGCCTCAAGGTCGTGGGCAAGGCGTCGCCCGACCCGGCCAGGGTGCGGGACGCGGCGGAACAGGCGCTGGCACTGCTGGACTGAGCGCTGCGGCTTTTTATTTGGCAGCATATTAAACCGATCGGTCAAGAATAAGGGGAGATCATGACCAGCCGTTTCCACGACAGGACCGCTCTCGTCACGGGCGCGGGCTCGGGTATCGGCCGTGCGATCGCCTTGGCGCTCGCCGCCGAGGGGGCTCAGGTGGTGGTGGCCGGCCGTCGTCACGAGCCGCTGGCGGAGACCGTGCGGCTGATCGAGGAGGCCGGCGGCAAGGCCCTCGCGGTCACCGCGGACGTCACCGACGCCGCCGAGGTCCAGGCCCTGGTCGACGCGGCGGTGGACCGGTTCGGCTCGCTGGACGTGGCGGTGAACAACGCCGGCGTCTTCCGGGGCGGACAGCCGCTCGCCGACCTCGCGGAGGCCGACTGGCACGAGCAGCTCGCCATCAACCTCACCGGCGTCTTCCTCGCCCTCCGGGCGGAGGTCCGCCAGATGCGCACCCAGCCGTCGGGCGGCGCCATCGTCAACATCGCCTCGACCTTCGGCGCCCACACCCGCCACCCCGGCGCCGCCGCGTACGCCGCCACCAAGGCGGCCGTGTCCGTGCTGACGCGGGGCGCGGCCCTGGACCACATCCGCGACGGCGTCCGGATCAACGCGGTCAGCCCCGGCGCGGTGGAGACGCCGATGTCGCTGCGCCCGGGCGAGACGGAGGCGCAGCGCACCGAACGCGCCGCCGAGACGCTGCCGTTGGGCCGTATCTCCACCACGGACGAGATCGCCGCGGCGGTCCTCTACCTGGCCTCGGACGACGCGTCCTCGGTGGTGGGCACCGACCTGGTGGTGGACAGCGGGGCGACGGCCTGAGCCGACGCCCTCACCTGCCGGCGAGATCGCGGGCGTGGGTCAGTGCCCGGTCGACGGCCGTCAGGAGCCGGTGCTCCCCCTCGACAGCGGAACACGGCAGGCGGCCTGCAAGGGCGCGCCCGGCCCCGGCCCGGCCGGCCGGTCCGTGAGATCGGGGTGCGTGTGCGGGACTGTCGGCCCAGTTGGCGGCCGGCTCAGGGCTTCAGGAGGTCGTACGGGACGCCGGTCAACCGTTCCGAGGCGGCCCACAGCAGTTCCCCCGCCCGGTCGTTCAGCGTCCAGGGTGCTCGCCAGGACGGGCCGGGGGCGCCGCGCCAGCCCGCGAGGGAGGGGCCGGTGAAGGAGTCGGGCGGGACGTCGGGGGCGGTGGCCGCGTACAGCGTGGGCAGGGCGCCGCCCTCCGCGGACTGGGCGAAGTACCTGTTGCCGACCGCCATGAACCGCTCGGCGAACCGCCGTCCGGCCATCCGCGGCCCGGCTTCCTGGAGGTTGGTCGCCGCGTACCCCGGATGGGCCGCGGCGGCCACCACGTCCGCGCCGTGCCCCGCGAGCCGGCGGGCCAGCTCGTGGGTGAAGAGCAGGTTGGCGGTCTTGGAGCGGGCGTAGGCGATCCAACGCCGGTAGCGGCGCTCGCTGTTGAGGTCGCGAAGGTCGATGTTGGCCATCGCGTGCGCGCCGCTGGAGACGGTCACCACCCGGGCGCCGGGAGTGTCGAGGAGCGTGGGCAGCAGCAGCCCGGTGAGAGCGAAGTGCCCGAGGTGGTTGACGCCGAACTGCGTCTCGAACCCGTCCGCCGTGGTGCCGTACGGCAGCGCCATCACGCCCGCGTTGTTGACGAGCAGATCGAGGCGGTCGTACGGGAAGCTCCGCGCGAAGTCCCGTACCGAGGCGAGGTCCCCGAGGTCCAGCCGGGTGAACTCCACCTCGGCGCCCGGCACTTCGGCGACGAGCCGGTCCCCGGCCTCGGTGCCGCGCGCCTCGCTGCGGCAGGCCAGCACCACCCGGGCGCCCGCGCGGGCCAGCTCCCGCGCGGTGACGTACCCGAGGCCGCTGTTGGCGCCGGTGACCACGGCCGTGCGCCCGCTCTGGTCGGGGATGTCCCGCGCGCTCCAGCCGGACATGAGCGGCCTCCCTCCACCGATGACGGAAGCCCAAGCCTACGAGCGAGGGCACTCCTGGTCACGTGAGCCGTACGCCCGATTCATGTCTTGTCCATGACACGTCTATCCCGTGACCCTAGGGTCCGACACCGCGCGACCCCGCCGCCGACCGGTGGCGGGGCTGTCACGACACCCCTATGGAGTGAGCGTGGAACGTCGTACCTTCCTCCGTGCGACCGTCGTCGGCGGGGCCTCCGCCGCCTTCGGCGGCTCCCTGTGGCACGGTGCCGCATACGCCGCCCCCGCCCAGCCCGGCACCGGCCCCTACGGGGCGCTCGGTTCCCCGGACGCCAACGGCATCCGGCTGCCCGCCGGTTTCAGCAGCCGTGTCATCGCCCGCTCGGGACAGACGGTGAGCGGGACGTCGTACGCCTGGCACAGCGCCCCGGACGGCGGCGCGTGCTACGCGGACGGCACGGGCTGGATCTACGTCTCCAACTCGGAGATCAACCCGAGCGGCGGCGCGAGCGCGGTGAGGTTCTCCTCGTCCGGCGCGATCACGGGCGCGTACCGCATCCTGTCGGGCACGCGGCAGAACTGCGCGGGCGGCAGGACGCCGTGGAACACGTGGCTGTCCTGCGAGGAGGTGGACCGCGGCTTCGTCTACGAGACGGACCCGTGGGGGGTGAACGCGGCGGTGCAGCGACCGGCGATGGGCCGCTTCAAGCACGAGGCGGCGGCCGCGGACCCGGTGCGCAAGGTGATCTATCTGACCGAGGACGAGACGAACGGCCGCTTCTACCGTTTCGTGCCCACGACTTGGGGCGACCTCTCGTCCGGCACGCTCCAGGTGCTGGTGGCGGGCACGGCCACGTCCGGCTCCTTCACCTGGACGACGATCCCCGATCCCGACGGCTCCCCCACGACCACCCGCACCCAGGTCTCCGGCTCCAAGTCCTTCAACGGCGGCGAGGGTTGCCACTACGCCGACGACAAGGTGTGGTTCACGACCAAGGGCGACAACCGCGTCTGGCAGCTCGACCTGACCGCCAGCACCTACGAGTTGGCGTACGACGACTCCCTGGTCACCTCCGGCACGGCCCCGCTGACCGGCGTCGACAACGTCACCGGCTCCTCCTCCGGCGACCTCTTCGTCGCCGAGGACGGCGGCAACATGGAGATCTGCCTGATCACCCCGGACGACGTGGTCGCCCCCTTCCTCCGCATCGACGGCCAGTCCTCCTCGGAGATCACGGGCCCGGCCTTCTCCCCCGACGGCACCCGCCTGTACTTCTCCAGCCAACGGGGCACGACGGGAAGCTCGTCGGGCGGAATCACGTACGAGGTGACGGGCCCGTTCCGGGCGTAGCCGCACATTGGTCACGGATTGAACACTTCACCTTCACAAATGAAGGTGCGGTCATACGGTCATCCCCTCACAGCACCTTCGGGGGGACGCCATGACAAATCCGTACACCACGCCGTCCACTTCCGGCCCCGCACCCAAGTGGGCCCGGAAGCGGTACGCGCTGCCCGCTCTCGCGCTCGCGCTCTTCGTCGGCATCGGCATAGGCGCGGGCGGCGAGGGCACCGGGAACGACGCGAAGCCCGCGGCCGCCAAGCCGGCACCGACGGCCACCGTGACGGCCACGGCCACGGCGACCGAAACGGCCGAGCCGGAACCGGCGGCCACCGTGACCGCCACGGAGACCGTCAAGGTCACCAAGACGGTCACGGCGCGAGCCGAGGCGGACACCGGGGCCGGCTCCGGCTCTGGCTCCGGCTCCGGCTCCGGCTCGGACGGCGACTCCGGAGGCGTCTACTACGCCAACTGCAGCGAAGCCCGCGCCGCCGGCGCCGCCCCCATCTACCGCGGCCAGCCCGGCTACGCCTCCCACCTGGACCGCGACAACGACGGGGTCGCCTGCGACAGCTGACCCAGCGTCGAGCTCGCGGAGAGTTACCGGCCAGTCACGTCACGTTCGTATCACGGGTCCTTCATACCGCCTCCACAGGAGCGGTCCCTCAATAGGTTCGTCACCTCGTATCTGACCAACCGTCACTTCTTGATCACGCACGCCCCCGGAAGGACCCGCAGTGAAGCTGCTCCGCAAGCCCGGCGCCCTCGTCGTCGCCGCGCTGGCCCTGGCCGTACTCCCGTCGGCCGCCTCGGCCCACGATGGCGACCACCCGTTCGAGAACTGCACGGACGCATACGCCGCCGGGTACGCGAACATCCCCAAGGGCGACGAGCATTACGGCACCCATCTCGACCGGGACGGCGACGGCGTCGGCTGCGACCGGCCGCCCGCGGACTTCGTCCCCGCCGACGACAAGGCCGCCGGAGCGGACGAGACGGACGGGGCCGGCACCCGGCAACCCGACGACGACCTCGCCGAGACCGGCGGCAATGACACCACCCCGTACCTCGCGGCCGGCAGCGTGGTCGCCCTGGCCGCCGGCAGCGGAGTCCTGCTGGCGGCGCGCAAGCGGCGGGCCCCGGCGGACCGCCCGTAGAAGGCCGAAGGAGCGGCACCCCCGCACAGGGTGCCGCTCCTTCTTGGTGATCCGGAACCGCCGCCCATCGGTACTGAGGGTCGGGGACGGACGGCGGTTCCGGCGTCAGAGGTGGATCAGCGGTGGTCGCTGCCCACGGACTCGGAGGCCGCGCGGCCCGCTTCCAGGCGGGCGACCGGGATGCGGAACGGGGAGCAGGAGACGTAGTCCAGGCCGACCTCGTGGAAGAAGTGGACCGACTCCGGGTCGCCGCCGTGCTCGCCGCAGACGCCGAGCTTGAGGTCGGGGCGGGTGGCGCGGCCGGCCTCGGCGGCCAGCTTCACCAGGGAGCCCACGCCGTCCTTGTCGATCGTCTCGAACGGCGACACCCCGAAGATGCCCTTCTCCAGGTACGCCGTGAAGAACGAAGCCTCCACGTCGTCCCGGCTGAAGCCCCACACCGTCTGGGTGAGGTCGTTCGTGCCGAAGCTGAAGAACTCCGCCGCCTCGGCGATCTGACCGGCCGTGAGGGCGGCGCGCGGCAGCTCGATCATCGTGCCGATCGACAGCTTCAAAGACGTCCCGGTCGCGGCCTCGACCTCCGCGATGACCTGGTCGGCCTCCTCGCGGACGATCTCCAGCTCCTGGACCGTGCCGACGAGCGGGATCATGATCTCGGCCCGCGGGTCGCCCTTGGCGTTCTTGCGCTCGGCGGCCGCCTCGGCGATCGCCCGTACCTGCATGGTGAACAGGCCCGGGATCACAAGACCCAGACGCACGCCGCGCAGGCCCAGCATCGGGTTCTGCTCGTGCAGGCGGTGGACCGCCTGGAGCAGCCGCAGCTCGTTCTCGTGCGGTTCCTGGCGGGACTCGGCGAGGGCCACGCGGACCGACAGCTCGGTGATGTCGGGCAGGAACTCGTGCAGCGGCGGGTCCAGGAGACGGACCGTCACCGGAAGGCCGTCCATCGCCGAGAACAGCTCGACGAAGTCCTTCTTCTGCAGCGGCAGCAGCTCCGCCAGCGCGGACTCCCGCTCCTCCTCGGTGTCGGCGAGGATCAGCTTCTCGACCATCTCGCGGCGCTCACCGAGGAACATGTGCTCGGTACGGCACAGCCCGATGCCCTGCGCGCCGAAGCGGCGGGCGCGCAGCGCGTCCTCGGCGTTGTCCGCGTTGGCACGGACCCGCAGCCGGCGCTTGCGGTCGGCGAAGGCCATGATGCGGTGGACCGCCTCGACCAGTTCGTCGGCGTCGTTGGCACCCGCGTGCATCCGGCCCTCGAAGTACTCGACGACGGGAGACGGGACGACCGGGACCTCGCCCAGGTAGACCTTGCCGGACGACCCGTCGATGGAGATCAGGTCGCCCTCCTCCACCACATGCCCGCCCGGGACCGTCATCCGGCGCCGCTTGGTGTCGACCTCCAGCTCCTCGGCGCCGCAGACACAGGTCTTGCCCATGCCGCGCGCGACGACGGCCGCGTGGGAGGTCTTGCCGCCGCGCGAGGTCAGGATGCCCTCGGCCGCGATCATGCCGTCGAGGTCGTCGGGGTTGGTCTCGCGGCGGACCAGGATGACCTTCTCGCCGGAGCGCGACCACTTCACGGCGGTGTACGAGTCGAAGACCGCCTTGCCGACCGCCGCGCCCGGCGAGGCCGCGATGCCCCGGCCGATCTGCTCGACCTTGGCGTCCTCGTCGAACTTGGGGAACATCAGCTGGGCGAGCTGGGCGCCCGTGACCCGCTGGAGCGCCTCGGCCTCGTCGATCAGGCCCTGGTCCACGAGCTGGGTGGCGATGCGGAAGGCGGCACCGGCCGTCCGCTTGCCGACGCGGGTCTGGAGCATCCACAGCTGACCGCGCTCGATGGTGAACTCGATGTCGCAGAGGTCCTTGTAGTGGTTCTCCAGCGTCTCCATGATCTGCATCAGCTGGTCGTACGACTTCTTGTCGATCTGCTCCAGCTCCGCGAGCGGCACGGTGTTGCGGATGCCGGCGACGACGTCCTCGCCCTGGGCGTTCTGGAGGTAGTCGCCGTAGACGCCCTGGTGGCCGGAGGCCGGGTCGCGGGTGAAGGCGACGCCGGTGCCGGAGTCGGGACCGAGGTTGCCGAAGACCATGGAACAGACGTTGACGGCCGTGCCCAGGTCGCCGGGGATGCGCTCCTGGCGGCGGTAGAGCTTGGCGCGGTCGGTGTTCCAGGAGTCGAAGACCGCCTTGATGGCGAGGTCCATCTGCTCGCGCGGGTCCTGCGGGAAGTCCCGGCCGGCCTCGGCCTTGACGATCCGCTTGAACTTGGTGACGAGCTTCTTGAGGTCGGCCGCCTCCAGGTCGGTGTCGACCGCGACCTTCTTGGCGTCCTTCGCGGCGTCGAGGGCCTCTTCGAAGAGCTCGCCGTCGACACCGAGGACGGTCTTGCCGAACATCTGGATGAGGCGGCGGTAGGAGTCCCAGGCGAAGCGCTCGTCGCCGGCCTGCTCGGCGAGGCCCTTCACCGACTTGTCGGAGAGGCCGATGTTCAGGACCGTGTCCATCATGCCGGGCATGGAGAACTTGGCGCCGGAGCGGACCGAGACGAGCAGCGGGTCGTCGGCCTGGCCGAGCTTCTTGCCCATCCGCTTCTCGAGGGCGTCGAGGTGCGCACTCACCTCGTCACGCAGTGCCACCGGCTCCGCGCCGCTCTCCAGGTAGACCTTGCAGGCTTCGGTCGTGATGGTGAAGCCGGGGGGAACGGGGAGTCCCAGGTTGGTCATCTCGGCGAGGTTCGCGCCCTTGCCGCCGAGGAGGTCCTTGAGGTCCTTGTTTCCCTCGGTGAAGTCGTAGACGAACTTCGCTACGTGGGGTTCTTTGTTTTCCGACACGGTTCTCGACTCCCTCGAGGACGCGGTGGCTGCCCTGACGACGGGGAACATACCCAGATCGAAGGCTCATGGGTACGTCCACTTGCGCGTCATGTGCTCGTAACCAGGCCTCTGCCAGCGGATCGAAAGTCAAAGCTTGGCAAGCAATCGGGTGATCATGTGTTCACCTCTTGAACGCACCCCACCCCGAAGACGCCTCATAACGCTCATGTGAGCGGCTTTCAGCACGCCTGATTTCGATCGATGAACGATCAAGGGGTGGCACTGGGTGCCACCCCTTGGAGAAGTGCAGTCGCCCAAGATCCGCTCATCTGAGCGTCGTCCCGATCAGAGGTGGCGAGAATCACGCCGCCTCAGACGGCCGGGTACCACCATGCGGACGTCACACACCGAGCGCCAGGAGCCGTTCCTCGACCCGCCCGGGCGCGTACAGGTGCTCCACGACCAGGGCCCCCGCCCCCACCAGCCCGGCCCGCTCGCCGAGCCGTGAGGTGACGACGTCCAGATGGGCGGTGGAACGCGGCAGTGCCCGCTGGTACAGCAGCTCGCGCACGCCCGTGAGGAAGGCGGTTCCGGCCAGATCCCCGGCGATCATCAGCACCCCGGGGTTCAGCAGCGTCACGACGGTCGCCAGTACGTCCCCGACCTGCCGCCCCGCCTCCCGGGCGAGCGCGGCGGCCTCCACATGCCCGGCGGTCAGCAGGTCCCGCACATCCGAGCCGGACGCCGCGGGCACCCCGCTCTCGGCCAGCCGCCGCGCCACGGCACCGCCGCTCGCGACGGCGGCGAGACAGCCGTACGACCCGCACCGGCACAGCGCCTCGGTGCCGACCCGGATGTGCCCGATGTCCCCGGCGCCCCCGTCGATCCCGCGATAGATCGAACCGTCGACGACCACACCCGCACCGATACCGGTGGACACCTTGACCAGCACGAAGGCCGAGCAGTCCCCGTACCCCGTGCGCTGTTCGCCGTACGCCATGAGGTTGGCGTCGTTGTCGACGAGGACCGGCACCCGGCCTGCGCCCGTGTGCTCGCTGAACGCTCTGGCCAGGCGCTCTCTTATGTCGTAGCCGTCCCAGCCCGGCATGATCGGCGGCTGCACGACCCGGCCGGTCTCGCTGTCGACCGGGCCCGGCACGGCGAGGCCGATGCCGCACACCTCGTCGGCGCGGTGCCCCGCCTTCTCCAGCAGCTCGGCGAACCAGCGGCCCAGCTCGCCCAGCACCGCGTCCGGACCGTCCTCGATGACGAGGGTCCCGCCGTGCTCGGCGAGGATCTCGCCGGTCAGGGAGAGGACGGCGGCGCGGGCGTGCCGGGTGTCGAGGTCGGCGGCGAGGACGACGGCATGGGAGTCGTCGAACTCCAGGGTGATGGAGGGGCGTCCGCCGAGCGGGGAGTCCACCGGCCCCCCGGCCCCTTCGCGCAGCCAGCCGGCCCGGAACAGCCGGTCGAGGCGCTGGCCGACGGTGGCCCGGGAGAGCCCGGTCACCTGTTGCAGGGCACCACGAGTCGTCGCTCGTCCGCTTCGCACCAGTTCGAGCAGTTCGCCGGCGCTCGCTTGAGCACGACCACTCATGCGCACCCCCTTGTGTTTCTCAAGCTTGCATTACATATTGAGTTTTGCGTGTTAAATAGACGTAACTCTACGGTGGCCTCGACCGAACCGGTCAGGCCGAACGTCTTCGGGGAGCCCCGAGTGGATCGCACTGCCCAGCTGACCTCGCATGTCCGGACCCGACCCTTCGTATACGAACCGGACGTCACGACACATTCTCTGCACGTCAGGGCGGCGCGGGTACTGGAGGCCAACTGGACGGGCACCTCCACGGTCCCCTCCCGCAGCCTGTACCCGCACCAGTGGTCCTGGGACTCGGCGTTCATCGCGATCGGCCTGCGGCACCTGTCCCCGTTACGGGCACAGACGGAACTGGAGACGCTGTTCGACGCCCAATGGGGTGACGGACGCATCCCGCACATCGTCTTCAACCCCTCCGTGCCGCTCGACGCGTACTTCCCGAGCCCCGACTTCTGGCGCTCCTCGACCGCGGGGCGCGCTGCGGGCGCCCCGCGCACCGTACAGACGTCCGGCATCGTGCAGCCACCGGTGCACGCGCTGGCCGCCTGGCTGGTGCACCAGGCCGACCCGGGGCTGTCCCGGGCCCGCGGCTTCCTCACCCGGGTGTACCCCCACCTGGCCGCCTGGCACCGCTATCTCCTGCATCGCAGGGACCTGGGCGGCGCCGGTCTGGCGTCGGTGGTCCACCCCTGGGAGCAGGGCATGGACAACAGCCCTTGCTGGGACGCCCCGTTGAGCCGGATCACCCCGGCCCCGGCCCGCTCCTTCCGCCGCGCCGACCTCGACCACGGCTCCCCGGAGGACCGCCCCACGGACCTGGACTACGGCCGCTACGTCCGCCTGGCGACGGACTACCGGGACGGCGAATACGCGGACGGGGCAGCCGAGTTCGCGGTCGAGGACCCGTCCTTCAACGCCCTGCTCATCGCCTCCGAGCACGCGCTGGCCCGTATCGCCCAGGAGCTGGGCGCCCCGGGCACCGCCCGCCACACCCGGGCCGAGCGCCTGACCGCGACCCTGATCGACCGCCTCTGGGACCCGGTGGAGGGCATGTTCTTCTGCCGTGACGTCCGCACCGGCCGGCTCATCCCGGAGCGCAGCGTCTCCGGCCTGATCCCCCTGCTCCTGCCCACACTCCCCCGGGACGTCGTCACGGCCCTGGTCCGCACGACGGCCTCCAAGCACTTCGGACTCGGCGGCACCACCCGCCTGGTCCCCAGCTACGACCTGCTCGGCGAGGCCTTCGACCCGCACCGCTACTGGCGCGGCCCGGCCTGGTTCAACACCAACTGGCTGCTGGAGCGCGGTCTGCGCACGCACGGCGAACGGGGGCGGGCCGCCGCCCTGCGCAGGGCGGTGCTGCAACTCGCCGGCACCTCCGACTTCGCGGAGTACGTCGACCCGTACACCGGCGAGGCCTGCGGGGCGACCGGCTTCGGCTGGACCGCCGCGCTCTCGCTCGACCTGCTCCACAGCGCCACCACCCACACGGGATCCAAGGGAGGGGACCGGGAATGACGGACCGGCATCATCTGCTCGTGCGCGGCGGGACGTTCGCGGCCGTGGGAGACGGCGGGGACATCAGCGGAGTCCGGGGCGGCAGCTCCCCGTCCCCCGAGGGGTTATTCGTACGCGACGCCCGCCACCTGAGCCGCTGGCAGCTCACGGTGGACGGCGCCGTCCCCGAGGCCCTCACCCCGGTGGCCGACGGCGACACGGCCCGCTGTGTCCTGGTCCCCCGGGGCGGCCGCAACGAGCCCCCGGCGTACACGATCTTCCGCGAACAGGCGGTGGGTGACGGCTCGTTCGTCGAATCCCTGCGCGTGACGAGCAACCGCCCGGTCCCCACCACGGTCCGCCTGGCGGTCACCGCGGACGCCGACTTCACCGACCAGTTCGAACTCCGCTCCGACTACCGCACCTACGCCAAGACCGGCGCCACCCGCTCCCGCGAAGTCCTCGACTCCGGCGTGGAGTTCACCTACCAGCGCGGCGAATGGCGGTCCTGTACGACGGTGACGGCGGAGCCCGCTCCGGAGGCGGTGGAGGAGACCGGCACCGGCGCCCGCCGCCTGGTCTGGACACTGGACCTGGAACCGCACGGCACGGCGGAACTGACCCTCCGGGTCATGGCCCGCCCGCACGGCGACAAGCGCGCCCTGCGCGTCCCCAAGTCCCCCACCGCCCTCAACGCCGAACTCATCGCGCTGGAAGGCGAGTTCGTGGAGGGGGTGGCCTTCCCGACCGGCTGGCCCGAACTGGCCGCAGCCTGCGCCCGGGGCCTCGCCGACCTGGCCTCGCTCCAGGTCCCGGCACAGGGCCCGGACGGCGAGACCCTGCACGTCCCGGCAGCGGGCGCCCCCTGGTTCCTGACCCTGCTGGGCCGGGACGCCCTGCTCACCTCCCTCTTCGCCCTCCCCTACCGGCCCCAGCTGGCCGCCGCCACCCTCCCCGCCCTCGCCGCGGCACAGGCGACGGAGACCGGCGCGAACGCGGTGGCCCAGCCGGGCAAGATCGTGCACGAGGTACGCCACGGCGAACTGGCGCACTTCGGCCAGGTCCCCTACGGCCGCTACTACGGCTCGGTGGACGCCACCCCCCTCTTCCTGGTCCTCCTCGGCGCATACGTCGAACAGACCGGGGACGTCACCCTCGCCCGCCGCCTGGAACCCCACGCCCGCGCGGCGATCTGCTGGATGCTGGACCACGGCGGCCTGACCTCCCGCGGCTACCTCGTCTACCGCGCCGACCAGGGCGGCCTCGCCAACCAGAACTGGAAGGACTCCCCCGGCTCCATCTGCTCCTCCGACGGCACCCGCGCCTCCGGCGCGGTGATGGCGGCGGGCGCGCAGGGCTACGCGTACGACGCGCTGCGGCGCACGGCGTGGCTGGCGCGGACGGTATGGGCGGACGAGACATACGCGGCCCTCCTCGAACAGGCCGCGGCCGACCTCCGCGACCGCTTCCAGCGCGACTTCTGGATGCGGGACCACTCCTTCCCCGCCCTCGCCCTGGACGGCGAGGGCCGCCAACTCGACGCACTGGCCTCCGACGCCGGGCATCTGCTGTGGTCGGGGCTGCTGGACAAGGAGTACGGCGAGGTCGTGGGCCGGCGCCTGCTGGAACCGGACTTCTTCTCGGGCTGGGGCGTACGGACGCTGGCGGCCGGGCAGGCGGCGTACCACCCGCTGTCGTACCACCGCGGTTCGGTGTGGCCGCACGACAACGCGCTCATCACGCTGGGCCTGGCCCGGTACGGGCTCCACGACGAGGCGCGCTCGGTGGCGCACGGGTTGGTGGACGCGGCGACGGCGGCCGGCCATCGGCTCCCGGAAGTCATCGCCGGGTACGGCAGGGACACGCATCGGGAACCGGTGCCTTATCCGCATGCGTGTGTGCGGGAGGCCCGGTCGGCGGCGGCGCCACTTGCGCTGCTGACGGCAGTTGGGGGCGCCTAGTAGCTCGTCGGGACCTGTTGTACGGCGGGTGCGGGTCCGTCGTGGCTTGTCGCGCAGTTCCCCGCGCCCCTGAGCGGCGTTGGACAACCGTTTACTTCGTGTTTGCCCGGTACCTGTGAACACGCACGCGAGGCACCCCGTACCGAGATGTGGCGGGTCCGAGGCCCCATGTCGGACCCGCCACCACGCCATCGGGTCCCGCGACGGAAGGTCCTCCGGGTGTCTGTCTCCACAAGTACGCCCCAGCCCACCGAGGACGTCCTCGACGACGCCCCGCAGCGCGCCCGCCCACCCATCCTCCACTGGACGGTCACCGCCCTCGCCGCCCTGCTCGTCCTTGCGGCGCTCCTTCTCCCCAACGCGCTGCCCGCCCTCAAGCCGAACCGCTTCACCCGCATCCCGGTCGAGGCGATCATCGGGGCGGCGGTGGCGCTGTGGCTGCCGAAGCGGCCCAGAACCATCGTGGCGGCGGTGTCCGGAGCGGGGCTGGGCATCCTGACGATCCTGAACCTCCTGGACATGGGGTTCCGGGATTATCTGGGCCGGGGCTTCAACATGATCCTGGACTGGGAGCTGCTGGACGACGCGCAGTCGTACGTCAAGGACTCGATGGGCGGAACGGTCGCCGTGTTCGCGGCGATCGGAGCGATCGTCCTCGTCCTGCTCCTGCTGTCCCTGACGGCACTGGCGATGGTCCGGCTGAGCAACGTACTCGCGGCGAACCGGGCGAAGGCGACCCGGGGCACCCTGATCGCGGCCATGGCCTGGATCACCTGTTACGCCCTAGGGCTCCAGCTCGGCGGCGTGCCGATCGCCGCCGACCGGGCCGCGGCGGCGCTGAAGATCCAGGCGACCCGGGTGACGGACACGATCCGCGACGAGGCGGCGTTCGCCCGCGAGGCCAAGTCGGACACGTTCGGGGCGACCCCCGGCAGCCAGCTCGTCCCCGACCTCCGGGGCAAGGACGTGATCTTCACCTTCATCGAGAGCTACGGCCGCAGCGCGATCGAGGACCCGGTCATGGCGCCCGGCGTGGACCGGACGCTCACTTCCAGCACCGAGGCCCTCAGGAAGGCGGGCTACAGCGCGCGCAGCGGCTGGCTGACGTCGGCGACGTACGGCGGCAGCAGCTGGCTGGGCCACTCGACGACCCTGTCCGGTCTGTGGATCGACAACCAGCAGCGGTACCGCACGGTCATGGCCAGCGACCACCTGAGCCTCACCAAGGCGTTCCAGAAGACGGGCGCCTGGGACACGGTCGGCGTGATGCCGGGCATCCAGAAGGGCTGGCCGGAGCAGCGCTACTACGGCCTGGACAAGGTCTACAACGCCTTCCAACTCGGCTATCAGGGACCGAAGTTCAGCTGGTCGACGATGCCCGACCAGTACGCCCTGGAGGCCTTCCAGCGCCAGGTCCACGGCAAGAAGCGGGACAAGCCCCTGATGTCGGAGGTCATCCTGACCTCCAGCCACCAGCCCTGGGCCCCGATCCCCAAGATGGTCGACTGGAACGACCTGGGCGACGGCAAGATCTTCGACGCCATCCAGAAGGCCGGCAAGAAGCCCTCGGACATCATCACGGACCCCACCAAGTCCCGTGAGGAGTACGGCAAGTCGATCCAGTACTCGGTGACGGCCCTCACCCAGTGGCTGGAGCGCTACGGCACCAAGAACACGGTCCTGGTCTTCCTGGGCGACCACCAGCCCATAGCCCGGGTCAGCGGCAACCAGGCCAGCCGCGACGTCCCGATCTCCATCGTGGCCAAGGACCCCAAGGTCCTGGACAAGATCACCGACTGGAACTGGACGGAGGGCCTGAAGCCGGCCCACAACGCCCCGGTCTGGAAGATGAGCGCATTCCGCGACCGCTTCCTGAAGGCGTACGGCTCGACACCGCATCCGTCGACGGGCTGACCCCGGTCCGGCGGCTGCGGGAACGGCGGAAGACGCGCACCCCCGCGGACCGGCAGCGCGCGACGGCGGGAAGTGGACGTGTCGGGGGTGTCCGCCCGCAGCGGTTGGCGCGTCAACACGGGCGCCTCTCATAGCGAACCGATTCCGCGCCGTTCCGAGGACGACACCCCCGGCGCGGCCCGCCCCACAACGCACCGCCACCGCACAACGCGAACCCCCACCGCACCGCCCGCACCACGCCGAACCCCCACCGGCCCGCCCGCGCAACGCGAACGACCCGGCGCTCAGCCGCCGGACGTGTCCAGTTCCGCGTCCTCGCTCACGCCCGCGCAGTCGTACGGGTCCTTCAGCCACCCGTCCGGCAGCACGACCCGGTTGTTCCCCGAGGTACGCCCGCGAGGGCCGTCCGCACCCACCGGCCACGCCTGATCGAGGTCCAACTCATCCAGCCCGGACCGCAGTTCCTCCAGCGACGACGTGATCGCCAGCCGCTTGCGCATCTCGCTGCCGACCGCGAAGCCCTTCAGATACCAGGCGACATGCTTGCGGAAGTCGACAACGCCCTTGGACTCGTCGCCGATCCACTCCCCGAGCAACCGCGCGTGGCGGACCATGATGTCGGCCACCTCACGCAGCGAGGGACGCGAGATGTCCTCCGTACGCCCCTCGAACGCCGCCACCAGGTCCGCGAACAGCCACGGCCGCCCCAGGCACCCACGCCCCACGACCACCCCGTCGCACCCGGTCTCACGCACCATCCGCAGCGCGTCCTCCGCCGACCAGATGTCGCCGTTGCCGAGGACCGGGATCTCCGGCACGTGCTCCTTCAGGCGCGCGATGGCATCCCAGTCGGCCGTACCGCCGTAGTGCTGCGCCGCCGTACGCCCGTGCAGCGCGATCGCCGTCACGCCCTCCTCGACCGCGATCCGCCCGGCGTCGAGGTACGTGATGTGGTCGTCGTCGATGCCCTTGCGCATCTTCATCGTGACCGGCAGATCACCCGCCCCCGACACCGCCTCACGCAGGATCGCCCGCAGCAACGGCCGCTTGTACGGCAGCGCCGACCCGCCGCCCTTGCGCGTCACCTTCGGCACCGGGCACCCGAAGTTCAGGTCGATGTGATCGGCGAGCCCCTCCTCCGCGATCATGCGGACGGCCTTGCCGACGGTGGCCGGGTCGACGCCGTACAGCTGGATCGAGCGCGGCTTCTCGCTCTCGTCGAAGTGGACCAGCTGCATGGTCTTCTCGTTGCGCTCGACCAGCGCCCGCGTCGTGATCATCTCGCTCACGAACAGTCCCTTGCCCCCGCTGAACTCCCGGCACAGGGTGCGGAAGGGCGCGTTGGTGATCCCGGCCATGGGGGCCAGGACGACGGGCGGCTGAACGGTGTGCGGCCCGATCTGGAGGGGCGCGGCGGTCGTGGACATTCCCCCATTGTCGCGTACGACGACCAGTGCCCTTCGGCAGAGCCCGACCGGAGCCTCACTCGACTCCCAGTCGACTCCCACTCGATCATGTAACGACCATTAGTTAGACGCACTATCGAAATCGGCGTACGCTGGACCCCATGCCCGAGCTCAGCCATCGCCGGCGCCTCCTCGTCCTCGCGATCTGCTGCATGAGCCTGCTGATCGTGAGCCTCGACAACACGGTGCTGAACGTCGCCCTGCCGTCCATGCAGCACGACCTCGACGCCAGCACGTCGGGCCTACAGTGGACGATCGACGCCTACACGCTCGTCCTGGCCTCGCTGCTGATGCTGGCCGGGTCCACGGCCGACCGGATCGGCCGCAAGCGGGTCTTCATGGCGGGCCTGGTCGTCTTCACGGTCGGCTCGGTGCTGTGCTCCCTCGCCCCGAACCTGGAGGCGCTCGTCGCCTTCCGCATGGTGCAGGCGGTCGGCGGCTCGATGCTCAACCCGGTCGCGATGTCGATCATCACCAACACCTTCACGGACCCGCGCGAGCGCGCCCGCGCGATCGGGGCGTGGGGCGCGGTGGTCGGTATCTCGATGGCCGCCGGCCCCCTGGTGGGCGGCCTGCTCGTGGACTCCGTCGGCTGGCGCTCGATCTTCTGGATCAACCTCCCGGTCGGCCTCGCCGCCCTCCTGCTCACCCTCCGCCACGTCCCCGAGTCCCGCGCCCCCAAGGCCAAGCGCCCCGACCCGCTGGGCCAGTTCCTGGTGATCGTGCTGTTCGGCTCGCTGACGTACGCGATCATCGAGGCCCCGAACGCCGGGTTCGCCTCGACGCTGCCGTACGCCGCACTGGCGCTGGCCGCGCTGCTGGGCGTCCTGTGGTACGAGCCGCGGCGCGAGGAGCCGCTCATCGACCTGCGGTTCTTCCGGTCGGTGCCGTTCAGCGGGGCCACGGTGATCGCGATCAGCGCGTTCGCGGCGCTGGGCGGGTTCCTGTTCCTGTCGACGCTGTATCTGCAGAACGTCCGGGGGCTGGACGCGCTGCACGCGGGGTTGTGGATGCTGCCGATGGCGGTGCCGACGTTCCTGTGCGCGCCGCTGTCCGGGCGCCTGGTCGGCACCCGGGGGCCGCGCGTGCCGCTGCTGATCGCCGGGTTCGCGATGACGGCGAGCGGGGTGATGTTCGCGGCGTTCGACGCGGAGACCTCGAACGTCACGCTGTTCCTCGGATACGTCCTGTTCGGCCTCGGCTTCGGGTTCGTGAACGCGCCGATCACCAACACGGCGGTGTCCGGGATGCCGCGGGCGCAGGCGGGGGTGGCGGCGGCGGTCGCCTCCACGAGCCGGCAGTTGGGGCAGACGCTGGGGGTCGCGGTGATCGGCGCGGTGCTGGCCGCGGGCGTGGGGTCGTCGTCGTACAAGGACGCGTTCGTGGAGGCCGCCGGGCCGGGGTGGTGGATTCTCGCCGGGTGCGGGCTCGCGGTGCTGGTGCTGGGTGCGCTGAGCAGTGGGGCGCGGGCTCGGCGCAGTGCGGAGCGAGTGGCCGAGCGGTTGTCTCCCGCCGAGGTGCGGGAGGCTGTGGGGGTTTCCGCCTAAGCCCCGTCGGGGGTCCGTTCCAGGGCGATCGCGTGCAGCCGTTCCAGCCGCTCCTTGGACTCCTCGTCCGCCGGCACGTACGTCACGATGCGCGGCCCCGCCTCCGGCCCCAGCCACATGTCGGTGTGATCGACCGCGACCCGGCCCACGTACCGGTTCAGGAACTCCTTGCGCTTGCCGCGATGGGCGTCGACCTCGTGCCGGTCCCAGGCCTCGCGGAACTCGGGGGACTCGGTGCGCAGGCGCTGGAGGAGCATCTTCCAGGCCGGTTCACCGAGGTGCTTGGCCATCGTGGCGCGGAAGCGGGCGGCCATGAGGCGCTGGGTCTGGTCGAGATGCACGATCGAGGACCGCCAGGGCTCGTGCGTGTAGGAGAGGATCAGGCAGTTGCGGTCCTCCGCGGGCACCGCGTCGAGGTCGCAGAGCAGCAGCCCGTACGTCCGGTTGTAGGCGAGGATGTCGTACCGGCTGTTCTGCACGCACGCCGGGATGGGTTCCAGCTGCTCCAGGACGCGTTGGATCGCGGGCGTGATGGACGGGCAGGTGGTGGCCGGCGTCGGGTCGACCGCTCCGGCGGGCTGGAAGAGGTGGGCCCGCTCGCTGGGGTCGAGCAGCAGCGTGCGGGCCAGCGCGTCCAGGACCTGCACCGAGACCTGGATGTCCCGCGCCTGCTCCAGCCACGTGTACCAGGTGACGCCGACCGCGGAGAGGTGCGCGACCTCCTCGCGCCGCAGCCCGGGTGTGCGGCGCCGGCGCCCCCGGGGCAGGCCGACCTGCTCGGGGCTGATGTGCTCACGCCGGTGCCGCAGGAACGCGGCGAGCTCGTGCCGCCGTACCTCCGCCGCACCCGTCGCGCCGGAGCTCGCCGGAGCCGGAGCCGTCACCGTCACCTCGGCCATCGTCGTCATACCTCCAGCGTGCCGCCGACCGGACCCTGTTTCCAGGTACTCCTTCTACCAGGATAAAGACACTCTGGTACCAGTCTGAGATCCGGCGGACGCTGGGATGCGTGACTACCGAAACCTTCACCTCACGTCACCTCCGCACCACCGGCGCACCGCCCGTGCTCGGCGGCCTCGGTCTCTTCACGGTGCTGCTCGGCGCGGCACTGCCCCTCATCGACTTCTTCATCGTCAACGTCGCCCTGCCCACGATCGGCCGGGACCTGTCGGCGAGCGAGTCGGTCCTCGAACTCGTCGTGTCCGGTTACGGGCTGGCGTACGCCGTGCTGCTCGTCCTGGGCGGTCGGCTCGGCGATCTCTTCGGCCGGCGCCGGCTCTTCCTCGGCGGCATGGCGGCCTTCGGCCTGACCTCGCTGGCCTGCGGGCTCGCGCCGTCCGCGTGGACACTGGTCGCGGCCCGGGTCGCGCAGGGCGTCGCGTCGGCCGCGATGCTGCCGCAGGTGCTCGCCACCATCCAGGCGGCGACGAGCGGCCAGCGCCGCGCGAAGGCCATGGGGCTGTACGGCGCGACGGCGGGCCTGTCGATGGTGGCCGGCCAGATCCTCGGCGGGGTGCTGGTCGCGGCCGACATCGCGGGCACCGGCTGGCGCTCGGTGTTCCTCGTCAACGTCCCGGTCGTCGTCCTCGGCCTGGTCCTCGCCGCCCGTGCCGTGCCGGAGACCCGCTCCCAGCACCCCGAGCCGGTGGACGGCCCCGGCACGGTCCTGCTGGCGGTGTCCCTGCTCACCCTGCTGGCCCCGCTGACCGAGGGGCGGGCGGCGGGCTGGCCGCTGTGGACGTGGCTGTCGCTGGCGGCGTTCCCGTTCGCGGTGGCGGCGTTCTGGGCGGTGGAGCGCGGGGCGGACCGGCGCGGCCGTACGCCGCTGGTCCCGCCGAGCCTGTTCCGGCTGGTGTCGCTGCGGCGCGGGCTCGTGATGATCGTGCCGTTCTCCATCGGGTTCAGCGGCTTCATGTTCGTGATCGCGGTGGCGTTGCAGCGCGGCGCCGGGCTGGGGCCGGTCAGGGCCGGGCTCGCCCTGGCGCCCATGGCGGTGGTCTTCTTCTTCACCTCGCTCGCGGGCCCGCGGCTGGTCGCGAAGTACGGCACGCGCGTCGTCACCGCCGGTGCGGTGATCCAGGCGGTGGGGGTGGGCCTGATGGCTCTCGCGGCCTGGCGTTCCTGGCCGGACCTCGGCCTGGTCGAGCTGCTGCCGGGCGCGGCGATCGCGGGCGCGGGGCAGGCCCTCCAGCTCCCCGTGATCTTCCGCATCGTCCTCTCGGAGGTACCGCAGGCCCGCGCGGGCGTGGGCAGCGGCGTGATGATCACCACCCAGCAGTCCGCACTGGCCCTGGGCGTGGCCACCCTGGGCACCCTGTTCCTCTCCCTGATCCCCACCCTGGGCATGCGCGACGCCCTGGTCACCACGCTCCTCGCCCAACTGGCGGGCGTGGCCCTGACGGGCCTGCTGAGCCTGCGGCTGCCGCGGACCATCGGGTGAGGACTGTTCACGGTTCAGCGAACTCGCCGTGAAGAAACCCCTGTTGATGTTGTGATTGCTGCACACTGCCTCACCGGAGGCGAGGCATCATGTTGCAGATCAGCACGAGCAAGGTGAGCCGCTGGGACCAGCACGGGCGGGAGCATGTCGTCCAGGTGCTGCGCAAAGGCCCCCAGCGCACGATCAGATGCGACACCTGCGGCTGGAAGAAGGCCGCGCAGTTCCTGCCCTGGCTGAAGGCGGAGGAACATCTGGCGGAGGCCCATCAGGCGACGGTGAACCCGAAGGACGACTGACCCCTCAGGCCTTCATAATCCCCCAAGATCCCCTCAGGCCCGCAGCCCCCGGACGAGCAGGTCCACGACGGCCTCGAACTCGGCCTGGATGTCGTGCCGTTGCCAGGCGGCGGCGTAACCGGGGTCGTGGAAGCGGCCCGTGGCGTGGAAGACGGCGCGGGCGGTGGCCTCGGGGTCGGGGGCGGTGAAGACGCCGGTGTCGACGCCGTCCTGGATGATCCGGGCCAACTGGCCGGTGAGGTCGGCGAGATGGGCGCTCACCGCCTCGCCGGCCTCCACGGCCAGGACCTGGTAGGTCGCGAACAGCTCGGGATCGTCACCGGCCTTGCGGCGCTTGGCGGTGAACAGGGCGGCGAGCCAGTCGCGCAGCCGGGTCTCGGGGTCGCCGCCGGACGTCACGATCCGGGCCAGCACCTCGGTCGTACGGTCCAGCCACCGCTTCGTCACCGCCTCCCGCAGCGCCGCCTTGGTGCGGAAGTGCCGGTAGACGCTGCCGTGACTGACGCCGAGCGCGCGGGCCACGTCGACCACGGTGGCCTTGGCCGGGCCGTGGCGGCGCAGCACCTCCTCGGTGGCTTCGAGGATGCGCTCGGCGGTCAGGATCTCGCTGGTGGCTGGCATGCCTAGACGGTACCCGGCACCGCGATCAGCGCTCGCTGTCGAGCATGGCCATCTGGGCGGGGGCGTACCGCTCGCCGGCCGCCGCGTCCGCCGGTACGGCGGCCTCGACGGCGGCGAGGTCGGCCGCGTCCAGTGTCACGTCCAGGGCGCCCAGGGCCTCGTCGAGCCGCGTCCGGGTCCTGGCGCCGATCAGCGGCACGATGTCCTCGCCCCGAGAGAGCACCCAGGCGATCGCGATCTGCGCGACGGAGACGCCCTTCTGCTCGGCGATCTTGCGCAGGGCCTCGACGAGATTCAGGTTGTGCTGGAGGTTGTCGCCCTGGAAGCGGGGCGAGTGGGCGCGGAAGTCGTTCGCCGCGTACTGCTGGCCGGGCGTGACATGACCGGAGAGCAGCCCGCGCGAGAGCACGCCGTACGCGGTGACGGCGATGCCCAGTTCGCGCAGGGTGGGCAGGATCTCGCGCTCCGGGCCGCGGGAGATGAGCGCGTACTCGATCTGGAGGTCGGCGATCGGGGCGGTCGCGGCGGCCCGGCGGATGGTGTCCGCGCCGACCTCGCTCAGGCCGATGTGGCGGACGTATCCCTGCTCGACGAGTTCCGCGATCGCGCCGACGGTCTCCTCGATCGGGACGTCCGGGTCGAGCCGGGCGGGACGGTAGACGTCGATGTGGTCGACGCCCAGGCGCTGGAGGGAGTACGCGGCCCACGTCTTCACGGCGGCCGGGCGGGTGTCGTAGCCGAGCCAGGAGCCGTCCGGGCCGCGGTGGGCGCCGAACTTCACGCTGGTCAGCGCGTTCTCCCGGAGGGCGGCCGGTGCGGTGCGCAGGGCCTCGGCGACGAGCAGTTCGTTGTGGCCCATGCCGTAGAAGTCACCGGTGTCGAGAAGGGTGACGCCGGCCTCCAGGGCGGCGTGGATGGTGGCGATGGACTCGGCGCGGTCCGCCTCGCCGTACATACCGGACATCCCCATGCAGCCGAGACCGAGGGGGAAGACCTGGGGGCCGGTGGTTCCGAGGGTGCGGGGGGTCTGTGTCGTCATGCCGTCCAGCCTGGCATGACAGCTGACAGATTTCAATATCTGTCAGCTGTCAGTCATCGCGAGCTTCGCTCCGAGCAGCACGAAGGACCCGGCGAAACTCCGCCGCAGCCACGCCATCACCCGCGGCCGGGAGATCACATGGCGCCGGACCGAGGCCGCGAGCACCCCGTACGCGGCGAAGACCACAAAGGTCGCCAGCATGAAGACCCCGCTGAGCCCCAGCATGCGGGGCAGCGCATGCGGCTCCCCCGGGCTCACGAACTGCGGCAGAAAGGCAAAGAAGAAGATCGTCAGCTTCGGGTTGAGCAGATTGATCAGCACCCCTCGGACGATCACCCGGCCCGCGGAGGAGGGCGCCGGAGCATCCCGCTCGACGGTGATCGCGTCACGGTCCCGCAGGCTCGCCCACGCCATCCACAACAGATAGGCGACACCGGCGTACTTGAGGACCTGGAAGGCGGCGGCACTGGCGTTGAGCAGCGCGGCGAGGCCGGTGACGGTGGCGAGGACGTGCGGCACGATCCCGAGGGTGCAGGCGAAGGCGGCGACGACGCTCGCCCGGCGGCCGCGGGAGAGCCCGGCGGCGAGGGTGTAGACGACGCCGGTGCCGGGGGTGGCGACCACGACGAGGGTGGTGAGGAGGAAGGCGAGGCTCATGCCTCCAACCCTGAAAGCACGACGGCCCTTGATACAGGTCCACTACGGGACCCGCATCAAGGGCCAATGCGGCGGCTTCGCGCCCTAGCAGCCGACGAGGCGGCTCGCCAGGTAGCCCTCGATCTGGTCGAGGGAGACGCGCTCCTGCTTCATCGAGTCGCGCTCGCGGACCGTCACGGCGTTGTCGTCCAGCGTGTCGAAGTCGACCGTCACGCAGTACGGCGTACCGATCTCGTCCTGGCGGCGGTAGCGGCGGCCGATGGCGCCGGCGTCGTCGAACTCGATGTTCCAGTTCTGGCGCAGCGCCTGGGCGAGGCCCTTGGCCTTCGGGGACAGCTCGGGGTTGCGGGAGAGCGGGAGCACCGCGACCTTCACCGGAGCGATGCGGTGGTCGAGGCGCAGCACCGTGCGCTTCTCCATCTTGCCCTTGGCGTTGGGCGCCTCGTCCTCGACGTAGGCGTCGAGCAGGAACGCCAGCATGGTGCGGCCGACACCGGCGGCGGGCTCGATGACGTACGGGGTGTAGCGCTCACCGGCCTCCTGGTCGAAGAACTGGAGGTCCTGGCCGGAGGCCTTGGAGTGCGCGGTGAGGTCGTAGTCGGTGCGGTTGGCGACACCCTCGAGCTCGCCCCACTCGCTGCCGCCGAACTGGAAGCGGTACTCGATGTCGGCGGTGCGCTTGGAGTAGTGGGAGAGCTTCTCCTGCGGGTGCTCGTACCACCGCATGTTCTCTTCGCGCAGACCCAGGCCGGTGTACCAGTTCCACCGCTCCTGCATCCAGTACTCCTGCCACTTCTCGTCCTCGCCCGGCTTGACGAAGAACTCCATCTCCATCTGTTCGAACTCGCGGGTGCGGAAGATGAAGTTGCCGGGCGTGATCTCGTTGCGGAAGGACTTGCCCATCTGCGCGATACCGAACGGCGGCTTCTTGCGCGCGGCGGTCTGCGTCAGGGCGAAGTTGGTGAAGATGCCCTGGGCGGTCTCCGGGCGCAGGTACGCGACGGAGCCGGAGTCCTGGGTCGGGCCGAGGTGCGTGGAGAGCAGACCCGAGAACTGCTTGGGCTCGGTGAACTGGCCCTTGGTGCCGCAGTTCGGGCAGTTGATGTCCGCGAGGCCGTTCTCGGGGAGGCGGCCCTTCTTCTCCTCGTACGCCTCCTCCAGGTGGTCCGCGCGGTAGCGCTTGTGGCAGGAGGTGCACTCGGTCAGCGGGTCCGAGAAGGTGGCGACGTGACCGGAGGCGACCCAGACCTCGGGAGCCAGGATCACGGACGAGTCGATACCGACGACCTCCTCGCGCGACGTCACCATGTAGCGCCACCACTGGCGCTTGATGTTCTCCTTGAGCTCGACACCCAGGTGTCCGTAGTCCCAGGCGGCGCGCTGACCGCCGTAGATCTCACTACAGGGGAAAACGAAGCCACGGCGCTTGCTCAGGCTGACGATGGTGTCGATCTTGTCGGCGGCCACGGTGCTCTCTTCATGACGAATGGACGGCAGCGAATGACTCAGGTTACCGGCGCCGACACCCCCGGTATCAAATCGGTTCGGGCCTCCACCTTCTCTCACCGGCCCTTCACCCAGGTTTGTTGACAACGGTTTCCATATTTGTTGAAAATGACTGTCATGAACGTACGACGACAGCACATATCCGGGACCGCCATCGCGGCCGTCACCGCCCTCGGTCTCGGGACCCTCTCCGCGTGCTCCGGCGCGAGCGCCGCCGGCAACACGGACAAGTTCGACGTCGTCGCCTCGTTCTATCCGATGGCCTATCTCGCCGAGCAGATCGGCGGGGACCACGTCCACGTCACCAGCCTCACCGAGCCCGGCCAAGAGCCGCACGACCTGGAGATCAGCGCCAAGCAGACCGCGCAGCTCCAGGAGTCCGACGCGGTGCTCTACCTCAAGAACCTCCAGCCCTCCGTGGACGACGCGGTGGCCCAGTCCGAGGTCAAGACCAAGATCGACGCCGCTTCCCTGACCACGCTGGAGAAGCACGGCAACGAGGTCGGCGGCCACGCGGCCGAGCACGACGACCACGCCAACGAGGAACTGGCCGGCCTCGACCCCCACATCTGGCTCGACCCGGTGCGCTACGCCCAGGTCGCCCAGGGCGTCGGCAAGGCCTTCGAGAAGGCCGACCCCGACCACGCGGCCGACTACAAGAAGAACACCGCGGCCCTGGTGAAGAAGCTCGACGGCCTCAACACCCGGTTCGCGAACGGGCTGAAGAACACCAAGACCAAGGTCTTCATCACCACCCACGCCGCCTTCGGCTACCTCGCCGAGCGCTACGGCCTGACCGAGGAGGCCATCAACGGCCTCGACCCCGAGTCGGAGCCGAGCGCCAACCGCGTCAAGGACCTTGAGAAGATGGCCAAGGCCGACGGCGTCACCACCGTGTTCTACGAGACGCTCGTCAGCGACAAGACCGCGAAGACCATCGCCTCCGACGCGAACCTGAAGACGGACGTCCTCGACCCGATCGAGGGCATCACGTCCAAGTCCAGGGGCGACGACTACTTCCAGGTCCAGGAGTCCAACCTCAAGGCGCTGCAGAGCGCGCTAGGCGCCAAATGACCCACCCGGAGGAGTCCGTGTCCGAGCCCGTCATCTCCCTGCGCGGCGTCCGCGCCGACCTGGGCTCACGGCCCGTGCTGCGCGGCATCGACCTCACCGTGAACCGCGGTGAGGTCGTCGCGCTGCTCGGCGCCAACGGCTCCGGCAAGTCGACGGCCGTGCGCGGCATCATCGGCCAAGTCCCGCTCGCCGCGGGCGAGATACGCCTGTTCGGCACGCCCCGCAAGGCGTTCAAGGACTGGGCGCGCGTCGGCTACGTCCCGCAGCGCACCACCGCCGCGGGCGGTGTCCCGGCGACGGTCACCGAGGTCGTCTCGTCCGGCCGCCTGTCCCGCGCCCGCTTCGGGGTGCTGCGCAAGGCCGACCGCGAGGCCGTACGCCGGGCCCTGGAGCTGGTCGGCATGGCGGACCGCGCGAAGGACTCGGTGGACGCGCTGTCCGGCGGCCAGCACCAGCGCGTGCTCATCGCCCGCGCGCTCGCCGCCGAACCCGAGCTGCTGATCATGGACGAGCCGATGGCGGGCGTGGACCTGGCCAGCCAGGAGGTGCTCGCGCACACCCTTCAGGAGCAGGTCGCCGCCGGTACGACGGTCCTGCTGGTCCTGCACGAACTGGGCCCCCTGGAGCCCCTGATCGACCGCGCGGTAGTGCTCCGCGACGGCTGCGTCCTGCACGACGGACCGCCCCCGAAGGCGGTCGGCCAGCACGCGCTCCCCGGCCACGACCACGTCCACCCGCACGAACACGCGCCGATCCACACGGGACTGCTGAGCTGATGGAGATCCTCGACTACGCCTTCATGCAGCGGGCCCTGCTCGCCGCCGTCCTGGTCGGCATCACCGCCCCGGCCGTGGGCATCTACCTCGTCCAGCGCCGCCAGGCCCTCATGGGCGACGGCATCGGCCATGTGGCGATGACCGGCGTCGGCCTCGGCTTCCTGCTGAACACCTCCCCGGTGTGGATGGCGACCCTCGTCTCCGTCCTCGGCGCGGTGCTCATGGAGCTGATCCGCTGGTACGGCAAGACCCGCGGCGACATCGCCCTCGCGATGCTCTTCTACGGCGGCATGGCCGGCGGCGTGATGTTCATCAACCTCGCCCCCACCGGCTCCAACGCCAACCTCACCTCGTACCTCTTCGGCTCGCTGTCGACGGTGTCGCAGTCGGACGTGACGGCGATCTGCCTGCTCGCGGCCTTCGTGGTGCTGGTCACCCTGGGCCTGCGCCGCCAGCTCTTCGCGGTCAGCCAGGACGAGGAGTTCGCGCGGGTCACGGGTCTGCCGGTACGCGCCCTGAACCTGCTGACGGCGGTCACGGCGGCCGTGACGGTCACGGTCGCCATGCGCGTGGTGGGCCTGCTGCTGGTCTCGGCCCTCATGGTCGTCCCGGTGGCGGCCGCGCAGCAGCTCAGCCGCAGTTTCGCGGCGACCTTCGCGATCGCCGTGGCCATCGGCGTCACGGTCACCATCAGCGGCACCGTCACGTCGTACTACCAGGACGTCCCGCCCGGCGCGACGATCGTCCTGCTGACCATCGCGGCGTTCATCCTGACCACGGCCCTCGCCACCCCGCTGGCCCGCCGCCGGGCCCGGGCGGCAGCCGCCGCACAGGCCGCGGGCGACCCGGCGGAGTGTGTGATTCCGGCCAGCCGGGAGCCGGACGGAAAGGTCGGCGTCTGACTGGGCACCGCGCGGGCTGGCACAATGGCCCGGCAGACGCAGAAGGTGTGAGGAGGCAACCGGTGACGACCGCTGGACCGCCCGTGAAGGGCCGTTCGACCCGGCAGCGGGCTGCCGTGGCGGCGGCCCTGGACGAGGTCGACGAGTTCCGCAGCGCGCAGGAGCTCCACGACATGCTCAAGCACAAGGGCGACTCGGTCGGTCTGACCACGGTCTACCGCACCCTGCAGTCCCTCGCCGACGCCGGTGAGGTCGATGTCCTGCGCACCTCCGACGGCGAGTCCGTCTACCGCCGCTGCTCCACCGGCGACCATCACCACCACCTCGTCTGCCGCGTCTGCGGCAAGGCCGTGGAGGTCGAGGGACCGGCGGTGGAGAAGTGGGCCGAGGCCATCGCGGCGGAGCACGGCTACGTCAACGTGGCGCACACGGTGGAGATCTTCGGCACCTGTGCCGACTGCGCGGCGGCCGCCGGCTGACCTCGGAACTCAGACGCGGGTCAGGTTGCGGTCGAGGATCTCCCGCAACCGGTCCACGTCGGCGGGGTGCGCGGCGCCCCGCTTGGGCAGCACGGTGAAGCAGGTGGCGTTCTTGTCGTCGCTGTAGAGGACGAACAGCTCCTTGGTCTCCCGGTAGCGCGGCTGGGCCGCGAAGCCCACCGAGGTCGAGCTGTGCTCGGTGACCACCGTCAGCCCCGCGTCCGACACCGCCGCCCGGAAGGCGCCGTTGCGGGTGGCGGCCTTCATGACCTGCCGGGCCTGCAACCACGGCTGGGCCAGCAGCAGCGCCACCAGCAGCGGCATCCAGACCAGCAGGAACACATGGGCGTCCCCGCCGCCCACCGCGACCCCGAGGTTCAGCACCCAGGCGAACGCGATCAGCACCAGCGCCACCTTCTGGAGCCGCCCCGCCCGGTTGAACCGCCGGCGCTCGCGCAGCGCCGTCGCGTAGTCCCCGACGACCGGCTGGTACGCCAGCTCGACCACGCCCTGTTCGGCGTCCCGCCCCATGTTCATGACCATGAGGCGGGATCGTACCGCCGCTGATCAGGCGCGGCCGAAGCACCTCTCCAGTGCGTCCAGGTCGTAGAACTTGCTGCCCTTGGCAATGGGCACGCAGCCCGCCTTGAACGCGGTCTCCTTCTCGTTGTAGAGCATCCGCACCAGCAGCGGTCGCCCTTGCGGAAGACGTCCCACTGGATGTTCGCGCCGAGCGGGGAGACGGAGCTGCCGCGCCACGGGTTGGTGGCGTAGGTGTACGGCTGCTGCTCGGTGACCGGCTGCGTGCTGCCCGGCAGGCCCATCAGCGCGGCCAGCGGGATGATCTCCTCCGCGTGGGAGAAGCGGAGTTCGGCGCCGAGCGTGCTGGTCCCCGCCCTCTTCGCCTCGACCTGCCGGAAGAAGTCGTCGAGGAGGACGCCGGCCATCTTGTAGGTGATGTCGCTGTCCGCGAAGCCGGGGCCCTTCTCGTAGAAGTCCTCGGCGTCGGAGAGGTAGCCGAACCAGGCGGCGTCGGAGCGCGAGATGTACCGCTGCATGCCCCAGTCCTTGCCGTCCGGGCTCTCCTCGCTCATCGCGGGGGCGATGGCGTACAGGTTGTGGACGGCCTGGGCGGCGGCGACCTGGTCGGCGGTGCTGTGCCCGTCGACGAAGGTGTCCTGGAAGAGCCGACGCAGGACGCTGCGGGCGGCCTCTGCCGTACGGGGCTGGTCGGTGATCGACTTCAGGGTGGCCGCGAGCCGCTGGTCGTGGTCGATGTAGTCGCGATAGGCGGCGCCCCCGGCGGCCTTGTGGAAGTAGAGCAGGTCCTTGTCGGTGCGGGTCGCGCCGATCAGCGGCTTCAGGGCCGGGTCGGTCGCGGCGAGCTCACCGGCGTACGCGTTCGCGCTGTCGATGGCGCGGCCCTGCCCGGAGCTGACGACGTCGATCTTCTCGCCGTCGGCGGCGATCCGCGCGAAGAGGGAGGGCAGCCGGCGCTGCGTGCGCGCGGCGGTGTCCCGCATCTCCTGCTCGCCGCGCCCGCTGAGGTTGCCGTAGCCGACCTTCGCCATGGCGGCCTGGAGGGCGCGCACCTTGGGACCGAACTCCTTGCCTCTGCGGGTGAGTTGGCCCGCGGCCTCGGCCTTGTCCCACAGCGCGAGGATCAGATCGCCGTCCTCGCTGTCGGAGGCGGCGCGGGAGCCGTGCCGGGAGATGTTCTCCGTGAAGACCGGGGTGAAGCCGGCGGGCGGGCGCTGGTAGGAGTGCGCGCTCTGGCTGCGGGGCGTACGTGGCCTTGGTGCCGTAACGTCGTGGCGGTGGGCGGGCTGGTGCGCGGCCTGCGCGGGCAGGGCCGCGACCAGCAGGGTGCCCAGGGCGAGGGCGGCGGGGATGGCGCGGTGCGTGACCTTCATGGCCGGATCGTGCGCGAGCCCGGTGAACGCCGGGTAGCCGTGACATGGCCACGCTTGCGATCACGGAGCGGTCTGCCTGCCCTCCATCGCGAGCAGTTCCTCGTTGGGCAGGGCGCCGCCGAAGCGGCGGTCGCGGGAGGCGTACTCGACGCAGGCCCGCCACAGGTCGCGGCGGTCGAAGTCGGGCCACAGGACGTCCTGGAAGACCATCTCGGCGTACGCGCTCTGCCAGAGCAGGTAGTTGGAGGTGCGCTGCTCACCGCTGGGCCGCAGGAACAGGTCGACGTCCGGCATGTCCGGGTAGTACAGGTACTTGGCGAGGGTCTTCTCATTGACCTTGGAGGGGTCGAGCCGGCCCGCCTTCACGTCCTCGGCGAGCGCCTGCGCGGCGTCCGCGATCTCGGCACGGCCGCCGTAGTTCATGCAGAAGTACAGCGTCAGCCTGTCGTTGTCCTTGGTCTGCTCCTGGGCGACCTGGAGTTCCTTGGCGACCGACTTCCACAGCTTGGGCATCCGGCCCACCCAGCGGACCCGGATGCCGAGCTCGTCGAGCTGGTCGCGGGTCTTGCGGATGAAGTCGCGGTTGAAGTTCATGAGGAAGCGGACCTCGTCGGGCGAGCGTTTCCAGTTCTCGGTCGAGAAGGCGTACAGCGAGATCGCGCCGACACCCATCTCGACGGCGCCCTGGAGGACGTCGAGGACGCGCTCGGCGCCGACCTTGTGGCCCTCGGTGCGGGGCAGCCCACGCTCCTTCGCCCAGCGGCCGTTGCCGTCCATGACGATCGCCACGTGGTTCGGGACGAGTTCGCCGGGGAGCTTCGGCGGGCGGGCGCCGGAGGGGTGGGGCTCGGGCGTCCTGTACTCGCGGCGCTGGCGCCCCAGGATCCCACGTACGACCATGTTGCTTCGTTCCTCTCCGGCTTACTTCTCTACGTAACGCAGCGAGCGCAGCCCGCGTTCCAGATGCCAGTGCAGGTAGGCGGAGACCAGTCCGCTGCCCTCCCGGACGTACCGCGGCTCGCACGCGTCCGCTGTCCCCCAGTCTCCCGTAAGCAGCGCGCCGAGGAGTTCCAGGGTCTGCGGAGAGGGTACGACGCTGCCGGGCACCCGGCAGTCCACGCAGACGGAGCCTCCGGAGCCGACGGAGAAGAACCGGTTCGGCCCGGGGAGCCCGCATTTCGCGCAGTCGCCGAAGCTGGGGGCGTAGCCGTTGACGGCGAGGGAGCGCAGCAGGAAGGCGTCGAGGACGAGATGCGGGGCGTGCTCGCCGTTGGCGAGGGTCCTGAGCGCCCCGACGAGCAGCAGGTACTGCTGCACGGCGGGCTCGCCCTCGTGGTCCGTGAACCGCTCGGCGGTCTCCAGCATCGCGGTGCCGGCGGTGTAGCGGGCGTAGTCGGAGACGATCCCGCTGCCGTAGGCGGCGATGGTCTCGCTCTGCGTGCACAGCGGCAGCCCGCGCCCGATCAGCTCGCTCCCGCGCGCGAAGAACTGCACGTCGACATGGGAGAACGGTTCGAGTCGCGCCCCGAACTTGGACTTGGTCCGCCGCACACCGCGCGCGACGGCCCGCACCCGCCCGTGACCCCGGGTGAGGAGGGTGATGATGCGGTCCGCTTCTCCGAGCTTCTGCGTCCGCAGGACGATGCCGTCGTCCCGGAAAAGGCTCATGGAGTCATTGTCCCGTACGTCGAGGGGTCGGCGGGCCGGGTCGGCGTGGGTCCGTCTCCGCGGGCTCCACGGACCCATGGGACCCGCACCCTACGGCAGTGCGGTCACGGCCCCTCTGCCCGGCTGCGGGCGTCGGCGTACGCGGTCGCCGCGCTGAGCCGCTCGGCGGGGGTCGCGTACCGCACGGCGTCGGGGGCGACGTCCCACTCCTTGCCGCCGCCGTAGGGTCTGAGCTGGAGGTAGGGGCCTTCGTGTCCCATGACGATGCCGAGCCGTCCGGTGCGGGTGTCCACAACGTGGCTGCCGACGGGGACCCTCATCGCGGCACCGGACCGAACGCGTCGCACGCCACATCCACCCGTGCGCCCCGGAGCTTCTCCGACGCCGCCCGCAATCCCTTCACCGGCTCCCTCACTCCTTCGACACGACACGCCACTCTGCGCTTACTCAGGTGCCTCCCCGGCTCCCCCGGATTTCACGCTTCACCTCTCCGGGGCAAGCCGGTTTCCCTACACTCGGCAGGAGTCTGTGTGCCGCGGGTGACGAGACGGCGCCTTGGGCTTGGTGGGGCAAACCCCCGTAACGACAAGGCAGTTGGCCGGATGGGGGCCGTCGTCGGGATCCGCGAGGCTCGACGGCATGAAGCAGCTGACCAAGTCCCTCGTCCGGATCACCGTCGCCTCCGGGATCGTCTTCGGGGCTCTCACACCCCTCGCCGCGTCCGCCGCGCCCGCCTTGAAATGGGGGAAGTGCGTGGGCACCGGTCTCGATCCGCGTCAGCAGTGCGCCACGCTCGACGTGCCCATGGACTACGCCGATCCCGGTGGTCCGCGCATCGGGATCGCCGTCTCGCGGGTCGTGAGCGAGAAGCCCGCCGCCCGGCGCGGGGCCCTGTTCCTGATCCCCGGCGGGCCCGGCGGGTCGAGCCTCGACGACCCCTCCGGGAAGGGGCAGAAGCTGCCGCAGGAGGTGCGCGACGCCTACGACCTGGTCGGGTTCGCGCCGCGCGGGCTCGCGCCCTCCACCTCCGTCGACTGCGGGCTGGAGCGTCGCGACCTCTCGCTGACCGCGTCACGCCCCTGGCCCGCCGCGGACGGCTCCGTGGACGCGAACATGGCGACCGCCCGGCGGATGGCCGAGGCCTGCCAGCGCAACGGCGGTGAGCTGCTCAAGCACCTCAGCACCCGCAACGAGGCCCGCGACCTGGACCGGCTGCGGGCCGCGCTGGGCGAGCGGCGGATCTCCGCGTGGGGCGTGTCGTACGGGACGTACGTGGGGGCCGTCTACGCCGAGATGTTCCCGGGCCGCACCGACCGGTTCGTGCTGGACAGCAACGACGACCCCGACCCCACCCGGGTCGCCCGCGCCTGGCTCGCCGGGCACGAGCAGGGCGTCGAGGACACCTTCCCCGAGTTCGCCCGGTGGGCCTCCGCGCCCGGCAATCCGTACCGCGTCGCCGCGACGGCCGCCGAGGTGCGCCGGAGGTTCCTGGAGCTCGCGGCGCGCCTGGACCGCGAGCCTCTCCCGTGGCCCGGCGCCAACCCGGCCGAGCTGAACGGCAACATGCTGCGCCAGGCCATGCTGAGCAGCCTCTACGACCCCGAAGACTTCCCCGCGCTCGCGCAGCTGATGCTGGCCGCCGAGAAGGGCACGGTGCCGCCCGCGCCGGCCTCGCCGCCCGACGCCGTCCTGCAGAACGTCTCCGCAGTCGGCGCCGGGACGCTCTGCAACGACGTGGCCTGGCCGACGTCAACGGCCGTCTACCAGAAGGGAGTCGAGGAGAGCCGGGCCGAGTTCCCGCTGACCGCCGGCATGCCCCGCAACGCGATGGTCTGCGCGGCCTGGCCCTACCCGCCCCAGGAGCCGCCGACGGTGATCACCGACCGCGGCCCCTCCACCGTCCTTCTCGTGCAGAACGAACGGGACGTCGCCACCCCCGTGGGCGGCGCCCGGAAGCTCCGTGCGGCGCTCGGACGGCGGGCGGTCATGGTGACCGTGGACTCCACGGGCCACGACGCCTACCTCGACAACGGCAACGCCTGCGGGGACGCGGCGGTGACCCGCTTCCTGACGACGGGCAAGCGCCCCGCCGCCGACCTCTACTGCCGCTGACCGCCCTGACGGCGTCAGCGCCTCCCATAGGCGCGGGCCACGGCATGGAACGCCGCCTTCGGCTCCCAGTGCCAGGGCGAGTCGGGATCGCCTGGGCGGTCCTGGATCGCCTTGGCGATGCCGTAGCTCGCCAGGTCGAGGTCGTGGCGCGGGTCGCCGGGGCGGTGCGGGGCGTCCGCGGTGAGGAACTCGAAGACCATCGCCGCGTAGAGGTCCATCGACTCGAAGACGTCCAACAGGTCGGTGAGGTAGGCGGCTTGGGTGCGCTCGCTGCGGACCGGGACCGGATCCCTGATCTCCTCGGGCGTCTTGCGGTGGTCGACGATGTCCCAGCCCATGCCGTCCGTCTCCGGCGCGCCACGGTAGGCGCAGGTGCCGAACTCGGTGATGGCGAGCGGCTTGCCGTGGCGCAGGTACCGCCGCAACTCCCGTACGTGGTCGGAGCGTCGGGGGAAGTACGAGTAGTAGTCGACGCCGACGATGTCGAAGAGGTCCCAGTCGACCTGGTCGATCTCCGGGGCGGAGGCGTAGCTGAGGCGGCCGTGGAAGACCCTGCGGCCGAGCCGTGCCGCCTTCGCGGTGAAGCGGGCGAGCCGGCGCTGCATCGCCGCCCGGTCGAGGTTCCCGCGCTGGAGATTCTCGATGCGCTCGAACACGTCGTCCCCGGGGACGATCCCGGGCACGAACAGCCAGAACTCGCAGCCCACGCTGAAGTCGACGCTCGCCCCCTGCCGTCGCAGGCGCTCCGCGAACCGGCCCGTCTCCGCGAGGTGTTCGAGGATGTCCCGCTCCGGGACGTCACCGAGGGTCGGCTGGAGCCAGACGTGCAGACCGAGTCCGGCGGCCTCGGCGGCGGTCGAGGTAAGGCGTTCGACGCCGTCGCCGGTGATGTCGACGGTGTTCGCGTGCAGGTCGTCGCGGACGGCACGGAGGTCACGCCGCATCCGGGCGGTGCTCCAGGCGGTGGCCGGCGTCTCCCCCGCGCCGACGGTGTAGACGACACCGCGGCGCGTCAGTCCCTTGCGGGCCGGTCCCTTCTCGACCGCCGCGGCGGCCCCCGAGGGCAGCGCCACCCCGATCGCCGCCGCCCCCACCAGGAACCGCGCCCGGCTGATCCCCTCGGTCTTGCTGGTCATCTCCATACGGTCACTGTGGCGGCCCCGCGCCCGCACCGCCGTCCGCCGATGGTCTACGAGCCCGCAACCAAGGGATGACGTACGGCGTCGATCACTGCAGAGATCGTCAACGCCCCACCGACCGAAGGAGAGCGCGATCTTAGCCCGCCGAACCCTCTTGACCGCTGCCACCACCGCCGCCCTCATGACGAGCGCACCCGCCCACGCCGCCGCCCCCGAGGGCCTGCGCGAGCTGGAGGCTCAACACGGGGCCCGGCTCGGCGTGTTCGCCCGGAACATCGCCACCGGCCGGACCGTGCGGTACCGCGCCGGCGAACTCTTCCCGATGTGCTCGCTGTTCAAGACGCTCGCGTCCGCCGCCGTGCTGCGCGACCTCGACCGCGACGGCGAGTTCCTGTCCCGCCGTATCCACTACACGGACGCCGACCTGCCGAAGGAGGGCTCCGACAAGACGCGGGAGCACCTCGCCGACGGCATGACGGTCGCCGAACTCGCCGAGGTGGCCATCACCTTCAGCGACAACGGCGCCGGCAACCTCCTGCTGCGCGAACTCGGCAGCCCCACCGCCCTCACCCGCTTCGCCCGCTCCCTCGGCGACCGGGTGACCCGCCTGGACCGCTGGGAGACGGAGCTCAACTCGGCCGAGCCCTGGCGGATCACGGACACGACGAGCCCGTACGCGATCGGCCGGACGTACGGCCGGCTGGTCCTCGGCGACGCCCTCGACGGCCGCGACCGCGCCCTGCTCACCCACTGGCTGCGCGGCAACACCACGAGCGGCACCCGCCTGCGCGCCGGTCTGCCGAGGACGTGGACGGTCGCCGACAAGACGGGCGGCGGTTCCTACGGCACCAACAACAACGTCGGCATCGCCTGGACCGAGGACGGCACCCCGCTCCTGCTGGCCGTCCTGTCGACCCTGCCCGAGCAGGACGCCGTACGGGACGACGTGCTGATCCGTGACACGGCGGCCCTGCTGGCGGGCACCCTCACCGGTCCGGCCTGAACCGCCGCACATAACGCCGCTGCCACGGCGTCTCCACGGCGCCCCGGTGGTAGTGCGCACGGACGTACGCGACGGCCTCACCCGGCGGTACGCCGTCCAGCACGGCCAGACACGCCAGCGCCGTCCCCCGTACGCCCGCGTCCGCCCCCGCAGGCGACCTCGACGCGCTCGCCCGCGGCCCGCTCCCACACCTCGGTGAGCGCGTCGCGGGCGTCCGCACGATCGGCGGGCAGCCGGAAGTCGGGCCAGCGCAGCCAGCGCGACTCCCAGGGGACGGGCGGCGGTCGGTGGCCGAGGAGGTAAAGGCCGTACGAGGGGGTCGCCCCGGTGGGAGGGGGTGCCGCAGCCCGCGGCCCCGGACGAGCCGGCCGGACGGCAGCCTCAGTACGCCGATGTCGTCCTGGCCCCACTCAGCCTCGCTCACCCTGTTCCTCCGCCTCCCGCAGCGCCGCCTCCAGCAGCGCACCCGCCGCCCAGCGCATCACGTCCTTGGCCTCCGCGGGGTCGAGTTCGCAGACATCGCGGGTGGTGATGAGGGCCTCGACGCCGTAGACGAGGGTGACGGCCATGAGGAGGCGGCGGTGGAGGTCGGGCGGGAGGGTGCCGGCGAGGGGTTCGAGGGCGGTGCGGGTGAGGTCGAGGCGGAAGCGGTTGCGGATGGGGGTGCCGTCGGACTCGTCCAGCTCACCGGCGCCGGACGGGGTCCAGCGCTCCAGCGAGGAGCGCAGCACCGCCCGCCACACCGCCTCGTCGTCGAGCTGGACGCCGGCGACGCGGGAGACGAGCTGGTCGAGGCGCTCGGCGGGATCGTCCGGCAGCTCGGCGACGGCCTCGAAGGCCCGCGCCGCGCTCTGGGTCTCGCGCAGCAGGTCCTGCGGGTGCGAGAAGTACCGGTAGGCGGTGGCGACCGACACCTGGGCGACCTCGGCGGCGTCGGCGATGGTGACCGGCCTGCCCTCGCGGACCAGGGTGACGGCGGCGTCGACGAGCGCCCGGCGCGTGCGCAGCTTCTGGTTGCGCCGCCCCTCGGACGATCCACCGCGCGCAAGCCCTCCGGTCGCGCCGGCCGCGCTTCCGGTGCGCCCCTCCGTCATGCGAATCCCCTCTTGTCGTGAGAAACTCTTCTCATTACGGTAGCACTGTCTCATCAACGGGGGCCGTGGCCGCGGCTCACGGCATGAGTGAGAGGGGGTGCCCCGATGGGCACCGTCACACCTGCCGAAATGGAAAGCCTGATCGGCACGCACATGCTGGCCGAGGAGCACGGCGACCCGCAGCGCGCGGTATCCGTCTACACCGAGGACGTCGAGCATGACGTCGTCGGCTTCCCGGGCGACCCGATCCACGGCGTCGAGGCCGCCCTGGACCGCTACCACCAGCTGGTGAAGGACCTCCGCGTCGAGAAGGCGGAGCGCACCCACACGTACTACGCCGACGACGCCGCGATCACCGAGGACTTCATCACCGCCGTGGTGACCGGCCAGTTCATGGGCATTCCGGGCAACGACCGCCGGATCACCTTCCGGATGCTGCATGTCTTCGAGTTCAAGGAGGGGAAGATCTCCCGCGAGAACGTGTGGCTGGACGGCGGGGCGATCGCGGCCCAGCTGACCGCGCCGCCCGTGTAGGACCGACGACAGGGAGCCTCGATGACCGTCCCCGCCCCGCTGACCGGCGTCGTACCACCCGTGTGCACCCCGCTGACGCCGGACGGCGAGGTGGACGTCCCCTCGCTGCTCCGCCTGGTCGACCACCTGCTGGAGGCCGGGGTGCACGGCCTGTTCGTGCTCGGTACGTCGTCCGAGGCGGCCTACCTCACGGACGGGCAGCGGGAGCTGGTGGTGCGGGCGGTGACGGGGCATGTCGGCGGGCGGCTGCCGGTGCTGGCCGGGGTCATCGACATGACGACGCCGCGGGTGCGGGAGCAGGTGGCGCGGGTGGTGGCGGCCGGGGCGGACGCGGTGGTGGCCACAGCCCCCTTCTACACCCGCACCCACCCGGCGGAGATCGCCCGCCACTACCGCCTCCTCGCGGCGGAAAGCGAGGTCCCGGTCATCGCGTACGACCTCCCCGGCGGCGTCCACACCAAGCTGCCGGCAGACGTGGTCCTGGAGCTTGCGGCGGACGGCGTGCTGGCGGGGCTGAAGGACTCCAGCGGCGACCTGGCGGGCTTCCGTGACGTCCTGCGGGGGCTGCGCGGCCACTCCGACCTCGCCGGCTTCGCCGCCCTCACGGGCTCCGAACTGCTCGTCGACTCGGCCCTGGCGGCGGGCGCCCACGGCGCGGTACCGGGCCTGGCGAACGTGGACCCCGAGGGGTACGTCCGCCTGTACCAGCTGTGCCGCGCCGGGGACTGGGCCGCGGCCCGCACCGAACAGGAGCGCCTGTGCGGCCTGTTCGGGATGGTGCGGGCCGGGGACCGCAGGCGGATGGGGGAATCCTCGGCGGCCCTGGGGGCGTTCAAGGCCGCGCTGTACCTCCGCGGGGTCATCGCCTGCCCCGCGACGGCCGAGCCTCAGGTGGGGTTGTCGGAGGCGGAGGTCGCCGAGGTGGGGAAGTTCCTGGCGGGGGCGGGGCTGCTGTAGGACGCCTACACGCCCCCGGGCGTCACCATCCCGGACTCGTACGCCACGATCACCAACTGCGCCCGGTCCCGCGCCCCCAACTTCCCCATGATCCGGCTGACATGGGTCTTCGCGGTGAGCGGGCTCAGCCCCAACGCCTCCCCGATCTCGGCGTTGTTGAGCCCCCGCCCCACCAGCGTCAGCACTTCCCGCTCCCGCTCGGACAGGCACTCCGGCCCACCCGACACCGGCGTCGCCGCGGTCGGACTGCTCAGCAGGCGCGCGATCAACCGCGCGGTCGGCCCGGGTGACAGCAGCGACTCCCCCGCCGCCACCGTCCGGATCGCCTCCAGCATCTCCGCCGGCCTCGTGTCCTTCACCAGGAACCCCGACGCCCCGGCCCGGAGCGCCTCCACGATGTTCTCGTCCGTGTCGTACGTCGTGAGGACCAGCACCTTCACCCCGGCCAGGTCGGGGTCCGCCGCGATCAGCCGGGTCGCCTCGATGCCGTCGAGGTCCGGCATCCGGATGTCCATCACGATCAGGTCGGCACACGCGCCCCGGGCCAGTTCCACCGCCTCCCGGCCGGTACCGGCCTCGCCCACGACCTCCATGTCCCCCGCCGACTCGACGAGCATCGCGAACGCGGCCCGTACGAGCGTCTGGTCGTCCGCAAGCAGTACGCGGATCGTCATCCGGCCCCCTCCAGAGCACCCCGCAGCGGCAGCACCGCCGTCACCTCGAAACCGCCCCCGGCCCGCGGCCCCGCGTCGAGTGTGCCACCCACGCTGCGGGCCCTCTCCCGCATCCCGACCAGCCCGAATCCGCCGCCGTCCGAAGAACCGCCGGCACCCGTGTCTCCCGCCCCGTCGTCCGTGACCGCCAGCCGCAGGGCGCCCTGCTCCTCGTACACCTCCACCCGTACCACCGGCTCCGCCCCCGCGTGCCGCACCGCGTTGGTCAGTGCCTCCTGGACGATGCGGTAGGCCGCTGCCCCCACGGCGGGCGGGGTCGTCTCGCCCGTCCGTACCGTCTGGGTGACCCGCGCGCCCGCCAGCCGTGCCGCCTCCACCAGGTCGGGGACGCCGTCGAGGCCGGGCAGCGGGCCGCGCGTCTCCCCGGCGGCGCCCTGTTCGCGCAGCACCTCCAGCGTCGTGCGCAGTTCGCCGCGGGCGGTGCGGCAGGTGTCGGCGATGTCGTTGAGGGCCTTGGCGATCGTCTCCCGGTCCAGGCGCTCGGGGTCGGCGGCCAGGACGTGCGCGGCCACCGAGGTCTGGACGCCGATGAGGGTGATGGTGTGGGCGAGGAGGTCGTGCAGGTCGCGGGCGATCCGCAGGCGCTCCTCCGCGACCCGGCGCCGCGCCTCCTCCTCGCGGGTGCGTTCGGCCCGCTCGGCGCGTTCGACGAGGGAGGCGACGTACTGGCGGTAGTAGCGGACGTCGATGCCGATGAAGAGGACGGCCAGCACCCAGCCGTAGGTGCGCACCAGGTCGGAGGCCTGTTTGTGGTCGCCGAAGGTGAGCATCACGGTCAGGGAGACGGCGAGGCCCGCGGCGCCGACCAGGATCGAGCGGGCGGGGCGCTGGGTGACGGTGACCGTGTAGAGCGCGACGAGCGAGGCGGGGACGGGCGCGCCGTGGTTGTTGTCGAGGGCGTGGTAGGGGATGACGAGCACCACCACCGCGGCCAGCACCGGCAGCGGCCGCCGCCGGCGCCACACCAGCGGCACGTGGGCGGCGAGGAGAAGGGTCCAGCCCAGGGCGTCGGGGTGGCGGAGCGTGTCGGTGAAGGCCGCCAGGACCGCGGCGAGGCCGGCGAGTACGGCCGCCAGCACCGCGTCGTTGCGGGTGGCGTGCGGCGCGGTCCTGGGGTCGCGGGTGAGCGTCGCCGTGACGCGTTCGCCGAGGCGTGGCCGCACCGGGGTCGTGGTGGGGTGCATGGGGGTCATCCTCCGACGGGACGCGCCCTCCGGGAGAGGAGGGGCGCCGGTCGGTTCCGTTCAGTGCGTCACCGCCACCACGGGCTCCGGCTCCTTCGGCGGGGCCGGCGGCCCGGGGTCGCGGGACAGGGCGCCCGGCCACCACACCTTCCGGCGCAGCGCGACGGCGGCGCTGGTCACCAGATAGGTGCGGACCAGGAAGGTGTCGAGCAGGACGCCGACGGCGATGACGAAGCCGAGCTCGACGAGGCTGACCAGCGGCATGTTGGTGAGCACCGCGAAGGTCGCGGCGAGGACCAGCCCGGCGGAGGCGATGACGCCGCCGGTCGTGCGCAGCGCGGTCAGCGCCGCCGCCACCGGTTCGGTGCCGTTCAGCGACTCCTCCCGCATCCGGTGCATCAGGAAGATGCCGTAGTCGACGCCGAGTGCCACCAGGAAGACGAAGGACAGCAGGCCGAGCCCCGGGTCCGTGCCCTCGAAGCCGAAGACCGGCCCGAAGACCAGCCCGCCGATGCCGAGCGCCGCACCCCACACCGCGACCACCGCGCCGACCAGGATCAGCGGCGCGACCAGCGACCGCAGCAGCGCGACCAGGATCAGCAGGACGGAGACGAGGACGAGCGGTACGACGATCATGCGGTCACGGGCGTTGGTGTCGGCGAGGTCGAGCTGCTGGGCGCTGGCGCCGCCGACCAGCGCGTCGTCGAGGCGGTCGCGCAGGGCCTCGATGGTCGCCGTCTCGCCCGCCGACTGGGGTGCGGCGGTCGTGGTGACCGAGATCTCCGTCCAGCCGTCCCCGCTGCGCCCGCGCTCCGCCGAGGCGACCCCCTGGGTGTTCTTGACCTCCCCGAGCACGGTGTCGGCCCGGTCGGTGGGGGCGAGGACGGTGAGCGGCTGGGTGCCCTGCTCGGGGTAGGCCTCGGCCAGGGTTTCCATGGCGGCGACCGCGTCGGGCTTCGTGGTGAAGGAGTCTTCCTGCTTGAGGGCGCCGGGCAGGTTCAGCACCCCGAGCGCCAGCGCTCCCAGCAGGACCGCGCCGGAGGCGAGGACGGCCAGGGGCCGCCGCTCGGCGGAGCTGCCCATCGCCGCGAACAGCGACCGGCGGGCCTTGGGCGTGCTGCCGTAGCGCGGCACGAGCGGCCAGAAGACGCGGCGGCCGAGCAGCACCAGGACCGAGGGCAGCAGGGTCAGCATGGCGGCCAGCGCGCACAGGATGCCGACCGTGCCGAGCGGGCCCATGCCGCGGCTGGAGTTGAGATCGGCGGCGAGCAGGCACAGCAGGCCCGCCGCGACCGTGCCGGAGGACGCCAGCACCGCGGGGCCGCAGCCCTTGAGCGCGGCGGCCATCGCGTCGTACGGCCGCTCGAAGCGCCGCAGCTCCTCGCGGTACCGGGAGACGAGCAGCAGTGCGTAGTCGGTGCCCGCGCCGAACACGAGGATCGTCATGATGCCGGAGCTCGCGCCGGTCACGGCGGTGCCGAACGCCTGGTGGACGCCGTAGGCCACGCCCATCGACAGATAGTCGGCGAGGCCGGCGACGACGAGGGGCACCAGCCACAGGACCGGGCTGCGGTAGATCAGGATCAGCAGCAGCGCGACGACCCCGGCCGTGGTGTAGAGCAGCGGCCCGCCGAGCGCGTTGTAGACCTCGGCGGCGTCGGTCTGGAGCGCCCCCGGGCCGCCCACGTCGACGCTCAGACCGCCCTCGCCGTGCGCGATGTCCCGTACGTCGTCGACGAGCGCGTCGCGGGCCTTCTCGTCGGTGCCCGGCTCGGTGCTCGCCACCGGGTACATCAGGGTGGTGCCGTCCTTGGAGGGGACGCCCTGAGGCCTGCCGGTGAGCTGGTGCGCCCCGGCGATCCGCTCGATCTGCCGGGCGGCGGTGGCCTTGTCGGCGGCGGTCAGTCCGCTGTCGCGGTGGTAGACGACGACCATCTCGGTGGCCTCGCCACCCGGCAGCCGGTCCTGGATCCTGGCGACCTGCGTCGAGTCGGCGCTCGCGGGCAGATAGTCGACGGCCCGGTCGTGCTGGACGTCGGCGAGCTTCGAGGCGAACGGCGAGGCGATCGCCAGCACGGCGATCCACAGCCCGAGCAGCACCCAGGGCACGGCACGCCGTCGTCGTGCGGATGTCCTTGCGGCCCCCATCGACGGGCCTCCCTCCGGTCGGATGTCTGGGTCGTGTCCAGACTCCCGGCGCGGGGACCTCGAATCGTCGCGCGCAAGGGCGAGTTGGGGGTTACTACGCAGGGCGGTACGGGCCCCCGATTACTCCCTGGGGAGTACTGCGGGGCTTACGACGGTGTCCGCGCCGCGGCCAGCAGCCGCGTGACGTCGTCGGCGCAGATGGTGAGGGCGGCGCCGACCGTGGCCAGCGCATCGCGCTCGGCGGGGGTGTAGGGCCCGTCGGCCAGGGCGATCCGGGCGCCCTGGAGCAGGATCGACTCCCGCCCGGCCGGTGCCAGATGCGGTGCCAGGGGGTCCAGGCGCCTCGTGCAGTTCGATCGCCAGCCCCGCCCCGCAGGGCTCGCCGAAGACCCGCCCGGTGTCGGCGGCCAGCGCCTCCACCAGCGCGCCGAGCTGGTCCTCCGTGCAGTCGTCGAACCCGGCGGCGCGGACCGTGGCGGCGGCCGCCTCCAGCGCCGTACGCGAACAGGTGCCGCCCGCGGCGAGGACCGCGAGGGCGACGGTGTGGACGGCGTCGCGGAGCATCGCGGAGAAGCGGGTGGTGGTCGGATGGTCGAGGACGTCGGTGCCGAAGTGGCGGCAGCAGGCGGCGCATTCGACGACCGGCCCGGTCTCACCGCGCGGCAGCACCGGAACTCCGAGGAGGGTGAAGCGGCGGCGGCCGGTCAGCCGCTGGTAGTTGCGGTCCCCGCCGCAGCCGGGGCAGAAGAACTCCCCGTCGCCCACGGGCGTCCATGCGGTACGCGTGCCCAGCATGCGCGCAGGCCTGACGACACGGTCGTTTCGTCCCCGTCCTGGCAGCACGTCACACCTCCGCGTAACCGCACGGCAACATCGCCGCGCTGGCGTGATGTTAGCCACATCGGAGACCCCAGCAGCACCCTGGACGAGACCTTCCGTGACTGCACGAGGAGATGGCCGAAAACAAACGGGCCCGCCCGCTGGACGACAGGCGGACGGGACCTGGGAAACGCCGGCGGGGAAGAGTGGGCCTAGGCGGCGGGACGCGCGACCAGCCACAACGGCGCCGCACCCGCCACACCACCCCGCGAGGCACCCTCTTAGCGCGCAGCCCTGTTCACGGCAGACACAACCGCCTTGAGCGACGCTCGCGTCGTGTTCGCATCGATCCCGATCCCCCACAGCACCTTGCCGTCGATCGCGCATTCGATGTACGACGCGGCCTGCGCGGACGCGCCCTCACTCATCGTGTGCTCCTGGTAGTCCAGCAGCCGGGCGTCGATGTCGACCTTGGCCAGCGCGTCGAAGAAGGCCGAGATCGGACCGTTGCCGGTACCGGTCAGCACGGTGTCGACACCATCCACCGTGGCCTCCACCTTCAGCGTGTCCACGCCGTCCGTGTCGGTGGTCGACTGCCCGTTCTTGACCTGGATCCGACCCCACGGGTTCTCGGGGTTCGGCAGGTACTCGTCCTGGAAGACGGCCCAGATGTCGGACCCGGTGACCTCGCCGCCCTCGGCGTCCGTCTTGGCCTGGATGATCTTCGAGAACTCGATCTGCATCCGGCGCGGCAGGTCCAGCTTGTGGTCGTTCTTCAGGACGTACGCGATACCGCCCTTGCCGGACTGCGAGTTGACGCGGATGACGGCCTCGTACGAACGGCCCACGTCCTTGGGGTCGATCGGCAGGTAGGGCACGGCCCACTCGATGTCGTCCACCGTGACACCCTTGGCGGCCGCGTCGGCCTCCATCGCGTCGAAGCCCTTCTTGATGGCGTCCTGGTGGGAGCCGGAGAAGGACGTGTAGACCAGGTCGCCCACGTACGGGTGGCGCGGGTGGACCTCCATCTGGTTGCAGTACTCCCACACGCGACGGATCTCGTCGATGTCGGAGAAGTCGATCTGCGGGTCGACGCCCTGGGAGAACAGGTTCATGCCCAGGGTGACCAGGTCGACGTTGCCGGTGCGCTCGCCCTGTCCGAACAGGCAGCCCTCGACGCGGTCGGCGCCGGCCATCAGCGCCAGCTCGGCCGCCGCCACCGCCGTACCGCGGTCGTTGTGCGGGTGGACGGAGACGCAGACGTACTCGCGGCGCGACAGGTTGCGGCTCATCCACTCGAAGCGGTCCGCGTGCGTCGACGGGGTCGAACGCTCCACCGTGGCGGGCAGGTTGAGGATGATCTCGCGGCCCGGGCCCGGCTGGTAGACGTCCATGACCGCCTCGCAGACCTCCAGGGCGAAGTCCAGCTCGGTGTCGGTGAAGATCTCGGGGCTGTACTGGTAGCCGAACTCGGTCTCGGGGCCCAGCAGCTTCTCCGCGTACTCCATGACCAGGCGCGTGCCGTCGACGGCGATCTGCTTGATGTCGTCCTTGGAGCCGCGGAAGACGACCCGGCGGAAGACGGGGGCCGTGGCGTTGTACAGGTGGACGGTCGCGCGCTTGGCGCCCTTCAGGGACTCGACGGTCCGCTCGATCAGGTCCTCGCGGGCCTGGGTCAGTACGGAGATGGTGACGTCGTCCGGGATCGCGCCCGGCTCCTCGATGATCGAGCGGACGAAATCGAAGTCCGTCTGGCCGGAGGCCGGGAAGCCGACCTCGATCTCCTTGTAGCCCATCTTGACCAGCTGGTCGAACATCCGGCGCTTGCGCTCGGGCGACATGGGGTCGATCAGGGCCTGGTTGCCGTCACGCAGGTCGGTGGAGAGCCAGCGGGGCGCGACGGTGATCCGGTTGTCCGGCCACGTGCGGTCCGGGATGTCGACCTGGTCGTACTGGCCGTACTTGTGGATCGGCATGCTGCTGGGCTGCTGGCGGTTCGCCATGATGACTCGGGCTCCTCAGGGTGTCCGGAAGGACGGCCGACGACGCAACGCCAAGCTCCGCGGGGAGGGAGTCGACCTGGACTACAGGCCCTCGCCGCGGCAGCTAAGAAGAAGCAGCCCGAAACGCATGATGCGAAGCATGCTAGCCGAGCCGGTTCGGATGCGGGGCGCTGTATCAGCATGCGGGACCCGGGCGACGAATAACCAGGGAACCGGACAAAAAGTGCGCCACGCCACGTCGTCATACCACTTCGTCACGGAGCGTGCCGCTCCCTGTCCGCATATTTCACCAATCATGGTTGCGGGTAGTGACACCGGAATAACGCAGTGCAAGGGTGCCGGGCATGACGAAGACCAACGGGGGCTTCGAGCCCGTCTTCTGCACCGTCGTACCGCCGCACGTCCTCGACAAGCTGGCCCAGGCCGAGGACCCCGCGCTCGCCGATCCCGCGCGCAAGACCCTGGAGCGCGACGCCTTCGAGCGCACCCACCGCCGTCTGACCACGGTCATCGGCGCCCCGTCCGTCGCCGCGCCGCTCGGCGCGGAGGCCGGCAAGCCGCACCGCACCCTCTACGACGCCAGGCACCGCACCGAGCTGCCCGGCAAGAAGGTCCGCGCCGAGGGCTCGGAACCCGGCAAGGACGCCACGGTCAACCGCGCCTACGCGGGCCTCGGCGCCACCTTCGAGCTGTACCTCAACGCCTACGCACGCGACTCCATCGACGGAAGCGGCCTCCCGCTCGACGCGACGGTCCACTACGACCGGGACTACAACAACGCCTTCTGGAACGGCGAGCAGATGGTGTTCGGCGACGGGGACGGCGAGATCTTCCTCGACTTCACCATCCCGATCGACGTCATCGGCCACGAACTCACCCACGGCGTCACGCAGTACACCGCCAACCTGACCTACTTCGGCCAGTCCGGCGCGCTCAACGAGTCGATGTCCGACGTCTTCGGCTCCCTCATCAAGCAGTACACCCTCGGCCAGACCGCCGCCGAGGCCGACTGGCTGATCGGCGCGGGCCTGCTCGCCCCGCGCGTCACGGGCAAGGCACTGCGCTCCATGAAGGAGCCGGGCACGGCGTACGACGACGACGTCCTCGGCAAGGACCCGCAGCCCGCGACGATGGACGACTACGTCCGCACCGGCCGCGACAACGGCGGCGTCCACATCAACTCCGGCATCCCCAACCACGCGTTCTGCATCGTCGCCACCACCCTCGGCGGCCACGCCTGGGAGCGGGCGGGGCAGATCTGGTACGACGTGCTGACCGGCGGGCAGCTGAAGAAGGACGCGCTGTTCACGGACTTCGCGACGCTGACGGTGGCCGCGGCCAAGGCCCGCTACCAGGAGGGCGAGGAACTCCAGGCCGTGCTGAAGGCGTGGGAGCAGGTCGGGGTGCGCACGGCGTAAATCCGTACTACACACGGTCCCATGCGTATTCGAGTGAGGCGCACGGGCGGATTCGCGGGCATCGAGCGCAGCGCCGAGGTGGACACCTCGGGGCGGCCCGACGCACCCGAATGGCGAGCCCTGGCCGAGAAGGCGGTCTCCGACGGGCGGCACATCCCGCCCGTCGGGGTCCCCGACGGATTCAGCTACGAGATCACGGTGAACGGGAGGACGGTCTACGCGGCCGACCCCCGGCTCACCGAGGAGCAGCGGGAGCTGATCTCGCGGGTCCTGAAGGAAGGAGCGTAACGGGCAGTTCACGCTGGGGCGTTGACTTCCCTTACCGCCGGTAAGGATGATCCCGCCCATGGCGACCAACGCGATACCCGAGTTCCCGGCCGGCTTCCTCTGGGGCGTCTCGACCTCGGCCCATCAGATCGAGGGCGCGACGGAGCTGCGCGAGCCCTCCGTGTGGGACGCGTTCACCGCCGAGCCGGGCCGGGTGAAGGACGGCTCGACGGCGGCGACGGCCTGCGACCACTACCACCGCTACCGCGAGGACGTGGCGCTCCTGGCCGACCTGGGCGTGGACGCGTACCGCTTCTCGGTCTCCTGGCCGAGGGCGAACGCCCCCGGCGGCCTGGACTTCTACGACCGGCTGGTCGACGAGCTCTGCGCGGCGGGCGTCCGCCCGGTCCCGACCCTGTTCCACTGGGACCTGCCGGTCGGCCTCGACTGGCTGGAGCGGGACACGGCGGCGCGTTTCGCGGAGTACGTCGCGGTCGTCGCCGAGCGGCTCGGTGACCGGGTGCAGAAGTGGATCACGATCAACGAGCCCGCCGAACACACCCTGTTCGGTCATGCGCTGGGCGCCCACGCCCCCGGCAAGCGGCTGATGTTCGACGCACTGCCGGTCGCCCACCATCTGCTCCTCGCCCACGGTCTCGGCGTCCAGGCCCTGCGCGCCTCCGGCGCCGCGGACATCGGCATCGCCAACTCCCACGGCCCGACCTGGCCCGCCTCGCAGGAGCAGCCGGACCTGGAGGCGGCGGCGTTCTACGACCTGCTGCTCAACCGGCTGTTCGCCGAGCCGATCCTGCTGGGCGAATACCCGGACGGGCTGGGCGACCTGATGCCGGGCGACGTGGCGTCGGACCTCAAGGTCATCTCCGAGCCGCTGGACTTCTACGGCGTCAACTACTACGCGCCGACCAAGGTGGGCGCCCCGCAGGGCGAGGACATCGAGTTCGGCGGGCTGACGATCCCGGCCGAACTCCCCTTCTCCGTCCAGGAGATCGAGGACGTCCCGGTCACGGACTTCGGGTGGCCGGTGGTCCCGGAGGCCCTGACGGAACTCCTGACGACCTTCCACACCCGCTACGGCGACCGGCTCCCGCCCGTGGTCATCACGGAGAACGGCTGCTCCTACGAGGGCCTGCACGACCGCGCCAGGATCGACTACCTCGACAGCCATGTGCGCGCGCTGCACCGGGCGGTGGAGGCGGGCGTCGACGTCCGGGGCTACTTCGTGTGGTCGCTGATGGACAACTTCGAGTGGGCCGAGGGCTATGCGCAGCGGTTCGGCCTGGTGCACGTGGACTTCACGACGCAGGAGCGGACCAAGAAGGACTCCTACGCCTGGTACCAGTCCCTGCTGCGGGCCCAGAGGTGACGACGACGGCCCTGGACGAGCCCGTGGAGCGGGTCGGCCGGGGCTGGACGGCGGCCCTCTCGCTCGCCAACGTGGCGATCTGGGTGGGCTGGTACGGCCCGCTGCAGATCCTGCTGGCCCGCCAGGCGGAGGACTTCGCGCCCGGTACCGGCATGTCGAAGGAGACGCTGCTGGCGTGGGTGACGGGCGCCGGCGCGGTGGTGTCCCTGGCCGCCAACCCGTTCTTCGGCGCCCTGTCGGACCGGACGACGGCGCGCTGGGGCCGCCGTACACCGTGGATCGTGGCCGGAGCGGGCGGCGGGTTCCTGTCCCTGCTCCTGCTCGCGGGCGCGGGCGGGCTGTGGCTGATGACGCTGGGCTGGTGCCTGGTCCAGCTGACCCTGAACGCGTCCTTCGCGGCGGTGACGGCGGCCGTGCCGGACCGGGTACCGCGGCTGCAACGCGGTTCGGTGGGCGGGTGGTTGGGGGCGGCGCAGGTCCTGGGCGCGGTGGCCGGTACGGGGCTGGCGACGGCGGCGGGCGGGATCGCGGCGGGGTATGCGGCGTGCGCGGTGTTCGCGCTGGCGGGCGTCCTGCCGTACGTGCTCCGGTATCCGGACCTGCGGCTGCCGGCGGCGGACCGTCCGCCGTGGCACGGCCGCTCCTTCGCCCGCGGATTCTGGTTGAGCCCCCGCCGCTACCCGGACTTCGGCTGGGCCTGGCTGACCCGGTTCCTGATCAACCTCAGCAACGCGCTGGTGATCCTCTACCTCCTCTACTACCTCCGGGACCGCCTCCACCACGACGACCCGGAGCAGGGCGTCCTGATCCTCACCGCGGTGAACAGCGTGACGCTGCTGGCCACGGTGGTGGTCGGCGGGGTGTGGTCGGACCGGGTGGGCCGCCGCAAACCGTTCGTGCGCTGGTCCGGGGCGCTGATGGCGGCGGCCACGGCGCTGCTCGCGGCCTGGCAGACCTGGACCGGCGCGATCGTGGTGGCGGCGCTGCTGGGTCTGGCCCTCGGGGTGTTCATGTCGGTCGACTTCGCGCTGATGACGGACGTCCTGCCGAAGGCCCTGGACCGCGGCAAGGACCTCGGCGTCATCAACGTCGCCAACGCCCTCCCCCAGGTCGCCGCCCCCGCCGTGGCCGCGCCGATCGTGACGCACCTCGGCGGCTACCGGGTGCTGTATCTGGTCGCGGCGGTGATCGGGTTGGCGGGGCGGTGTTCGTCGACCGGATAAGGGGCGTGGACTAGAGCGCCCCCGTCACAGCGCTCCAGCGTCCCTGGCCGCATAGACCGACGGATACACCGGCCGGTACCCCAGCTCCCTTCGGATCCGTTCCGTCGACATGAGCACCAGCCACGGGTCGGGGTCGGTCCGCTCGTGCAGCTCCGGCGGGACCTCGGCGCCGTTCAGCTGGTGCAGCTCCACCGCCGTGACGGGGGCGTCGTCGGCGATGTTGTAGATCCGGCCCGCGATGCCCGGTGCGTGCAGGATGCGCAGCAGGCCCTGGGCGACGTCCACGTGGTGGCCCATGTGCAGGCGCTGGGTGGCCGCCCAGTGCTTGGCCCACATCAGGGACTGGGCGAGATGGGGGTCGCCCTCGCCGTACACGAAGGGGAGGCGGGCGACGCGTACGTCCAGCCCGTCCATCGCGAGCAGTTCCCGCTCCGCCCGCGCCTTGGACTCGGGGTAGGCGCCCCACATCCCCCCGCCGGGCCGGCTCTCGTCGTCCTCGGTCAGCGGGCGCCCGCGACCGGTGCCGTACACCAGGCCCGTGCTGACCTGCACGAACCGCCCCCACCCCCGGCAGCGAGCGCGGCCCGCCCCCAGCTGCACTGCGGCGTCGTGGTTGACGGCCCGGCACTCCTCGTCCGGTACGCCGCGGAAGGCGGCCGCGACGTTCACGACCACGTCCACGCCGGCGACCGCCTTGCCGAGCGCCTCGGCGTCCCGCAGATCGCCGACCACGACCTCGGCGCCCAGCTCGGCGAAGGGTTCCCCGCGGCCGGCGTCCCGCACGAGCACCCGCACCCTCTCGCCCGGTCGGGCCTGGGCCAGCAGCCGGGGCACGAACCGTCGGCCGACCTGCCCGGTCGTCCCTGTCACCAACGTCAGCATCTTGTGCTCCTCTCGTCGGTGACCAGCCTCGGCCGGGTTCGTGGCGTGCGGGAGAGACCTCTCGATCGGGGGACCGGCAGTCCCTGGATAAGGAGAGCGCGGTGCCGCAGGCTGGAGGGGTGAACCGACCCGAACTGGCGGACTTCCTACGCCGTGGCCGCGCCCGCCTGACCCCGTCGGACGTGGGCCTGACGCCGGGGGCGAGGCGCCGTACGCCCGGCCTGCGGCGGGAGGAGGTGGCGTCGCTCGCGGGCATGTCCGTGGACTACTACACGCGCCTGGAACAGTCCCGCGGCCCGCGCCCGTCCCGCCAGATGCTGACGGCACTGGCGCGGGCGCTGCGCCTCACGGACGTCGAGCAGGACCACCTGTTCCACCTGGTGGGCGAGGAACCCCCACGCCGGGAGACGGCGTCGGCGCACGTCCGCCCCGGCCTGCTGCTCATCCTCGACCGGCTGCACGACACCCCGGCGCAGGTGGTGAACGACTGCGGTGAGGTGCTGGCCCAGAACGCGATGGCGAAGGCGCTGGTGGGTGACGTGATGTCCCGGCCGCGCCGGGACCGCAACCTGGTCCGGCGGTTCTTCCTGGACCCGGCCGCGCGGACGCTCTTCCCCGAGGAGGACCTGGCGGATCACGCCCGCACCCAGGTCGCCACCCTGCGTGCGGTGGCCGCGGCCCGCCCCGACGACCCGGAACCGGCCGCGCTGGTGGCCGAACTCCGCGACCTGAGCGCCGAGTTCGCGCTGCTGTGGGACGAGCACGAGGTGACCCAGCGCGACAAGGCCACGAAGCGTTTCGTGCACCCCGTGGTGGGCCTGCTGGAACTCGACTGCGAGGTCATGGTCAGCCACGAACACCACCACCTCCTGGTCGTCCACACAGCCCGCCCGGGAACAGAGGCGTACGAACGCCTGGAGCTGCTGCGGGTGGTGGGCCTGCAGGACCTCACCCCCCAGCGGACAACCCCCTAGAACCCCAGCTTCCGCAACTGCCGAGGATCCCGCTGCCAGTCCTTCGCCACCTTCACGTGGAGGTCCAGGAACACCGGCGTGCCAAGGAGTGCCTCGATCTGCTTGCGGCTCTTGATGCCGACCTCCTTCAGGCGCTTGCCCTTGGGGCCGATGATGATGCCCTTCTGGCTGGGGCGCTCGATGTAGACGAAGGCGTGGATGTCGAGGAGGGGCTTGTCGGCGGGGCGGTCCTCGCGGGGGAGCATCTCCTCCACCACGACCGCGATGGAGTGCGGCAGCTCATCGCGCACGCCCTCCAGCGCGGCCTCGCGGATCAGCTCCGCGATCATGACCTGCTCCGGCTCGTCGGTGAGGTCACCCTCGGGGTAGAGGGCCGGCCCCTCGGGGAGCAGCGGGACCAGCAGGTCGGCCAGCAGGTCCACCTGCTTGTTCGCCGTCGCCGACACCGGCACGATCTGCGCCCACTCGATCCCCAGCTCCTTGCCCAGCTGATCGATCGCGATCAGCTGCTCGGCGAGGGCCTTGGAGTCGACGAGGTCCGTCTTCGTGACGATCGCGACCTTCGGCGACTTCTTGATCCCGGCGAGCTCCTTCGCGATGAAGCGGTCACCGGGCCCGATCTTCTCGTTCGCCGGCAGGCAGAAGCCGATCACGTCGACCTCGGCCCAGGTCGTGCGCACGATGTCGTTCAGCCGCTCCCCCAGCAGGGTCCGCGGCTTGTGCAGCCCCGGGGTGTCCACCAGGATCAGCTGGGCGTCCTCCCGGTGCACGATCCCGCGCACGGTGTGCCGCGTCGTCTGCGGCTGGTTGGCCGTGATCGCCACCTTCTGCCCGACCAGAGCGTTCGTGAGGGTGGACTTGCCCGCGTTGGGGCGGCCCACGAAGCAGGCGAAGCCGGCGCGATGGGGAGCCCCGGTCGGCTCAGACGGCTCGGATGACTGACTGCGAACGCTCATGGCGCCCATTCTCCCTGATCCACAGACCCCCGCCGCACAACAGACCGATCACCGCCCCACACGTGAGCTTTCGGAAACCCTCACGCAATGAAACCTCGGCGAAACACACCCGTACGCAAGCGGAAACGCACGCCGGTGAACCTCTGACGAGCCCCCACACCGTTGGAGACGACCGTGACCCTCGCCGCGCAAGGCATCGACACCGGCGACACCGCCTGGCTGCTCGCCGCCACCGCCCTCGTCCTGCTGATGACCCCGGGTCTGGCCCTGTTCTACGGCGGCATGGTCCGCACGAAGAGCGTCCTCAACATGCTGATGATGAGCTTCGTCTCGATCGCGCTGGTGACGGTGGTGTGGCTGGCCGCCGGCTACTCCCTCGCCTTCGGCGACGACACCTTCTCGGGCCTCATCGGCGGCCTCGACCACGCCGGCATGAAGGGCCTCGGCCCCGACAGCGTCCAGGGCACGGTCCCCACCCTCCTCTTCGCCACCTTCCAGCTCACCTTCGCGATCATCACGGCGGCCCTGATCAGCGGCGCGATCGCGGACCGCGCGAAGTTCGGTGCGTGGCTGGTGTTCGTGCCGGTCTGGGCGCTGCTCGTATACGTTCCCGTCACCCACTGGGTCTGGGGCCCGGGTGGCTGGATCCTCGACAAGCTCGGCGCACTGGACTTCGCGGGCGGTCTGCCCGTCGAGATCACCTCCGGCGCCTCGGGCCTGGCCCTCGCACTGGTCCTCGGCCCGCGTCTGGGCTTCAAGAAAGATGCCATGCGCCCGCACAACCTCCCCATGGTCGTGCTCGGCGCCGGTCTGCTCTGGTTCGGCTGGTTCGGCTTCAACGCGGGCTCGGCGCTGGGAGCCAATGGACTGGCGGCCGCGGCCTTCCTCAACACCCTCGCCGCCGGCTGCACGGGCCTGCTCGGCTGGCTCTTCGTGGAACAGAGGCGCGACGGCCACCCCACCACGCTGGGCGCCGCGTCCGGCGCGGTCGCGGGTCTGGTCGCGATCACCCCGTCCTGCGGCTCGGTCTCCCTCCTCGGCGCCCTCGTGGTCGGCCTCGCCGCGGGCGTGCTCTGCTCCTACGCCGTGAGCTGGAAGTTCAAGCTCAACTACGACGACTCCCTCGACGTCGTCGGCGTCCACCTGGTCGGCGGCATCGTCGGAACCCTCCTCATCGGCGTCTTCGCCGTCGCGGAGATGACGGGCGGCACCGAGGGTCTGCTCTACGGCGGCGGCCTTGCCCAGCTCGGCAAGCAGCTGGTGGCCGTGGTCGCCGTGGGGGCGTACGCCTTCCTGGTGACGTACGGCATCGGCAAGCTGCTCGACAAGGCGATCGGCTTCCGGGCGAGCGAGGAGCAGGAGCACACCGGCCTGGACCTTACGGTGCACGCCGAGACCGCATACGATCACGGCGTCCTGGGCCACGGCGCCCCGGTCAGCGCGTCCTCCGTCCCCTCCGCCCAGAAGGTCAAGAGCCAGGCATGAAGCTCATCACCGCCATCGTCAAGCCCTACCGCCTCGACGAGGTGAAGACCGCCCTCCAGGAGCTGGGCATCCACGGTCTGACCGTGAGCGAGGCCAGCGGCTACGGCCGCCAGCGCGGCCACACCGAGGTGTACCGCGGCGCCGAGTACCAGGTCGACCTGGTCCCGAAGGTCCGGATCGAGGTCGTGGTGGAGGACGCCGACTCCGACGCGGTCATCGACGCGATCGTCAAGGCCGCGCAGACGGGGAAGATCGGGGACGGGAAGGTGTGGGCACTGCCGGTCGAGACGGTCGTACGCGTACGGACGGGCGAACGCGGCCCCGACGCGCTCTGATCACCAGGACTGCCCCCACCGCCACGGCCGCCGCCAGCAGCACCGCCATCAGCCACGGCAGCGCGAGGAAGGAGGCGCCCGCCGACTCGCGGGTGTCCTTCGCGCTCGCCGTGAGCGTCACCTCGCCCCACTCCAGCTGGGGCGCGCCCCGCCACGGCTCGCTCAGCCGGACGCTCTGCCCGGGCAGCAGCTCGGAGGGGACCTTCGTCAGATCGCGGGCGAGCAGCGTACGGCCGAACAGGCCCGTCGCGCGCAGCTCCACCTTCGGGTCGAGGGTGACATTGCCGGTGTTGCGCAGGGTGTACGAGACCGTCGCCGCGCTGTCGCCCAGTCCCGGCACGAGCGGCTGGTGGTGGCTGACCCGGACGTCCGCCACGGAGATCGCGGGGAGGGTCGGCCCGCCGACCCGCAGATAGACGCGGGCGGCCACGGCCCGCTGCACCCCGAGCGCGACCGAGCCGTCGCCCCGGTCGATCCGTTCGTCGAGGGCCACGATGGCTCCCGGGTGGTCACCGGGTTCGGCACCCTCCGGCACCTTCATCGTGAACGGCACGGTCACCTTGCCGTGCGCGGGAACGGTGACCCGGGTCCTCGCGGGCCGCGCCCACACCCCGACGCCCCGCATCTTCTCCGTCACCGTGCGCACGGCGAAGCCGCCGTCGCGGGCGGTGTTGTAGGCGTCGGCGGCGTACAGGCGGAACGTCAGCGGCTTCCCGGTCTTGTTGGCGACGACCACCTTGTCGGTGAGGGTCTGCCCCGGGTCGGCGGAGAGATAGAAGTAGGGACGCGCGGCGACCTTCGAGGCGAGCGGGTACACGGACCAGCTGCCGTTGTCGGCGGCGTGCGCGCAGGGGGTGACGAGGAGGAACAGAAGGCCCAGGACCAGGGCGTGGAACATACGGCGCATGGGTGCGGACCCCCACTTGTACGAGGTGACACGGGCGGGTGCGGACGCCCGTACGGTCAGCTGAGCGTGAGGGTGAGAACGCCGGAGTACGTGCCCGGAGGCGTGAACGCCGGTACGTTCAGGGAGAGTTTGGCGTCGACGGTGAACTCACCGCCGGTGACCGTGCCGTCGGGGGCGGATGCGAGGGTCGCCCCGGCCGCGCCCACGGTGCCGGACGAACCGGCCTGGCAGGTGCTGGGGCTGCCCGCCTTGGTGGTGCAGGCGGGGGTCCAGCTGAGCGCCCCGGCATCGATCTTGGCGCCGGGACCGGTGAAGTCGGTGACCTTGCCGGTCAGGGACCAGCCCGCGACACCGCCGCGGAAGTCCTTGACGCTCACGGTGTTGAGGTCGCCGCCCGAGGCGCCGCCCTTGCCGTAGTCGACCGCGCCCAGGGAGACGGTGTCCCCGGCCTGGGCCATGGACAGGGTGCCCGCCTTCACCGTGGTGCTGATCTTCTGGGCGTTGTCGGGGACGGGTGTGTTGTCGATGACGGTGTAGGCGGCGGGCCCGGCACCGGACTGGTCGCTCCAGCTCGCGCCCTCGTAGGCGACGACGCCGGTGGTGGTCTTGTCGTTCACGACCAGGGACCCGCTGAAGGCTCCGGCGGTGTCCGCCGTCACGGTCGCGGTGTCCGCGGTCTGGCTGGAACCGGAGCGTCCGGCGAGGGTGACGGTGGCGCCCGGCGTGAAGTGGCTGCCGTTGACGGTGACGCTGTCACCGGGGTTCCCGGAGGCCGAACCGAGCGTGATGGCACGGGTGTTGGGCTGGGTGGCCGGACTCGCGGTGATCGTCTCGGAGACGGGCGCGGGCGGGCTGATGACGGTGCAGGGGGTGTCCAGCTCCAGGATGTAGCTGGTGTGGATGTTGTAGTCGCCGGGCGAGAGCGTGATGGCTCCGGCGGTGGTGACGGTGAAGGTGCCGGTCATGCTGAACGACGGGAAGGGCGCGTTGCCGGCCACCGGATCGTTCTTCTTGGGCCCGACGACGGTCACGTCCCCGGTCTGCGCCCCGCCGAGGGTGACCTTGCCGGACGGCGTCATGATGTCGGCCGGGAGGCTGATGGCGGTGGGGTTGCTGGCGGCGGGCTTGACCACGGTGTAGGTCACGGTGACGGTGTCGCCGACCTTGGGAGCGGCCTTGTCGACCGTGATGAGCGCGGTCGTGGTGCCGTCGATGGGCGGGATGCCGGCGACGGCGGGCGGGATGCAGTGGGTGGCGAAGTCGACGTTGCCCGCGGCTTCGGCCGGCCCGGCGAGCGCACCGCCGGCGGTGACGGCGAGCGCGGCCGCCCCGAGCAGCGACGCCAGTCGGCGTCTTCGGTTTCTCATGGTTGGTTGCCCCCTCCGAGGGATGCGGGCGCAGCGGCTCTTCTGCGCCGACAGGGGGCATTGATGTGGGGATTGCGTGAGAAGTCAATGGAGCTGCCGCAGCAATCTGACGAACCATCAGTTACCGCGGCAGCTCCGGCATTTGCTCGTACTCAGTCGAACACGAACGGACCCGGCGACTGCGGTGCGGTCGCCGTGCAGGTGATGGTGATCCCGAAGACCGTCATCGTGAGCGAGCCGCCGTAGGCCTCGAGGCTGTCACCCGAGGCCACGGCACCCGGGAGCGGGCCGACCTGCACGGGATCGCCGGCGGCGATGGCCGGGTTCTCGGTGGCGGTGAAGGACGTGGTGCCGCCGGCGGCGTTCACCAGCGTGAGGGTCGAGGTGATCGAGTCCTCGGACAGGGCGATCGGTGCGGTGATGGCCGAGGAGTTGATCGTCATGGTCGCGGCGGTGCCGTCCTGGGTGGCGGTGATGGCGGCTTCACCACTGCCGAAGCCGCCGCAGTCGGCGTTGATGGTCGCGCTGCCGGGGGTGACGGCCAGGGCGGCGGGCGCGCACACCATCCCGGCGACCGCGAGCGCCCCGGTCACCAGTGCCGCACCGGTCGCTGTTCGTTTGCCTCTCATCGGGTTCCCTCTCCCTTCCCCGTTCGGGGGAAGTGCCATGTGGGGATGGACGGGAGATGCCCGAACGGCCCGTCGGCGGGGCGTGGTGCGGGACGCGCCGCGTGGGGGGTGGCGGGGGAAAATCTGACGGGCCGTCGGAACTATCGGTTCCATTGATGCGCGAGAGACTGAAGACGACAAGGTTCAAATTCAGCCGACCCGGAAGTCAGTCGACGGTCACCGTGGAGCGCACCGCTCCGTCCGGCCCCGCCAGCAGCACCGGCGTCCCCGCGCCCCCCAGATCCCGCACCGCGGCGAGATCCGCCGCTGCCGCCGCATCCGCCTCCGTCACCACCGCCGCCGCCTCCAGCGACTTCGCCCCGGAGGCCACCGCCATCGCGACAGCCGTCTGCAGCGCGCTCAGCTGGAGGGAGGCCAGAGCCACCGTCCCCGCGACATACGTACGTCCGGTGTCGTCCCGTACCGCCGCCCCCTCGGGGACCCCGTTGCGTGCCCGCGCGGAACGGGCCAGGGTCACGATCTTGCGGTCCTCGGGATCAAGCGCGCTGTCGGTCATGAGCCGAGGATACGTACCCTCGTCCCGCCACCGGATACATGACCCCCCGCCGCCCCTCCGGGGACGCCAGCCACTCCAGCTTCCCGGCCGTCACCTCGTCCATCGGCGTGTGCAGCACGATCGACAGGTCCGGCCGTACCGGCATCTTCAGCACGCTCGCCTCGACGTGCAGCAGCCCCGCCAGCGGATGGTCCAGCTCCTTGCGGATCTGCCCGGCGTCCTCGATGTCCCGCTCCTTCCAGAGCGCGACGAACTCCTCGCTCGCCGCCGACACGTCCGCCAGCACCTGCCGGAACCCCTCGTCGTCGGGCCGCGCGGCCGACGCCGCCCGGAACTGGGCCACGACCGTACGCGCGTTCTCGGCCCAGCTCCTCGAACGGGACCGGTACATCGGGTCGGTGAAGAAGTCGACGAGGCAGTTCTGCGTGATGTCGGGCCGCATCCCGAGGACCATCGCGGCGGCGTCGTTGTAGAGCACGCAGTTGTAGTAGAGGTCCATGATGTGCGCCGGATACGGCATCCACGCGTCGATCATCCGCCGCAGCCCGTCGCACATGTCCCGCCGGCCCGGCTCCACCTCGGGCACGGGCGGGTTGAGCCCGGCGAGGACGTACAGATGACGGCGCTCGGCGCCGCTGAGCCGCAGCACGCGCGCGACGGAGTCCACGACCTGCGGCGACACCGAGATGTCCCGCCCCTGCTCCAGCCACTGGTACCAGGAGGCGCCCACCCCGGCCAGCACGGCGACCTCCTCGCGCCGCAGCCCGGGCGTCCGGCGCCGCGCCCCGCCGTCCGGCAGCCCGGCCTCGGCGGGCGAGACCCGGGCCCGCCGGCTCATCAGAAACTCCCGCAGCTCCTGCCGCCGCCGGACAGCCCCCGCCACCACGAACTCGTCCCCCTCGTACCGCCGCCGATGCCTGGTGGTGCCACCACCAGGACAACTTCCGTCTCCCCACGGCTATTCCACGGCCGCGAGGCTCTTGCCCATGGCGATCGACACCGCATCCACAACCACCGCCGGCACCGACACCGGCACCGTCCCCGCACCACGGCTCTCGCACCGCGACAAGCTCGTCCTCTTCGTCCTGTGCGCGGCCCAGTTCATGGTCGCCCTGGACTTCTCGGTCCTGAACGTCGCCCTGCCCGTCCTCGGGGCGGACCTCGGCATGAGCCAGTCCGCGCTCCAGTGGGCGGTCACCGCGTTCGCGCTGCCGTCCGGCGGCTTCCTGCTGCTGTTCGGCCGGATCGGCGACCTGTACGGCCGCCGCAGGCTGTTCCTGACCGGCCTCGCCCTGTTCGGCGCGGCCTCGCTCCTGGCGACGTTCGCCTGGGACCCGGCGTCGTTCCTCGCCGGACGCGCGCTGCAAGGGGTGGGCGCGGCGGCCATCGTGCCGACCGGCATGTCCCTGCTCACCACCACCTTCCCGGAGGGCCCGGCCCGGGACCGCGCGCTCGGCATCTCCGGCACCCTGCTGTCCCTCGGCTACACCGTCGGCATGGTGGCGGGCGGCGTCCTCACCGACGCCTTCGGCTGGCGCTCCACGATGGGTCTGCTGACCCTGTTCGCGCTGCTCGTCCTGCCGCTGGCGCCCGGCCTGCTGCCGGAGTCCCGCACCCCGGACCGCCCCCGCCTGGACATCCCCGGCGCGGTCACCGTCACCGGCGGTCTGCTCTCGCTGATCTACGCCCTGTCGACGGCCGCCGACCACGGCTTCGGACGCACGGACGTCGTCATCACCCTGGTGGCGGGCCTCGCCCTCCTGACCGCCTTCGCGGTCGTCGAGTCCCGCAGCCCGGCCCCGCTGGTGTCGCTGCCGATGCTGCGCCGCCGCACGGTGGCGTGGGGCAACCTGGGCGGTCTGGTCACCTTCTCGATGATGTCGACGATCGTCTTCGTGCTGACCCTGTACCTCCAGGAGGTCCTGCACCTGTCGGCGTTCGAGACCGGCCTCGTCTTCGGAGTGCAGGGCGTGCTGTCGGTGGTGGCGGGCGTCTACACGCCGAGGGTCATCGGCCGGCTCGGCGGCGCCCGCCGCACGCTGGTCGTCTCGCTCACCGGCCAGGGCGTCGTGATCGCCGCGCTGCTGGGCCTCGGGGAGTCCAACGCCTCGGTCTGGCTGGCCGTCGCCGCCGTCTCGCTGGCCAGCATGTTCCACCTCGGCGCGATCATCTCGTACGGCCTGACCGTCACCTCGGGCGTGCCGGACGAGGAGCAGGGTCTGGCGACCGGGCTGGTCACCTCGACCCAGCAGGTCGGCATCACGGTCGGCATCCCGCTGCTCGGCGTGCTGGCGACGACCGCCGGTGACCTGCTGACCGGCGTCCGCACGGTCGTCGCGATCGACGCGGCCGTCGTCCTGGCCACCGCCGCGCTGGTCGCGGTGGGCCTGCGGACCCGGCGGTCAGGGACGGTCGAGGCGGAGGCGGTCGGCGCGCGGTAGGCCGGCCACGACCAGGTCGTACGAGTCCTCCACGAGCTCCCGGACCAGCCGGTCCGGGAGCTCGCCGTCGACCGTCACGGTGTTCCAGTGCCGCTTGTTCATGTGGTAGCCGGGGATGATCAGGCCGGGGTGGTCGGCGCGCAGCCGGACCGCGTCCTCCGGGTCGCACTTGAGGTTGACCGTCAGGGGGCGGTTGTCCAGCCAGGACAGGGCGAACATCTTGCCCAGCACCTTGAAGACGGAGATCTCCGGCGAGAAGGGGAAGTCCTCCACGGCCGCGTTGAAGGAGAGGCAGAAGGTGCGCAGCTCCTGCGGGGTCACTCGTCCTCCTCGGGCACCTCTACGGGCTCCACCAGCACGGTCACGATCTTGTTCCGCCGGCCGGCCGCGGCCTCCGCGGTCAGCCGCAGCGCCCGCTCGTCGGGCAGGTCCACGACGGCAGAGGCGCCGGCGATGGGCACGCGCCCCAGCGCCTTCGCGAGGAGTCCGCCGACGGTCTCCACGTCCTCGTCGTCGTACTCGTCGAGGCCGTACAGCTCGCCCAGGTCGGTGATGTCGAGGCGGGCGGTGACCCGGTAGCGGTCGTCGCCCAGCTCCTTGACCGGCGGCAGCTCGCGGTCGTACTCGTCGGTGATCTCGCCGACGATCTCTTCCAGGATGTCCTCGATGGTCACGATCCCGGCGGTGCCGCCGTACTCGTCGATGACGACGGCGACGTGATTGCGGTCGCGCTGCATCTCGCGCAGCAGGTCGCCGGCGTTCTTGGTGTCGGGCACGAACGCGGCGGGCCGCATGGCCGTGGAGACCAGCTCGCTCTCCGCGTCCCGGCTGATGTGCGTCTTGCGGACCAGGTCCTTCAGATACACGATGCCGACGATGTCGTCCTCGCTCTCCCCGGTCACCGGTATGCGGGAGAAACCGGAGCGCAGGGCGAGGGTGAGGGCCTGACGGATCGTCTTGTAGCGCTCGATGACGACGAGGTCGGTGCGCGGCACCATCACCTCGCGCACGAGGGTGTCGCCGAGCTCGAAGACGGAATGCACCATGCGGCGCTCGTCGTCCTCGATCAGCGACTCCTTCTCGGCGAGGTCGACGAGCGCGCGCAGCTCCGCCTCGGAGGCGAAGGGGCCGCGGCGGAAGCCCTTGCCGGGGGTGAGGCGCGTTGCCGATGAGGATCAGCAGGTTCGGGATCGGGCCCATGATCCGCGCGAGCGGCAGCAGGACGTACGCCGCCGCCGTCGCGGTGTTCAGCGGGTGCTGGCGGCCGATGGTGCGCGGGGAGACGCCGACGGCGACGTACGACACCAGGACCATGACGCCGATCGCGACGAGCAGGGCCTGGGTGGTGCCGGCGAACTCCTTCAGGCAGGCGTACGTGACCATCGCCGCCGCGGCCATCTCGCAGGCGACGCGGACCAGCAGCGCCACGTTGAGATAGCGCGTCGGGTCGGCGGCGACCTGCGCGAGCTTGGCGCTGCCGCGCCGGCCGACGCGGACGGCCTCCTCGGCACGGAAGCTGGAGACGCGTGCGAGGCCCGCCTCCGCGCAGGCGGCGAGCCAGGCGACGACGACCAGGGCGATCGCGCCGGAGACGAGGGGAAGGCTCATGACACGGTCGGGGCCGGCGACGGACCGGTCAGCCCCTTCTCCGCGCGCCAGCCATCGACGATGGCGGCCTGGAGGCCGAACATCTCGGCCTTCTCGTCCGGTTCCTCGTGGTCGTAGCCGAGCAGGTGCAGCACGCCATGGACGGTCAGGAGCTGGAGCTCCTCGTCCATGGAGTGCTGCGTGGGCGCGTCCTCCCCCTGCTTCTTGGCCACTTCGGGACAGAGCACGATGTCGCCGAGCAGCCCCTGCGGGGGCTCCTCGTCGTCCTTGCCGGGCGGCCGCAGCTCGTCCATCGGGAAGGACATGACATCGGTCGGCCCGGGCAGGTCCATCCACTGGATGTGCAGCTGCTCCATGGCGTCGGCGTCCACGACGATCACCGAGAGCTCGGAGAGCGGGTGGATGCGCATCCGCGCGAGTGCGTAGCGGGCGATGTCGAGGATCGCCTGCTCGTCGACCTCGGTTCCGGACTCGTTGTTGACGTCGATCGACATGGTGCTGCGGTGTCTACTTCCCCTTGTGCCCGGCCCTGCCCCGGCCGCCCTTGGTGTCCTTGTGCGTGCCGTTCTCGGTGCCGTGCGTGCTGTCGTACTTCTCGTACGCGTCGACGATACGGCCGACGAGCTTGTGCCGTACGACGTCCTGCGACGACAGGCGGGAGAAATGGACGTCGTCGAGGCCTTCGAGGATGTCCTGGACCTGACGCAGACCCGACTTGGTGCCGTTGGGCAGGTCGACCTGGGTCACGTCACCCGTGATCACGATCTTCGAGTCGAAGCCGAGGCGGGTGAGGAACATCTTCATCTGCTCGGGGGAGGTGTTCTGGGCCTCGTCGAGGATGATGAAGGCGTCGTTGAGCGTACGGCCGCGCATGTACGCCAGCGGGGCGACCTCGATCGTGCCCGCGGCCATCAGGCGCGGGATGGAGTCGGGGTCGAGCATGTCGTGCAGCGCGTCGTACAGCGGGCGGAGGTAGGGGTCGATCTTCTCGTAGAGCGTGCCCGGCAGGAAGCCGAGGCGCTCACCGGCCTCCACCGCGGGACGGGTCAGGATGATGCGGTTGACCTGCTTGGACTGCAGGGCCTGCACCGCCTTGGCCATGGCCAGATAGGTCTTGCCGGTACCGGCGGGCCCGATGCCGAAGACGATGGTGTGCTTGTCGATCGCGTCGACGTACCGCTTCTGGTTCAGGGTCTTGGGGCGGATCGTCCGGCCGCGCGAGGAGAGGATGTTCTGGGTGAGCACCTCGGCCGGGGTCTCCTGGCCGTCGTTGGTGCCGTTCTCGCTCGCTCTGAGCATCGCGATGGAGCGTTCCACTGCGTCCTCCGTCATCGGCTGTCCGGTGCGGAGCACCAGCATCATCTCGTCGAACAGGCGCTGGACGATGGCCACTTCGGCGGCGTCGCCGACCGCGCTGATCTCATTGCCCCGGACATGGATGTCGGCCGCCGGGAAGGCCTTCTCGATCACGCGCAGCAGGGAGTCGCCGGACCCCAGCACGGTCACCATGGGGTGCTGGGCGGGGACGGTGAACTGTGCTCTCGCCTGTCCCTGCGCGGGGGTGCGATCTGTGGGTGTCTGAGTCATGGGCCGGCTCTGTAGGCCTTGCTCGTCCTCCTCGAAACGACTCGCCCGCCACATGGGCGGCCTGGCGATTTCCAGGGTACGCCGGGGGACTGACAACGCCGAAGGGCTTTTCCGCCCGCGGTGACCGCGGGTACGGGCGCCCTCAGTGCCGCCATGAGCCCTGCATACGCCCCCCGCGCGCGTGGGGAGAATGCGCGCCGACACCGCTACGCGCGCACCGGGTTCTCGTCGCGCCAGTCCGGGGAAAGCAGGTCGGCCGTGCTCTTGCGTCTGCCCACGTCCGTGTCCGAGGCACGCCAGTGCCTGTCCGAGGGAGCGATACCCGTCGGCGGCGCCACCCTCCAGTGGGCCGTCTGGCAGCGGGACGGCTTCCCCCGGCAGGCGATGAGTCTGCGCGAGGTGCCAGAGGCCAATGTGCTCGGCGCCGGGGAGCTGGGGGCGGCGGTGCTGCTCCACCGGGTCGACGAGCGGGTGCCGGAGGTGCTGCACCAGGCGGCCTCGCGGGTGGGCACCGGGGCGGTACGCCGTACCGCGACGGTCGGCGGCAACATCGTCGGCAGCACCCTGCGCTGTCTCCTGCCCGCCGCCCTGGTGCTGGACGCCCGCGCCACGGCCCTGGACACGGAGGGCACCTTCGAGACCGACCTCACCGAACTCACGGCGAAGCGCCCCCTCCTGCTGAGCCTGCGCTGGCGCACTCCGCTGGCCAGCACCTACCGCAAGCTCCCGGAGACCGGCGAGCCCCCGCTGGTGATCGCGGCGGCCGTGACACCCGCCGGCGAGTCCAGGCCGCTGCTGCGGGTGGCGGTACGGGACGGCTACGACGTGCTGACCGCGGCGATCCCCTACGACCGGGACCCCGACCGAGCCCTCGACACCCTGTCCAGCACCTCGCTCGGCACCCTGCCCCGAGCGGCACGGGAGGCGGTAAGCACCCAGGTCACGGATGTTCTGGGCCGCGCCTCGGCCTGAGCCCCTCTTACGCCGACCGCCGGAACCCGATCGTCGGTACCGCTCGTCTCAGCGGCCACGGGCGGGCCTGTTCCGTCGGTACGAGTTCCGCCAGGAAGCCGTACCGCCGCAGGGCCGCGGGGTCCTGGCCCGGCAGTGACTGGACCTTGCGCCACCATGCGCCGATCTCCGACCAGCCCGGTGCCGACAGGGAGCCGCCGAACTCCTGGACGGAGAGCGCGGCCGTCAGCCCGGCGAAGGCGAGCCGGTCGGCGAGGGGCCAGCCCGCCAGCGTGCCGGTGACGAACCCGGCGACGAAGACGTCACCGGCGCCGGTGGGGTCGAGGGCCTCCACGGCGATGGCGGGCACCTCGGCGGACTCCCCGGTGCGCCGGTCGACCGCGTAGGCGCCCTCCGCGCCGAGGGTGACCACGGCGAGCGGCACATGGTCGAGGAGGGCGTGGGCCGCCTCGCGCGGGCAGGAGGTGCGGGTGTACCGCATGGCCTCCTCGGCGTTGGGCAGGAAGGCCTCGCAGTGTTCGAGGTCGGCGAGGCCCGCCAGGTCCCAGGCGCCGGTGTCGTCCCAGCCGACGTCGGCGAAGACGCGGGTGCCCTTGCTCGCGGCCTGCGCGATCCAGGGGGCGCGCTTGCCCGGCACGAGGGAGGCGACGGCGGCACGCGCGCGGGGCGGGCAGTCGGGCGCGGGCTCCTCCGGGGGCGGTTCGTGGCCGTGGGAGACCATCGTCCGCTCGCCCTCGTACGCCATGGAGACGGTGACGGGCGAGTGCCAGCCCGCGACCGTGCGCGACGGTGAGAGGTCGATGCCCTCGCCCTGGGCCAGGGCGTCCCAGCAGTACTCGCCGTAGTGGTCGGAGCCGAAGGCGGCGGCGAGGGACGTCCTGAGCCCCAGCCGGGCGAGCGCGGTGGCCATGTTGGCGACACCGCCGGGGCTCGACCCCATCCCGCGCGCCCAGGACTCGGTCCCGCGCACGGGTGCGGAGTCGAGCCCGGTGAAGATGATGTCGAGGAAGACGGTGCCGGTGAGATAGACGTCCCAAGGGGGGTCGTCGGGGGTGCGCAGCGCGGCGAGCGGGTCGACCTGGGCCTGACCCGGCTCGGCCGCTCCGAGGTGCGACGGTCCCTTTCCGACGGATGCGCTGGACGCGATCACGGGGCGCTCCCTGCGAGTGGTACGGATTCAGCCAGTCTGCACCACACCACTGACAACAGGGGTGTCAACACCGGCCCGTACCCTTCGGCCCCGCCCTACCAGCGCGGCACCCCCGGCGTCACCCACCCCGGCTCCGCGACCCGCATCGCCGCCGCGTCGTCCCGCTCCCGCAGTGCCCCGTCGTCGTCGGCCCACCGCCGGTGCAGCGCCCGCAGCCGCTCCCGGTCGACCTCGACGCCCAGTCCCGGCGCGTCGGACACGGCCACCTTCCCGTCCTCGAACACCAGCCGCTCGGTCAGCACGTCCTCCGTCTGCCACGGGTAGTGCGAGTCGCATGCGTGGTGAAGGCCGGGCACGGTGGCCGCCACGTGCGTCATCGCGGCCAGTGAGATCCCCAGATGGGTGTTGGAGTGCATGGACACCCCCACCCCGAAGGTCCGGCAGATCGCGGCGAGTTGCTGTGTGTTCCGGAGGCCGCCCCAGTAGTGGTGATCGGACAGCACCACCTGCACGGCCCCCTTCCCGAACGCCTCCGCGATCTCCGCGAACGTCGTCACGCACATGTTCGTGGCGAGCGGCACCCCGGTCCCGGCGGCCACCTCCGCCATGGCGTCCGTACCGAGCGCGGGATCCTCCAGATACTCCAGAACGTCCCCGAGCTCTTCCGCCACCCGCAGCGAAGTCGCCACGGACCAGGCGCCGTTGGGGTCGAGCCGCAGCGGATGTCCGGGAAACGCCTCGGCGAGCGCCCGCACCGCGGCGATCTCCTCGTCCGGCGGGAACACCCCGCCCTTGAGCTTGAACGACGTGAACCCGTACCGCTCCTTGAAGACCCGGGCCTGCGCCACGACCCCGGCCGGATCGAGGGCGGCCCCCCAGTCGTCCTTCTCCGCGGCGACGCCCGCCGGGTGGTCGGCCCACTTGTAGAACAGGTAGGCGCTGTACTCGACGGCGTCCCGCACCTTGCCCCCGAGCAGCGCGTGCACGGGCAGCCCCAGCGCCTTGCCGAGCGCGTCGAGACAGGCGACCTCGAACCCGGAGACCACGGACAGCCGCAGCTTGTCGGCGGTCTGCACACCGCGCAGCCCACCCACGTCGACCTGCCCGGAGACCCGCGCCTCGGCCACGGCCACCTCGTCGGCGACCGCGAACAGGCCGTTCAGGTCGGTCACCTGACGCCCGATCAGCTTGGTCGCGAACGGCCGCGCCAGTTCCAGGTACTTGGTGTCGCCGTAGGTCTCCCCGAACCCCACCACCCCGTCGGCCGTCTCGACCTCGACGATCAGCCGGGGTGTGTAGGGCTGGTGCACGCCCTGCGTGTTGAGCAGCGGCGGGTCGGCGACGAGGATCGGCGTCAGCCGTACGTCGGCGATCGTGAGACGCACAGAGCGACCCCTCTCCATCTCCCTATGTAGATGATATCCACACATAGAGATGGAGGCTAGATACGCGGACAACAGCCGTCAATGACGCCTCCCCGTCGGATTACGATCGGCACATGTCAGAGACAGCGGGCGTCCGCGAGGTGAAGTCGGCGGCGCGGACGGTCGAGCTGCTGGAACTGCTCGCGGCCCGCGGGGACCGCCCGGCGCGCCTCCAGGAGCTGGCCGACGAGCTCCAGGTCCCCCGCAGCTCGATGTACGCCCTCCTGCAGACCCTGATCTCGCGCGGCTGGGTCCGCACCGACATCACCGGCTCCCTCTACGGCATCGGCATCCACGCCCTGCTGACCGGCACCAGCTACCTCGACTCCGACCCGCGCGTCCGGGTCGTACGGCCGTATCTCGACGAGGCGTCCGACGCGCTGGGCGAGACCATCCACATGGGCCGGCTCGACGGCCGGGACGTGGCCTATCTGGCGACCCGCGAGTCCCACGAATACCTGCGCACGATCAGCCGCGTCGGCCGCCGCCTCCCCGCCCACGCGGCGCCCTGGGTAAGGCCCTGCTCGCCGAACACCCCGACGCGGACCTGCCCGAGGGCCCGTACGAGGCGCTCACGTCCCGCACCCGCACGACCCGCGAGGCCCTCATGGCGGACCTCGCCGAGACCCGGGCCCGCGGCTACTCGGTCGACCGCGAGGAAGGCGTCCCCGGCATCGTCGGCTTCGGCTTCGCCCTGCGCTACGACTCCCCCGCCCAGGACGCCATCAGCTGCTCGGTGCCGGTGGCCCGGCTGACGCCGGAGCACGAGGGGCGGATCGTGGCGGTGATGCGGGAGATCAGGAGCAAGATCGAGGCGACGGTACCGGCGGCGGGCAGCGCGACGGTCCACTGGCGTTAAGGCGCCGACCACCGGCCACGGGCGCCACTTCTACCCGCCCTTCCCCACCCCAAACACGAAGCTGCCCCACATCACACCCCCCACTCTTCTTCTCGAACCGCGTGCTTGATACAAATTGCCCGCGCGTTCCTGTCCGTCGACGTCGTCGCCCAACCCCCTTTTCTGAGCCGCTTCTTTCGCATGCCCTGGGAACGCCCGTGTCCGCCCCCCGCTCCACCCTGCCCTGGCCCCTCGTCGCCCTTTTCACGGCCGGGTACCTCGCCCCGTACCTCCTCCCGACCACCGTCGGCAGGCTCGACTCGGGGCTTCCGCTCTCCGCCACCCAGGCGGGCGCCGTAGGCAGCGCGCTGCTGCTGAGTTCGGCCTCGGCGGGCTTCCTGCTCGCCTCCCGCGTCGACCGGTTCGGCCCCCGTCTCCTCGCCCGCACCGGCCTCGTCCTCGCCGTCCTCGGCTACGGCGGCGCCGCGCTCACCCACACCGTGGGGGCCGTCATCGCGGGCGTGCTCATCGGCGGCTTCGGCTCGGGTACGGCGACGGCGGTGGCCGCCACCGGCATCGCCGCCCAGCCCGACCCCCACCGCACCACGACGCTCGGCCTGCTCGGCGTCTCCGCGCTCGCCGGCGCCGTCTATCTGACGGTCCCGCACCTCGGCCCGGGCCACGGCCAGCCACTGGCGGCGATCGCCCTCACGGCGGCGGCGGTCTGGCCCCTGACCGCCCGCCTCTCCCCCGCCACGCCCCCCGGGGCCCGTCGCCGTGGGCGCACAGAA
>MWJO01000139.1 GCA_002027195.1 Streptomyces sp. GKU 895 | reverse complement strand
CCGGCCCCACCCCGGCTCGTCCTCAGTCCCAACCCCACCAGGGACTCTGCCAGCTTCACCGCGGCCCCCACCCCGTCGACCACCGGCAGCCCGAGCTTCTCCCCCCACCGCCCGTTGCAGTCCCGTCATCCCGGCGCAGCCCAGCACCAGTACCTCGGCGCCCGCGGCGATGGCCCGTTCCGCGGCGGCCACGAAGGCGGCCTCCGTGCGCTCGGCGTCGCCGAGTTCGAGGACGTTCAGCCCCGTTCCGACCACCGCGGCGCAGTTGCGGCCCACGCCGGCGAGTTCCAGGCTGTCCTCGATCTGACCGCAGGAGCGTTCCAGGGTGGTGACCACCCCGTAGCGCCGGCCGAGCAGACAGGCCAGGTGGGCCGCGGCCTCGGTGATGTCGACGACGGGGACGTCGACCAGCTCCCGGACGCCTTCCCGTCCGTGTTCGCCGAAACCGGCCATGACGACCGCGTCGTACGCGGGGCCCTCGTAGGTCCGCAGGAGGTCGATCACCGCGGCCGCCGACAGGTAGCTGTCGAGCCAGCCCTCGGCCGACTCGGGGCCCCACTTCGGCGTCAGCCCGGTCACGGCGGTGCCCGGGCCTGCCGCGGCCCGGGCACCTCGTACGATCTCCTCGGTCATCTCCTGCGTGGTGTTGCAGTTGGTGACGACGATCCGCACGTCCGTCAGACCTCCACAGCCTTGGTGGCGGCGGTGCGCTCGTCCCGGCACAGCAGCGCGTACAGTCCGGCCGCCAGGGCGGTGCCGATGAACCAGGAGTACGGGGCCACGTCGCTGAACGTCTTCACGAGGGCAAGGACGGCCGCGACGCCCGCCGACGGCAGGAACGCCCACAGCGCCTTGGGGTTGACGCCCTTCTTGTAGTAGTAGCGGGAGCCGGGGGCGCCGGAGAACAGTTCGTCGACGTCCACGCGGCCCTTCTTGATCCAGTAGTAGTCGAGCATGATCACGCCGAACAGCGGGCCCAGGAAGGCGCCGAGGCCGCCGAGGAAGTAGTTGACGACGGTCGGGTTCGAGAAGAGGTTCCAGGGGGTGACGACCAGCGCGGCGACCGTGCTGATCATGCCGCCGACCTTGAAGCTGATCTTCTGCGGCCAGACGTTGGCGAGGTCGTACGCCGGTGAGACGAAGTTGGCGACGATGTTGACGCCCATGGTGGCGATGGCGAAGGTCAGTGCGGCGACGACCAGGACCCAGGTGTTGCCGACCTTGGCCACCAGCTCCGCCGGGTCGGTGATGGCCTCGCCGAACACCTCCAGCGAACCGGCCGTGACGATCACCGAGACGACCACGAACGCCGTGGAGTTGATGGGCAGGCCCCAGAAGTTGCCGCGTCGGACGGTCTTGTAGTCCGGGGCGAAGCGGGAGAAGTCGCAGAAGTTGAGCATCAGCGTGCCGTACGTGGCGAGGATCAGGCCGATCGCACCGAACCACTGCCGCCACTGCTCGCCGCCCGGCACCGGGTGCGGGGTGGTGGTGAGGGAGATGGTCCAGTCGGCCTTGGCCAGCACCCAGACCGCGAGCGCGATCATGACGATCCAGATCGCCGGCCCGCAGAAGTCCTGGAACTTCCGTACCGACTCCATGCCCTGGCTGATGATCAGCGCCTGGATCAGCCACAGGGAGAGGAAGGAGACCCAGCCCAGCGCGTCGAGTCCCAGGAAGGAGCTGTGCGTCCAGGGCTCCAGGCCCGGCCAGGCGGCGAGCAGCATCACGTTCACCGCGACGGAGGCCAGATAGGTCTGGATGCCGTACCACATGATGGCGATCACGGCCCGGATCAGGGCCGGGATGTTGGCGCCCCAGATGCCGAAGCTGATGCGGCTGACGACCGGGAACGGGACGCCGTGGCGCTGGCCGATCTTTCCCATCCAGTTCATGCCGATGTAGATGAGCACGAAGCCGACGAGGAGCGAGGTGAAGACCTGCCACACGTTCATGCCGAGGACGAGCAGACCGGCGGCGAAGGTGTAGTTGCCCAGGTTGTGGACGTCGGACATCCACATCGCGAAGAGGTCGAAGACCTTCCAGTTCCGCTTCTCGGCGGGCGCGAGGTCTTCGTTGGTGAGGCGCGGATCGGGGACGAACGCTGGGGCGCCGGTGGCTGTGGCACGGTCGGCGAGGGACACGGGACCTCCATGAGCCGGGGACGGAGGAGGGTGGCCGGATACGGCCGCCTGGAACGCCGTTTGGTATACCAAACTGCGGTCATAGTCCTCCCGTCAAGCGTTCCGACCGATGTCGTCTCGGTTAACGCTCCGTAAAACACCTCCACAGTCGGCGAAGATGGCCCCATGAGCTCCACGACGAAGATCGAACCCCTGGGTGCCGTCCGCGAACGCGTCCTGGCCTCGCTACGGCAGGAGATCATCGCGGGCGGGCTGCGCCCCGGCGACCGGCTGGTCGAACGAGAGCTCGCCGAACGCTTCGGGGTCTCCCGGGTGCCGGTCCGCGAGGCGATCCGCGCCCTGGTCGCCGAGGGGTTCGTCCACTTCGAGACCCCGCGCCGGACCGTCGTACGGCGGCTGAACCCGCGGGACGTCAAGGAGCTCTTCGAACTGCGCGAGGCACTGGAGGTCTACGCGGCGGGGCTGGCCGCGGCCCGCGCGACACCGCAGGATCTCGCCGAGGTCGAGCGCCTCCTCGACGAGGCGGCGACCGCGACCGAGGCGGGCGACGCGGAGACGATCACGGACATCAACAGCCGGCTGCACGACCGCATCGTGGCCATGGCCGACAACACCCTGCTGATCGAAGCCCTCGAACCGGTCGCCGGCCGACTGCGCTGGATGACCCGGCGGAACGAGGAGTGGCCCCAACTCCTCATAGAACACCGAGAGTTGTACGAGGCGATCGCCTCCGGCGACCCGGAGCGGGCCCGCGCCCACGCCCTCGCGCACGTACGGACCAACTACGAGTCGACGGTACGGCAGTTGTTCGGGGAACCCAGCTGACTCCCCTGCCCCCACTCCCGTACGGCGACCCAGGTCCCCTCAATCGACGGCCGCCGCAGTGCGCAGCACGTCCCGGAGCATCTGGGGGGTCAGCCGGCCGGTGAACGTGTTGCGCTGGCTGACGTGGAAGCAGCCGAAGAGCTCGATCCCGTCGAGCGGCACGCGCACCCCGTGCCCGAAGGCGGGCCGCGGCCGGGGCACGTCCCACCCCGCCGCCGACAGCGCGGGCAGCGTGGCCTGCCAGCCGAAGGCACCCAGCACCACCACAGACCGCAGCGTCGGCCGCAACAGCCTCAGCTCCTGCACCAGCCAGGGGCGGCAGGTGTCCCGCTCCCCCGGGGTGGGCTTGTTGGCGGGCGGGGCGCAGTGCACCGGCGAGGTGACGCGGACGCCGTGCAGCTCAAGGCCGTCGTCGATGCTCACCGCCGTGGGCTGCGAGGCCAGGCCGATGTCGTACAGCGCCTGGTACAGCACGTCTCCCGACCGGTCGCCGGTGAACATCCGGCCGGTGCGGTTGCCTCCGTGCGCGGCTGGGGCGAGGCCGACGATCAGCATCCGGGCGTCCGAGGGCCCGAATCCCGGCACCGGGCGGCCCCAGTACGTCTGGTCGGCGAAGGCGGCCCGTTTCGTACGGGCCACTTCCTCCCGCCAGTCGACCAGCCGCGGGCAGGCACGGCAGCCCGCGATGCGCTGGTCCAGGTCGTCGAGGCGTCCACGTCACCACCGTACGACCTGTCCTCGCCGCCGGAATCACGAGGGTGGGAGCGGGGCTGCGGAAATGGCGTCGGGGCGGGCGGGGCGGGCGGCTAGGTCGAGGCATGGCTGCTGAACGTGGGAAGGCGGGCGGGCGAGGCATGGACGCCGTCGCAGCCGCTCGAACGGTGTCGAGGACGCGCCGACCGCTCCTGGCGCGATGCCGGCACCCGCCCGGGCGGAGTCGGCGTCCGCCCGGGCGGAGTCGGCGTCCGCCAAAGCGGAGCCGGCCGGTCGTGAGGGCGGTGCGGGGCAGGATCCGCAGATCGCCGCCGCTGTGGCCGCCGCCGAGGCCGCCGGACCGCAGCAGGGCGAGACGGTTCGCATCGACAGCTGGATCTGGTCCGTGCGGCTGATCAAGACCCGGTCCGCCGGTGCGGCCGCCTGCAAGGGCGGGCATGTCCGGGTGAACGGTGAGCGGGTCAAGCCGGCCCACTCCGTCCGGGTCGGTGACGAAGTCCGTCTGGTCCATGAGGGGCGGGAGCGGATCGTCGTCGTCAGGCGCCTCATCCGGAAGCGGGTGGGGGCTCCTGTCGCCGTGCAGTGCTATGTCGACAACAGCCCGCCGCCTCCGCCGCGTGAGGCGGTCGCTCCGGCGGGCATCCGTGACCGGGGCGCCGGGCGCCCGACCAAACGGGACCGGCGGGACATGGAACGGCTGCGGGGGATGGGTGGAGTGCCTGGCGGGGTGCCCGGGATGCCGGGTGGCCGTAAGGGTGGCCGTAAGGGTGGCCGCACGGGCGGGCGGTGAGGGCCTCGTCCTCGACCGCCGGACGGGCTGAGAGATGCGGGCCGGCGCTGAGAAGGGGACGTCCGTCCTGCGAACCCCGGGCGGGCTGGGCTGGCCAGTCCGTCCGGGGTTCGCAGGACGCCGGAGCAGTGGTCACGAGCGGTGCCGGAGGAGCCGCAGCAGCTGCGCGTTCTGACCGCGGCGCGCCCAGGCGATCAGGGCCAGCGGGATGATCAGGATCAGTGGCGTCGCGGCGTTCTCCCCGTCGAAGTAGGAGACCTGGACCACGAACGCGCCCACCATCAGCCCGCTCAGCGCCACCGCCGCCACCGACTGCAGCACCGGCACCAGCAACGCGATCGCACCGGCGAGTTCGAGCGCGCCGATGGTGTACATCCCCGCGTTGCCCCAGCCCATCTCGGCGAAGGCGTCGGCCGCCGTGGGGTGCGCGATCAGCTTGGGCAGCGCGCTCGCGAACGCGTAGAACAGGGCGAGCAGCACCTGAATGGTGCGCAGGGCGATCCTGGCGCGGCGCCCACGGGCCGTCGCGGACTCGGCGACGACGGTGCCGGTACCGGAGTCGGCGGACGCGGCGGCGGTGACGGATACGGTGGTCTCGGACATCGGGGGCTCCTGTGGGATGCGGTCCGTTGTGCTGTCACAGAGGTAGACCGGCCCCCGCACGGAAACTCATCGGCGCCCGGCGAACGACCTCAGACCGACACCGTCTCCGCACGCACCGCCCGCACCCATATCCGGTCCTCCGTCAGGTACTTGTCCACCCGCAGGCCCGCCTCCCCCAGTGCCTCCTCGAACTGGTCCTTCGTCAGCGGCCGGGCCAGAAACGTCTGGGTCCACACCGCGTCCGGGAACTCGTACTCCGCGCGTACCGAGTTCACCCCGTCGCCGACCGGCTCCGCCGACACCATGCGGAGGGTGAAGCCGCTGGGGTCGACGCGCTCGCGCGGCAGGTTGGTGTGGTAGTCCTCGCCCTCCCGCTGGATCAGTACGCACCCGCCCTCCGCCACATGCCGGGCGCAGGCGCGCAGCATCCCGCGTCGCACCTCGGCGTCGCCGGCGTGGACGAGGAACGACGCGAGCATCACCACGTCGAACGTCTCGCCCAGGTCGAGCTCCTCGACCTTGCCGCGTATCGTGCGCGCCCCCTGGACGCGGGCCAGCATCTCCGGGGACTCGTCCACCGCCGTGACCGTGAAGCCCCGTTCCAGCAGCGGGTGGGTCATCCTCCCCACGCCGCAGCCCAGTTCCAGGATGTGCGCCCCCGTCGGCACGGCCGCGGCGATGATGTCCGGCTCGTCGTACACCGGGAGCCGTGAGTACAGCTCCACCGCGCAGCCGTCCGGAGTGATCGCCCCCGGTCCCGTCCCCTCGTACCCCTCACGCATTTTCAGTTCCATGCCCGTCCAACGACCCGCATCCGCAAGGCCGTTCCCCACCCGAACACATTCACCCGTCCGAGGGACGAAGCCCCTCCCCGAAGCTCCGCTTGAGACCCCTCCCGAAGCTCCGCTTGAGACCCCTCCCGAAGCTCCGCTTGAGACCCCTCCTGAAGCCCCGCTTGAGACCCCTCCTGGGGCAGCGGAAACCACCCGTGCCCGATGTACCAGTGCCCGCCCGATCGCAGATGGTCGCCCACCGCCCGCTCCACCGACGTACGCCGAGGCAGCCCCGCCACCGGCAGCTCCGGGTCCCCGAACACGAACTGGACCGGCTCGGTGTCAGCCGACTCGGCGTCTCGTGGCGCGATCCGGAACCGCTCCTGGAAGCGGACGATGTTAGAGTCGGCGGGCAGATACCGCTTCAACTGCGGATCCAGCAGCCACGAGTGGCACATCACCGCCCGGTACCCCTCCTCGGGGTAGTGCTTCGCGAAGAACTCCCCCGCCAGCGCCACCGCCCGGTCGCACGCGTCCGGCGTCAGCGGGCCGAGGAAGTCGGGGATGTGCAGGTCCAGACAGAGCGTGCCGGTCGTCGCCTGCATCCCCGCCGCCGCGAGCCCCCGTGCCGCGCCCGACCAGAGCCGCGCCCGCTGGAAGTGCAGTCTCCCCAACTGGTAGATCTCACCGCGGAGATGGAGCATCAGCCACTGCGGCGACTGGACTCCCGCCGTCCCGTACCGCCTGCGGTGGACGGCCATGTTCCGTCCGAGGTCGGTAAGGGTGCGCCGGGAGACGTCGGCGGGGACACCCCGCGCCCGGTGGTACGCGCGCGTGTGCGGAAGCGCCGCGACGAACACGTACGCGGGGAAGATCCGGCGCAGCGCCACCGGCGCCTCGGCGGTCCGTGCGGTCAGCTGCAAGCCGTCGCCGTACTCGACGATCTCCCCCATGTCGCGCACCAGTGCCTCGACGCACTCCGCCACCAGCCGCATCGCACCGGCGTCTGCCGCCAGCGTCCGCCGCCGGGCGACGATCGCGTTGATGTCTTCATGGGGTACCGCGAGGTCGAGCAGCACCTCGGCGAGCTCATCGGTGTCCGGCAGCACGCGCCCTCCGGCAAGGAGTACCAGGCGAACGAAAAGTACGAGGAGTACGAAGAGTACGAGGAGTACGAGGAGTACGTTGGCAGAGAGGAGTGGTGATCCCGATGCGTACGGGCAGTGAGCCGGCGACCGCGCGCAGTGCGCTGCGGGCCCGGTTCTGGCTGAGCGTGTGGGGACTGGTCTGGACGATCTTCGGGACAGCCGCGTTCGCCCTCGCGGGCCGCCCCGGGTGGGCCGCCGCCTGCGGGGTGCTCTGGCTGGTCATCACTGTCGATCTGACCTTGATCCTCCGGCACATCCGACAGGGCCCGCACTACCAGCCGGGCCCGGACGTCCCACCGTACCGGCCGGCGGAGCACCGGCCACCGCGCGGGTCACCAGGACAGCGGCCGCCGTACCGGCGACCGGGGAACCGGCCCCCGGACCGGCCCGCGCCCTGAGCCGTCACGCGTCGAACCGCGCCGCCTTCAGGTACTGCGGGTTCGGGTCCAGTGCGGCGGCCAGCCGGAAGTGGCGTTTGGCCTGGTCGGGGCGGGCTTGACGCTCGTAGGTCCGGGCGAGCGCGAAGTGCGCGAACGCGTTGTCCGGCTCGCGCTCCAGGACGATGGTGAACTCCAGCTCCGCTGGCCGTAGTTGGGCGGCCGCGAAGAAGGCACGCGCGCGCAGCAGGCGGGCGGCGGTGTTCTCGGGGTGCGCGGCGATCACCTGGTCGAGCAGCTTCACCGCACCCTGCGGGTCCCGCGCGGCCAGCAACTGCTCGGCGGCACGGAAGTCGATGACATGCGTCTCCGGAGTACGTCCGGTCGAACCGCTGGTCTCGGGCACGGCAGAGTCCTTCCCTCACTGGGAGGGTTCAACGCCCGGACAGGGGGCCGCTATTCCTGGGACGTCCGGGGCGAGCCCTCGTCCGCGCGGGGCGCGCGGGCTCTTCGTACGAGCTCGTCCCATACGTCCGCCACGCGTCGCCGCAGGTCGTCCAGGGGTACGTCGTTGTCGATGACGATGTCCGCGATCTCGCGGCGCTTCTCCCGCGTCGCCTGGGCGGCCATCCGCGCGCGTGCGTCGTCCTCGGTCATGCCGCGCAGCCTGACGAGGCGGTCGAGCTGGGTCTCGGGGGCGGCGTCGACGACGACCACGACGTCGTAGAGCGGGGCGAGGCCGTTCTCGGTGAGGAGCGGGACGTCGTGGACGACGACCGCGTTGTCGTCGGCGGCGGATTCGAGGGCGCGGGAGCGGGCGCCCACCAGGGGATGCACGATCGAGTTCAGCACGGCGAGCTTCTCGGGATCGGCGAACACGATCGACCCCAGCCTGGGCCGGTCCAGGCCGCCGTCCTCGGCGAGCACACCCGGCCCGAAGGCCTCCACGACGGCGGCCAGCCCGGGCGTACCGGGCGCGACGACCTCGCGCGCGATACGGTCCGCGTCGATCAGCACGGCCCCCCGCTCGACGAGCAGCCGCGACACCTCACTCTTACCGGCACCGATCCCACCGGTCAGGCCCACCTTCAGCATGAGCCGCAGCTTAGGCGGTCCCGCTGACAACGCACCCGGCCGGCTCAGTTGTCGCCCTCCCGCTCCGCCAGGAAGCGCTCGAACTCGAGCCCGATCTCGTCGGCGGACGGGATGTCGGTGGACTCGGCGAGCATGTTGCCGCGGGTCTCCGCGCCCGCCGCCGCGTCGAACTGGTGCTCAAGGCCCTGGACGAGAGCCACGAGGTCCTCGTCGCCCTCCTGGATCTGGCGGTCGATCTCGGTCTGCGTGCGGTGCGCGTCGGTACGCAGCGCGTGCGCGATGCCCGGCAGCACCAGACCGGTGGCCGCCGTGATGGCCTCCAGGACGGTCAGGGCCGCGTCCGGGTACGGGGAGCGCGCGATGTAGTGCGGGACGTGCGCGGCGACGCCCAGGACGTCGTGTCCGGCCTCCATGAGGCGGTACTCGACGAGCGACTCGGCGCTGCCGGGGACCTGCGCCTCGTCGAAGGGGCTGCGGTGGCCGGGCACCAGGTCGTTGCGGTTGCCGTGCGGGGTGAGGCCGACGGGGCGGGTGTGCGGGACGCCCATGGGGATGCCGTGGAAGTTCACGGAGAGGCGGACACCGAGCCGTTCCACGATCTGCTGGACGGCCGCCGCGAAGCGCTCCCACTCCACGTCCGGCTCGGGCCCCGACAGCAGCAGGAAGGGCGCCCCGGTGGCGTCCTGGACGAGTCGCACCTCGATCGAGGGGACCTCGTAGTCGGTCCAGCGGTCGCGCTTGAAGGTGAGCAGCGGACGGCGGGCCCGGTAGTCCACGAGCCGGTCGTGGTCGAAGCGGGCCACGACCTGGTGGGGCAGCGAGTCGAGCACCCGGTCGACGATCTGGTCGCCGGTCTCGCCCGCGTCGATGTATCCGTCGAAGTGGTAGAGCATGACAAGGCCGGCCGACTCCTGGGCGAGCGCCATGTCGACGACGGCCAGGCCCTTCGGCTCCCATGCGTACAAACCCTGCGGATCAAGCACAGTGACCGCTCCTCCTCGTGTTCATACGCTTCAACGCCCCCTGAAGCAGGGGCATTCCCACGAGCGGAGCTGATCAGGCATCTCTTACGGCGTTTTCATGCGTCGCTCCGCCGTGTCACGAGAAACGCCGGGGGCCGGACACGGCTGAGGGGCCGCACCTCGGAAGGTACGGCCCCTCAGTCAGGAGCTAGTGCTCAGTGAGCGTTCAGCTCTGGCCACCCGCGAGCTTCTCGCGAAGCGCGGCGAGCGCCTCGTCGGAAGCCAGGGCACCGGAGGTGTCCGCACCCTCGGAGGAGTACGAACCGCCACCCGCGACCGGAGCCGCACCGGCGGCGTCGCCACCCTCGGCGGCAGCGGCAGCGTCGGCCTCGCGGCTCTTGATGACCTGCTGCTGGTGCTGCTCGAAGCGGGTCTGCGCCTCGGCGTACTGGCGCTCCCACTCCTCACGCTGCTTCTCGTAGCCCTCGAGCCAGTCGTTGGTCTCGGGGTCGAAGCCCTCGGGGTAGATGTAGTTGCCCTGGTCGTCGTACGACGCGGCCATGCCGTACAGGGTCGGGTCGAACTCGACCGAGGCCGGGTCGGCACCGAAGGACTCGTTGGCCTGCTTCAGCGAGAGGCTGATGCGACGACGCTCGAGGTCGATGTCGATGACCTTGACGAAGATCTCGTCGTTGACCTGGACGACCTGCTCCGGGATCTCCACGTGGCGCTCGGCCAGCTCGGAAATGTGGACCAGACCCTCGATGCCCTCGTCCACGCGGACGAACGCACCGAACGGAACCAGCTTGGTGACCTTACCCGGGACGACCTGGCCGATCTGGTGGGTCCGGGCGAACTGCTGCCACGGGTCCTCCTGCGTCGCCTTCAGCGACAGGGAGACACGCTCGCGGTCCATGTCGACGTCGAGGACCTCGACGGTGACTTCCTGGCCGACCTCGACAACCTCGGACGGGTGGTCGATGTGCTTCCAGGACAGCTCGGAGACGTGGACCAGACCGTCGACGCCACCCAGGTCCACGAAGGCACCGAAGTTGACGATCGAGGAGACCACACCGGAGCGGACCTGACCCTTCTGGAGGGTCGTGAGGAACGTCTGGCGGACCTCGGACTGGGTCTGCTCCAGCCAGGCACGGCGGGACAGCACCACGTTGTTGCGGTTCTTGTCCAGCTCGATGATCTTCGCCTCGAGCTCCTTGCCCACGTAGGGCTGGAGGTCGCGGACACGGCGCATCTCGACCAGGGAGGCCGGGAGGAAGCCGCGGAGGCCGATGTCGAGGATGAGACCACCCTTGACGACCTCGATGACGGTACCGGTGACGATGCCGTCCTCTTCCTTGATCTTCTCGATGGTGCCCCAGGCACGCTCGTACTGGGCGCGCTTCTTCGAGAGGATCAGGCGGCCTTCCTTGTCCTCCTTCTGGAGAACAAGGGCCTCGATCTCGTCACCGACGGCGACGACCTCGTTGGGGTCGACGTCGTGCTTGATCGAGAGCTCGCGGCTCGGGATGACACCTTCGGTCTTGTAACCGATGTCGAGCAGGACCTCGTCCCGGTCGACCTTCACGATGACGCCGTCGACGATGTCGCCGTCGTTGAAGTACTTGATCGTCTCGTCGATCGCGGCGAGGAAGGCTTCCTCGTTACCGATGTCGTTGACCGCAACCTGCGGGGTGGTGGCGGTGGTCTCGGTGCTGCTCGTCATGTGGGAAAGGGCTCCGGTTACGGACAGAAAGTCGTAGGTACTGCTACGCCGGGAGCCCGTATCGCTCTGATGAAGCCGGACAGCCAAGGAAGCGCCAAACCAGAAACTGGTGATGGCGCCTCGACAACCGAGGGGACATACAACAGATGCGAGCGCAGCCTGCTACGTCTGAGGTGCGCAGGCCCGCAGCGCAACTTGTAGCATACGGGGGCAGCCGGGCAGGGTCAATGCGCGAAGGCGCACACCCGGGGCGGATCGCCGCATACCCGGCACAAGAACTGTCTCTGGAGGCCACGCAGGCCTGAGACACCTCTCCCGTGACACCCGTGGGGACGGGTTGGAGGGAAGAGTACGACGAGGGAGCCGATCATCCAAGAGCCCACTTCTTCCGAGTCCGACTTCGAGCCGGAGGCCACGCGGCGCGACGCGGGAGCCGCCGAGAGCTCCCGGGCCAACCGCGGCTGGTGGGACCGGAACGCCGACGAGTACCAGGTGGAACACGGCACGTTCCTCGGCGACGACCGCTTCGTGTGGGGCCCCGAGGGCCTGGACGAGGTGGAGGCCGAGCTGCTCGGCCCGCCGGAGGAGCTCAAGGACAGGCGCGTCCTGGAGATCGGCGCCGGCGCCGCCCAGTGCTCGCGCTGGCTGGCCGCGCAGGGCGCCCGCCCGGTCGCGCTCGACATCTCGCACCGCCAGCTCCAGCACGCCCTGCGCATCGGCGGCTCCTTCCCCCTGGTCTGCGCCGACGCCGGCGCCCTCCCCTTCGCGGACGCCTCCTTCGACCTGGCCTGCTCGGCGTACGGGGCGCTGCCCTTCGTCGCCGACCCGGTACGGGTCCTGACGGAGGTGCGGCGGGTGCTGCGCCCGGGCGGCCGTTTCGTCTTCTCGGTGACCCACCCGATCCGCTGGGCGTTCCCGGACGAGCCGGGTCCGGAGGGGCTGTCGGTGTCCGCCTCCTACTTCGACCGCACGCCGTACGTCGAGCAGGACGAGCACGGCCGCGCGGTCTACGTCGAGCACCACAGGACGATCGGCGACCGGGTGCGGGACATCGCGGCGTCGGGCTTCCGTCTCGTGGACCTGGTGGAACCGGAGTGGCCGGCCTGGAACACCTCGGAGTGGGGCGGCTGGTCGCCCCTGCGCGGGAACCTGATCCCGGGGACGGCGATCTTCGTGTGCGTACGAGACTGAGTGCGTGATCCGTTACGACGCCCTGGACGCCCTTCCCGTACGCAGTGCCCTTCCCGGTCTGAACGAGGCCCTGGAGGGGCACGGCACCGCTGTCCTCGTCGCGCCGCCCGGCACCGGCAAGACGACCCTGGTGCCGCTGGCGCTGGCCGGTCTCCTGGACGCCGACGCCCCCGCGCGGCGGGTGCTCGTGGCCGAACCGCGCCGCATCGCCGCCCGCGCGCCGCCCGGCGGATGGCGTGGCTGCTCGGCGAGAAGGCCGGACAGAGCGTCGGATACACCGTGCGCGGGGAGCGGGTCGTCGGGCGGCACACGCGCGTGGAGGTCGTCACGACCGGTGTGCTGCTTCAAAGGCTCCAGCGCGACCAGGAGCTCACGGGCGTCGACGTGGTGGTGCTGGACGAGTGCCACGAACGGCATCTGGACGCGGACACGTCCGCCGCCTTCCTGTGGGACGTACGGCAGACCCTGCGGCCTGAGCTGCGGCTGGTGGCCGCGTCGGCGACGACGGACGCCGAGGGCTGGGCGGGGCTGCTGGGCGGGGCGCCGGTCGTCGAGGCGGCGGGGGTGTCGTACCCGGTGGAGGTGGTGTGGGCGCCGCCGGTACGGCCGGTGCGGCCGCCGCACGGGATGCGGGTCGACCCGGCGCTGCTCGCGCATGTGGCGTCGGTGGTGCGGCGGGCGCTGGCCGAGCGGTCGGGGGACGTGCTGTGCTTCCTGCCGGGCGTCGGGGAGATCGCGCGGGTGGCCGGTCAGCTCGGCGGCCTGGGTGATGTCGAGGTGCTCCAGGTGCACGGGCGGGCTCCGGCGGTCGTGCAGGACGCGGTGCTGGCTCCCGCGGAGCGGCGGCGGGTGGTGCTGGCGACGTCCGTCGCCGAGTCCTCGCTGACGGTGCCCGGGGTGCGGGTGGTCGTGGACTCCGGGCTGGCCCGGGAACCTCGGGTGGATCACGCGCGCGGGTTGAGCGCGCTGACGACCGTGCGGGCCTCGCGGGCTGCCGGGCGGCAGCGGGCGGGGCGTGCCGGGCGTGAGGCGCCGGGAGCGGTGTACCGCTGCTGGGCGGAGGCCGAGGACGCGCGTCTGCCGCTGTTTCCGGCGCCGGAGATCAAGGTGGCCGACCTGACGGCGTTCGCGCTCCAGGTGGCCTGCTGGGGCGATCCAGACGCGTCCGGGCTGGCGTTGCTGGATCCGCCGCCGGGTGGGGCGATGGCGGCGGCGCGGAGTGCGCTCGCGGCGGTGGACGCCGTGGACGTCCGCCGGGCGGGCCACGGCAGCGGGGGGTGCGGTTGGCTCGGGACGGGGGTGCATCCGCGGCTGGGACGGGCGTTGCTGGACGCGCCGGGGGACGCGGCCGAGGTGGTGGCGCTGCTGTCGGAGGACGTTCCGCGGGAGTACGGGGATGACCTCGCGGCGGCTCTTCGGGCCGCTCGGCGTGGCGGTGACGCGTATGCGGGGCGGTGGCGCGCGGAGGTACGGCGACTGCGGGCGGTCTCGACAGCCGATGCCGCGAACGGCACGGACAAGGTCGTCGCCGGTCAGCGGCACCCTGGCGGCGATGAGCGGCTTGTCGGTGTCGTCGCCGCCCTCGCCTTTCCCGAGCGCGTCGCCAAAGTCGACGGGGGTTCCTATCTCATGGCCTCCGGCACTCGCGCCGAACTGCCGGAGGCTTCCGCGCTTCGCGGCGCGTCCTGGATCGCCGTGGCCGTCGCCGACCGGCCCGTCGGAAAAGGGCACGCGCGGGTGCAGCTCGCCGCGAGCGTGGACGAGGACACGGCACGCTTGGCGGCCGCCTCGATGTACTCAGAGGCGCAGGAGGTCCACTGGGCCGACGGGGACGTCGTCGCGCGACGCGTCGAGCGGCTCGGGGCGATCGAGCTGGCCGCACGGCCCTTGAAGGACGCCGACGCCACCCTCGTACGCGAGGCGCTGCTCGAAGGGCTGCGGCAGGAGGGGCTCGGGTTGTTGCACTGGTCGCCGGAGGCCGGCGTACTGCGGCAGCGGCTCGCCTTTCTGCGGCTGCGGGTCGGCGACCCTTGGCCGGATGTCTCCGACGACGCGCTCCACGCGCGCGTGGACGAGTGGCTGGAGCCGGAGCTCGGGCGGGCGCGACGGCGGGCCGATCTGGCGCGTATCGATGCCGGGGCGGGGTTGAACCGGCTGCTTCCCTGGGCCTCGGGTGAGGCGGGGCGGCTCGACGAGCTCGCGCCCGAGCGGATCGCGGTGCCGAGCGGGTCCAGGATCCGGATCGACTACTCCGAGCCCGAACAGCCCGTTCTCGCCGTCAAGTTGCAGGAGATGTTCGGGCTGCAGGAGTCGCCGCGGGTCGCCGGGGTGCCCCTGCTCGTCCATCTCCTCTCCCCCGCCGGGCGGCCCGCGGCCGTCACCGCCGACCTCGCCTCCTTCTGGAAGGACGGCTACAAGGGCGTACGGGCGGAGCTGCGCGGCCGGTACCCCAAGCACCCGTGGCCGGAGGACCCGGCGACCGCGGAGCCGACGCGGCACACCAACGCGCGCCTCAGGCGGTGATCGGTTCCGGTTCGTCGGCGTCGGCGGGCGCCGGTTCGTCCGGGCGACGGCTGCGGGCCTCCAGCCACAGGGAGAGGGCGAGGAGCAGGACTCCGAGGGTGAGGAAGCCCCAGGGGAGGTACGTCGTCATCAGCAGGACCAGCAGCCGGTTGGACTTGACCAGGTCGACCGTGTGCTCGATGTAGTCCTCGCGCATCTTCACGTGGCCGGCGAAGGCCGTGACCTTCTCGCGGTCGCCCAGGAGGGTGCCGCCGCGGAGCTCCTCCTTGTGGATCTCCTCGCCGTAGACGGGGGCGCCGGTGACGGGCTCGACCCAGAACTTGCGGACCGTGGTGTACCAGCGGGTCATGCCGGTCTTGGCGATCTGCTCGGGGGTGATGCCGGCGACGGGCAGCTTCTTGGGGAACTTCACCTGGGTCCAGGGGATGGTCTGCTCGAAGTAGTAGACCTCCAGACCGCGGAAGTTCTGCGTCCCCTTGTAGTGGATGGGGTTGCTGGTGCGGGTCTGCGCGTCGAAGTACTCGTAGTCCCGTTTCTCCGTCCGGAAAGGCCACTTGAACTCGATGCCCTCGCGTTTGACCGGGTCGCCGTCGACCATCTCGCCGGTGGCGTGGACGGGGTCCTGGCTGTGGGCGTCGAAGATGTAGCGCTCGGGGATGTAGGCGACCATCTTGCCGTCGGGGTCCTGGGCGTACGACAGGCTGTCCCAGACGACGACGTCCCGGCCGAGCGTCTTCTCGATCTTCTCCGAGGCCTCCACGTTGCCCTTGAGGGTCTGCACGATGGTGATCTTGGAGACCTTCTTCTCCTGGAGGGAGTTGTCGACGAGGGTGGCGTCCCTGGCCTCCAGGACCATGTCCTGGTACTGGTTCGCCGGGATCTTCGCCAGGCGCGGGAAGGCGTACCAGCGCAGCATCGGGGACAGCGCCGCGAAGAACACGGCGAGGGCGAGCAGGATCAGGCTGGCCTTGCGGCGCATCTCGGCCTCCCTCCCGGGCGGTTACGGGTGTGACGGCACGGTCGTGAGCAGCGGCTTCGGCGACGTCCTGCCGGTCGGCGAGCCCATCGCGGTGATCGTGAACACCAGCGCGAGCGCGACGGCCAGGCCGATCCCGGCGGCGATGAGGGCACGCATGACGGCCTCCCGACCGGACCCCATGAGCCCGGAACTGATACATCGTCAGGTCCGGCACCGTAGCAACGGGCGGCCGAGATGAGAACACGTCGCACACGACGACGGCGCCCTTCCGGGGAAGGCGCGTCGAGGTGGTACGGGAACTTACGCGCCGGTGCCGGCCGAAGGGCTCGGCGACTGCGACTGCGTCGGCTCGGCGGCCGCCGCGACCGTCAGTTCGACGGTCAGGGACGCGCCGCCCGCGGTGGTGATGCGGAGCAGGAACGTGCCGGTGGTGTCGTCGGCGTACAGCTTCGGCAGCTTCAGCAGGCCGTTCGCGTCCGTCTCCAGGCCCGTCAGGGTGCGTACGGTCTTGCCGTCCGCGTCCTTGAAGTAGGGGCCCTTGGTGTTCTCGGTGGGGTCGTCCGCCGAGGTGATCAGGGTGGCGGTGGCGGCGACGCCGTCCGCCACGGCGCCGTCGTACGTCGCCTTGACCTCGACCTGGTCGGCGAACTCCCCACCCGGGGTGCAGGTCAGCGCGGTGTCGCCGGTGCGGACGAGGTCGTCGGCGACGCGCTCGGTGACGGTGGCCTTGTAGTCGAGGCCGGCGACCGCGCGGCCCACGACGGTGGCGCGGACGGTGAAGTCGCCCGTCTTCTCACCGGCCTTCAGCGCGGGCGCGACGGCGACGCCGGAGCTGCTGGTGACGATCGTGGCGACGCTCTCGCCGCCGGTGAAGGTGGTGTCGGTGTCCCCCACGATCGTGAAGCGGATGCGCACCTTGCCGACGGCCTTGCCGGCCGAGGTCTCGGCGCGGGTGCTGATCCGCTTGCTGAACGTGTCCCCCGCCTGCGCGGTGAGCTTCGCGGTGCCCGCGTCCTCCAGGTGGTCCACCGTGTCGGTCGGGGTGATGAGGTTGACGGTGGTCTCATGACCCGCGATCAGCAGGACGAAGGCCATGCCGCGCAGTTCCTCCGGCGAGA
>MWJO01000138.1 GCA_002027195.1 Streptomyces sp. GKU 895 | reverse complement strand
CCCACCCGACACAGAAGGACCCGACCGTGGCCCCTCCCTCCTCGCACCGCCGCCCTCGCAAGTCACGTGCCCTTCTCCTGCCCTCCGCCCCCGGCCTGAGCTCTCCGCCCTCGGGCCTGAGGTCTCCGCGACCCCGGCCCGAGCCGCTCACAGCGCCTTCGCGTAGCAGCGGCTCGACTCGTAGTGCCGGTAGTAGCCGAACTTCGCGCACGGCTCGTAGCCGCTGGAGACGTACAGCGCTATGGCCTCCGGCTGCTTGTCGCCGGTCTCCAGGACCATGCGGAGCCGGCCCGCCGCGCGCGCGTCCTCCTCCAGGGCGGCCAGGATGCGCCGGGCGAGGCCGCGACCCCGGGCCTGCTCGACGACGTACATCCGCTTGAGCTCGGCGTCCCCGTCGCTGTAGCCCTCGTCGTTGGCGTCCTGGGTGCGCCAGCCGCCGGTCGCGACGGGGCTGTCGAACTCGTCGTAGGCGATGAGGTAGACGCCGTTCGGGGGCGCGAAGTCCGAGGGGCTCAGGGGCGTGGCGTCGCCCTCGTCGCCGTACCGGGCGGCGTACTCGGCCTGGACCTGGTCGTTGAGCTTGAGGGCGTCAGGGTGGTCGAAGGAGACGCGGCGGATGTCCATGGGCAAACCGTAAACCAATGAGGAGAAGCGTATATCGATACAATCCAGAACAGGACTCAGTCCAGTGTGCAGGTAGGGTGCCCTGGTGCTCACTGTGACCTCTGCGAATGTAAACGGACTGCGCGCCGCCGCGAAGAAGGGCTTCGTGGAGTGGCTCGCGGACACCTCCGCCGATGTGCTCTGCCTGCAGGAGGTGCGCGCCGAGCCGCAGCAACTGCCCGAGGAGGTCCGCGCGCCCGAGGGGTGGCACGTCGTGCACGCGCCCGCCGCCGCCAAGGGCCGCGCCGGCGTCTCCCTCTACAGCCGCCGGGAGCCCGACCGTGTCCAGGTCGGCTTCGGGTCGAGCGAGTTCGACACGAGCGGGCGGTACGTCGAGGTCGACCTGCCCGGTGTGACGGTCGCCTCCCTCTACCTCCCCTCCGGCGAGGTCGGCACCGAGCGCCAGGACGAGAAGGTCCGCTTCATGGGCGAGTTCCTCGCCTACCTCAAGGGCCTGCGCGAGCGCTCCGCCGCCGACGGCCGCGAGGTCGTCGTCTGCGGCGACTGGAACATCGCCCACCAGCCGGCCGACCTGAAGAACTGGCGCGCCAACCAGAAGAACTCCGGCTTCCTGCCGGAGGAGCGGGAGTGGCTGACGCGGGTCTTCGACGCGGCCGACGGGGGGTACGTCGACGTGGTGCGGGCGCTGCATCCCGATGTCGAGGGGCCGTACTCGTGGTGGTCGTACCGGGGGCGGGCCTTCGACAACGATTCAGGTTGGAGGATCGATCTCGCCGTCGCGACTCCCGGCCTTGCGGGGAAGGCTGTCAAGGCGTTCGTGGAGCGGGCCGCCAGCCATGGCGAGCGGTGGTCGGATCACGCTCCCGTGACGGTCGTCTTCGACATGTGACGGGCGACCGGCTAGGTGCGCTTGCGCAGCCGTCGGTCCAGCGCCAGTGAAAGCTCCGCCTCCACCACGCTCCGCGCGAGCGGGCGCAGGCGGGTGAGGTCGTTCTCCGTGGTGTGGCGGAGGACCAGGTCGGCGAAGAGTTCCGCCAGTTCGTCGACGTGGTCGCGGACGCGTTTGCCGGCGGCCAGGACCTCGGCGAGGGGGATGCCCTCGGCGACCAGGGCCGAGGAGACGTCGAGGAGGCGGCGGCTGATGTGGACGATCTCGTCGCCGTCGGTGCCGAGGTAGCCCAGGTCCAGTGCGGCGGCGAGGTTCTCCGGGGTGACCTGGCCCTCGAAGCGGGCGGCGAGTTCCTCGGGGGTGAGGCGGACCGGCTCCTCTTCGGAAGGGGGGTCCACGCCCAGCAGGTCCGCCACGTCGCGGCCGTGGTCCAGGGCCTCCGCCAGTTCCGCGATGCCGGTCAGGGTGTGGCCGCGTTCCAGCAGCGCCGCGATCGTGCGCAGGCGGGCCAGGTGGTGGTCGTCGTACCAGGCGATACGGCCCTCGCGGCGGGGCGGCGGGAGCAGTTTGCGTTCGCGGTAGAAGCGCAGGGTGCGCACTGTGATGCCGGCCCGCCTCGCCAGCTCCTCCATGCGGTACTCACGCTTCTCCGTCACGACCGCAGCCTATGTTGTACCGCCGGTAACTTACCTCCCCGCGACCCCTACCCATCGGTACGCGGCTGCTCTACTCTCCCCATTGCGCCAGTGTTCACTGGCAGAGTCCGAAGAGCGATGCGTGGAGGCTTCGGGATGAGCGAGCACGAGGACGTGCACGAGCATGTGCGGGTGGCGGTGATCGGGTCCGGGTTCGGGGGGCTCGGGGCGCCGTACGGCTGCGGCGGGAGGGTGTCACGACTTCGTCGTGCTGGAGCGGGCGGACAGCGGTCGGGGCACCTGGCGGGACAACAGTTACCCCGGGTGCGCGTGCGACGTGCCCTCCCACCTGTACTCCTTCTCCTTCGCGCCCAACCCCGACTGGCCGCGCACCTTCTCCGGGCAGGAGCACATCCGGGCCTACCTGGAGCACGTGGCCGACGTCTTCCACCTCCGGCCGCACATCCGCTTCGGCTCCGAGGTGATGCGGATGGCCTGGGACGCGGAACGGCTGTGCTGGGACATCGAGATCAGCGGGGGCCGGCGGCTCTCCGCCGATGTCGTCGTCTCCGCCACCGGGCCGCTGTCCGACCCCAAGATCCCCGACATCCCGGGGCTCGACTCCTTCCCCGGCAAGGTCTTCCACTCCGCGCGCTGGGACCACGACCACGACCTGCGCGGCAAGCGCGTCGCCGTGGTGGGCACCGGGGCCTCCGCGATCCAGATCGTGCCCGCCATCCAGCCGCAGGTCGGCCGGCTCACCCTCTTCCAGCGCACCCCGCCCTGGGTGATGCCCCGCGTCGACCGGGCCATCACCGGCGCCGAGCGAGCGCTGCACCGGGCGCTGCCGTTCACCGGGCAGGCCCGGCGCGGACTGCTGTGGGGCATCCGCGAGTTGCAGGTCTCGGCGTTCACCAAGCACCCCGACCAGCTCGGGTTCGTCGAGCAGCTGGCCAAGCGGAACATGGGGCGGGCGATCAAGGACCCGGCGCTGCGCGCCAAGCTCACCCCCGACTACCGCATCGGCTGCAAGCGCATCCTGCTGAGCAGCGAGTACTACCCGGCGCTCGCCCGGCCCAACGTCGACGTCGTCGCCAGCGGGCTGCAGGCCGTGCGCGGCTCCACCCTCGTCGCCGCCGACGGCACCGAGACCGAGGCGGACGTCATCGTCTTCGGTACGGGCTTCCACGTCACCGACATGCCCATCGCCGAGCGGGTCGTGGGCGCGGAGGGCAGGACCCTCGCCGAGGTGTGGAAGGGCGGCATGGAGGCCCTGCGCGGCGCCTCGGCCGCCGGGTTCCCCAACTGGATGACCATCATCGGGCCCAACACCGGGCTCGGGAACTCCTCGATGATCCTGATGATCGAGTCCCAGCTGAACTACCTGGCCGACTTCGTACGGCAGTTGGACGTCCTCGGCGGACGCGCCGCCCTCGACGCCCGGCCCAGCGCGGTCGGCGCCTGGAACCGGCGGGTGCAGGAGCGGATGAGGCGCACGGTGTGGAACACCGGCGGCTGCACCAGCTGGTACCTCGACGCGAACGGTCGCAACACCACCATCTGGCCGGGGACGACGAGCGAGTTCCGGCGGGCGACACGGCGCGTGGACATCACCGAGTACGAGGTGCTGCGTGCGAAGAAGAAGGCCGAGGTCGCCTCGTGAGCCGGCTGACCTCCGTCGCGTCCGGGCCCTACGCCCCGCCCGCGCCCACCCGTGAACTGACCGCCGTCTCCGCCGACGGGGCCCGCCTGCACGTCGAGGTCCACGGCCCCGAGGGCGCCCCCGCCGTCGTCCTCGCCCACGGCTGGACCTGCTCGACCGCCTTCTGGGCAGCACAGATCCGGGACCTCGCCGTCGACCACCGGGTCATCGCCTACGACCAGCGCGGCCACGGACGCAGTCCCGCGAGCCCGGCGTGCAGCGTGGACGCGCTCGCCGACGACCTGGAAGCCGTACTGGAGGCGACCCTGGCGCCGGGGGAGAAGGCCGTGATCGCCGGGCACTCCATGGGCGGGATGACCGTGATGGCGGCCGCCGGCAGGACGAACTTCCGGGAGCACGCCGCCGCGGTCCTGCTGTGCAGCACCGGGGCCTCGCGGCTGGTCGCCGAGTCGACCGTCGTACCCCTGCGGCCGGGACGGCTGCGGACCTGGCTGACCCAACACATCCTCGGGTCACGGGCGCCGCTCGGGCCGGTCACTCCGCTCGCCCGGCGGATCCTCAAGTACGGGACGATGGGCCCGGGTTCGGCCCCGCACATGGTGGAGGCGTGCGCGCGGATCGTGCACGCGTGCCCGCGCAAGGTGCGGTACTCCTGGTCGCAGGTGCTCGATCTGCTCGACCTCGACCACGGGGTGCGCTCCCTCGACGTGCCGACGGCCGTCGTCGTCGGTACGGCCGACCGGTTGACGCCGCCGGTGCACGCGCGTGAGCTGGTGGCGGCGCTGCCGCAGTGTGTGGGGCTCACCGAACTGCCGGGACTCGGGCACATGACGCCCATAGAGGCTCCCGAACTGGTCACTGGGAAGATCCGGGACCTCGTGACGACGTACGCGACGCTCAAGGAGGGCGCATGAGCAGGGTCGGACTCGAAGGACAGGTCGCCGTCGTCACGGGTGCCGCGCGCGGTGTCGGCGAGCTGCTGGCGCGGAAGCTGTCGGCGCGGGGGGTGAAGGTGGCGCTGGTCGGCCTGGAGCCGGACGCGCTCAAGCAGGTCTCCGAGCGGCTGCACAGCGACAGCGACCACTGGTACGCCGACGTCACCGACCACGAGGCGATGGCGCGGGTCGCGCGGGAGGTCAAGGAGCGGTTCGGGAAGGTCGACATCGTCGTCGCCAACGCCGGTGTGGCGACCGGGGGTCCGTTCGTGGACTCCGACCCGGAGGCGTGGCGGCGGGTGATCGAGGTCAACCTGATCGGGTCGGCGGTCACCGCCCGGGCCTTCCTGCCGGTGCTGATGGAGAGCCGGGGATATCTGCTCCAGATCGCCTCGCTCGCGGCCATCACCCCGGCGCCGATGATGACCGCGTACTGCGCGTCCAAGTCCGGTGTGGAGGCGTACGCGCACAGTCTGCGGGCCGAGGTCGGGTACAAGGGCGTGCGGGTCGGCGTCGGCTATCTGTCCTGGACCGACACGGACATGGTGCGCGGCGCCGACCAGGACGAGGTCATGCGCGAGCTGCGGCAGCGGCTGCCCTGGCCGTCCAACAAGACGTACCCGCTGGGTCCGGCGGTGGACCGGATCGTCGCCGGGATCGAGCGGCGGTCGAGTCATGTGTACGGGCAGTGGTGGCTGCGCGGCATGCAGGGCCTGCGCGGGTACCTGCCGGGGCTCATCGGGACGGTCGGGGTGCGGGAGATGCGGCGGTTCGGAGACCGGTTGGAGGGCATGCGGTCCGGACTCGTCGGCGCAGGTGGGGCGGCTGATGAGGAGGCGCGCGCTACGCGCCGTGACTGATCGAAATGCGCACTGTGTCCGGGCGTGTGAATCTGGTCGAGGCCCCGGCTCGGGGCTCTTCCCCCACCCACATCGGGAGTGAACCCACATGGGTATGAAGGACCAGTTCCAGGACAAGTCGGAACAGTGGCAGGAGCAGGCCAAGCAGCGCGCTCAGCAGGGCAAGGAGCAGGCGCAGCGTGGCAAGCAGCGGGACGAGGAGACGGAGCGGCTCCTGAGTGAGGAGCAGGACCGTCTCGACCAGGACTACGACGCTTAGTCGCTGACGGTTGGTGTGAGGCGCCCCGGGTTTTCGGGGCGCCTCATGCTGTGTTACGAGTGCGGGCCGGTGGGGGGTTGGCGCGCAATTCGCCGCGCCCCTGGGTGCGTTACCCCCACGTCCCTCAAGTCCTCGGCGGCAACTTCGGCCTCGATCTGTCCGGTACGTCGCTGTAATCCGGCGGCGTCGCCGGGGGGTTGGTGGTCAGGAGGTCCACCGCCAGCTTCACCGCGTCGTCCAGCTGGGCGTGGCGGCCCTCCGCCCAGTCCAGGGGGGTGCGCAGGATCTCCAGGTCCGGGGTCACGCCCCGGTTCTCCACGCTCCAGCCGTACGCGTCGAACCAGCCCGCGTTCATCGGCACCGTGATCACCGTGCCGTCGCCGAGCTGGTGGCGGCCGGTCATGCCGACCACTCCGCCCCAGGTGCGCTGGCCGACCACCGGTCCCAGCTTCAACAGCTTGAACGCGGCCGTGATCATGTCGCCGTCGGAGGACGTCGCCTCGTCCGCGAGGGCGACCACCGGGCCGCGCGGGGCATTCGAGGCGTACGACACCGGCTGGGCGTTCCTCGTGAGGTCCCAGCCGAGGATCGTGCGGGTCAGCTTCTCCACGACGAGTTCGCTGATGTGGCCGCCCGCGTTGCCGCGTACGTCGACGATCAGCGCCGGCCTCGACACCTCCATGCGCAGGTCCCGGTTGAACTGGGCCCAGCCGGAGCCGCCCATGTCGGGGATGTGCAGATAGCCGCAGCGGCCGCCGCTCAACTCCCGTACCACCGCACGGCGTTTGGCCACCCAGTCCTGGTACCGCAGGGGGCGTTCGTCCAGCAGCGGCACCACGGCCACCCGGCGCGCGCGGCCCTCGCCCTCCGCCGGGGTGAACGTCAGCTCCACCGTGGTACCGCCCGCCCCGGCGAGCAGCGGGTACGGGCCCGTCACCGGGTCGACGGGGCGGCCGTCGACATGGGTGAGGACCGCGCCCTCGCGGATGCCGGTACCGGCCAGCGGGGAGCGGGCCTTGGAGTCGGAGGAGTCGCCGGGGAGGATGCGCTTGACCGTCCAGCCGGCGTCCCGTCGCACGAAGTTGGCGCCCAGGAGGCCCTGGCGGCGCTGGTAGTGGGGCGGGCCCTCGTTGCGGCGGGCGGCGGTGACGTAGGCGTGGGAGGTGCCCAGTTCGCCGAGGACCTCGCGGAGCAGGTCCGCGAACTCGTCGGGTGTGGCGACCCGTTCGACCAGCGGGCGGTACTGGTCGAGGACCGCGTCCCAGTCGATGCCGCACATCCCCGGGTCCCAGAAGTAGGCGCGGATCAGCCGGCCCGCCTCCTCGTACGCCTGGCGCCACTCGGCGCCGGGGTCGGCCTCGTGCAGGATGCGGCGGGCGTCGATCCACACGGTGGAGTCGCTGTCGCCGGACTCGGTGGCGGGCACCGCGCGCAGGTCGCCCTCGTCGACGACGACCAGCCGCGAGCCGTCGCCGCTGACCGCGAACCAGTCGAGGTCGTCGACGAGTTCGGACTTCTTCGCCTTGCTGATGTTGAAGTACTCCAGGGTCGGGCGGCCGCTGGTGTCGTCCGGGTTGGCGAAGGTCTCGCCGAGGGCGCCCGAGATCGGCCAGCGCAGCCAGACGAGCCCGCCGCCCGCCACCGGGTACAGCGCCGAGTACTTGGAGGCGCTGACCGGGAAGGGGGTGACGCGGCTCTCCAGGCCCTCCACCTCCACCGTGACGGTGCTGCCGTCGCCCGGGTCGTCCTCCGCAGGGTCGAGGCCGCCCGCCGCCGGGCGCTTCGGGGTTCGAGGGCGAAGGGGGAGGGGGTGGGCCGAGGACAGCGGGACCAGGTACGGGCGGCAGCCCAGCGGGAAGGAGAGGTCGCCGGTGTGGACGTCGTACACCGGGTCGAAGCCGCGCCAGGAGAGGAAGGCGAGGTAGCGGCCGTCGCGGGTGAAGACCGGGTTCTCGTCCTCGAAGCGGCCATTGGTGACGTCGACGATCAGCCGGTCCTTCATGCGGGCCATCTTGATCTGGCGCAGGGAGCGGCCGATGCCGGGGTGCGACCAGGTCAGCCAGGAGCCGTCCGGGGAGAAGGACAGGTCGCGGACCGGGCCGTTGATCGAGCGGATCAGCTCGGTGACCTCGCCGTTGGAGTCCTCGGTCGCGTCGATGAGGAGGAGCCGGCCGTCGTGGGAGGCGATGGCGAGGCGCTCGCCGCGCGGGTCGGAGACCAGTTCCAGGACACGGCCCAGTTCGCCGGAGGCGAGCCGGCGGGGCTCGCGGTCGCCGGTCGCGCGGGGGAGGTGGGCGATCTCGATCGCGTCCTCGCCCTCCGCGTCGGTGACGTAGGCGACCTGGCCGACCGAGCCGAGCATCTCCGGGAGCCGGACCCGTACGCCCGGGGTGTCGGTGATCGTGCGGGCCGGGCCGTCGCGGTGGGTCAGCCAGTACAGGCTGCCGCGGACGACGACGGCGCTGGCGCGGCCCGTCTCGTCGACCGAGACGCCGTCCACGTGCTGGGCGGCCGGCACCTGGTAGGTACGGCGTCCCGCGCGCGGGCCGCTCAGCCGGACGTCGAGCCTGCGGGGCGTACCGGCCGGGGACAGGTCGTCGACGATCCACAGGTCGCCCGCGCACTGGTACACCACCCGGGTGCCGTCGCTCGCCGCGTGCCGGGCGTAGAAGGCGTCGTGGTCGGTGTGGCGGCGCAGGTCGGAGCCGTCGTACGCGCACGAGTAGAGGTTGCCGACGCCCTCGTGGTCGGAGAGGAAGGCGATCCGGCCGCCGACGAACAGGGGGGAGTGGAGATGGCCGTCGAGGTCCTCCAGGAGGCGGTGGCCGTGCAGCCACAGGCGGCCCGTGGCGCCGCCCCGGTAGCGCTTCCAGGCGGCCGGTTCGTGCGGCGGGGTGCCGGTGAGCAGCAGGGTTCTGCGGTCGCCGTCGAGGTCGGCGACCTGGATGTCGGAGACCGGGCCCCAGGGGAGCTTGCGGCCGGGGTCGCCGTCGGTGCGGACCTTGTAGGCCCAGGTGAAGTAGGAGAAGGGCTCGCCGTGGGAGGCGACGGCCAGGATCTGGCCTTCCGGCGTCCAACCGCAGACCTGCGTGTCCGGCGAGCCCCAGTAGGTGAGCTGTCTGCCCGGGCCGCCCGCCACGTCCACCAGATGGATCTCGGGCACGAGGCTGCGCCAGCTCGTGTACGCGATGTGGCGGCCGTCGGGGGAGAAGCGCGGGTGGCCCACCTTGGTACGGTCGACGGTGAGCCGCCAGGCGCGGTCCGTTCCGTCCACGGGGGCCAGCCACAGGTCGTCCTCGGCCACGAAGCACAACAGGTCACCGCTCAGATGCGGCAGGCGCAGATAGCTCACCTCTTCATGCTTTTCCGGGGGAACAGCCGGAGCAACTTGTGAAAAACCGGACCCGGGTGACGCACGACACGAACGAAACCGTTTCGTTTCGCTAGCGGGTGCGCTACATTCGTCTTGTACTCACGTACGAAACCGTGTCGTTCGGCACGGGACGCCGGAGTGGGAAAGGGTGAGAGGGATGACTGAGGTCGCGACGGCGCGTCGCAGTCGGATCACGCCCGAGCGCGAGGCCGAGCTGTACGAGGCCGTGCTCGAACTGCTCCGCGAGGTCGGCTACGACGCCCTCACCATGGACGCCGTGGCCGCCCGGACCCGGTCCAGCAAGGCCACGCTCTACCGTCAGTGGGGCGGCAAGGCCGAACTCGTCGCCAAGGCCGTACGGCACACCAAGCACAGCGGAGGCACCGGTCCCTCCGAGATCGACACCGGGTCGCTCAAGGGCGACCTGCACGCCCTCACGCTGCGCTCGGACGACTGCACGATGGAGCAGAACGCCGCGCTCATGCGGGGTCTGGCCATGGCGATCCATGGCAATCCGGACCTCCTGAAGGCGTTCAAGGAGTACCTCATCGGGCCGGAGATGGCGGAGTTCCGTATCGTCGTGCAGCGCGCGATCGACCGCGGCGAGGTCCGCGCGGACAACCCCGCGATCGACTACGTGATGCACATGATGATCGGCGGTTTCGCCGCCCGTTCGATGATCGACGAGCAACCGCCCACCCAGGCGTTCCTGCTGTCGTACATCGACGCCGTGGTCCTCCCCGCCCTCGGCAACCAGAACGTCTGACGTTCTTCCCCCGCACCACCCTCACCTGACGTACCCGCTCATGTCGTCGGGACGATCACCCCTGCCACCCACCGGGCTGATCACCCCTGTCCCTGAACACCCCACGACCTGACCGGGAGTACGCCCACGTGGCCACTTTCCTGTACAAACTCGGCCGGCTCGCCTTCCGGCGACGGCATTTCGTCGCCCTCATCTGGGTCGCCCTGCTGACGCTCGCGGGCGTCGGCGCGGCCAGCGCCCCCCGCCGCGGGCTCGTCGTCCTTCTCGATCCCCGGCACGGAGGCGCAGAAGGCCTTCGACCTGCTGGAACAGCGCTTCCCCGGAAGCAGCGCCGACGGCGCGACCGGACGCCTGGTCCTCAAGGCGCCCGAGGGCGAGAAGATGACCGACGCCGCCAACAAGGCGACCGTCGCCAAGACCGTGACCGCGCTGGGCGACGGCTCCGAGGTCGTCTCCGTCACCGACCCCTACAAGACCCACGCCGTCAGCAAGGACGGCACGGTCGCCTACATCTCGGTGACGTACGACGCGCCCGCCATGGAGCTCAAGGACTCCACCCGGGACGCCCTGGAGGCGGCCGGGGACCAGGCCCGGGACACCGGGCTGACGGTCGAGGTCGGCGGTGACGCGCTGCAGGCCGGGGCCGAGCCGGGCGCGATCGGCGAGGTCGTCGGTCTCGCCATCGCCGCGGTCGTGCTGGTCATCACCCTCGGCTCGCTGGTCGCGGCCGGGCTGCCGCTGCTGACGGCCATCATCGGCGTCGGCATCGGTGTCTCCACCATCACCGCCCTCGCCAAGGCGCTCGACCTCGGCGACACCACCTCCACGCTCGCCCTGATGATCGGCCTCGCGGTCGGCATCGACTACGCCCTGTTCATCGTCTCCCGCTACCGCGGCGAGCTGGCCGAGGGCCGCGACCACGAGGAGGCGGCCGGCCGGGCCACCGGCACGGCGGGCTCGGCGGTGGTCTTCGCCGGCCTCACGGTCGTCATCGCGCTGGCCGGACTGTCGGTGGTCGGTGTGCCGATGCTGAGCAAGATGGGCCTCGCCGCGGCGGGCACCGTCGTGATCGCCGTCCTCATCGCGCTCACCATGATCCCGGCGCTGCTCGGGTACGCGGGCCGGAAGATCCGCCCGGCGGGCGAGAAGCGCAAGAAGTCCGCCGACACGGCGGCCGGGAAGCCCAACCTCGGCACCCGCTGGGCGAGCTTCGTCATCCGTCGTCCGGCCGCCGTGCTCCTGATCGGCGTGGTGGGCCTCGGTGCGGTCGCGCTGCCCGCCACCTCCCTGGAACTGGGCCTGCCCGACGACGGCTCGCAGCCGACCTCCACCACCCAGCGCCGCGCCTACGACCTGCTCTCCGAGGGCTTCGGCCCCGGCTTCAACGGTCCTCTGATGGTCGTCGGCGACGCCAAGGACAGCGCCGACCCGAAGGCCTCCGCCACCGAGGTCGCGGACCGGATCAAGGGCCTGGACGACGTCGTGACGGTGACGCCCGCGACGTTCAACAAGGCCGGGGACACCTTCACCATCACCGTGATCCCGGACTCCAAGCCCTCCTCCACCCAGACCGAGGACCTGGTCCACGCCATCCGGGACGCGGGGGCGGACGTCAAGGCCGGCACCGACACCGACGTCCTGGTCACCGGCACCACGGCCATGAACATCGACTTCTCGCAGAAGCTCACCGACGCGCTGATCCCGTACCTGGCGCTGGTGGTCGGCCTGGCCTTCCTGTTGCTGATCGTGGTCTTCCGCTCGATCCTGGTCCCGCTGAAGGCGGCCCTCGGCTTCCTGCTCTCCGTCCTCGCCGCGCTCGGCGCCGTCGTCGCGGTCTTCCAGTGGGGCTGGCTGGGCGGTCTGATCGGCGTGGAGGAGACCGGCCCGATCATGTCGATGATGCCGATCTTCATGGTCGGCGTGGTCTTCGGCCTCGCCATGGACTACGAGGTGTTCCTCGTGACCCGGATGCGGGAGGCGTACGTCCACGGCGAGTCCCCGAGCCAGGCCGTGGTGACCGGGTTCAAGCACAGCGCCCGGGTCGTGGTCGCCGCCGCGGTGATCATGATGGCCGTCTTCGGCGGCTTCATCAGCTCCAGCGAGTCGATGATCAAGATGATCGGCTTCGGCCTCGCGATCGCGGTCTTCTTCGACGCGTTCGTCGTCCGCATGGCGATCGTCCCGGCGGTGCTCGCCCTGCTCGGCAAGAGGGCCTGGTGGCTGCCGAAGTGGCTGGACCGCGCCCTGCCGAACGTGGACGTCGAGGGCGAGGGGCTGCGCCGGCTGGACGACGACAAGAGGGACGACGAGGACCGGGAGCTCGTGGGGGTCTGACGTACCTGGCCCGGACCTGCAGAGACCTGAACCCACGGGTACGTCGGACCCGTGGGTTCAGGGCCGGGGCCGACGCTGTTGTCAGTGCCCCGGTCTAACGTGGCGGGCATGACCACACTTGCCGCACGACCGCGCACGGCCCTGCTCGTCATCGACGTCCAGAAGGGCGTCGTGGCCGAGGCCCACCAGCGCGACGCCGTCGTCGCCAACATCGCCGCGCTCGTCGACCGGGCCCGCGAGGAGGGCGTCCCGGTGGTCTGGGTCCAGCACTCCGACGACGACCTGGTGAAGGGCAGCGCGGCCTGGGAGTACGCGCCGGAGCTGATACGCCGGGACACCGAGGCGCTCATCCACAAGAACTTCGGCGACTCCTTCGAGGAGACCGAGCTGGAGGACGTCCTCGCGGCGGCCGAGGCGGGCCATCTCGTGGTGACCGGCGCGTCGACCGACGCCTGCATCCGCTCCACCATCCACGGCGCCTTCGTCCGCGGCTACGACGTCACCCTCGTCAGTGACGCCCACACCACCGACGACAACAGCGAGTGGGGCGCCCCGCCCCCGGAGCAGGTCATCGCCCACACCAACCTGTACTGGCAGTACCACTCGGCACCGGGGCGGACGGCGGCGGTGGCGGAGACGAAGGACGTCACCTTCACGTGACGTCGCCGGGCCCGGCTCCCGGGCCCGGCATAACGGGTCGCCTGTGCCCTACACGCACCGCTAGCGTGCGGTGCATGACGACCACCGACAGCCCAGCGGGCACCGCGGATTCCGGCGCCCACCCCCTGTTCGCCGAGGCCCTGCGCGCCAAGGGGCTCGACGAGTTGCACGCGCGGGTCCGCCGCTTCCCCGAGGCCACCCGGACCGCCGCCGAGGCCGCCGCGGCGATCGGCTGCGAGCTCAGCCAGATCTGCAAGTCGCTGATCTTCGCGGCCGACGGGGTGCCGGTGCTGGTGCTGATGGACGGGGCCTCCCGGGTCGACGTCGAGCTGGTGCGGGGGGAACTCGGCGCCGAGAAGGTGACGCGGGCCAAGGCGGACGTCGTACGGGAGACCACCGGCTACGCCATCGGGGGCGTGCCGCCCTTCGGGCACCGTACGGAGACGCGGGTGCTTGCCGACCGGTCGCTGCTGGAGCACGACCTCGTGTGGGCCGCCGCCGGCCATCCGCACGCCGTGTTCCCCATCGCGCCCGAGGACCTCGTCGCACACGCCGGCGCCACCCTCGTGGACGTGCGCGAGCACACCCCGTGACGCCGGTCGTCACTGCGGCGGTGCTGCTCGCCGCGGTCACGCACGCCAGCTGGAACGCCATCGCGCACAAGATCACCGACAAGCTCGTCGGGTTCACGCTCATCGCGGGCGGCGGGACGCTGATCGGGCTGGTCATGGTGCCGTTCGTGGCGATACCGGCGGCGGGGGCGTGGCCGTATCTCCTCGCCTCCGCCGTGATCCACGTCGTGTACTACATGCTGCTGATGAAGTCCTTCCGGCTGGGGGACTTCGGGCAGGCGTACCCCATCGCCCGCGGCAGCGCGCCCCTCGTCGTCACCGTCCTCGCCGCCGTCTTCGCCCACGAGGTCCCGGACGGGTGGGCCGCCGCCGGGATCGCGGTGTCCTGCGCCGGACTCACCGGCGTCGCGCTGTGGGGGCTGCGCGGGCGCCGGCCCGACTGGGCGGCGATCGGGGCCGCGCTGGCGACGGGGCTGTCCATCGCCGCGTACACCGTCGTCGACGGTCTCGGAGTGCGGGCCTCCGGGTCGTCGCTCGGGTACATCGCCTGGCTGATGGCCCTCGAGGGCGTGTGCGTACCGGCGTACGCGCTCTACCGTTGGCGCGGTCAACTGCTCGCCGAACTCAGGCCGTTCGCGGCGGTCGGGCTGCTCGGCGCCGCGCTGTCGGTCGCCGCGTACGGGCTCGTGCTGTGGGCGCAGACCAAGGCCGAGCTGGCGCCGATCGCGGCCCTGCGGGAGTCGTCGATCATCGTCGGCGCGGCCATCGGGGCGGTGTTCTTCAAGGAGCGGTTCGGGGCGCCGCGGATCGTGGCGGCCGGGTTGCTGGTGACCGGCATCGGGCTCATGCTGCACGCCGGGTGACGGACCGCTCACTGGCTAGTCTGTGCCCCCATGAGCGGCGTCTTCATCAACTACCGCAGGGGCGGGCACTCCGGTGTCGTCGACGACCTCGACGCGGCGCTCGCGCGGCACTTCGGCAGGACCCAGGTGTTCCTGGACCGGCCGTCCCTGCTGCCGGGGCAGCGGTTCGCGGACGCGCTGGCGGAACGGGTCGCCGACTGCGACGCGCTGATCGCCGTGCTCCACCCCGGGTGGGCGGACGAACGGCACGCGGCCGAGGCACGGCATCCGTCCGGGGCGGGGCGTCTTTCCGGGGTACCGCACCCAACCGGGCAGCGGCGGCTGGACGATCCGGAGGACTGGGTTCGGCGCGAGATCGAATGGGCCCTGGCGGGTGGGAAGTTCGTCCTCCCGGTGCTGCTGGACGGCGCCGAGATGCCCACCGCGGCCGAGCTGCCGGTCACGCTCCGGGCGCTCGCCGGGCTCAACGCGCCCCGGCTGCGCGCGGCGCACTGGACCGCCGACCTCGCCGTGGTGGTCGCCGCGCTGGAAGGCGTCGTCCGCCCCGACTGGGAGCCCGTCGACCCTCCCGAGAAGCGCGGGGCGCGGCTCGGCGGGCGGTGGCTCGCGGCGCTGACCGCGGCGGTGGCCGCCACCGTTCTCGTCGGCGTGCCCCTGCTGCCCCAGGACGACGACTGGGTCGGCACCGGCGTCCTGCCGTACACCCTGACCGCGGCCCTGATGTGCTGCCTCCTGCTCTGCGCCCCGCTGCTCGCGGTCACCGCCGTGCGGATCGCACGGCGGTCCGTCGACGACCTGGAGCGCGAGCTGCACACCGTCCGGCACCGCACCTACCTCCGCAGGACCTGGCCCGTCGGCGTCGGCCTCCTCCTGGTCGGGGTCTACGGCGCGCTCCGCGGCGACCTGGGCATGGTGCAGGCGCTGGTCCTGCTGCTGATCCTGGGCGTCGCGGTCGCCCGGGCGGCGGCCGCCGACATCCGGCTGCGCCGGCGCGACGACGAGCTGTGGGCCGGCTGGCCGCACCGGCTGCCGACCGCGTCCACCGCGCCGAACTGCGCCGCGCCGTCGCCCGGCTCCACCTGCGCCTCGACCGTATGACCGCCCCGCTCTCGCGCGAGCAGCGGGAGAAGGCCGACTGGGAGCTGGACGACATCGCCGCGGCGGTGCGGCGAGTGGCGCGGGAGGCGGCACGGACGCGGGGGCACTGGCTGCGGCGGGACCATCCGTGGCTGTGCGCCCTCTACACGGTGTGGCTGGCGCTGATCGCCGCGCTGGCGGCCGCGTCGGCGCGGGCCTTCGCCGACGCCGGGGAGGGGACGGTCCGGCGGTACGTGACGCTGGGGGTGGTCGTGCTGATCGCGGTGCTGCTCGCGCTCGGCACGCTGGAGATCGCGTACCGGTACCAGCGGCGGCAACGGCGGGAGCTGGTACGGCAGATCGACGGACACCGGGAGGCGCTGGCCGCGCGCGTGGCCGGGATGAGCCTGCCCGCACGCGTCAAGGCGACGGCGCCGGCACCGCGGCCGGAGGAGTACGCGGAGCCCGAGTAGGCCCTGGCGATCGGCGGCCGGGCCGACTGGTCGGGGGTGCCTCTGCGGGAGCACTCTGGAAGGAGTTCTTCCGGAGGTGATCGACATGATGCGCACCACTGTGGGATGGCACGTCGAGATGGAGTTCATGGAGGACGACGAGCACACCCGGGCGGTGGCGACGGTCCGGCTGCCCGACGGCAGCGAGGTACGGGCCCACGGCCATGCCAGCCGCCACCACACCGACTCGCATCAGCCGCGGGTCGGCGAGGAGATCGCCGGGGCCCGCGCGCTCAACGAGCTCGCCATGCAGTTGCTGACCAAGGCGCACGGCGAGATCGACGCGGCATCCGGGCGGACGTCCCACCCGATCCACGTGTAGCTGCATGTGCGGCTAAACGGCTATACGGCTATACGGCTTGTCGGACCGCCCGCACCAGCGCCTGCGCCCGCGGATCCGCCGTGACCGTCTTGCGCAGGCCGTTGGTCACATAGCCGAAGGCGATGCCCGACTCCGGGTCGGCGAAGCCGAGGGACCCGCCGCGGCCGGGGTGGCCGAAGGAGCCCGGGCCGAGGAACGGGGACGCGCTGCCGTGCAGCATGTAGCCGAGGCCGAAACGGGTGTTGACCACCAGCACCCGGTCCGGCCCCGCCGACTCCTCCGCGCGGGCGCGCGCCACCGTGTCCGGGGACAGCAGCCGCACACCGTCCACCTCGCCGATCGTCGCCGCGTAGAAACGGGCCAGACCGTCGGCCGTGGCGATCCCGTTGGTCGCGGGCAGGGCGCTCGCCCGGTAGGCCGGGTCGTTCTGGTCGGGGAAGGGGGTGATCGCGTCGAAGGCGCGGTTGGTGAGGGAGCCGGGGTCCTCGTAGGCCTCGGTCACCGAACGCTTCGGGCGCATCCGCAGCGCGGCGGCGGCCTCCGGCGCGTCGACCCGGCCCACCCGCCCCGGTCCTCAGCCCCCGCTCCCCTTCTCCCGCAGCACCTCCACCAACGCGTACAGCCGGGGCTCCCCCGCCAGCTCCTCCAGC
>MWJO01000137.1 GCA_002027195.1 Streptomyces sp. GKU 895 | reverse complement strand
CCCCACGCACCCGGCCCTGCACGGCAAGCGTCTCCTCCCCCAACACCACCGCCTCCTCCACCCGACCCACCTCCGCCACGATCGAGGGCAAGGCTGGACGCCGTTTGCAGCGTGTCCGGATGCTCCTCACCTGACACTCGGCGCAGTGTCTCCAGGGTCTTCTCGTCCATGGCGAGGGCTTCCTCATGTCGCCCCAGCGCCCACAGCCGGATGGCGAGGTTGTGGGCGCTGTCCAGGGTGTTGGGGTGAGCGTCGCCGTGGAGGCGTTGGTGGCGGTTAAGGCTGTCTTCGTCCAGGGCGCGGGCGCGCTCATGGTCCTGGGTGTCGTCATAGGCGCGAGCCAGGTATTGAGCGGCGTCCAGGGTGTCGTCGTGGTCGGGACCCAGCTGCTGCAGGCAGGCGTCATGCAGCCCTTGCAGGCGTTCCCGGGCCAAGCGGGCTTGACCACGGTCCATCAGATACCAGCAGGCCTGCCTCACCGCCCTTCGTCCCCGGCTGGTGGTGAGCTGGGTAGGGTCGAGGGCCAGGGCGTGCGGGAGCAGGAACTGCCAGGCCGGCCACCACCGCGGATCCGCTGGGTCGCCGGGGTTGGCCGCGGCCAGGAGGGCTTCCGCATCAGCCACCGCTAGGCCGTGCTCCTGGACGGTCATCTGCCCCGCGAGCATGTCCTGGGTGAGGCGGTGCAGTTGGAGCGTGCCGTCCTGGACACGGGCCAGACCGTGCCGGGCGATGGCCTCCACTGCGCTCCCCGCTGCCAGCCGCGAACCCATCGTCTCCGCCAGTGGAGCGGAGGTCCTCCCGGGGAGATGGCCGGCGCAGGTGGCCAGGGGAAAGGGTTCGGGCGCCAGCAGAGCCAGGGCGTCCACCACCGCGGCTGCGCCGGGATGCTCGGTCTTGAGGCGCGAGCGGGTGAGGCGGACCTGCGCGGCCAGGCCGGTCGGGTAGCCAGGCGGAGGGTTGTGCGCCATCACCTCGACCAGGTTCGCCGCCAGTTCCTCCTTCAGGCCCACTGCCGACAGGCCCCGTACCAGGAGGGCTGCGGCCTGGGCGAGGGCGAGCGGGAGGTCGTCCAGGGTGGCGGCAATGTCGTCGGCGTCGGCGTCGGTGAGGTGTGCGCCGCGGGCGCGCAGCAGGGCCATGGACTCGGTGCGGGAGAGGGTGTCGACGTCGACGGGAACGGCGTAGGCGTTCCAGTGCGGGTTGCGGGAGGTGATCAGCACATGCCCGGGGCCACCGGGCAGGAACGGAGCAAGAGCGTCGGGGTCTTCGGCGTTATCGAAGACCAGCAGCCAACGTGACATCCCTCCCAGCTCCGCCAGGAGCAGCTCGACCGCGGCGGCCGGTGGTGTGCCTGCGGGCGCGACGGCGGCCCGGACGGCAAGCTGGGCGAGTTGGTCGGGGATCAGGGTCGGGTCTTCCGAGGCGATCCACCAGGCGAACTCGTACTCGCCGGCGAAGCGGTAGGCGTATTCGAGGGCGAGCTGGGTCTTGCCGACCCCACCGCGGCCGTGCAGGGCCTGCACCGCTACTCGCTGCCCGGACGCCAAAGCCTCCCGCAAATGCACCAGCATGCTGTCGCGGCCGGTGAACGCCGCATTGCGTGCCGGAAGGTTCCGCACCCGCGGCACAGACCCAGGAAGACGCGGCCCCGTACCACCAATCCACGACAGCATCCCCGGCGGCCGACCCGGCGCCCGCCCGGGCCGGGACGGACCGTTCACCGCTCGCAGGAGGGCGTCACGTGCAGTCTGCTCATCCAGGCCGAACAGATCAGTGACGATGAACGGGCTCAGGATCGCGGGTGTGGGGGTCTTCGCGATCCTTACCGGGGTGATCTGTTTCTGCCGGGCCAGCATCGCGGTCCACTCCGGGGTCGTGAACCGCTCCGGCTCGAAGTAGGCCGGGGAGAACAGGGCCAGCATCCGACCGTGCTCCAGGGCCGTGTTCATCTTTAGGATGAAGTTGTCGCCCGTGCCCCAGTCCCAGCAGTCCAGCTCGACTTCGTGGCCGGCGTCCAGGAGCTGCCAGGCGATCCACTCCGCCCAGGCTCTGTCGGCACCCGCATGACTGATGAACCACACCCCGTCAGACGCGCTGCCAGGTGCCTCTATCGCGCCCATCGTGTCCCCCCGAAACCACGCGTTCGTACTGGTACAAGCGTAGAGGCCGACACCCCTGCCAGGCCCAGGTCTTCACCGGGCCGCAGGGCGCTCGCTGCTGCGGGTGTCACCCCACGCACCGGATCCGAGACCAGCTTGGCTGGCCGTGGCGACGGATCTGGTGCCGCTGCAGGGTTGGTCTGGTGACGGCTTCTGCCTCGTGATGTGTGGTCAGCCGCGCTTGAGCTGGGTGATCTTCTGCTGGGCGGCCACGACGGCCCGGGCGAGCTCGCCGCGGGCGCTCTCCTGCTTCATGGCCTTCACCAGCTGCGTGCGGTGCTCCAGGACCGGGATCTTCACCGCGGGGCCGGGCCCGGGCTCGGGCAGCGCGGTGTCGACGTACTCCTCGATGCGCTCGAGGGCCCGGGCAAGGTCGGGGGCGATAGCAGGCGTGTTCTCGGCGACGGCTCGGATCATGGTGCCGATCTGGGTGACGTCCTCGAAGTCCTCGGCGCGGCAGGGCTTGTGGGCGAGGCGGCACTGCGCCTTGTACAGGTCGGCGAGCCACTGGTCGATCTTGTCGAGTTCGGCGTTCGACTGGTCGGTGCGGCGGATGCTGCGCATCCAGGCGAAGACCTGCTGGTGGTGCAGCAGGCTGTAAGTGCCCAGGATGCCGGCGAAGAGCGCGGAGACGGTCGACACCGCGAGGGTGCCGGCGCCCGTGCCGATCGCCAGCATGGTGGTCATCATCTGTCGGGGGTCCGTTCCATGAATGGGGAGACGCCGATCCTGCAGGGGTGCACAGGGTGTGCGACGTCGGGGGTGGTGGGTCGGGCTGGTGAAGCACCGTGGTGTGGCGGGCCGCGCGGGAAGAGCGCTGTCGGGGTGGTGTCAGGCCCCGACGAAGTGGCGCAGCGCGTCGACGTCGCGGACGACGAACTGCCGGTAGCGGGCCTCGATCACCCCGTGGTGGCGCAGGGTGCGCAGCGCGTTCTCGGTGGTGGAGACGGCCAGTTGGAGGGCCGAGGCGATGTCTTTCTGCCCGGGGCCGGTGATGACGATCTGCTGGGCGGTGTCGGGGTCGGGGGACGCCGGCGGTGTCGGCGAGGTGCGCCAGCAGACGGGAGACGCGTTCCAGGGGCGGGCGGATCGCCATGGCGTAGACGGCTTCGTCGCTGCGGTTGCGGTCCTCCAGGCTGCACAGCAGGGCGTGGCGGGCCTGGGGCAGGCGTCGCTCGATGAGGGCGGCGAAGTAGCGGGCGGCGCAGGGGATCGCGATGGTGCGGGTCAGGCAGCGGGTGGCGACCGTGGCGGCCTGGGAGAGGAGGGCGGCTTCGCCGACCAGCTGGCCCGGGCCGCGGAAGCGGGTGATGGAAGGGACGTTGTCCCCGCGGCCCAGCGGGTAGCGGTCCTGGCGGACCACGCCCTCCCACAGGATGTAGACGTACGGGGCCTGGGGTCCCATCGGCAGGACGTCGTCGCGCTCGAAGGTGCGGCTGTGCAGGCCGGTCTGGAGCAGACGGTGCCAGACCTCCGCGGTCAGGCGCTGGATGAAGCTGCCGTGGGGCTTGGTCTCGTGGCCTTGGTAGAGGTCGGTGGTGCGGGCGATGTCGAGAGCGGGAGGCATGCTCACACCGCCTTCGACGCGCGGGCGGGGGGCGTACAGGGCGGGGCGCGCGCCCCGCGGGGTGTCGTGGTGACGGTCTGTCACAGGGGCGGAGGCGCGGTGTCCGCACGTGCAACTCATCGACCTCCGGAAAGTCGACGCCTACAGGCTCGGCACCAACGGCTGGATCGTGGCTACAACCTCGGCGTCGCCAACCCGGAAGCGGGCATCAACGGGCTCCCCCACTCTCCGGACTTCGCCGCCGACGAGCACGCGATCGGGATCGGGGTCCGCGCGATGGCGGGGTTCCTGTCACACCGTCTCGATGCCCTCGCCTGAGCTGCATCCCCGTCGGCCGGGCAGCGCACCTCGCCCCGCGTGCCCTACTGGGCACGATGAGCCTTTTCCGTCCCTAGTCTGAGCTGGCCAGATGGAGGGTGAGGACGGCCTGGACGAGGCTCGTGATGCGGGTTGTCGAGCAGCGGAGCTTGCGCAGGAGACGCCAGGACTTGAGGGTAGCGATGGCCTGTTCGACCAGTGCCCGCACCTTCGCATGGGACCGATTGACAGCCTGCTGGCCGGTGGCAAGACGGTCCCACCGGCCGCGGTATGGGAGGCGGACCGTGCCGCCCGCGCCCTGGTAGCCCTTGTCTGCCCAGCAGGTGATGCCGGCCTGGGCGAGGGCGTCGATGATGCCGTGCTCGCGTGCGGCCCGAATGTCATGGACGGCGCCGGCCAGGGCTGGTGAAGCCCATAGGAGACGGCCCTTCGGGTCGGATATGACCTGCACGTTCATGCCGTGTTTCTTGTGTTTGCCCGAGTAGAAGGGCCGGTCGGCGGTGATCCGGTCGATCGGCAGCAGCGTTCCGTCAAGGATCAGGTATGCGTTCATGGATGCGGCCCGTACTGTCTCGGCGAGCGTGGGGGCAAGTGCGGCCAGGAGTTCGACGGCCTCGGTGACGTATCGGTAGGCAGTGGTGGTGCCGATCCCGAAACCGGCCGCGAGCTGGGCGTAGGGCTGGCCGTTGCGCAGGTGGGTGAGAGTGAGCAGGTACTGTCGGCCCGTGCCCAGGCGCCGCCATCGAGTTCCGAGAGCATGACGGTGTTTCCTCAGGCGAGCAGCGAGGAAGCGCGGGGTAGAGCCGGACACGTCGACGCCGGACGGGTAGACAAGCATTCGAAGCCTCTGGTGGAGACGGTTCTCTTGGTCGAAAACCCATCTACCAGGGGCTTCATCCGTTTGTCAGGCCAACTGCCCAACCCACACAGGAGGTTGGAAAAGGCTCACTGCGCCAATTGGCAAGAGCGCAAGCCTCACAGCCGGCCTTGCCGCGCGAGACGACGGGCCCGGCCAAGAGCTATGCGCCGCTGTCGGCACACGATTCGGCACGACCTGCTCCGGCACCGGCGGGGGAGCGCAGCGCCGCAGCCGCGGACGATCCAGCGGGTGTTGGTCAGGTGGTGGGGGGACAGGGTTGCTGAGCAAGGTGGCGTTGAAGGTCCAGGTGGCGGAACTCGTAGACCGCCCCGGCCTGCCGCAGCACACCACGGTGCTCACGTGCATCCTGCAGGAAGGTCATCAAGTTCCACGGAACTTGGCGCCGTGGCAGAAAGTTCTTGGCTATCACTCAGCCGCTCCATGCTGTCTCCCCAGTCAACATGATCCCGATCGCGAGCCAGATCGCGAACCCAGTCACGAGCCCGCCCACAAGCCCGACCACGGGCCCGACCACAAGCGGGATCAGGAGCCCGACCAGGAGCCGAACGAGCGGACGCCGCGGCTAGCGGGCGGAAGCGGATCCTGTTATTCGTCTATGGGGCACAGCCTCACGCACTCGTAGCCGTGTACATACTGGCAGCATCTGGTGTGGCGATAGAGGCGAACGATGTCGTCGTCGCGGTCGTGGAACTCGGTAATGATCCGGCCGTCCTCAACGCGTGAGACGCCGACTTGCCTTTCGAAGTCGATCTTCAGGACTACGGTCTCCAACCGCAGACAGCTCACCGCGTACCTGCTGGCAGCCTCAGGGTACTTGGCGAACAGTTTATCGATCTCTTCAAAGAATTCGGGGTCGCGCTGCGGCCCACATGCGGGCTTGGTCTTCATGGCTCGTCTCCCAGCGATGAGTGTGATGAGCCCCAAAATCATGGTCCCGCAGCTCGGCAGCCGCTGCCACCGGGCTCCAGAACGTTCCCCGTTCAAATGAAACGGAGCCTACGGCTGCGACGGTCCAGTGCGGGGCATCGCGAAAGACCGCGTCTGAGCCAGGCCAGCGATATCCCCGAACGTCGCTTTTCGTCGAGGACTGCGCTGCGAAAGGTCACGCCGGGCTGCGGCCAGAAGCCGCGCCGGTCACGGCGTGCTCAGTCCAGAATGCCGACCTTCGCAGCCGGCCTACAGTACGGGCACGAGTCGAGGCCATCGACGGCGAGCGCCCGCAGCGCCCCCAGCCGAGTGAGCCCCTTCCTGCGGAAGCCCTTGACCTGGTCAAGGCACTTGGCGCGGACTCCGGGATCTCCAGCTCGGAGGTGTCGCGGATCTGCGGCGAACTCGACGAAGAACTCGTGGCGTTCAAGGAACGTCCGCTGGATCACACCGTCTTTCCCAACGTCTTCCTGGACGCCACCTACTGCAAGGCCAGGGTGAATCACCGGATCGCCTCGCAGGCCGTGGTCATCGCGACCGGCATCTCGGCCACCGGGCACCGCGAGATCCTCGGGCATGGGGGTCCCCCCGCTCGAGCGGAGCCGAGAGCGGGGGAGGTCGGTGACAGCGAATCGAAGCCGTTCTGGACGAAGTTCCTGCGCAGTCTGCGGGCCCGTGGCCTGGAGAACGTCCAGCTGGTCATCTCCGACAGCCACAGCGGCCTGGTGGCCGCGATTCGCACGGTCTTCCTCGGATCGGCCTGGCAACGCTGCCGGGTTCACTTCGTCCGGGACGTGTTCTCCGTGATCGAAAAGGGTTCCGGGCAGATGGTGGCGGCCACCATCCGCACCATTTTCGCGCAGACCACCGCCGAACAGGTCCGCACCCACTTGGACGTGGTCGCCGACATGCTCGGACGACAGGTCCCGCAGGTCAAGAAGATGCTGCTGGACGCCGCAGTCGACATCACAGCCTTCGCGGACTTCCCGTCGGCACCCTGGAAGAAGATCTGGTCGACCAACCCGCTGGAGCGGCTGAACCGGGAGATCAAACGGCGGGCCGACGTCGTCCAGGGCTTTCCCAACCCTGCTGCCCTGGACCGGCTCGCCGCGGCGGTGCTGGCCGAACTCGACGACGAATGGCAGGTCTTCGACCGCCGCTACCTCTCCGAAGCCTCCATGGCCGACCTCTTCACCACCCAGCCGACCTCGCCCGAGCCAGAGATCACTCCGCAACCGGAAGCGACCCAGCTGCCGTGTGAGGGGTGACTGGGGGTGCGGGATGCCGATTCCTGGCGGCTTCGTTCCTTCGGCGGCCTTGGCGGCGGCGCGCCGATCTTCGCCGGTTGACGTATCGACACTCGGTGTCCCGCGTCAGGCGCGGCTCTCGGCCACGCTCAGGCTGGGGATGCCCGCGTTGCGCAGGCGGAGCACGGTGCCGTTCAGGCGCATCAGGGGCTGGACGAGGAGGTCGACCACGACGAGGAAGCAGACCGTGCCGATGCCGACCGGTCCGCCGAGCAGCCAGCCGCTCACCAGCAGGACGAGTTCGGTGCTGGACTTGGCTGCCCAGAACGGCAGGCGCCAGCGTTCGGTCATGCTGATGGCGATCAGGTCCATGGCCCGGATGCCGATGCCGCTGATGATGATCAGAGAGGATCCGTAGGCGCACAGCAGGCTGCCGATGAGCATCAGGACGGTGTTCGGCACGGGGAGCTCGGCGAGGTCGGCGGCGCGAGCGATGTCGATGAGGCTGCCGCAGAAGAAGAAGGTCACGAACGGCGATATCACCGGGCGGCGGCGATTCCACGTGGCCCAGATGGCTATGCACAGGGCCGCGAAGAGTGCTTGGGCGATGCCGATCGTCAGGGGCAGGTGTTCGAGCAGACCGAGCGCGAACACGTCGAGCGGGTCGGTGCCCAGGTCCGCGGCGATGAAGCACGAGGCTCCGTAGGAGAAGATCACGCAACCGGCCAGATATGCCGCGTACTGCGAGCGGTCGTAACCACGCAGGTGTGAGATCACTGACCTTGCCATGGACGCGTACCTCCACAGGGTCGGGCGAACGGCAGGGGGCAGCACTGCAAGCCCTGCCGGGGCCTGGAATGGGCTCCCGGCCCCGGCAGGGTCTTGAACGGGAACGCGCGGTGGGCGACTGGTGCGGCGCGGGTCAGCTGTTGATGTCGCGCCTGGAGAAGGACCGCATTCCGAGGGCCAGTACGACCGCGGTCGCGGTGAGCAGGACGATCACGGCGCCGAGGGAGAGGCCCTCGCGCAGCGGGTGGGTGCTCTGCGCCCAGTAGAAGGGTGTGATGCGCTGGAGGAAGTGCAGGCCGTCGATCTGCGAGGCGATCGCGTTCAGCACGTACGTTCCGACGGCCACGGCGCTGGTCGCGCCGAGGGTGACGGGCCTGCTGCCGGTGACGCCTCCGACGCACAGGGCGAGTGCGCCGAAGAACAGTGCCAGCAGGCCGAGTTGGACCGCGCCGGCGATGACGTTGCCGGCCGGGACGTTCATGTCCTGCGAGGACGCCAGGCCGGTCACCTCGACAGCGATGAGCAGGGTGAGGGCGACGAGCGCGGCGAGGAGCGCGCCGAAGCGTTCGAGGCCGAGGCGTCGACGGGTGACGGGGTAGGCGAGGTACAGGTCGAGCACCCCGGACTGCTCCGGGGCGGCGATGGCGCGGGTGCCGGTGGAGATGGCGAAGATGAGCAGGAGCAGTGGTCCGAGCAGGCCGAAGACCGTGCCTTCGAGGAAGCCGGCGCCGCTGGTGAGGTCGTCGAAGTTCATGGCGCCCGCCATGCCCGAGGGGATCGAGTCCAGGGCGTCGCCCTGGTCCTTCACCTGGGCGTAGGACGAGGTGTAGATGGCCATGACCACCGCGATGCCCAGGGCCCACAGCAGCAGTCCGCGCCGCTGGTCGCGGATCGCCTTGCCGAAAACGGGGAGTTCAGTGGACAACGGGGGCGCCTTCCTTGACGTACTCGTCCATGAAGATGGCTTCCAGGTCCGGCTTGTGGCAGAACAGCGCGTCCACGCGGTAGTGGGCCGCCTGCTTGATCAGGGCGTCGACACTGCCGTCGACAACGCAGTGCAGCGTGTTCCCCTCGACGCGGACACCGCCGACGTGAGCCAGTCCGGTGAACTCCTCGGTCCTGAAGGATTCACCGAAGCGGATCTCCACCTGGCTGACGGCCTGCCGCTGGAGCGACTCCACGGTGCCGACGGTCACCAGACGGCCGTCCTTGATGATGGCCACCCGGTCGGCGACCTCCTGGACCTCGCTGAGGATGTGCGAGGACATGAAGACCGTCTGCCCGGCGGCCTTGGCCTCGGTGACGAGGTTGAGGAAGACCTGCTGCATCAAGGGGTCGAGGCCGCTGGTGGGTTCGTCGAGCACGAGCAGTGCGGGTCGGTGCATGAAGGCCTGGACGATGCCGACCTTCTGCTTGTTGCCCTTGGACAGGTTCTTCACCTTGCGGGTGCGGTCCAGTTCCAGGCGTTCACTGAGCTCGCTCACCCAGGCGGGGTCCACGTGGCCCTGTAACCGGGCGAAGAACCCGAGCAGTTCGCCCACGTTCTCCGCGCCCTCCAGGACGAGTTCGCCGGGCAGGTAGCCGATCTGCGCACGCAGTTCCGCGCCCTGCGCCACGGGGTCGAGGCCCAGGACGCGGATCGTGCCGGAGGTGGGGCGGATCAGGTCCAGGATCATCTTCATGGTCGTCGTCTTCCCGGCCCCGTTGGGACCGAGGAAACCGAAGATCTCCCCGCGCCGGACGGCGAGATCGAGGTCTGCGACACCGCGGCCCCCGGGATACCGCTTGGTGAGACCCGTCGTCTCGATCGCCGCTAAGGTCACTTCTCTCCTCCATCGTGAAGCCGCTGCTCGCGGTGGCGAGCGAGCAACGGCGGCAGTTCGCTCTGCATCCACCGGTACAGGTCGGCCACGTTCTCCAGGCGTGCCCGGCGCGCCGGGGACTCGTGCGCCAGGAGTTCGCTGCCCTTGTCCAGCACCTTGAGGATGTTGGTGACGGCGGCGAGGCGCTCGAAGACCGAGGCGACCCACCCCTCGTCGTTGATCCGGTAGTACGTACGCCGGTCTCCGGGGACGGACACCTTCTCCACCAGGCCCGCCTGCATCAGCTGCCGGGTCGATGTCGAGATCGATGCCTTGCTCGCGCCCAGGGTCTCCACCAGTTGCCCCGCCGTCTGCTCCGACGGTTCGCAGATCAGCAGCCACCCGATGACGCGGCCGGTGATCCTGGGTAGACCGGCGTCCTGCTCGAAGTACAGAGCCACGTCCTCGGCGAAGCGCAGGGCCTCGTCGTGTGTGATTGCCATGTCGTTCAGCGTATTCCGAACGTACTGAACTGACAAGACAAACGGAACCTCCGCCACCCGTACGAGTGAGCAGGTCAGGGCACCACGGTGCGCGCGAGATCCTGTGCCAGCAGACCCAGCAGGGCGGCCCGGTGCTCCTGGAGGAAGAAGTGCCCGCCCCGATAGGTGTGCTGGGTGAATCCGCCGGCGCCGTGGTGGCGCCAGCCGCGCATGTCCTCCTCGCGCGCCTCCTGGTCCTCGCTGCCCGACAGCGCGGTGATCGCGCATCGCAGCGGCCGCTCGGCGCGGTAGCGGTAGGTCTCCAGCATGGCGATGTCTCCGCGCAACACCGGCAGGTAGAGGGCCCGCATCTCCGGGTCCTGGCGGATCTGCGGCGGCACCGCGCGGAAGCGGCGGTCCAGCGCGTCGAGGAACTCCTCGTCCGACAGCAGGTGGGACATCCGCTCCGACTGCGGGATCTCCGGGGTGCCGCGCGCCGACACGGTCAGGTGGGACACCTCCAGTCCGTGACGGCGGCGGAGTTCCCGGGCCACCTCGAAGCCGATGAGCGCGCCCAGGCTGTGTCCGAACACCGCGAACGGACCGTCGAGACCGGGTGCCAGAGCGTCCGCGGCCTCGCGTGCCAGGCGGATCAGGTCGGTGCGGGGCTTCTCCCGCAGCCGCACCTCGCGGCCCGGCAGCCGTAGCAGCCACACGTCGATCCAGTCGGGCAGTCCGGCCGCCCAGCCGTGGAAGACCGTGGTGCCGCCACCCGCGTACGGCACACACAGCAGGCGCACCGCGGCCCCGTCCCGGGGCTCCGGACGGAGCACCCACCTGGGATCGACCGCCGGGCGGGTGATCGGAGCCGGTGTCTGCATGGTGAACTCCCCCTTGTGTGCGTGCGCGAGCCGGACCGGCCGAGGGCCCGGTCAGGAAACGGCGGCGGACTTCTCGTAGCGGTGCCAGAGCGCCGGCATCTCCTGGGCGAGGTAACCGAAGAGCTTCTCCATGTTCCGCAGCCGGGCCAGCCGCTCCGCGGAAGCCCCCTCGGCCTCGAGGGCCTTGAGGCCTTCGGCCATGGTCTCGTGGAAGTTCGGCCAGCTGAGGAAGGTGTGCTGGATGACCCGCGGCCAGGTGGCGTCCTGAAGCGTCAGGTAGTAGTCACCGTCCTCGGCCTCCTCACGGATGAGGAACTCCGCCGGAACGAGCTGGTCGGACATCTTGTCGACCGCGTCGCGGGGGATGCCGAGCTTGGCGCTGATCTCGCTGGCCAGCTGCCGTGCCGGTTCGGAGATCAGCAGATACCCGATGACCTCGCCGCGGTCGGCGGCCATGCCGTCCTTCTCGTAGTAGGCGCCGATCCGGGTGACGATCTCACGCTCGGCGGCGGGGATGGCGTTCGCTGTGGTCACGAAAGAGCCCTTCGTGGGTGGTGGGTTGCGGGTGTGTCAGTTCTCGGGCGCCACGGCGCCGGCCGCGCGCAGGTGCGCCGCGTAGCGCGTCGGCGTCGAGTGGTCCAGGAAGGCGGCCAGGCCGGTGGCCGCGCCCCAGCCCTCGCGGATGCGGCCGACGATCTCCATGGCGGCCAGCGACTGTCCTCCGATCTCGCTGAACTCGTCGTGCGCGCCGATGCCCTGGCGGCCGAGCACGTCTTCCCAGACCCCGATGACCGCCGTCACCAGTGCGTCGTGCGCCGCGGGGGCTTCGGCGGCGGGTGCGGCGGGCTCTTCGGGGAAGGGCAGGGCCGAGCGGTCCGCCTTGCCGTTGGGCAGCAGCGGGATGCCGGAGAGGAAGAAGAACCGGCCGGGTATGGAGTGGGCGGGAACCGTCCGGGCCAGGTGCTCGCGGCACTGGGCTGCGGTGAGCAGCCGTCCGGGCTCCGGTACGACATAGCCGACCAGGAACCCCTCGCCGACGCGGTCGTGCCGGGCCACGACGGCCGCCTCACGGATGTCGGGGTGCTGTTCCAGGGCCGTCTCCAGCTCCCCGTCTCCACCCGGACGCCGCGGATCTTCACCTGGCCGTCCAGCCGGCCGAAGAACTCGATGCCGCCGTCCGGCCGGACGGCCGCGAGGTCCCCGGTGCGGTACATGGTCGCGTCCGGCGCCTCGGCGAACGGGTCGGGCACGAAGCGCTCCTGGGTCAGCTCCGGGCGCCGCCAGTAGCCCTGGCCGACGCCCGCCCCGCCGATGTAGAGCTCGCCGCGCTCGCCCCGCGGGACCGGCCGGCCGTCCGTGCCGAGGACGTAGGCGGTGTGGCCCGGCAGGGTGTGGCCCCAGGGGACCGCGTCCCGTTCGGCGTCCTCCTTGCGCACCGGGTAGACGGTGCTGCAACACGACACCTCGGTCATGCCGGCCACGTTGAACGCCCGCACCGACGGGCCCAGTTCGCCCAGGGTGGCGGCCATGACGGCGGGAAGCGGTCACCGGCCAGCACCACCGTGCGCAGCGCCTCGGGCAGTGACCCGCTGCGTCGCCTGGCGGTGTCGGTGAGGGGGCGCGAGCAGGGCGGGCGCCGAGGACCATACGGTCACCGACTCCGCGCTCAGCAGATCGAGGAGCGCGCCGGGGTCGGTGCGCTCTGCCGCGAGGGGGACGACGACGGCGCCGCCGGCCGCGAAGGTCGCGAAGATCTCGATGACGGACAGGTCGAAGTTGAGCGACGACACCTGGAGCACCCGGTCGGTGTCCTCCAGGCCGATGGCGTCGGCGAGGCCCCGCATGGTCAGGGCGACTCCGGCATGCCGGTTCATGGCGCCCTTGGGGCGTCCGGTGGAGCCGGAGGTGTAGATGAGGTACGGCAGCCGGGAGGCGTCCACCTCGGGCAGCGGGGTCGGCTCACGCGGCTCGGCCGACCGGTCCGCGCGCAGTTCCTCCAGGTCCAGCAGGCCGGGCACCCAGGCGGACGCCTCGTCCACCAGGACCGTCCGGGCGCCGCTGTCGGCCAGGATGAACCGGATGCGTTCCTCGGGGTAGGCGGGGTCCACGGCCACGTAGGCCGCTCCGGCCCGCAGTACGGCGAGGACGGCGACCACCATGTGGTCGCTGGGTGCCATGGACACCCCGACCAGTTCGCCGGGGCCGAGGCCGCGGTCGAGGAGCACGCGGGCCAGGGCCGCACTGCGGTCGTCGAGTTCCCGGTAGGTGGTGGCGCGCCCGGCGTGCCGGACGGCGACGGCGTCCGGCCGCTGTCGGGCCTGGGCCAGCGCCAGTCCGTGCAGTGTCGACGGGCCGGTCGGGTCCGCGTCGACGTCACCGCTGAGAGCGCGCATGAAGAAATTCCTCCTCCGGCCGCGAGAAAAGGGCCGCGCAGGGCTTCGTGAATCTCTGTCGCATCCCGACACTAGCCATGCCGTCGCCTCCGATCAATACCGCGGAATAAGTCTTGACGAAATTCCCGCACCCGCCCGCGCCGCGACGCCCGCAGTCCGAGACATTCTCGATTCTCTTGACCGACACCCACCAGAACTGCTCTATCATTTCGCTGCATGACTTCCCTTCGGCTGGATCACGACCGCTGGTTTCTCCGCGCCGGGCGCAGAAGCAATCCCCGGCTGACCGTCCTCGCCGTGCCCTGGGCCGGCAGCGGCACCGCCGCCTACCACGGCCTCGCGGATCAACTGCCCGCCGACGTCGACCTGTGGATGCTGCGCCTGCCGGGCCGCGAAGTGCGCCGTCAGGAACCGCTCGCCACCACGATGAGCGAACTCGCCGGCCCCGCTGCCGCCGCCTGCGCCGAAGCCCTGACCGGCGACTTCGTCCTCTTCGGGCACAGTTCGGGCGCACTGATCGCCTTCGACGTCGCCCGTCGGCTGCGCCGCGAGCACGGCCGGCTGCCGCCCTGCTCGCCGTCAGCGCGCAGCCCGCACCCCACCTGCCGCCGCGCTACGCGCCCATCCACGACCTGCCCGTGGAACGCTTCCTGAACGCGCTGGACGAGCGCTGCCACAGCGTTCCGCAGGCGCTGCGCACCGATGCGGAAATGCAGGAGGTGTACGTTCCGGCCATGCGTGCCGACGTGGCCGTCGAGGAAACCTACGAATACCTTCCGGAAACTCCACTGGAATGCCCGGTGTCGACCTTCGGCGGGGAATCCGACACGGAATGCAGAATTACCGACCTGGAGGCATGGCAGGTCCACACGTCGGGGAAATTCACCCTCAACGTGCTACCGGGCGACCATTTCTTCTTCCAGACCTCCCGCGAATCGGTGGTGAAACTTCTGGTCGAACAGGCCGGCTGATTTCCGGATCCGGTGTCCCCGTCCTCCCGGGCGGGGGCACCGTGGTGTCCGGACGAGGATCACTGGTCGTAGTAGCCGCCCAGCCGACGCGCCGGTGACGCCGGCTGGGTGCGCCCGGCGGTGGGCCCGCAGGCGCGCCGCAGGTCGTCCAGCCGCGGCAGGCCCGCCAGTACGTCGGCGAACGGCAGCCCGAAGTCGACCAGACAGGCGACCTCGTCCACCCCGACGCCGGCCAGCCGCTCGACCACCTCGGCGCACTTGCCCGGAGTACCCAGCAGGGAACGCCGGTCGTAGAAGTCCCGGGCCACCAGCGTGGCCAACTGCTCCTGCTCCGCGTCCGACATGGCGGCGGCGCCGTCGTCGCTCCGCTTCTGGGTGAGGAAGGTGGACAGGTACCGGCGTACCGGATCCCTGACGACGTCCCACACCCGATCCTCGTCGTCGCCGAGGTAGGTGTGCATGCCCACGGTGACGGTGCCGGCCGCCGGGTCGAGTCCGGCGGCGGCCCGCTCCTTGCGGTAGGCGGCGATGTTGTCCGCGAGCCGCTCCCAGCTGTCCAGCAGGGTCAGGACACCGAGGTCGCGGCGGCCGGCCTCCAGCCAGGTGGCGGGGTTGGACGTGTGCACCAGCCACAGGGGAAGCTCCGCCTGGTGGGGCCGGGGGAAGGTGCGCACCGTCAGCGTGCCGTCCTCGGGCCCGGGGAAGGGCAGTTCCTCCCCTCGCCACAGCGCACGCAGGGTGTCGACGGTGTCCAGGGTGTACTCGCGCCGGTCGGCGAAGTGGCCGGGCTGGAACACGAAGTCCCCGCGGTGCCAGCCAGTCGCCAGACACAGCCCCACCCGACCGGCCGAGAGCTGGTCGACCAGCGACCACTCCTCGACGATCCGCACCGGGTGGTGATGCGGTACGACCACGCTGCCGGCCCGCAGCTCGACGCGCTCGGTGACGGCGGCGATGGCCGCGGCCAGCACCGAGGGGTTGGGGAAGCTGCCGCCGAACTCCTGGAAGTGCCGCTCGGGCACCCAGATCGCCCGGAAGCCACGGGTGTCTATGAAGCGGGCCACGTCGAGGATGAACCGGTAGCGGTCACGCGGGGACTGGCGGTCGTCCGCGGCGAAGAAGTAGACGCTGAACTCCATCGGTCACTCCCCGTCCAGTGAGGGCCGCAACAGGCCCGCGATCTTCTGGAGGTTCTCCTCCAGCACGATGGTGAAGTGGTCGGCGTCCATGACATGGACGGTCAGATCACGCTCCGGGACCAGCCCGGCGAGCCCGTTGCTGGTGTCCCCGTCGGTGCGGGGGATCGCCGGCATGCCGAACGGGTTGCCCTCCGCGGAGAAGCCGCGCCGCGCGTGGAAGACGGTGACGTCCACCGGGGCGCGCAGCGGAACCGCCTGGTAGCCGTCGAGGAGCTTGCCGTTGAGCTGGAGCACGTCCCACTTGCTGCGCATCAGCTTCAGCACATGGTCGTGGGCCAGCGTGGCGGGCGAGCCCGCGACGACGTGCTCGGCCATGGTGGCGAACTGCTCGTCCAGCGTGAGGCCGTGCAGCTTCTCGACGCCGATCTGCTCGTCCACCCGCCACAACTGGCAGGCCGAGTTGCCGATCAGCATCAGCGCCAGGTTCTCTCCCTCGCTCTCCTCGATCCCGCTGGCGTCCACACCGTCCCACGCGCCGGTGCCCGGCATCAGCGGGTCCACCAGGTACAGGTGCGACACCTCCTCCCCCGCCGCCAGCAGTTGCTGGGTCATCTCGTAGGCGACCACACCGCCGAAGGAGCAGCCGCCGATCCGGTACGGGCCGTGCGGCCGGCGCTCCCGGAGCGCGGCCAGATAGGCGGAGCTCATCTGCTGGATGTCGTCGAAGGAACGGAAGGCGAGTTCGTAGTCGACCTGTTCCAGGGCGAAGACCGGGTAGTCGGGGCCCAGGTGGCGGGAGAGGTAGACGCAGTAGCTGACGTCGCCGAAGAGGTGGTGGGTCCAGAAGGTGGCCGGGCGCCGGCCGCCGCCGTTGACGGTGACCAGGTGGGCCCCCTCGTCCTCGTCGGCCGTGTCGAACTCGACGGCTTCGACGGACTCGTCCGTGGCGTCCGGCTCCACCTCGCTGTCCGCACCCGGTCCTGACCCGATCACCACGTCCCGGTCGGCGTCCCGGAGCTGGGTGACGACGGCGGGGTCGCTCAACAGGCCTGTACCAGCGGGGAGTTCGAGCACGCGTGGCGGTGGCACCAGCAGGCGCTGCCAGTCGGCAGGCCCGGCATCGGCGGTGGTGACGACCAGTGTGCGGGCCACGTCGGTGACGGGCGCCGGCGCGTACGCGGCGGCGGCCCGGGCCAGCGCGGCGTGCCACGTGCCCGCGGCCGCCAGCCAGGCGGTCAGCTTCTCCTTCGGCAGGGGCGGTTCGGCCAGCTCCGCCAGGAGACCGGCGGCCTCGGCCGCGGTGCCGGCCGACGTCGAGGCCCGCTGTCCCAAGGACTCCTGGGCCCCCCAGGCCTCGCCGAGAACCAGTGCGGTGGCCCGCAGGTGATCGGACGGCGATCCCGTCTCGTCCCGGCCCGGGGCGGCGGGGTCGAGCAGGGTCAGCCGCTCGATCTCGTGCCCCTGCCCAGCCAGGGCACGGGCTGTCTCGATCGCCACGAGCGCTCCCGCGGCGTGCCCGGCCAGCCGGAACGGCCCGACCGGCCGGGTCTTGAGGATCGCCGCCGCGCACTCGCCGCCGAGCTCGTCGATCGACAGGCCGGCGGCGGGCGTCCGGGTCGCGAACCCGGGCGCCTGGACACCGAGGACGGCTCCCCCGTCGGCGAGGCCGTCGAGCAGACAGGTCAGCCAGCTCAGCTCGCCGGTGCCGCCGTGGACGGCGAAGAGCGGGGTGGCGTCCGGGGCGACCGGGTCGGCGAGTGTGAAGACCTTGCAGGTGGCCGGGGGCTCGGGAGCGGGCGACGGCAGCGGCGGACGGGCACCGTCCGTGCGCCCGCCAGGTATCTCGCCCGCGGCCGCGGCATCGGGCGCCTGCCCCGCCGCGAGGCCCTCCTCGGCCAGGTGTGCGGCGAGCTTGCTGACGGTGGCGTACTCGAAGATGGCGGCCATCGGGACGTCGTCGCCGAAGTGCGCCTGGACGCGCTGCATGATGCGCAGCGCCGCGATGGAGTCGATGCCGTACGAGGCGAAGTCCCGATCGATGTCGAGGCTCTCGGCGGGCATGCCGACCCCCTCGGCGATGATGGCCCGCAGGTCCTGCACGGCGTCGGCGGGCGGTCCGGTCACAGGTGCCCGAGGCGTCGGCACGGGCTCCACGGCGGAGGGCTCCGAGGGCGGCGTCGGCACGGGCTTCAGGGCCGGCGGTTCTACTGCCGGCGACGGGGCCGACGGTTCTGCGGCCGGCGACGGGGCCGGCGGTTCTGCGGCCGGCGT
>MWJO01000136.1 GCA_002027195.1 Streptomyces sp. GKU 895 | reverse complement strand
GGTCGACCTGGCGCGCCGGCTGGCCGATCCGGCGTTCCTGGTGCCGACGGCCGCGCTGGCCGGGGCGACCGCCGCGTTGTCGGTGGGCGTCGGGTTCCTGCCGGTGTCGGGAACGGCGGCCGGGCTGGGCACGGTGGCGACCGGCGCGGCGGTGTCGGTGCTGGCCGCATGCGCAGCGGTCGTCCAGCCGCGGGCGGGGCGGGCGCTGGACGCGGGCCGGATCGACCACGCGGAGCGGGCTGACCGCCGGGCTGCTGCTCGCGGCGGCGGGGCTGGCCTGCGCGATGCTGCCGGGTCTGACCGGGATCCTGCTCGCCGCCGCCCTCGTGGGCGCGGGCACGGGCCTGATCACCCCGCTGGGCTTCGCCTCCCTCGCCGCCTCGACGCCTCGGGAACGGCTGGGGCAGACCATGGGCGCGGCCGAGCTGGGCCGCGAACTGGGCGACGCGGGCGGGCCGTTGCTGGTCTCGGGGGTGGCCGCGGCGACGACACTGACGTACGGGTACGGCGTGCTGGCGGTACTGCTGGCGTGCGGGCCGGTGGTGGGGTGGGGGGCACGGCGGCGGGCGCGGGCTCATGGAGCCGGGGCGCCCTGAGAGATGTCCGCTGAACGGCATCCGGGCTCATGGAGCCGGGGCGCCCTGAAGGATGTCCGCTGAACGGCATCCGGGCTCACGGAGCCGGGGTGTCCTGAATGCCGTCACATCCCCTTCGCCCGCGCCGCCAGCAACGCGATGTCGTCGTGGACCGAGCCGGTCGCCGCGTGGGCCAGGATGCCGTCGAGGATCTCGTCGAGGTCGCCGCCGGGCGGCAGGCGCAGGTCGGTGAGGCGGCTGAGGGACATGTCGATGTCCTCGTCGCGGCGTTCCACCAGGCCGTCGGTGTAGAGGAGCAGGGTGCCCCCGGGCAGGCCGGGGCGGGTGACGGTCTCGTAGGCGCCGAGGCCGGTACCCAGTGGGGGGCCGGCGGGGAGCGGGACCAGTTCCACGTGGCCCTCGGAGGTGATCGCCAGCGGGGGCAGGTGGCCGGCGTTGGCGTAGCTGATCGTGTCGGTGGCCGGATCGCCGAGGGCGAGCAGGCAGGTGGCGACGCGGTCGAAACCGGACGCGGCGATCATACGGTCGGCGGCGTGGAGCATCTCGTGGAGCGGCAGCCCCGAGGAGAAGGCGAGCGCCCGGAGCATCGACCGGTAGTGGCTCATCGCGACGGCCGCCTCCACCCCGTGGCCCATCACGTCGCCGATGACGAGGAGGTTGCGGCCGTGCGGAAGCGCCAGCGAGTCGTACCAGTCGCCGCCGACCACCGCGCTGTCGTCGGCGGGGAGGTAGCGGGACGCGGTCTCCAGGTCGGGATGCGGGAGGGTCGGCTCGCTGAGCAGGGCCCGCTGGAGCTCAAGGGCCATGGTGTGTTCACGGGCGTAATGCCGGGCGCGTTCCAGGGCGCGGGAGGCGCGGCCGGCGAGTTCCTGGGCGACCACGCCGTCCTCCACCGTGAAGGCCGGTGAGGAGCCCGCCCGCACCATGGCGAGGACGCCCACGCTCCGGGAGTCCGTGGTGAGCGGCACGACGAGGCCGGAGTGGATGCCGGCGGCCCGGTACTCCGCCAGCCGGTCCGCGTACGGGCCGCGCAGCCCCGGCGGCCGTCTGCCGGGCACGGGCGTCAGCAGCGGTCTGCCCCGTTCCAGGACCCGTCGCACGGGGGACGCCGCGCCGTGCTCGTTGACCTCGTCCAGCACGGGTGGCCTGCCGAGCCGCCGGGCCAGCTCCGGGCTGCGGCTCACGGCGGCGCGCCGCAGCCGTACCACCCCGCCGGGCGGGGGTCCCGGCGGGCCGTCCTCGACGACCAGGTCGACGGAGGCGCCGTCCGCCAGGTCCCGCACCACGAAGTCGACGAGTTCCCGGCAGGTCCGCTCCAGGTCGAGCGTGGTGCCGATGCGCAGGGTGGCCGCGTGGATCATCGCCATCCGGCCGTGGGCCCGTTCCAGTTCGTTGACGTACCGGCGCGGCTCGGTGACCTCCACGCCGACGGCCACCAGGCCGATGACCTCGCCCCGCTCGTCGTAGCGCCGGTGGTAGGTGCACTGCCACTCCCGGCGGACCCGGTGGGCGCCGGTGCCCATGCTGCCGGAGACGACGACGTCACGGGGCCGGCCGTCGCGCAGCACCGCCCGGGGCACGTCGACGGGCCGCTCCACGCCGGGCATGACCTCGGTGAGGGTGCGGCCCAGGTGCTCCCGCAGCGGTACGCCGTTGATCCGGGCCATGTGGGGATTGACGTACACATAGCGCAGCCGGGTGTCGAGGACGGCGACGGCCGCCGAGCCGCCCTCCACGATGTCCCGCAGCAGCCGGTACTCCCGCCTCAGCTCCCCCTCCGCGCCCACCGGCAGCGCGTCGGCGTCCGCGGACAGCAGGGTCCGCGGACGAGAGGGGTCCGTCCCCACGGGCGCCTCCCGTTCTCCAGGACAGGGGTTCCATGATCGGGCCGGACGGTGCGAGGCGCATGTCGCGGGCTGCCGCGCACGGGGCTGGTGAACATGTGGATCAAGCGTGGGTACGGCTGAGCCGCACCCTGACGGGCGAACGCGACACCGCACCCGGATGGCGCCTCCTCGGCGGCGAAACCGCCTGGTCAGGGTCATCACGCGAAGGGCGCGGGGTGGCCGTGGGGCCGCCTGACCGGTTTGCGGGGCGTCTGCCCCGTTCTCACGGTGGGCCCAAGGACTGCAGTTTCGAGCGCTTCGAAAGGAACTTCATGCGCGCCCTAGTCTCCCGCGGCCTCCTCGTGCCGCCCCTGGTCTGCGCCGCCCTCGTCTTCGGCCAGGCCGGCACCGCCGCCGCCGTCGGTGACGTGGGCCGAGCCGTGCCGGGCCCGAGCATCGCGGAGGCGGCTGTGCGGGCCGACGCCGGGATGGACACGTTCCTGGACTCGCTGCTGGCGGAGAGCACGCTGCCGGACGGCACGCGCCTCGACCCGGCGCTGTCGGCCGACCCGCTGCTCGAGCCGGCCATGACGGACGGCGCCCGGCTCGACCCGGCCGCGGCCACCTCGTACGCGGCGGAGATCCGCGCCTGGGGCGCCACCGTCCAGGAGCGTCTGCGCGGCCTCGACGCCCCCGCGAACCGGACCGTGGCCCAGGCCGCCGACCCCGTGGACGATCTCATCGCCCAGGTCGAGGCCGCAGTCGACGGTCTGCTCAGCTCGCTGACCTCGCTGGACCTCGGCGGGGTGCTGAGCGCGGTGACCGGGCTCCTGTCGCCCGTGCTCGGCCTCATCACCGGGCTGCTGGGCAGCGCGGTGCCGGACCTGCCCGACATCCCCGCGGCCTGATCAGCCGGCCTGCGCGGCGGCACCGCATACGCCTGCTCAGCCGACCTCCGCGGCGAACACCTCGTACGCCTGCTCGCCGAAGAGGACGAACCGCACCTCCGTCACCGAGGTCCGCGCGCCCGCACCGTCTCCACGGCGATGCGGGCCGCGTCGTCCATCGGCCAGCGGTAGACACCGGTCGAGATCGCCGGGAACGCGACCGTACGGGCACCGAGCTCGTCGGCGACCTTCAGGGACTCCCGGTAGCAGGAGGCGAGCAGGGCCGAGCGGTCCTCGCTCGCGCTGAACACCGGGCCGACCGTGTGGATCACCCACCGCGCGTCCAGTTCACCGGCCGTCGTGGCGACCGCCTGGCCCGTCGGCAGCCCCTTGCCGTACCTCGAGGCGCGCAGCGCGCGGCACTCCGCGAGGATCGCCGGGCCGCCGCGCCGGTGGATGGCGCCGTCGACTCCTCCCCCGCCGAGGAGGGAGGAGTTCGCCGCGTTGACGATCGCGTCGACGCTCTCGCGCGTGATGTCGCCCTGGACGAGCGTGATGGTGGTCTCGGTCATGGACCCCACTCTGTCCCGAGGCGGCTCACCATGCCACGGGCAGCGCCCTCTTCGCGACCTCGTCGGTGCCGGCCGGGTCCTTGACGCAGACGTGGGCCACCCGGTGGTCGGCGACCGCGCCCTCGCGCAGGAAGCGGCCGGCCGTGGAGGCACCGGACCGGCCAGATTCTTCGTCCGCCTATGCCTGCTGCTGTCGCAGCCGCCGCCACACCGCCTTCGCCGCGTTGTGCCCCGACATGCCGTGCACACCGGGGCCCGGCGGGGTGGCCGAGGAGCAGATGAAGACGGCCGGGTGCGGGGTGCCGTACGGGGACAGGGAGAGCTTGGGGCGCAGCAGGATCTGCAGGCCGGTGACCGCGCCGGAGCCGATGTCGCCGCCGACGTAGTTGGCGTTGCGGGCGGCCAGTTCGGGCGGGCCCGCGGTGGCGCGGGCCAGGACCCGGTCGCGGAACCCCGGGGCGAAGCGCTCCAGTTGGCGTTCGAGGGCGTCGGTGAGGTCGCCGTCCCAGCCGCTGGGGACATGGCCGTAGGCCCAGAAGACCTGCTTGCCCTCGGGTGCCCGGTCGGGGTCGACCACACCCGGCTGGACGGTGATCATGAACGGCTTGTCGGGGGCCCGGCCCTCCCGGGACGCGGCCCGCAGCGCGGTACCGATCTCCGCGCTGCTCGCACCGATCTGCACGGTCCCGGCGACGCGGGCCTCCGGCGCGGTCCAGGGCACCGGGCCGTCGAGCGCGTAGTCGACCTTGAAGACGCCCGGGCCGTACCGGTAGCCGTCGTAGTAGCTGCCGAGGCCGGCGATCCGGGCCAGGGCGGTGGGCGAGGTGTCGAAGACGTAGGCGCGCGCGGGCGGCAGGTCGTCGAGACGCTTGACCTCGTAGTCCGTGTGGACGGTGCCGCCGAGGTCCTTGAGGTACGCGGCGAGCGCGTCGGAGATCGACTGGGAGCCGCCGCGGGCGACGGGCCAGCCCCGGGCGTGCGCGGCGAGGGCGAAGACCAGGCCGATGGCGCCGGTGGCGAAGCCGGAGAGCGGTGCCATGACATGGGCGACGAGGCCGGAGAACAAGGCCTTGGCCCGCTCGTCGCGGAAGCGGCGCATCAGCCAGGTCGACGGCGGCATCCCGACGAGCCCGAACCGGGCGAGGGTCACCGGGTCGCGGGGCAGCGCGGTCAGCGGCAGTGACATGAAGTCGCGGGCCAGGGTGTCCCACTTGGGCAGGAACGGCTCGACGAGCCTGCGGTACGCCCCCGCGTCGCGCGCCCCGAACGAGGCGGCCGTCTCGGCGACCGACCGGGACAGCACGGCGGCGGTGCCGTCGGTGAAGGGGTGCGCCATGGGCAGCTCGGGCTGCAGCCACTCCAGGCCGTACCGCTCCAGGGGCAGGGCGCGGAACGCCGGGGAGTTGATGCCGAGGGGGTGGGCCGCGCTGCACGGGTCGTGCCGGAAGCCGGGGAGGGTGAGTTCCTCGGTGCGGGCTCCCCCGCCGACGGAGTCGCGGGCCTCGAAGACGGCCACGGAGAAGCCACGGCGGGCCAGCTCCACGGCAGCCGTCAGTCCGTTCGGCCCCGCACCCACCACGACCGCATCGAGCATCGACGGCACCTTCGGACCCCTTCGTCACGCGATGCCACTGGATCAGGATATGACGGGGCACCGACAGAGCCGGGCCGCGGGGGCGGTTCGGCGGGCGGGGCCGCACATCGGTCCATGACCGTCATCCCACCAGCCGCCGCTTGTGCCGTGCCGGACCTCAGGCCGTGCCCGACGCCTGTGCCGTGCCGGACCTCAGGCCGTGCCCGCCAGCACCTCCGCGATGCGCCGGGCCGTCGCGGTGTCCCGGGCGGCGGTGAACGGCAGGGTGTTGCCGCCGGTGATGCGGAAGGGGTCGCCGGCACGGGTGAGGTGGGCGCCGCCCGCCTCCTCGACGAGGAGCAGCCCGGCCGCGTGGTCCCAAGCCGCCTCCCACGAGAACGCGGTGGCGTCCAACTGCCCGCGGGCGATGGCCAGATACTCCAGTCCGGCCGAGCCGCAGGGCCGCGGCGCGAGCCCGTCCCTCCACAGTCCGCGCAGGGCGTGCTTCTGCTCGTCCGTCGTGTAGTCCGGGTGGGACGTGGCCACTTCGAGGTCTCGGCCGGGCTCGGGCGGCCCGGCGTACAGCCGCTCCCCGTCGAGGAAGGCGCCCTGGCCCCGTACCGCCGTGGCCAGTTGGTCGCGGGCGGCCGCGTACGTCCACGAGGCGCGCACGACGCCGCCCTGTGCCAGCGCGATCAGCGTGCAGAACCCGGGGTCGCCGTGCACGAACTGCCGGGTCCCGTCGACCGGGTCGACGATCCAGACCGGGGCGTCGCCGCGTATCGCCTCGTACGAGGCCGGGTTGGCGTGCACCGCCTCCTCCCCGACCACGACGGAGCCGGGCAGCAGCGCGCCCAGCGCCTCGGTCAGATACTGCTCGGCGAGCCGGTCGGCGTCGGTCACCAAGTCGTGCGGTCCGCTCTTCTCGTCGACCTCGTGGGCGGCGAGCCGGCGGAAGCGGGGCATGATCTCGGCCGCGGCGGCCTTGCGGACCGCCTCCTCCACGTCGGCCGAGTGGCGGGCGAGAAACTCGTCGATGGTTTCCGTGTCTTCGATCATGACTCCATGAGAGCACGCGCCACTGACAATCCCCACCCGGCGGGTGGATGCCGGGTGGAATCGGGATGAACTCGCGAAGGCACAGGCCGGGGGCTCAGCGCCCCACGGCGTACCCCTGCATCCCGCGCGGTTGGCCGCCGCCGACAGCACGCCGGTCTCCGGGTCCCGCGCGACGGCGCACAGCCGCCCTTCCGACCAGGCGTCCCCGACGGTCACGTCGTGCCCGCGCCGCCGCAGCTCCTCGACGACCTCCGCGGCCGTGCGCGCCTCGACCGTGACGCTCCCGGCCCGCATGCCGCGCGGGTAGAAGGAGCCGGGGAAGCTGTCGTTGTGCCAGTTCGGGGCGTCGACGGCGCCTTGCAGATCGAGCCCGCCCCGCACCGCCGGCCTCAGCGCGACGGCGAGGAAGAAGTTCAGCTGCCACTGGTCCTGCTGGTCCCCGCCGGGCGTGCCGAACGCCATGACGGGCACCCCGTCACGCAGCGCCAGGGAGGGCGTGAGAGTGGTCCGGGGTCGCCGTCCGGGCGTCAGCGAGTTGGGCAGGCCCTCCTCCAGCCAGGTCATCTGGAGCCGGGTGCCGAGCGGGAAGCCGAGTTCGGGCACCACGGGATTGGACTGCAACCAGCCTCCGCTCGGCGTGGCGGCGACCATGTTCCCCCACCGGTCGACGACGTCGAGGTGGCAGGTGTCGCCGCGGGTGGCACCGTCGGCGCCGACGCCGGGCTCCCCCGGCACCGGGGAGGTGGGCGGCTTGGCGACGGTGGGTTCGCCGACGCCCATGGAGCTGAACCCCGGATCGTCGGCAGCCGGCGCATGCGCCTGCGCGCACAGCCGGGGCACCCGCCCTCCGGGGCTCCCGGGCCGCAGCTCGTACGAGGCCTTCTCCCCCACGAGCCCGCGCCGCCCGGCGTTGTACGCGTCCGACAACAACTCCCCGAGCGGCACCTCACCGGCGTCCCCGTACCAGGCCTCCCGGTCGGCCATGGCGAGCTTGCAGCCCTCGATCAGCAGATGCACGTACTCGGCGGAGCCGTACGCCGGAAGCTCCGCCGGAAGCAGGGCGAGCTGCTGCAACAGCACCGGCCCCTGGCTCCAGGGCCCCGCCTTGCACAGGGTCCAGCCGTTCCAGTCGTACGTCGCCGGCGCCTCGTACGTCGCGGACCACTGGGCGAGATCGTCAGCGGTGAGCGTCCCGGCGTGCCGCTCCCCGCTGGTGTCCAGGGTGGGCCGCTGCGCCTGCCGCACCAGCGCCTCCCCGATGAACCCGGTGCGCCAGACCTCCCGGGCGGCCTCGATCTGCGCGCCCCGGTCACCGGCGCCGTCGACCTCGTCGAGCAGCCGCTTCCAGGTGGCGGCCAGGGCAGGATTCCGGAACAGCTCACCGGCCCTCGGCGCCTTCCCGCCCGGCAGGTACACCTCCGCCGACGAGGTCCACTCCGTCTCGAACAGTTCCCGTACGGTCTCGACGGTGGCGCCGACGTTCTCCACGGGCGCGTGGCCGTGTTCGGCGTACCCGATGGCGTACTTGAGGACATCGGCGAGGGACTTGGTGCCGTAGTCCCGCAGCAACAGCATCCAGGCGTCGAAGGCGCCGGGGACGGCGGCGGCGAGGGGCCCGGTGCCGGGGACGAGGTCGAGCCCGAGCGACTTGTAGTGCGCGACGGTCGCCCCGGCGGGGGCAACTCCCTGCCCGCACAAAACGCGTACGTCCTGGTTGGCGGGCGCGAGCAGGATGGGCACCTCCCCGGCGGGCCCGTTGAGATGCGGTTCCACGACATGCAGCACGAACGCCCCTGCCACGGCGGCGTCGTAGGCATTGCCCCCGTCCTCCAGCACGGCCATCGCCGACTGCGAGGCCAGCCAGTGCGTGGAGGAGACCATGCCGAAGGTGCCCTGGAGGGTGGGGCGGGTGGTGAACACGGGGGTCCTTACGAGAAGTTAGAGAGGAACAGCTGATTGATGTACATGCGGAGCAGGGATTCTCGTTCGTCGGTGCGACGCTGCTCCAACGCGGCTCTGGCCGCGTCACTGTAGGGGGCGAAAAGGCTGAGCACCAAGGTTGCGCATGCCCTGACATCAGCCGATCGGTCGTCCAAGGCGACTAGGGCGAGGAACTCGACCTGTTCATCGAAATCTCTGCCCGTCGGCCTAACCGATGCGATGACCGGAGGCTGCCATTGCGAGAACTCCCAAAACCCATAGGGAAATTCGAGATCGGTGTGGCCATAATAGTCGACGGAGACTCTCCGCAGGTCTTTGAAGATAGCGGGAGGCTGGATATTGAGTGGAAGCCTCATCCGCCACAGAGCCGTTGCCCGCACGTTGTCGTGGTCATCGCGGTCGAACCTCTCCCGAAGGAAATCGTTCAACCAAGGCGGATCGCGGAGAACCACCTCAAGCAGTACCCTCATGCGTACCACCCACTCCTGCTCCGACAGGAATCGGGCAGCCGCCTGCTTCCTTTCCTCGTCACAGGCGTATCGCAGCAGCAATTCGAAGGAACGCAATCTGACATCAATATGCCGGTTCTGAAGTGTCCGTTGCAGAACAGCGACCACTTGATCCGCATCCTGTTCTGCGGAGGCCCAGGTATTGAGCATCCAGAGCGCCACCTCCCGCCATGGTTCCACTTCGATGCATTCTTGGAGCCGGTCAAGATCGGTCGAGTCGTGATCCGACCTGACGAGCACGTCCGCGACACCCATCCGCCAATGGGGGTTGGTGTCTGGGTCTTCGACCCGCTTCCACGCGAACCGGCGCAACTCCGCGTCCGCAGAGAGCAGGCGCAGCACCGGCGGCAGAAGCCCGTACCATCGCAGTCCAGGGAAATCTTCCGTGATCTGCTCTCGGATCCAGTCCGTCAATTCGGCGCTGTCCGCCCAGGCCCGTGCCAGTGCGATGAGTGCCGGCGCTCCGGACACCTTCGCCGGATCGTCGGCACTGAGCCAGACATCACGCAAAATCGCGACGCATCCCGGCAGGTTTCGCCAGCCCTCGACAATGGCCCGCTCCAAGGCATCCCGCACCGCATACGGATCGTTCGCAGGAACCCTGAGCCGGTTCTGTGCCCGGCAGGACAGAAGAACGATGTCCAGCGCTCTACGGTCCCCGGCCCACGCCCGGGACAGATACCGCACCATCTCGATGACGGCTGAGTACGCAGTCTCGACACGGACACGTTCCTCGACGACGTCGAGGATCCTGCGGTTCCCCGGCCACCCCCGCTCCAACGCCTGTAGTGCAGCCACCCGCACCCGGGACTGCCGACCTGCCCTCAGCACCTCCAACAGCGCCAGCCCGACGTCCTCCCGCCCGGCCCACTCCCGCTCCAACGCGGCGACAGCGCCTCTCTGCACCGATTCTTCTTCGCTGTCAAGTGCCTGGATCGCGTAAGCCCGCCGTTCGTCCTTCGAACGCAGCGCCAACTGAAGCTGAAAGCCGACCATGCGACTGCGCAGCGCCTGGAACGACCCGAATCGGTCGATGACCGCCAGCGTGTCCTTACGGAGCCTGATCTCGGACGTCATGATGGCCGAGAACGAACCGAGGGCGTCATTCAAGAACGCAACCGATTCGTCGTCGCTCGCCCGCGCCACGGAACGAATGGCAAGCACCAGCCGGTGCAACAGCTCCCGCGACCAGTCATCGTCGCTCGCCCCGACCTCGGCCACACAACGCGCGGCGAACCCGACATCCCGCTCCAGGACATGGTCGATGACTTTCCGTACCGGTGACTCCTGTTCCTTCAACGCGGCGATCAGGAGCAACAGCACCTCTCGCCAGTCGCTGCTCGAATACCGCGTCCCGAAGAGCGAGATCAGCCAGTCGTAGTCCGCTTCCCGCCGGTTGAACTCGCCCTTGCAGTACTGCGCGGCGAAGTACTCCATGAACGTGCGATGGACGAACCCGAACCGGTTCTCGCCCACCTCGGCGATGACATAGGTCCGTTCGCGCAGGTGGTTGAGGATCTCGGAGGCCACCGCGCGCGCCTCGCCCGGCGACTTCTTGTACTCCGCCTGGAGATACTCGGCGATGATGACGAGCAGCGGCTCGCGCGCGATGATGTTGAGCTCGCTGTCGCCCTGCCCGTGTTCCAGCATGTGCATGGCCACCTGCTGAAGCAGTTCCTCCTTCTGCTCCGCCACCATCGGGAAGCCGAGCGGAAGGGATTCCTGGCGCGAGATCTTCTTCCGCTTCACCTCCCAGTCCTCCAGCAGGACTTCGGAGCACCGCTTGTAGAGCTGAAGCCGTTTCTCCGGCAGGTCGTGGTGTTTGTAGATGACCGCCATCATGGTCAGAAGCAGCGGATTGCCGGCCAGGTCGAGCAGCCGCGGACTCTCCGAGATCCGGTGGATCAGGCCCCGGGCGTCCCGCTCGTCCCCCTGCCAGGTGTAGTACGTGTACCACTTGGGCACGAAGTCGCGGATCTCCGGGAGCCCGAAGCCGAGCACGGTGTAGTGGCGGAAGCCGTCCCGTTCCAGTTCCAGGGCCTCGTATCCGGCGATGCGCGACGTGACGACGATCCGGCAGCCTTCGTACGCCCGTGAGAACTGCCTGAATTCCTCGATCACCGCGCTCTGGGTCCGCGCGTCGAAAACCTCGTCCAGGCCGTCGAACATCACGACGGCCCGGTCGGCCTCGCCGAGAACGGCCTTCACGGTCTCGACGTCGACGTCCATGCCGTATCTGCGGCTCACGTTGGCGGCGATGTACTCGACGAACGTCGGTGCCGGGTCGAGGACGTACTGCCTGAGTTCGACGAAGAACGGGAGTGGCGCGTGCCGCAGATTCGGGGGCAGGTCGTCGGGGCCCCTTGCCGTGTCGCAGAGTTGGAGCACGGCGTCCAGGAGGAGGGTGCTCTTGCCGCTGCCCGGTGCGCCCAGGAACACCTGTCGGCGCTCCCTCGCCAGCACCTCCCGGATCTGCTCGACCGCCGCTCCGCCGACCCCTGTCACCCCCGCGAGGGCGACCTCCGCACTCTCCTCGTCGGCATGCCGCGCTCCCAGGTCCTCCGGCACCTCGTACTCGGGAGAACCCCCTTGCACCGGCTGCGGTACGAACACGTCCGTCAGCGGGATCTCTGTCAGCCGACGGTCCTGCTTGGCCCCGGCGATGACCGCCAGCCGCACCCAGCGATGGGCGTCTGAGACGGACCTCCGGTACGACTCCCAGTCTGCGGCCCCCGCGGAGGACCCCCGCTTGCGTTCCCATCGGTGGATCGCCTCGGCGACCTTCCTACCCAGCTCGGTCTCGTCCGTGAACGTGTCCACGATGGTGTCGCGTTCGAGCTCACCCCGGAACCGCGTGAGGTCCGCCATGGCCCCCAGTTCCATCCGGCTCATCGGCCATCGTGCCTCCGGGTCGAGGAGGAAGACGAGCCTCGGCTTTCCCGACGTGACGGCCTGCCGGTATTCGAGTTCGGTGATGGACTGGGTCTGACCTGGAGGAACGTATCCGTACCGCCAGGCGACGACACAAATGTAGAGGTCACAAGCAGCCACATCCGCAAGGCACTTGTTCAAGGGGCGGTCGTCGGTGGCTCCGTAGTACTCCATCGCCACGTCGACGTGCTGCATCCGCCGGACGGTCTGCCGCACCTGTGCGCGAGCCTCTTGCAGGTCCTGGAACGTCGAGGAGATGTAGACGTCGACCATGGCGCCCCCGCTTTCGAACCGGCCGCGCCCGACGCTCACTGCCCCCGCGCCGTCACCAGCCCCGACTCATAGGCGAACACTACAAGTTGGGCCCGATCCCGCGCCCCCAGCTTCGTCATCGCCCGGCTCACATGGGTCTTCGCCGTGAACGGGCTGATCACCATGTGCTCGGCGATCTCCTCGTTGCTGAGGCCGCGTGCGGCCAGCGCGGTGACCTCGAGTTCGCGGCGGGTGAGGCATTCCAGGCCGGGGGCGGTGGCGCGGTCGGGTGGGCGGGAGACGAACTCGCCGATCAGGGTGCGGGTGACGGACGGGGACAGCAGCGCCTCACCGCCCGCCACCACCTCGATCGCCTGCAACAGCTCCGCCGGTTCCGTGTCTTTCAGGAGGAAGCCGCTCGCCCCCGCCCGCAGCGCCTCGAAGACGTACTCGTCCACGCCGTAGTTGGTGAGGATCACGACCCGGACGGTCGCGAGCGACGGATCCGCCGCGATGCGCCGCGTCGCCTCGATGCCCGTCATCACCGGCATCTGTACGTCGATCAGCGCGATGTCCGGCACCTGGGCGCGCACCAGCTCCACGCCCCGTTCGCCGTCCGCCGCCTCCCCCACCACCTCGATGCCGTCCTCGGCGTCGAGCAGGGCCCGGAAGCCCGCGCGCATCAGGGCCTGGTCATCGACGAGTGCCACCCTGATCACGCCGTCACCTCGGCCGACCAGGCGAACCCGCGCATCCGCGTCACGCCGTCACCTCCAGCGGGAGCTCCGCCCGCACGCGGAACCCGCCCTCCTCCCGGGGAGCGGCGATCAGCGTGCCGCCCAGTGCCGTGACGCGTTCGTGCATTCCGCGCAGGCCGATGCCGGGCGTCACCGGGCGGCTCGGGTCGGCGTTGCCGTCGTCCTCCACCACCACCGTCACGCACCCCTGCCCGTACGCCAGCCGCACGCCCACCTTCGCCGCTCCCGCATGCCGCGCCGCGTTCGTCAACGCCTCCTGGACAATGCGGTACACCGCCCGGTCGACCGTCGCCGCCAGCGGCTTCTCCTCCCCCTCCAGGGTCAGTTCCACCGCGAGCCCCGCGGCCCGCGCCCCGCTCCACCAGCACCGCCGGCGTGCCCCGTGGGCTCGTCGGTGCGCAGCACCTCCAGCGTGGCGCGGAGTTCGCGCATGGCCTCGCCGCTCGCCTCCTGGATGGCGAGCAGGGCCTCCGGCACCTCCTCGCCGCGCTTGCGTGCCAGGTGCACCGCCACGCCCGCCTGGAGCTTGACGATCGAGATGCTGTGGGTCAGGGAGTCGTGCAACTCCTGCGATGCGCAGGCGTTCCTCGCCCGCGCGGCGCAGTGCGACCTCCTCGCGGGTGCGTTCCGCCTCCAGGGCGCGCTGTTCCGTCTGGCGGAGATAGGCCTGCCAGTTGCGGTCGGCCAGGCCCGTCACGACCGCGCACAGGAACCAGCCCATGAGCAGCGCGGCCTGCTCGACGATCTGCCGGGTGGTCGGGCCCGTCGCGAGATACGCCACCAGGAACACCCCGCCCGCGACGGCCGCCCACGCGCGGTGGCCCACGCGTGCCGCCACGTGGCTCGCGGCGATGACGGGGAGGGCGGCAGGCGGGCCCGGGTGGGCGTGCAGGACGTACGCCGCGCCGCTCGCCGTCGCCACGGCCAGCACCGCCCTGGGCGCCGTGCGGTAGAGCGCCAGGACGGTCGAGGCGACGCCGATCAGCGCGTAGTCGGCGACCGTCGTGTCCGCGTCGAAGGCCGCCGTGACCCCGACGAGGGTGCCGACGAGGACCGCGAGGACCACATCGACGAGCCGCTCACGCGCGGCTGCCCGCGTCCCCGGCCCGGCGCCTGCGCCCGCCGCCCCCGTTGCGGCTCCCGGGGTCGCCCCTGCCCCCGCCTCTACGACCATCCCACCCTGGATCCCGCTCATGTCCGCACACTAGACGGCCGTACCGACACCCGCGTCAGCCCTGTGGACAACTCCGCGGCTACTCCCCCCGTAGTAGTCCGGCGCCCCCTCCGGCCTCGGCATCGCAGCGGCAACTCCCTTCCGCCGTACGACGACCGGAGCCCCGTCCCCGGCGCACGCTGTCGCCCATGTCCACTTCATTCCGCTACACCGAGCCCCTGCCGCCCAAGGCGGCCACCGGACGCACCGCCGCGGTCTACGCGCAGCTGTCCCGCGACTTCGGCATCGACGAGCCGCCCACCTTCGTGGTGCTGTCCTCCGCTCCGGAACTCCTCGCCGCCACCTGGGCGTTGACGCGCGAGTCCCTGATCGCCGGCCCCGGTGGCCGGACCGGCAAGGAGCTCGCGGCGCTCGGGGTGTCGCTCGCCAACAAGTGTCCGTTCTGCGTGGACGCGCACACCGTGCTGCTGCACGCCACCGGCGACCACGTCATGGCCGAGCGCATCGCCAAGGGCCATCGGCCCGAGAACGAGGAGCACGCGCGCGTGCTGGACTGGGGCAGGCGGAGCAGGGTGCCCGGCGCGGCCTTCGGCGACGGACCGCTGCCCTTCTCCCGTGAGGACGCCCCGGGCTATCTCGGCACCGTGCTCGCCTTCCACTTCATCAACCGCGTCGTGTCCGCCCTGCTGACCGAGCGGATGCTGCCGGGCAACCTCCAGCGGTTCCGCGCGGTGCGCAGTCTCGCGGGCCGTACGCTCGCCCGGACCGTGCGCCGTACCGCCGTGCCCGGCGAGAGTCTCCCGCTGCTGGACCGCCCCGACCCCGGCGAGGCTCCCGCGTGGGCGGGCGGCACGCCGGTCGGGGTCGCGTACGCGGCGCTGCTCAGGGCCGCCATGGCGGGCGCGGGCCTCCTCACCCGCGAGGACCAGGACGTGGTCGAGGAGGTCCTTCAGGACTGGGACGGGGGAGCACCCCTCGCTCGCCCTGCCCGGCATCCCCGGCCGGGGCGAGCGGCCCGGGGCGCGGCTGGTGCTGCTGGCCGCGCTGGCGCCGTACCGGATCACGGACGAGGACGTGGCGGCGTGGCGCCGGCCGGAGCACACCGACCGCCACCTCGTGCACCTCGTGTCGTACGGGGCGTTCCTCGCCGTCGACCGGATCGAGTCGGCGTTCCGCCACGACATCGCACGGACATGAATCGCAGAGAAACAGAGGTGCATAACGGGACACTCGGCGCGTCTGGTGTGCGTCAACCACAGGGCTCAGTCACCGCACATGCACGGAGCGAGTTGGCACTACCGCCCCACAGGGACTCGTGTGACACTGGCGTCCCGTCCACAGTGCGGACACCCTCCGCACCGCCTCCCGTCCACCGTGCGGGCGCCCCGCGCAGCCCGCGCCGCCCCCGTCCGCTGTGCGGACCCGTTCCGCACCCATCCCCCACGAGAAGTGCGCCTGTGCGTTCCCTGCCCCTGCCGCTCGCCCTGACCGCACGTCTGTCCCCGGTCGTCGTGCTCGCCGCCGTCGGCTGGACGCTGTCGTCCGGTCCCGCCTCCACCGCAGGTCACGAGTCCGCGTCGAACGACGACGGCGGCGGCACCAAGTCCGCGTCGGCCCCCGCCACCGCGGCGGCCTCGAAGACGTACGCCTCCTCGCCCGCTCCCTGCGGCAGCATCACGGTGAAGAACATCAAGTCGCTGGTCCCGGGCGCCAAGACGGCCGGCAAGGAGATCCCGTCGACGGACACGAAACTGCGCCGGACCTGCTCCTGGAACGCGCTCAAGGGCTACGACTACCGCTGGCTCGACGTGTCGTACGAGATCACGGACTCGGACGAGTCGGCGGCGAAGACGTACAAGCAGCGCGTCGAGGAGAAGAGCGGCGGCGGGGCCGTCCCGGGTCTGGGCAACCAGGCCTACTCCGTCGTGAACCTCACCACGGAGGACAAGCAGCAGACACGTGAGGGCGTGGTGATCGTCCAGGCGTCCAACGCGCTGGTGGTCGTCACGTACAACGGCAGCGACTTCGAGTCGAAGAAGGCGCCCGACACCGACGTCATCAACAAGGGCGCCATCAAGGCGGCGAAGGACGCGGTGGCGGCGCTGGAGGCCGGTCAGTCCGGCTGACCGGCCTCCGCGCGCCCCCGGGGTCACACGCTCTCCTGCTCCCTCCCCAGCGGCAGCATCAGCGCGACGTACAGCACCAGCGAGGCCCCGAGGCCCACGGCCCAGCCGTAGTCGGCCAGCGGCTTGAGGAACGGGATCAGGCCGTCGGTCGGGAACGGTCCCGTCTTGGATCCGTCGGCGCCGACGCCGGAGTACGAGCCGCCGACCGCGAGCACACCGCCGACGACGAAGGCGAGGATCGCCCGCCAGTTCCAGCCGCCCGAGTACCAGTAGCGGCCGCCCGGCGTGTACAGGTCCGCCAGGTGCAGGACCGTACGGCGCACGATCCAGTAGTCGGCGATGAGGATGCCCGCGACCGTGCCGAGCAGACCGCCGACCACGCCGAGCCAGGTGAAGATGTAGAACTCCGGCGTCGAGATCAGCTTCCACGGGAAGATCAGGATGCCGACGACACCCGTGATCAGCGCGCCCGTACGGAAGTTGATGAGCTTCGGCGCGAGGTTCGCGAGGTCGTACGCCGGGGACACCACGTTCGCCGCGATGTTCACCGAGATGGTCGCGACCAGCACGATGACCAGCGCGAAGAGCAGGCCGAAGGCGTTGTCCGCCTTGGCGGCGAGGGTGACCGGGTCCCAGATCGCCTCGCCGTAGACCACCTCGGAGCCGGAGGTGACCAGCACCGCGAGGACCGCGAAGAGCGTCATGGTGGTCGGCAGGCCGAGCGACTGCCCCCACGTCTGCGCCTTCTGGCTGGCGCCGAAGCGGGTGAAGTCGGGGATGTTCAGCGACAGCGTCGCCCAGAAGCCGATCATGCCCATCAGCGACGGGAAGAAGACCGGCCAGAAGTCAGGACCCCAGCCCAGCTTCGACGGCTGGTCGAGCAGCGCGCCGAAACCGTCCGCCTTGACCGCGATCCACACCAGCAGCACCAGCGCGCCGACGATCACGAAGGGCGCGGCCCAGTTCTCGAAGTGCCGCAGGAAGTCCATGCCGCGGTAGATGATCGCGATCTGCAGCGCCCAGAACAGCAGGAAGCACAGCCACAGCGGCCACGGGTTCCCGGCGATCTTCCCCGCGTTCTCCCAGTGCCCGCCGGTGAGTTTGGAGCCGAGGGCGAAGATGCCGCTGCCGCCGATCCAGGTCTGGATGCCGAACCAGCCGCAGGCCACGGCCGCCCGGATCAGCGCCGGGATGTTGGCGCCGCGCAGCCCGAACGAGGCGCGTGCCAGCACCGGGAAGGGGATGCCGTACTTGGGTCCGGCGTGCCCGGTGGCCAGCATCGGCAGCAGCACGATGACGTTGGCCAGGGCGATGGTGAACACCGCCTGCTTCCAGTCCATCCCGAGCGCGACCAGGCCGGAGGCCAGGGTCCAGCTGGGGATGCAGTGGGCCATGGAGATCCACAGGGCCGCGAAGTTGTACGTCGTCCACTTGCGTTCGGAGACCGGGACGGGACGCAGGTCCTCGTTGGCGAAGGGGCTCTCGGCGGGAAATGCCTCGGGACTGAGTTCGATACGGCCGCCGGCGTCGGCGGACTGGGATATGTGCGACCCCGTGGGGACTGTGTCGGTCATGGGCAGGGCCAATCAGTGAGCGGGACGGGAGAGGCCGTATCCTGCGGCTGCACCTCTTCCACGTCCTGCAGACCCTCTCCCCGCACACCGCCGACCTCGACGTCGGCGTACCCGCCCGCGGGCTGCACGGCGAGGCCTACCGCGGCCATGTCT
>MWJO01000135.1 GCA_002027195.1 Streptomyces sp. GKU 895 | reverse complement strand
GCTGTGTTTGTTTCAAAGGAACCTCGCCCCGACCGAATGGCCGGAGACGGGGTATCAACTAATCTGGCGTTGATTTTTGGCACGCTGTTGAGTTCTCAAGGAACGGACGCTTCCTTTGTACTCACCCGAGAGACTCTCTCAGGCTTTCCTCCGGGCTTTTCCCTTCGGTCTTGCGTTTCCGACTCTATCAGATCGTTTCCGGTTCTGATTTCCTCGGTGCTTTCCAGGTTTCCGCTTTCGCGTTTCCCTTTCCGGCGGTTCCGACTTTATCAGAAGTTTCGCGCCGGTCTGACCGGCTGCTCATTTCCGAATTCATCGGGAGGGGCCTCTTCGAAAGCGATGTTTCGAGAAGCAGACAGACACTCACTGTCGCCGACCGGACTATACCCAGTTCCAGGCAACTGTTCGAATCTACCTCCCCGCAAGCTCCGTGTCAACGGCTCCTGTGGGGCGAAGAGGAGACTAGCAGTTCGGCAGCCCCACTCGCACATCAGGCGGCCATGGGCACGGCGGCGCTGCGTTCAGCGGCCTCGACGTCGCCCGTTTCGCCGGTGCGGGCCGCACGGCCGCCCAGGACGTAGACGTAGGCGAGAAAGGCGACTTCGGCGGCGATCCCGATGGTGATGCGAGCCCATGTGGGCAGGCCAGAGGGGGTGACGAAGCCTTCGATCGCGCCGGAGACGAAGAGGATCAGGGCGAGGCCGATCGCCATTCCGATCGCGGCGCGTCCTTCCTCCGCGAGGGCGGCTCGCCTGGTGCGGGGGCCGGGGTCGGTGACCGTCCACCCGAGGCGCAGCCCCGTGCCCGCGGCGACGAAGACCGCGGTCAGTTCGAGAAGGCCATGGGGCAGCACGAGGCCCAGAAAGGTGTCGAGGCGGCCGGCGGAGGACATCAGGCCGAAGCCGACTCCGAGGTTGAGCATGTTCTGGAAGAGGATCCAGAGGACCGGGAGTCCCAGGAAGACGCCCAGGATCAGGCACTGGGCGGCGGCCCAGGCGTTGTTCGTCCAGACCTGGGCGGCGAAGGAGGCCGCGGGATGACTCGAGTAGTACGTCTCGTACTGGCCGCCGGGGCGGGTGAGCTCGCGCAGTTCGCTGGGTGCCGCGATGGAGGACTGCACGTCGGGATGGGTGCCTATCCACCAGCCCAGGAGGATCGACACCGCCGTGGAGAGGAGCGCGGTGGGGACCCACCAGTGGCGCGCCCGGTAGACCGCCGCCGGGAAGCCGTACGTCAGGAAGCGGGTCACATCGCGCCAGGAGGCGCGGCGGGTTCCTGTCACCGCGCCACGCGCGCGTGCCACGAGTTGGCTGAGTCGCCCCGTCAGCTGGGGATCGGGGGCGCTGGACTGGATCAGTGAGAGATGGGTCGCCGTACGTTGATAGAGAGTGACGAGTTCGTCGGCCTCGGCGCCGGTGAGTCTGCGCTGGCGGCGGAGCAGGGCGTCCAGGCGGTCCCACTCCGCCCGGTGGGCGGAGACGAAGACGTCGAGGTCCATCGGTTCGGCTGCTCCTCGGCTGGTCGTCGGCGGCTCGTCGCGGCGTCAGCTTGTCGTACTGGCGCGCGATACGCCCTCAGCTTGGCAGACTGACGGTTCTCGGGGCGGGCGAGGGAAGGACGGCGGGCGTGAGTGAGCTGGTGACGGGCGAGGCGGTGGCGCTGGAACTGCGTCCCGCGCGGCTGCCGAGCAGGGCGCTGGCCGTGCTGCTCGATCTGGTGGTGGCCTCTGTCGCCTACATCATCGTGACCGTCGCTCTGGTGACTTCGACGGCCTCGCTGGACGAGGCTGCGCAGTTCGCGGTGTCTCTCGCCGCCTTCGTGCTCGTGATGGTGGGCGGGCCTATCGCGGTCGAGACGCTCAGCCACGGTCGTTCGCTCGGGAAGATGGCGTTCGGGCTGCGGGTGGTGCGGGACGACGGCGGGCCGATCCGGTTCCGGCATGCCCTGGTGCGGGGTGGGATCGGGGTGATCGAGATCCTGCTGACGTTCGGGGTCGTCGCCTGTGTCGCCTCCCTCGTGTCTGCGCGGGGGCGGCGGCTCGGGGACGTGTTCGCGGGGACTCTCGTCGTACGGGAACGGATCCCTGTCTCGCCCTCGGGTTTTCTGCCTCCCCCGCCGCCCTGGCTGGCCGGTCGGTTCTCCGGGCTTGATCTGTCGGCGGTCCCCGACGGGCTGTGGCTTGCCATGCGTCAGTACCTGGCGCGGATGCAGCAGCTCGATCCGCAGGTGGGCGGGGCCATGGCCGAGCGGCTGGCCGCCGATCTCGCCGCGCGCACCGGCACTCCCGCACCGCACGGGGTTCCGCCGGCGGCCTATCTGGCGGCCGTGGTGCAGGAGCGGCAGGCCCGGGAGGCTCGGCGGGCCCTCACGAACGGTCCGGGGGCAGCGGGCGGGGTGACTGCTCCAGTGGTCGGTGCGCCTGGGGTCTACGGCGCTCCTGGCGCGTACGGGCCGCCTGGTACCTACGGGTCCCCTGGGGCTTACGGAGCGCCTGGGGCGTACGGGCCTTCGCCGGAACAGGCATCTGCGCCTGTCCAGATGCCTTCGCCTCCTGCGGTCACGGCTCCCCCGTCTGCCGTCGTGGGTGAGTCCGAGCCCCGCGGAGTGCCGTCGCCCGAGGCTCCTCGTACCGGGTTCGCTCCCCCCGCCTAGCCGCTGGCACGCCACGCCGGCCGGGCTCGGTCTCAGGGGAACACGGACGGTGGCGATTCCAGGTCTTCGAGTTCGACGCCGGGGGCCGACAGGACCACGTCGCCGGCGATGTGCACGGTGTGCTGCTCGCCGGTGTCCAGGGCTGTGACCTGGTATTCGTCCACGGTCAGGGGGCCGTTGTCAGTGGCGTGTGCTTCGCTTTTCCTCAGCGCCCAGGACTGGTCCAGGGTGCGCGGGGCGAGGACCGGATCCGTGAAGGCGACGAGCCGTACGCGGGTGGCTGAGGAGGAAGGGGTGAGGCGCAGGAGACGGGCGGTGGCGACGAGGAACGCGGGGGACATGCCGGTGAAGGCATGTGCGCGGACATTGCCTTCCGTGGCGTGCGTCCCCGTGGGGTCGGTGCGGACCCAGGTTACGCCGTCGAGGGCGGCACCGCGTACCTGCCAGGCGGCGGCATGGAGTTCCAGCCGGATGGGGCGGCCCAGCTCGTCGAGGGCGAGGTCGACGGAGCCCGCGTGATCGCCCGCGGGGGTGGTCAGTTGGGAGACATAGCGCCAGCCGGAAGGGCCGGGGGCGCAGTGGAAGTGTTCTTCTGCGAGGGGGGTGTGATCGTGCGGATCGTGGAGCGAATAACGGCCGCGGGGCATGGGGGTCCTGGGTGGTGAAGGGCTGGTCCGGGCGTGGCGGCGCGGGCTGTCCGGCCACGGCGGCCAAAGGGGCAGGCCCCCGGCACGGGGGTGCGGGGGCCTGCCTCGGAGGTTCTGCCGCTGAGCTGAGGGTGGCTCAGTAGCGGTAGTGGTCAGGCTTGTACGGACCCTCGACCTCGACGCCGATGTAGGAGGCCTGCTCGGGACGGAGCGTCGTGAGCTTCACGCCGAGCGCGTCCAGGTGGAGCCGGGCGACCTTCTCGTCGAGATGCTTGGGCAGCGTGTACACGCCGATCGGGTACTCGGACTGCTTGGTGAACAGCTCGATCTGGGCCAGCGTCTGGTCCGCGAACGAGTTGGACATCACGAACGACGGGTGACCGGTGGCGTTGCCCAGGTTCAGCAGACGGCCCTCGGACAGCACGATGATCACCTTGCCGTCGGGGAACGTCCAGGTGTGGACCTGCGGCTTGACCTCGTCCTTGACGATGCCCGGGATCTTCGCCAGACCGGCCATGTCGATCTCGTTGTCGAAGTGGCCGATGTTCCCGACGATCGCCTGGTGCTTCATCTTGGCCATGTCCGAGGCCATGATGATGTCCTTGTTGCCGGTCGTGGTGATGAAGATGTCGGCCTTGTCGACGACCTCGTCGAGGGTCGTGACCTGGTAGCCGTCCATCGCCGCCTGCAGCGCGCAGATCGGGTCGATCTCCGTGACGATCACCCGGGCGCCCTGACCGCGCAGCGACTCCGCACAGCCCTTGCCCACGTCGCCGTAGCCGCAGACGACCGCGGTCTTGCCGCCGATGAGGACGTCGGTGGCGCGGTTGATGCCGTCGATCAGGGAGTGCCGGCAGCCGTACTTGTTGTCGAACTTCGACTTCGTCACGGCGTCGTTCACGTTGATCGCCGGGAACAGCAGCTGACCGTCACGCTGCATCTCGTACAGCCGGTGGACGCCGGTCGTGGTCTCCTCGGTCACACCGCGGATCTCCGAGGCGAGCTGGGTCCACTTCTGCGAGCCCTCGGTGATGGTGCGGTTGAGGAGCTCGAGGATGACGCGGTGCTCCTCGTTCTCGGCGGTGTCGACCGAGGGGACCTTGCCGTCCTTCTCGTACTCGACGCCCTTGTGGACGAGGAGGGTGGCGTCGCCACCGTCGTCCAGGATCATGTTCGGGCCGCCGGTGGGGGTGTTCGGCCAGGTCAGCGCCTGCTCCGTGCACCACCAGTACTCCTCCAGCGTCTCGCCCTTCCAGGCGAAGACGGGGACACCCTGCGGGTTGTCGACCGTGCCGTTCGGGCCGACGGCGATGGCGGCGGCCGCGTGGTCCTGGGTGGAGAAGATGTTGCAGGAGGCCCAGCGGACCTGCGCGCCCAGGGCGACCAGGGTCTCGATGAGAACGGCGGTCTGCACGGTCATGTGCAGGGAGCCGGTGACGCGGGCGCGGCCAGCGGCTGCGCCTCGGCGTACTCCTTGCGGATCGCCATCAGGCCGGGCATCTCGTGCTCGGCGAGGGTGATCTCCTTGCGGCCGAACTCGGCCAGGGAGAGGTCGGCGACCTTGAAGTCCTGTCGGTTGTCGACAGTCGTCATTGCGAGCTGCTCCTCGGGGTTGGGGCGAGGTGGGTAGGGCTGGTCTGCGCGGCGGCGGACACAGGGGTGCCCGAAAGAGGACACAGGCATGCCCGCGTGCGCGCAGCGCAGTCCGTCGGAGGCCCTCTCTCCCTCGGCCGGTCCGCGGTGGGACCGCCCGACCGCCATCAGCAGCGACGTCTGGCTCCGTCCCAAGCTACACCGGTACGACCGGCCGCCCCCAGTCCACCTCCGAACCCATGGCGTCCTTCTAGCAAAGCTCAGGCATGGGATGCGGCGGACGGGACAGCGATAACAGGACACCCACGATCGCCGGAACAAGGACCGCCAGACAGGGGCGAACAGGGACTTTCGCTTCTTCGGGCCCGCCGGTTCGTGGTGAAGGATGCGAAGAGATCGGGACCAGCTGATCGATCCCGCGGGGCGTCCGGGACGGCGTTCCGTGTGACAAAGGCGTTAGGAGATCGACGTGACCAGTCCGGCCGGCCCTCCCCCCACGGACAGCGGCAGCGGCGAGCAGCAGAGAGTGAGGCTGCTCGCGGTGACCGCGTGTCCGACCGGCATCGCACACACGTACATGGCGGCGGAGAAGCTGCAGCAGGCCGCCGAGAGCCGCGGCATCGACATGAAGGTGGAGACGCAGGGATCGATCGGGGCCGAAAACATCCTCGATGACAACGATGTCAGCACCGCGGACGGCATCATCGTCGCCGCGGACAAGGACGTGGACCTCAGCCGTTTCGTCGGCAAGCGCGTCCTCAAGGTCGGGGTGGCGGAGGGCATCCACCATCCCGGGCAGCTGATCGAGAAGGTGCGATCGGCGCCGGTGCACGAGCCCGGCGGAGCGGCAGCGGTGGCGTCGTCGTCCGGCGGGAAGGAGCGCAGCGTCGGGTACAAGGCGCTGATGAACGGGGTCAGTTACATGATCCCGTTTGTAGTGGTCGGCGGGCTGCTGATCGCGATCTCGCTCTCGCTCGGCGGCCACACGGACCCGTCCGGCGGTCTGGTCATCCCGAAGGACTCCTTCTGGATGGACGTGAACAACATCGGCGTCATCGGCTTCACGCTGATGGTGCCGATCCTGTCCGGATACATCGCGTACGCCATCGGTGACCGCCCCGCCCTGGTCCCCGGCATGATCGGTGGCTGGATAGCCAACACCGGTGCGTTGTACGACTCCAAGGCGGGCGCGGGCTTCATCGGGGCGATCGTGACCGGCTTCCTCGCCGGGTATCTGGTGCTGTGGATCAAGAAGGTCAAGGTCCCGAAGTTCGTGCAGCCGATCATGCCGATCATCGTGATCCCGATCGTGGCGACCACGGCGCTCGGACTGTTCTTCATCTACGTCCTCGGGAAACCGATCTCCTGGGTCTTCGAGCACCTGACCGACTGGCTCAGCGGCATGACCGGCACCAGCGCGATCCTGCTCGGCGCGATCCTCGGACTGATGATCGCGTTCGACATGGGCGGGCCGGTCAACAAGACGGCGTTCCTCTTCGGCGCGGGCCTCATCGCGACCGGCAACCAGACGGTCATGGGCATGTGTGCCGCCGCGATCCCGGTGATGCCGCTGGGCCAGGGGCTCGCGACGCTGGTCCGCAGGCGGCTCTACACAGAACAGGAGCGGGAGACCGGTCTCGCCTCGCTCTTCATGGGCTGCTTCGGCATCTCCGAGGGCGCGATCCCGTTCGCGGCGGCGCGGCCCGCGCAGGTCATCCCGGCCAACATGCTCGGTGGCGCGGTCGCCGGAGCGATCGCCGGGGTCGCCGGCGTCGAGGACGCGGTGCCGCACGGCGGGCCGATCGTGGCGGTGCTGGGCGCGGTGAGCGGGGTGCCGATGTTCTTCGTGGCCGTGGTGATCGGCACGGTCGTCACCGCGCTGACGACGGTCGCCCTCATCGACCTGAGCGGGCGCGGGCGGCGCGGGGAGCCGGGCGCCGGGACAGGCGTCGGGACATCGGGGCCCGGGCCCGAGCCGGTGCTGGTCGGGTCGGGTCGGGTGCGGGTGCGGGGGCGGTGCCGGGCGCCGTCGGCATCGTGGCGCAGAGGAGCGTGGCCACAGCGCCCACCTCAGCGCCCGCGCCGACCACCTCGTCTGCCGCACCGGCCGAGCCCGCAGCTTTGGTCGACCCCGCTGCTTCGGCCGAGCCCTCCGCTTCACTCGAGCCCTCCGCTTCACCCCAGCCCGCCGCTTCACGTCGAGCCCTCCGCTTCGCCCCAGCCCGCTGCTTCCGTCCGAGCCCGCCGCTTCCGTCGAGCCCTCCCCTTCAATCGAGCCCTCTGCCTCATCCCAGCCCGCTGCTTCGGCCGAGCCCACCGCTTCACCTCAGCCCGCCGCTTCAGTCGAACCCGCCGCCACGGCCCAGCCCGCCGCTTCGGTCGATGCCGAAGTGCTCTCCGGGTATCTCACCGAGGAGACCGTGAGCGTCCGGCTCGGTGCGGGTGACAAGGAGGGCGCCATCCATGAGATGGCCCGGCTGCTGGCGCGGAGCGGCAAGGTCGCGGATGTGGACGAGCTCGTGGCGACCGCGTTGCGGCGGGAGGAGCAGGGCACGACCGGGCTCGGTGAGGAGATCGCGATCCCGCATGCCAAGACGGATGCGGTGACCGCGCCCGTCGTCGGGTTCGCACGGTCCGCGGAGGGGATCGAGTGGGGGTCGCTGGACGGTACGCGGGCCAAGCTGGTGTTCATGATCGCGGTGCCGGAGGCGGCCGCGGGGGATGAGCATCTGCGGATTCTGGCGCTGCTGTCGCGGAAGCTGATGGACACCGGATTCCGGGAACGGCTCACGGCCGCCGCGGACGAGTCGGCGGTGCTCGGAGTGTTGCGCGAGGTCGGCTAGCCGTCGCTCCGGGCCCTCCGTTCGTCGGGCGGCACGCGACCGCGCAGGTCGGCGCGCCGCCCGGGGCCCGCTCCTTCCTGGTCACCCCGGCAGCACAGCCGGTTCACAGACGCCCGCTACGCTCTGCGGCCGCGGAGGGGCCGCACGGAGAGGAACGCAATGTCCGGCAAAGGGCGGGGACTGGGGATCGCAGCCGTCGTGGTGGGGCTGGTGGGGTTGCTGTTGGCGTTGGGAGGCGTCGGCTATGCGCGGCACGCCTTCGGCAGCGCCGTCGTGTCGAGCGAGAGCATGACGCCGGCGTACGGACCGGGCGACCGGGTGTTCTACGAGCGGGTCGACGCGAGCGAGGTGCGGCGCGGGGATGTCGTGATGCTCTCGGCGCCGGACCGGTACCACAGCGACGGTCTGGTGATGCAGCGGGTCATCGGTGTGGGCGGTGACCGGGTGAAGTGCTGCACGGGGGACGGGCCGGGAGCCCGCATCACCGTGAACGGGAAGCCGCTGGAGGAGCCCTACCTGAAGGACGGGGACGTGTACGGCGGGTTCCCCATGCCTTACGACGTGCGGGTGCCCGAGGGCCGGCTGTTTCTGCTGGGCGATCATCGCTCGAGCGCCGCCGACTCACGGGCGTTCCTGAGCGACCACGGTGGGACGCTCCCGGCCTCCGCGATCAGGGGGCGGGTCCTCGACGGCTCCGCCGCGCCAGGAGTGCTGGGCGCGGTGATCATCGCCGGTGCCGTGATGGTGCTGGTGGGTGTCGGGCTGGGAATCGCCGCTTTCGTCGTACGGCGCAGGGCGCGGGCCGCTGTGCCCCCGGCGCCGCCGTGGGCGATGCAGGTGTGAGGAGCGAGGAGTGTCCGAGGGCCCGCCGGATTCCGGCGGGCCCTCGGTCGTCAGTGTCCGGCGGTGGGCTGCTGTGCCGGTCCCCCGGGCGTGGCCTCGCGGTCGGGGCCCTTGGCGGCCTCGGCCTCACTGTAGATGTCCGGCTCCAGGTAGATGACGCGGGCAATCGGGACGGCCTCGCGGATGCGGGCCTCGGCCGCGTTGATGGCGTTGGCGACCTCGGTGGCCGAGTCGTCGTGCTGGACGGCGATCTTGGCGGCGACCAGGAGTTCCTCCGGGCCGAGGTGGAGCGTGCGCATGTGGATGATGCCGGTGACGGTGTCGCCGTCGACGATCGCCGTCTCGATCTTCTTGACCTCGTCGGTACCCGCGGCCTCGCCGAGCAGCAGGGACTTGGTCTCGGCGGCCAGGACGAGCGCGATCAGGATGAGCAGGACGCCGATGCAGAGGGTGCCGATGCCGTCCCAGACGCCGTCGCCGGTGATCAGGGCCAGGCCGACGCCGCCGAGGGCGAGGACCAGACCGATGAGCGCGCCGAAGTCCTCCAGGAGGACGACGGGCAGCTCGGGCGCCTTGGCGCGGCGGACGAACTGGGACCAGGTCTGGGAGCCCCGCAGTTCGTTGGACTCCTTGATGGCGGTCCGGAAGGAGAAGCCCTCGGCGATGATCGCGAAGACGAGGACACCGACCGGCCAGTACCAGTGCTCGACCTCGTGCGGGTGCTTGACCTTCTCGTAGCCCTCGTAGATGGCGAACATGCCACCGACCGAGAACAGGACGATGGAGACGAGGAAGGCGTAGATGTAGCGCTCGCGGCCGTAGCCGAACGGGTGCTGCGGGGTGGCCTCGCGCTGGGCCTTCTTGCCGCCGAGGAGGAGCAGGAACTGGTTGCCGGAGTCGGCGAGCGAGTGGACGCCCTCGGCGAGCATCGACGAGGAACCGCTGAACGCGAACGCCACGAACTTCGATGCCGCGATCGCGAGGTTGGCGCCGAGTGCCGCCACGATCGCTTTGGTGCCGCCTGACGCGCTCATGTGTTCGCGTTGTCCCTTCGTACGCCGTGCCGGACGCGGCCCTTTCGGCCTTTGCCCGTGCTTTGCCGGTGGGCCATTGTTGCAGCCTCACCCGGGGTCGGCTCGTCAGGTATCCACAGCGCCGGTCACACAATCACAGTTGCCCGGAAGACCGTGCCCGTCCCGGATACCTCGGCCTTCTCGCCCGCCGGGACGAACACCGACTGACCGGGGCTCAGCTGGTGCTCCCCCGCCCGGATCGAGCCCGCCGTGCAGAGCAGGATCTGCGGGGTCGCGCGGGTCAGGTCGTGGGCGCGCCGCCCTCGGGGAGGACGTAGCGCGACAGCCGGAACTCGTCGATCGGGGTCTCGTAGACCTCCTCGCCGTCGGGGGACGCCTCCGGGCGCAGCACACCGGGGTCGGCGGCCTCGAAGCGGACGATGCGCAGGAGTTCGGGGACGTCGACGTGCTTGGGGGTCAGGCCGCACCGCAGGACGTTGTCGGAGTTGGCCATGATCTCGACGCCGAGGCCGCTGAGGTAGGCGTGCGGGATGCCGGCGCCGAGGAACAGGGCCTCGCCGGGCTGCAGTCGGACGAAGTTCAGCAGCATGGCCGCGATGACGCCCGGGTCGCCCGGGTAGTGGTGGGCGATGTCCGCGTAAGGCGCGTACTCACCGCCGAGGCGCGCGCAGGCCGCGGCCGCCTCCGCGACCGTACGGGCCATCTCCTCGGGGTCGGCGCTGAGGACGGCCGTGAGGACCTCGCGCAGGGCGGCGTCCTCGGGGTGGGCGTGCAGCAGGTCGACGTACGGCTTGAGGGAGTCGACGCCGAGGCCGGCCAGCAGTGCGGCGGCCTGGTTCGGGTCGCGGAAGCCGCACAGGCCGTCGAACTCGGTGAGCGCGCAGATGAGTTCGGGCTTGTGGTTGGCGTCCTTGTAGTTGCGGTGCCCGGCGTCCACGGGGATGCCGCGGCGCTCCTCGTCCTCGTAGCCCTCCTTCGCCTGCGCGAGGTCGGGGTGCACCTGGAGGGAGAGCGGGGCGCCGGCGGCGAGGATCTTGAGCAGGAAGGGCAGCCGCGGGCCGAACTTCGCGACGGCCGCCGCGCCCAGCTCCCGTGCCGGGTCGGCCTCGATGACCTCGACGAGGGTGCCGCGCGCGGTGCGCGAGGGAGCGCCGGGGTGGGCGCCCATCCACATCTCCGCCTGCGGCTCGCCGCTCGGTGCGACGCCCAGGAGTTCGGGGATGGCGGTGGTGGAACCCCAGGCGTAGGGGCGGATGGTGTTGTCGAGGCGGTCCATCGGGTTCTTTCTGTACGACGGTCAGGGCGCTGCCCGTCCGTTGCGCTACGGCGGTCAGGTCTTCCCGGGCATGATCAGGCGCCCGAGGCGAGCGCCAGGTAAACCGCGGCGAAATCCGTGATGGCGATCAGTTCCGCGAGGGTCTCCAGCTCGGCGCCTTCCTCCGGTTCCAGCTCGCTGATCGGGGTGTCGTGGCTCAGCGCCAGGTCCCGGGCGGCGGGCGCGGCGGTGAGGCCGCCGAGGGGGCGGTCGCGGAGCAGCACCACGCGCGCGTGGAAGCGCGGGAGGCTCCTCCACGCGGTCGCGGAAGAAGTCGTCGGGGTCGGCGCTGGCGGCCAGCGGTCCGGCGAGCAGGGCGCTGTGGGCGGCGAGCGCCTCGGGTAGTTCGGCGACCAGGGCGGGACGGCCGGAGAGCTCGGCGAGCGCGGCGGCGAAACGGCGGCCCGCCGGGCCGGCCGAGACGCCCTCCGTCCAGATCACCGGGAGCGCGTCGGCGAGCTCGGCGGCGAGGGTCTTCGCCGGGTTGCTGTACGTCGCGATGGCGGGCCCGCAGCGTTCGGCGATGTGGTCGAGGCGGTCGGCGACCTTCTCCAGGGCGTCCGGCGGGGCGGCGAGCAGGCCGGTGCGGTCGAGGAGCGCGAGGAGCGGGGTGAACAGCGCCCACAGGACGCCCGGGGCGGACGCGGTGAGCTGCTGCTCGTCCTGCTCGTACGGGGCTGTCGCGAGCGGTACGAAGAGGCCGTGGGCGCCCTCGACCGCATCGGTGAGGGGGTGGCCGGCGGGGCCACCGCGACGACCGTGCAGCCACGGCGGTAGGCCTGGTCGGCGAGGAGGGACAGGCCTGGTTCGGTGCCGTCCGGGGTGGCGATCAGGAGCAGGTCGACCGAGCCGGTCCAGCCCGGGAGCTCCCAGCGCAGGCGCCCGCGGCGGGGGCGCGCCGGTGGGGGCGAGGCGGATGACGGGGCTGCCGGCGCCGGCGAGCGTGCCGAGGAGGTCGGCGACGCAGATGGCGGCGGCGCCGGGGCCCGCGATGAGGACCGCGCGGGGGCGGCCGTCGGGCTTGAGGTCGTTGACACCGGCCTCGGCGGCGTGCCTGGCCGCGGTGCGGACGCGGGCGCCGGCCTCGGCGGCGCCGCGCAGCAGGCCGCGGCGGTCGGCCTCCGAGAGTGCCTCTGGGGTGTCGAGCAGCGATTCGTCGAGCATGGGCGGCAGGCTCCTCCGATCACCGGATTCGTCGATTACGCGCGCGCGGCCCCGTCGGGCGTGGGCGTGGGGGTCACGCGGGGCGGCGGGCCTCGTCGACGAGGAGGACGGGGATGCCGTCGCGGACCGGGTACGCCAGGCCGCAGTCCTGGCCGGTGCAGATCAGCTCGGTGTCCTGCTCCTTGAGGGGGGCGTGACAGGCCGGGCAGGCGAGGATCTCCAGGAGGCCGGCTTCGAGCGGCATGAGGTGTTCCCTTCGGGGGCGGTACGGCTGCTTGCGCGGATGTGCCTGGTCAGCGTACCGCCGGTGGGGGGTGGGTGCCGGGGTTGTGGACAACCGGGGTCGGTGGGGGCACGAGTGCCACGGCACCCGGCCTGCTCAGGCCCTGATGATCGCCAACACCTCGTCCCGGACCTTCGTCATCGTCGCCTCGTCCCTCGCCTCCGCGTTCAGGCGGAGCAGGGGCTCCGTGTTGGAGGGGCGGACGTTGAACCACCAGTCGGCGGTCGTGATCGTGAGGCCGTCCAGGTTGTCGAGCGTGACGCCGTCCTGGCCCTCGTACGCGGCGCGGATCGCGGCGAGGCGGTCCGCCTGGTCGGCGACGGTGGAGTTGATCTCGCCGGAGCCCGTGTAGCGGTCGTACGCGGCCACGAGGCCGGACAGCGGGCCCTCCTGGCCGCCGAGGGCGGCGAGGACGTGGAGGGCGGCCAGCATGCCGGTGTCGGCGTTCCAGAAGTCCTTGAAGTAGTAGTGCGCGGAGTGCTCGCCGCCGAAGATCGCGCCGGACTTCGCCATCTCGGCCTTGATGAAGGAGTGGCCCACGCGTGTGCGGACCGGGGTGCCGCCGTTCTCCTTGACGACCTCCGGGACCGACCAGGACGTGATCAGGTTGTGGATGATCACGCCCGCCCCGCCGTTCCTGGCCAGCTCGCGCGCGGCCACCAGGGCGGTGATGGCCGACGGGGAGACCGGGTCGCCGTGCTCGTCGACGACGAAGCAGCGGTCGGCGTCGCCGTCGAAGGCGATGCCGAGGTCGGCTGACTCTTCGCGGACGCGCTTCTGCAGGTCCACGAGGTTCGCCGGGTCGAGGGGGTTGGCCTCGTGGTTCGGGAACGTGCCGTCCAGCTCGAAGTACATCGGCACGAGGTCGAGGGGGAGGCCCGCGAAGACCGTCGGAACCGTGTGTCCGCCCATGCCGTTGCCCGCGTCGACGACGACCTTCAGGGGGCGGATGGAGGTCAGGTCGACCAGGCCCCGCAGGTGCGCCGCGTAGTCGTCCAGCGTCTCGCGCCGCGTGATCGTGCCCTGCGTCTCCGCAGGCGCCGGAGCGCCCGTGTCGGTCCAGCGCTCGACCAGTTCGCGGATCTCGGCGAGCCCGGTGTCCTGGCCGACCGGGGCGGCGCCCGCGCGGCACAGCTTGATGCCGTTGTACTGGGCGGGGTTGTGGGAGGCCGTGAACATCGCGCCCGGAAGGTTCAGCGCGCCGGAGGCGTAGTACAGCTGGTCGGTGGAGCACAGGCCGATCTCGGTCACGTCGACGCCCTGGGCGGCGGCTCCGCGCGCGAAGGCCCGCGACAGGCCCGGGGAGGAGGGACGCATGTCGTGGCCGATCACGATCGCGCTCGCGTCGACCACCTGCACGAAGGCCGCTCCGAAGAGCTCGGCGAGCGTCTCGTCCCACTGGTCGGGAACGACCCCGCGCACGTCGTAAGCCTTCACGAGCTGTGACAGATCAGCAGCCACTGCCTAACCCCTCCAAAAGTCCTGTCGGTCGCCTCAAACTACCCGTAGCCACCGACAGCCCGCCGTCCGTCCGCCGAGTGGACCCAAGAACGTAACCTCAGGTCAGGGCGGCATCCGGTCCGGAACGGGGAGTTCCGCCCGACGCGGAACGTGCGTCACATACGCACGAAGAAGGGGTGGTTGCCGACCGGGAGGTCAGTTGTCGGGTGAGCGCAGCACCCGCAGATGTCCGCGCCGCGCGACCTCCATCGGGTCCGCAGCGCGTCCCCCGCCACCGGCCTGGGCGGCGCGCTCCTGCGGACGGGCCGCCTCGCGGACCGCGTTGGCCAGCGCTTCCAGGTCGTCGCCGCTGGGGCGGGCGGGAGCCGAACCGTCGAGCAGCCGGACGACCTCCCAGCCGCGCGGGGCGGTGAGGCGCTCGGAGTGCTCGGCGCACAGGTCGTAGCAGTGGGGTTCGGCGTAGGTGGCGAGCGGGCCGAGGACCGCGGTCGAGTCGGCGTAGACGTACGTCAGCGTCGCGACGGCGGGGCGGCCGCAAGCGGTGCGCGAACAGCGACGTACAGGGCTCACGACGTTGGACGGTACCGCACTCTTGAGCGGGCCGCGACGACTCTCCCTGAGGTCACTCCACCGTGTCGTGGTGTGAAACGCCCCACACGCCCCTTTGGGCACACCTTGCTGACCTGCACGGACACCGCCTACCGAGATCTCGAACGCCATCGGTCCCGGTCATCACTCCGTACAAACAAGGTCAATTGCCATCAGATCACCGGTCGCGGAGAGATATGGAATCGAGCCCAACCTTGGCTGGAATGGTCATGCGGCGACATGCCGTGCGAGGTGGCCGAAGAGCCCCCGGGCCCCGCGTGGGCCCCGGGCACCAGGCCTCGCCGGGGACTACGCTTCACCAGTGATGGACAACCCCGTACCGCCCCGAGCCGCCGGCCCCGGGCCCCGCCGACGTGATCGCCACGGCCGGGGCATGCGCGGCCCGATCGCACCGCCCCAGGTCCCGCTCGCGGCGAGCCGTGCCGAGGCGTTCGCGGATCTGGTGCAGGACTCCGTGGAGCGGCTGGAGCGGCGCTGGCCGCAGCTCGCCGACATCGACTTCCTCGTGCTGGAGGTGCCGCACCTCGACGGCCGGAGCTTCAGCGACGAGGCGGTCCCCTTGGGCGGCACGATCGCCGCGCGCGAGGGGCGCCCCGCGCGCGTGGTGATCTACCGCCGCCCGGTGGAGATCCGCACCAAGGGCCGCGACGAGCGCGCGGCGCTGGTCCACGAGGTCGTCGTCGAGCAGGTCGCCGAGCTCCTCGGACTGACACCGGAGACGGTCGACCCGCGCTACGGCGAGGACTGACGAACGCCCCCGCGGGCTACTTCTGCAGCACCGACAGGTCCTCGTCCGCCTCCGGCACCGCGACCGTCCCCCGGTCGTCCGGCAGCGTCTGCACCGTGAAGCCGGGGATGCCGTCCTCGGTGGCCGCCAGGGTCCGGGCCGCGTAGACCGGGCCGCCCGAGACCGGCTCCACCGTGAGCGCGTACGTGCCCTTCAGACCGCTCGGCTCGGGAAGCTCCACGTCCTGGGTGGTGCCGCCCTTGATCGTGTACGTCTTCGAGACCGCCGTGCCGCCGTCGCCGCCCGCCGACGCGGTCACCTTGACCTGTGCGGTGCCGCTGGGCGCCACCAGTGACAGTGTGCTGCCCTTGGCGCTGTTGTCGGCGGCCGTCGCGCGGGTGCCGACCGGGCGGGTGGCCGGGATGAACGCCGTCTCCTGCTTGGCGCCCTTGCCCCGGGTGACCCGCAGCGCGGCCACCACCGGCACGGAGTCGCCGGTCGGCGTCAGGACCAGCGAACCGGCCTCCCCGCGCGTGACGGCGCCGAGGTCGACCGCGGTCGTCATGCCGGCCTTGACGTGCAGCGTCTCGTTGCCGGCCGGGGTGATCGACCCGGACGGCGAGGCGAGGCGCACCTTCAGGTCGGCGTCCTCGTCGCCGGGCGCGAAGGCGACCAGGCGCACGGCGGTGGCGTCCTTGGGGATGCCTGGCAGGACCAGGCTGCCCGCCGGGTCCGTGGACGCGGCCAGCCAGTCGCCGCCGATCTTGTCGTCGAGAGCCTGCACGGCGGCGCCGACGCGTCCGCTGCGGACGTTGACGTGGACGGTGAGGTTGGTCTGTTTCTCGCCGGTGAGCGTGGACAGCAGGATCGGCTCGCTGGACCTGGGCGGGACGGTGATGTCCTCGCCGGCCGTCGTCGCCACGGCGCCGTCCTTGCCGTACAGCTCGATGTCGACGACGGCCGCCGAGTCGTCGGGGTTGATCAGGTGCACGTAGTCGGTGCGGTCGGCGGCGGTGCTGGCGCCGGGGAACCAGAACGAGGTGTCCGCGGCGGAGCAGTTGACGCCCTGGAGGCCGCGTCCGGTGCCCGCGGCGACCTCGGTGGTCTCCTGTACGGTCCAGCCGGGCGCGAACCTGCCCTCGGCGGTGCCGATGAGCGCCGGGGAGTCGCCGCCGGAGGTGTCCTCGGTGTCGGGCGTGCCGGGCTCCTTGGCGGTGAGGACCGGTTTGTCGGCCTTCTTGTCGCCGGCCTTCTTGTCGTCCTTCTTCCCGCTGTCCTCCGACTCCTGTGCCGCGGCGACGAGTTCGGCCTTGCCGTCGCTTCCGGTGCCCTTGGTGACGGGCGTGAAGGACGTGTAGGACGTGTCGGCGATGTCGGAGAGGCTGGGGCTCGGGCAGAGCAGGCCGGTGCGCTCCACGGGCAGCTCGGCGGCCGCCTTGGCGGTGTCCGTGCCGGACGCGTCGGGCGCGCTGAGCGAGGCGAAGCCGGTGACGGCGGCGAGAGCGGTCGCGCAGGCGATCAGGGACACGGTGGTGCGGTTCACTGCTGGCTCCCGTCGGGACGCTCGCCGCCGTGCTGGTGCGGCTGCGCCGGGTCGTACGTCGCGTCGTAACCCTGGTCGTACGGCTGCCCGTACTGGTCGTACGACGGTTGCTGCGCCTGGCCTCCGTAGGCGTACGGGTCGTACTGGCCGCCCTGGTACGGGTCCGCGTAGCCCTGCTGGTCGTAGCCGCCCGCCGGGTACTGCTGGGCGGGCTGGTACTGGTCGCCGGCGTAGGCGTCGTACCCGGCGCCCTGGTAGGCCGACTGGTCCCAGTCGCCGTAGGACTGCTGCTGCGGGACCGGTACCGGGGTCTCCTCCGAAGGAGGAGACAGGGGCTCGTCGCCCTGGGCGGTCTCCTCGGCCTCGGCCTGGGCGCGCAGGCGGCGGGCGCGGCGGCCCTCGCCCTCGGTCGCCTGGGCGGGGATGGCCCGCTCCTCCTCGGGGAGGTCGTCGTCGATGTCGCGGCGGCGGCCGGGCAGGGCAAGCACCACGAGGACGAGGGCGAGGCCGCCTTGGACCCACAGCCAGGCGGTGTGGGTGATCGGGTCGTCGTAGACGACGTCGAGCTTGCCGCCGGAGGCGGGGAGTTCGAAGCCCTGGGCCCAGCCGTCGACGGTGGTCGGGGTGAGCGGCTTGCCGTCCAGGGTGGCCGTCCAGCCCTCGGCGGCGGTGTCGGCGAGACGCAGGGTGCGGCCGTCGGCGCCGGCCGGGATCGTGGTGTGGATCTCGACGGGTCCGGCGGCGACGAGCGTCGGGGTGCCGGTGCCGCCGACGATGGTGGCGCGGGCGACGTCCTGGTCGATCCGCCACAGGGCTTGGCCGTTCCGCCCGCTCAGCCGGGACAGGCCCGGGGTCGCGTCGAGGACGCGGGCCACCTCGCGCGAGGCGCCCTTGCGGACGAGGACGTAGCGCACGGCGAACTTGCCGAGCTGGTCGGCCTGGTCGGCGCCGGAGCCGGCGACCAGGTTGGCGACGACCTTGTCGAGCGCGGTGTTCTCACCGCTCGCGGCGGCGAGTTCGGCGTCGCCGAGACGGGCCCCCGAGCCGCGGACCAGCATGTAGCCGACGTGGGCGGCGGAGTCGCTGTCGAGGACGAGGGTGCGGGCCCGGTCGCGGTTGTTGCCGTCCTCGGCGACGAACGCTGGCACCTTCAGATAGGACTCGGATCCCGTGTCCAGGCCCTCACAGCAGTCGACCGGGGCCACCTGGGCGGCGGAGAA
>MWJO01000134.1 GCA_002027195.1 Streptomyces sp. GKU 895 | reverse complement strand
CCCGACGACCTCGATTACCGGCACCTCGGCTCCCGGGTCCACGTCGCCGCGCACCAGCGCGGCGCCGACGCCACCGCGATAGGGAGCCTGCTCGTCCACGTGCCGAGCCTCGTCGTGAGCGCGGCCGTGGTCGGCGCGATCGCGTTCGCGCTGTTCGGCACGGCCGGCGGCTGGATCGTCGTCCTCGCCTGGCTGGCCACCGGAGGTCTCGTCTTCCACCGGCCCACCGAGCTCGCCTTCGCCCGCCGTGTCCTCAAGCTCCGCGCCCCGCGGCCCGAGGAGCAGGCCCGGCTCGACCCGATCTGGCGTGAGGTCACCGCCCGCGCCGGCATCGAGGCGCACACCTACGAGCTCATGGTGGAGAACAGCCCCGAGCTCAATGCCTCGGCGGTCGCGGGACATGTCGTCAGCGTCACGACGTACGCCCTCAACGAGATCCCCAGCAGCAACCTGGCCGCCGTACTCGCCCATGAACTCGGCCACCACACCGGCGGTCACGCCTGGGCCGGCCTGCTCGGCTACTGGTACTCCCTGCCCGGCCGGATCGCCTGGACGGTCACGAAGTTCGTGGCGCGGATCGCCCTGGCCATCGCCGCCGTGCTGTCCTGGCGGGCCTACTTCCTGGTCGCGTTCGTCATCGGCATGTGCCTGGTCGGCGGGTTCATGGCGGCCTGGTACCTCACCCTGCCTCTCGTCCTCGCCCCCTACCTGCTCGCGTTCATGGGCCGCAAGGCCGAGCTGCGCGCCGACCAGCAGGCCGCGGTGCTCGGTTTCGCCGGGCAGATGACCCAGGTGCTGCACCAGCTGCAGGCGGAGGAGGACCGCGAGAAGGCACAGATCGTGGCGGCCGGCCACCACCTCAAGGAGCCCGGCACCTTCGCCCGGCTGCTCTCCACCCACCCCGACCACCACACCCGCATCCAGGCCCTGGAACCGTACCTGCGCACCGGCCTCTGAACCCGGACACGCCGAAGGGCGGTCACCCCGTACGAGACGAGGTGACCGCCCTTCAGAACTTCAGGACTTCAGAACCAACTACTACTGGTTGTACGGCCCGTAGTCGTAGTCCTCCAGCGGAACGGCCTGGCCGGAGCCCGTGCCGAACGGCGAGTAGTCGATGTCGTCGTAGCCGACGGCCGAGTACATCGCGGCCTTCGCCTCCTCGGTGGGCTCCACCCGGATGTTGCGGTAGCGGGACAGACCCGTACGGCCGGGATGAGCTTACCGATGATGACGTTCTCCTTGAGGCCGATGAGGCTGTCGGACTTGGCGTTGATCGCCGCGTCCGTCAGGACTCGGGTCGTCTCCTGGAAGGAGGCGGCCGACAGCCAGGATTCCGTCGCCAGCGAGGCCTTGGTGATACCCATCAGCTGCGGACGACCGGAGGCCGGGTGACCGCCCTCCTGGACCACACGACGGTTCTCGGTCTCGAACTTCGAGCGCTCGACCAGCTCGCCGGGCAGCAGCTCGGCGTCGCCGGACTCGATGATCGTCACGCGGCGCAGCATCTGCCGGATGATGATCTCGATGTGCTTGTCGTGGATCGACACACCCTGCGAGTTGTAGACCTTCTGGACCTCGCCGACCAGGTGGACCTGGACGGCACGCTGGCCCAGGATGCGCAGCACGTCGTGCGGGTTGGTGGCACCCACGGTGAGCTTCTGGCCCACCTCGACGTGCTCGCCCTCGCTGACCAGAAGACGCGCGCGCTTCGAGATCGGGTACGCCGTCTCGTCGCTGCCGTCGTCCGGGGTGATGACGATCTTCTTGGTCTTCTCCGTCTCCTCGATGCGAACGCGGCCGCTCGCCTCGGAGATGGGAGCAACACCCTTCGGGGTACGGGCCTCGAAGAGCTCGACGACACGCGGCAGACCCTGGGTGATGTCGTCACCGGCCACACCACCGGTGTGGAAGGTACGCATCGTCAGCTGGGTGCCGGGCTCACCGATGGACTGGGCGGCGATGATGCCGACCGCCTCACCGATGTCGACCAGCTTGCCGGTGGCCAGGGAGCGGCCGTAGCACATGGCGCAGGTGCCGACGGCGGACTCACAGGTCAGGACCGAGCGGGTCTTGACCTCGGAGACACCGTGCCGGACCAGCTCGTCGATGAGGACGTCGCCGAGGTCGGTGTTGGCCGGGGCCAGCACCTTGCCGTCGACGGTGATGTCCTCGGCCAGCGCACGGGCGTACACGCTGGTCTCGACGTTGTCGGCCTTGCGCAGCACACCGTCCGCGCCGACCTCGGCGATCGCCAGCTTGAGACCGCGCTCGGTGCCGCAGTCCTCCTCGCGGATGATGACGTCCTGCGAGACGTCCACCAGACGACGGGTCAGGTAACCCGAGTCGGCGGTACGCAGGGCGGTGTCGGCCAGACCCTTACGGGCACCGTGGGTGGAGATGAAGTACTCCAGGACGGACAGGCCCTCACGGAAGGACGCCTTGATGGGACGCGGAATCGTCTCGTTCTTGGCGTTCGACACCAGACCACGCATACCGGCGATCTGCCGCATCTGCATCATGTTTCCTCGGGCACCCGAGTCAACCATCATGAAGATGGGGTTCGTCTTGGGGAAGTTCTCGTTCATCGCCTCGGCGACCTCGTTGGTCGCCTTGGTCCAGATCGCGATGAGCTCCTGAGTGCGCTCTTCCTTGGTGATCAGACCGCGCTCGTACTGCTTCTGGACCTTCTCGTCCTGCGCCTCGTAGCCCTTGACGATCTCCTTCTTCGCCTCGGGAACGACGACGTCGGAGATGGCGACGGTGACACCGGAACGGGTCGCCCAGTAGAAGCCGGCCGCCTTCAGGTTGTCGAGCGTCGCCGCCACGATGACCTTGGGGTAGCGCTCGGCGAGGTCGTTGACGATCTCGGAGAGCTGCTTCTTGCCGACCGAGTAGTCGACGAACGGGTAGTCCTCGGGCAGCAGCTCGTTGAAGAGCGCGCGGCCCAGGGTCGTACGCAGCCGGAAGCTGTCGCCCGACTGGTACTCCGGCTCGCCCTCCTCGGCCGCCGGCGGCGTCCAGCCACGCGGCGGGATGGTGCCCACCGGGAAGCGGATGTCGACCTGCGACTGCAGCGCCAGCTCGCCGGCGTCGAACGCCATGATCGCCTCGGCCGTGGAGCCGAACGCACGGCCCTCGCCCTTGGTGTCACGCAGCTCACCGTCGGTGGTGAGGAAGAACAGACCGAGGACCATGTCCTGGGTCGGCATCGTCACCGGACGGCCGTCGGCGGGCTTGAGGATGTTGTTCGAGGACAGCATCAGGATGCGGGCCTCGGCCTGCGCCTCCGCGGACAGCGGCAGGTGCACGGCCATCTGGTCACCGTCGAAGTCCGCGTTGAACGCGGTGCAGACGAGCGGGTGGATCTGGATGGCCTTGCCCTCGACCAGCTGCGGCTCGAAGGCCTGGATGCCGAGGCGGTGCAGGGTGGGAGCACGGTTCAGCAGCACCGGGTGCTCGGCGATGACCTCTTCGAGGACGTCGTACACGACGGTGCGGCCGCGCTCCACCATGCGCTTGGCGCTCTTGATGTTCTGCGCGTGGTTGAGGTCCACGAGCCGCTTCATCACGAACGGCTTGAAGAGCTCCAGCGCCATCGCCTTGGGCAGACCGCACTGGTGCAGCTTCAGCTGCGGACCGACGACGATCACGGAACGCGCGGAGTAGTCCACACGCTTACCGAGCAGGTTCTGACGGAATCGACCCTGCTTACCCTTCAGCATGTCGCTGAGGGACTTCAGCGGGCGGTTACCGGGACCGGTGACCGGCCGGCCGCGACGACCGTTGTCGAAGAGGGCGTCAACAGCCTCCTGAAGCATGCGCTTCTCGTTGTTGACGATGATCTCGGGCGCGCCGAGGTCGAGGAGCCTCTTCAGACGGTTGTTGCGGTTGATCACACGGCGGTACAGGTCGTTCAGGTCGGAGGTCGCGAAGCGGCCACCGTCCAGCTGCACCATCGGGCGAAGGTCCGGCGGGATGACCGGGACGCAGTCGAGGACCATGCCCTTGGGGCTGTTGGAGGTCTGCAGGAAGGCAGACACGACCTTCAGCCGCTTCAGCGCACGGGTCTTCTTCTGGCCCTTGCCGGTACGGATGATCTCGCGGAGCTTCTCGGCCTCCTCGTCGAGGTCGAAGGACTCCAGGCGCTTCTGCAGCGCCGCGGCACCCATCGAGCCGTCGAAGTACGTGCCGAAGCGGTCACGCAGCTCGCGGTAGAGGAGCTCGTCGCCCTCGAGGTCCTGGACCTTGAGGTTCTTGAAGCGGGTCCACACCTCGTCGAGACGGTCGATCTCGCGCTGCGCACGGTCGCGCAGCTGCTTCATCTCACGCTCGGCACCCTCGCGCACCTTGCGGCGCACGTCGGCCTTGGCGCCCTCGGCCTCCAGCTCGGCCAGGTCGGACTCGAGCTTCTTGGCGCGGGCCTCCAGGTCGGCGTCCCGGCGGTTCTCGATCTGCTGGCGCTCCACGGAGACGTGCGCCTCCAGGGAGGGCAGGTCGCGGGTGCGGCGCTCCTCGTCGACGTACGTGATCATGTACGCCGCGAAGTAGATGACCTTCTCCAGGTCCTTCGGGGCGAGGTCGAGCAGGTAACCCAGCCGCGACGGAACGCCCTTGAAGTACCAGATGTGCGTGACGGGGGCGGCCAGCTCGATGTGGCCCATCCGCTCACGGCGCACCTTGGCGCGAGTGACCTCGACGCCACAGCGCTCACAGATGATGCCCTTGAAGCGGACGCGCTTGTACTTGCCGCAGTAGCACTCCCAGTCCCGGGTCGGACCGAAGATCTTCTCGCAGAAGAGTCCGTCCTTTTCGGGCTTGAGGGTGCGGTAGTTGATGGTCTCGGGCTTCTTGACCTCGCCGTGGCTCCACTGACGGATGTCGTCAGCGGTGGCCAGACCGATCCGGAGCTCATCGAAGAAGTTGACGTCGAGCACTATGCGTCAATCCCTCTCAGGGTTGTAAGTCTTGGGGTCTGAAACGGGGGTCCTGGGGCCGGCCGGAGGTTCCTCACCAGTTCCTCCGGCCGGACTCCCGTCAGACCTCTTCGACGCTGCTCGGCTCGCGCCGGGACAGGTCGATGCCGAGCTCCTCCGCAGCGCGGAAGACATCCTCGTCGGTGTCGCGCATCTCGATGGACATGCCGTCCGAGGACAGCACCTCCACGTTGAGGCACAGGGACTGCATTTCCTTGATGAGCACCTTGAAGGACTCGGGAATGCCGGGCTCGGGGATGTTCTCGCCCTTGACGATGGCCTCGTAGACCTTCACGCGGCCGGTGACGTCGTCGGACTTGATGGTCAGCAGCTCCTGGAGGGCGTAGGCGGCGCCGTATGCCTCCAGCGCCCACACCTCCATCTCACCGAAGCGCTGGCCACCGAACTGAGCCTTACCACCCAGCGGCTGCTGGGTGATCATCGAGTACGGACCGGTCGAGCGGGCGTGCAGCTTGTCGTCGACCAGGTGGTGCAGCTTCAGGATGTACATGTAGCCGACCGAGATCGGGTCCGGGAACGGCTCACCGCTACGGCCGTCGAACAGCCGCGCCTTACCGGTCGGGAGCACCATGCGCTCGCCGTCGCGGTTCGGGATGGTGTGGTTCAGCAGACCCGCGAGTTCGTCCTCACGCGCACCGTCGAACACCGGGGTGGCGACGTTGGTGCCGGGGGCGACCTGGTCGGCACCGATGTTCTGCAGGCGCTGCGCCCACTCGTCGGCGAGACCGGAGACGTCCCAGCCGCGGCTGGCGAGCCAGCCGAGGTGGATCTCCAGGACCTGTCCCGGGTTCATTCGGGACGGCACACCGAGCGGGTTGAGGATGATGTCGACCGGGGTCCCGTCCTCGAGGAACGGCATGTCCTCGATGGGCAGGATCTTGGAGATGACACCCTTGTTGCCGTGTCGGCCGGCGAGCTTGTCACCGTCCGTGATCTTGCGCTTCTGCGCCACGTAGACACGAACCAGCTGGTTCACGCCCGGCGGCAGCTCGTCGCCTTCCTCACGGTCGAAGACGCGGACACCGATGACCTTGCCGATCTCGCCGTGCGGCACCTTCAGGGAGGTGTCACGGACCTCGCGCGCCTTCTCACCGAAGATCGCGCGGAGCAGGCGCTCCTCGGGGGTCAGCTCGGTCTCACCCTTGGGCGTGACCTTGCCGACGAGGATGTCGCCGGCGACGACCTCGGCACCGATCCGGATGATGCCGCGCTCGTCGAGGTCGGCGAGGACCTCCTCGGAGACGTTCGGGATGTCCCGGGTGATCTCCTCGGGGCCGAGCTTGGTGTCACGGGCGTCGACCTCGTGCTCCTCGATGTGGATCGAGGAGAGGACGTCGTCCTGTACGAGGCGCTGCGACAGGATGATCGCGTCCTCGTAGTTGTGACCCTCCCACGGCATGAACGCCACGAGCAGGTTCTTGCCCAGCGCCATCTCGCCGTTCTCGGTGGCCGGACCGTCGGCCAGGACCTGGCCCTCGATGATCCGGTCGCCCTCGTTGACGATGACCTTCTGGTTGACCGAGGTGCCCTGGTTGGAGCGGGCGAACTTGGCCAGGCGGTACGTGATGTACGTGCCGTCGTCGTTGGCCGTGGTGATGTAGTCCGCGGAGACCTCCTGGACCACACCCGCCTTCTCGGCCTTGACCACGTCGCCGGCGTCGACGGCGGAGCGGTACTCCATGCCGGTGCCGACGAGCGGGGACTCGGACTTAATCAGCGGCACGGCCTGACGCATCATGTTCGCGCCCATGAGGGCACGGTTGGCGTCGTCGTGCTCGAGGAACGGGATCATGGCGGTCGCGACCGACACCATCTGGCGCGGCGAGACGTCCATGTAGTCCACGTCGTCACCGGGGACGTAGTCGACCTCGCCGCCACGACGGCGGACCAGGACGCGGTTCTCGGTGAAGCGCATGCCCTCGTCGAGGGTGGCGTTGGCCTGCGCGATGACGAATCGGTCCTCTTCGTCGGCCGTCAGGTAGTCGACCTCGTCGGTGACGACACCGTCGACGACCTTGCGGTACGGCGTCTCCACGAAACCGAACGCGTTGACGCGGCCGTAGGAGGCGAGCGAACCGATCAGACCGATGTTCGGGCCTTCGGGCGTCTCGATCGGGCACATACGGCCGTAGTGAGACGGGTGCACGTCACGGACCTCGAAGCCGGCCCGCTCACGGGACAGACCACCAGGACCCAGCGCCGAGAGACGACGCTTGTGCGTCAGACCCGACAGCGGGTTGTTCTGGTCCATGAACTGCGACAGCTGGCTGGTGCCGAAGAACTCCTTGATGGAGGCGACGACCGGCCGGATGTTGATCAGGGTCTGCGGCGTGATCGCCTCGACGTCCTGGGTCGTCATGCGCTCGCGGACGACTCGCTCCATACGCGCCAGACCCGTACGGACCTGGTTCTGGATGAGCTCGCCGACGCTGCGCAGACGACGGTTGCCGAAGTGGTCGATGTCGTCGGTCTCGACGACGATGTTCGCGCCGCTGTCGCCGACCGTCTCGGTCTCGCCCGCGTGCAGCTTCACCAGGTACTTGATCGTCGAGATGATGTCCTCGACGGTCAGGACGCCCGCGTCGAGCGGAGCCTCCGCACCCAGCTTCTTGTTCACCTTGTAGCGGCCGACCTTGGCGAGGTCGTAACGCTTCGGGTTGAAGTAGAGGTTCTCGAGCAGCGTCTGCGCGGCCTCACGCGTGGGGGGCTCGCCCGGACGCAGCTTGCGGTAGATGTCGAGCAGCGCGTCGTCCTGGCCCTGGGTGTGGTCCTTCTCCAGGGTGGCGCGCATGGACTCGTACTCGCCGAACTCCTCCAGGATCTGCTCGGTCGTCCAACCGAGAGCCTTGAGCAGGACGGTCACGGACTGCTTGCGCTTGCGGTCGATGCGCACACCGACCATGTCGCGCTTGTCGATCTCCATCTCCAGCCAGGCACCCCGGGACGGGATGATCTTGGCAGAGAAGATGTCCTTGTCGGACGTCTTGTCGATCGAGGAGTCGAAGTAGACACCCGGCGAACGGACCAGCTGCGACACCACGACACGCTCGGTGCCGTTGATGACGAAGGTGCCCTTGTGGGTCATGAGCGGGAAGTCGCCCATGAAGACCGTCTGGGACTTGATCTCGCCGGTCTCGTTGTTGGTGAACTCAGCCGTCACGAAGAGCGGGGCCGCGTACGTGAAGTCGCGGTCCTTGCACTCGTCGATGCTGTTCTTCGGCGGCTCGAAACGGTGGTCGCGGAACGTCAGCGACATCGACCCGGAGAAGTCCTCGATCGGGGAGATCTCCTCGAAGATCTCCTCCAGACCGGACTTCGTGGGGACGTCCTGACCGGACTCCAGAGCCTCCTCGACCCGACTCTGCCAGGCGGTGTTCCCGAGCAGCCAGTCAAAGCTCTCGGTCTGCAGCGCGAGCAGGTTCGGAACCTCGAGAGGCTCCTTGATCTTTGCAAAGGAAATGCGCAGCGGGGCGGTGCTGGCGCCGTTGTTCGTATTCGCGGTCGAGGCGTTGCGCGAGGCGGCCAAGAGGGGGTCCTTCCGAGGGCTCGGACTCACTACGCGCGTACCGGTCCCTCTCCGGCGCACGAGGACAGGCTCCCCTGATTTGGCTTTTGGGCCAGGTCAGGGCGTTCCGGTCGTCGTTGCTGAGGCGAGGGCAGACCCCTGGTGACGGGCAGGGGACAGCTAACAGGCAGCGCAAAGGGTCAGTGTAGCCACTTGGCGCACTGATGTCCAGCCCCGATTTTCTTTGACCCTCGTCACCCTCAACGCCTTCGGCACGCCTGCCCTCAACGCACGTTGATACTGCCCTCTTCGTCGCCGATCCATGCCTCGGATTCGGACCGTTCTGGCGACGCGTCCTGAGAATTGCGCGCTGCGTGCGGTTCGTCAAGGCCTGTCTCGCCCAAACCGGTCGCCACCTGGGGTGCTCGGAGGCACGGCGAAGATCACCATACCCCTCAGGTCCTCGGGTACAACTCAGCCGCCACTGGACCCCCGGGAACGCCGAAGAGCGACCACCCGGATGGATGATCGCTCTTCAGCGCTACTGCGTTACAGGCCAGTCAGGCCTGCGAAAGGTCTTACTTGACCTCGACGGACGCGCCCGCGGCCTTGAGGGACTCGGCGGCTTGTCAGCGGCCTCCTTGTTGACCTTCTCGAGGACCGGCTTCGGGGTGCCGTCGACGAGGTCCTTGGCCTCCTTCAGACCCAGGGAGGTCAGCTCACGCACGACCTTGATGACCTGGATCTTCTTCTCGCCGGCGCCGGTGAGGATGACGTCGAACTCGTCCTTCTCCTCGGCGGCCTCGGCGCCACCGGCGGCACCGCCGGCAGCCGGGGCGGCGACAACGGCGGCAGCGGCGGCCGTGACGTCGAACTTCTCCTCGAACGCCTTCACGAACTCGGAGAGCTGGATGAGGGTCATGCCCTCGAACTCGGCGAGCAGTTCGTCCTGGGTGAGAGCCATGATGGCTTCCTTCCAAATCAATTCGGCTGGTGCCGGATGTACATGTCTGGCGGGCGTACGTTCGGCCCGCTACGACCACTTCCTGGGGCGGAGCGCCTCAGGCGGCGGTCATGATGCGAGCCGAGTTACTCGGCACCGCCCTGCTCGTCCTGCTTGGCGCGAAGGGCGTCCACGGTGCGGACGAGCTTCGACGGGAGCGCCTGGAAGACCTGAGCAGCCTGCGTCTGCTTGCCCTTCATGGCGCCCGCCAGCTTGGCGAGCAGAACCTCGCGGGACTCGAGGTCCGCAAGCTTCTTGATCTCGTCGGCGGACAGCGCCTTGCCGTCAAGGACACCGCCCTTGATGACGAGGTTCGGGTTGTCCTTGGCGAAGTCACGAAGACCCTTCGCCGACGTCACCGGGTCACCGGTGATGAAGGCGACCGCCGTCGGACCGTTGAACAGGTCGTCGAGCGTGTCGATCCCGGCCTCGTTGGCCGCGATCTTGGTCAGCGTGTTCTTCACCACGGCGTACTGGGCGTCTTCACCGAGCGAACGACGCAGCGTCTTGAGCTGCGCCACGGTGAGACCCCGGTACTCGGTCAGCACGGCGGCGTTCGAGCTGCGGAACTGGTCCGCGAGCTCGGCTACCGCGGCAGCCTTGTCGGGCCTTGCCATAAGCGTGGCCTCCTTCCGGGTGATGAGGACCGCTCAGAAGGAGCTGCGAAAAACGAAACGCCCCGGCGCAGGCGCACGGGGCGTAGCTCTACCACACGGACGAATCCACACGGGAGCAACTTCCACAGTCACCTGCGCGGGTCGTCCGCGGTAATCAGCGGATCCTTCGGCCACCGCGCCCTCTCACGAGCACACGGCAACGACCAGCGGTCTTTGGCTTCTGAAGGAGAGTACGCGACCGGATCGCCGCGAGGCAAATCCGGTCGTACGGTGATCAGCCGCTCTGGGCTTCCTTCATCATCTCGGCGAGGTCGACGGTGTCCTTGGCGGGCGGCGCCGTGACCGTGACCGGCTTGTTGATGTCGAGGAAGGTGATGGTCAGGTCGAGCGTGCCCTTGTCGGCGGCGCCCTTCATGCGGAACTGCTTGGTGTGGTCCTCACCGTCGATCCACATGTCCATCGCGAGCTTGTCGACGCCCATCTTCTCGTACTGCTCGACGCTCTTCTCGCGCTTCTCGCGGGTCGCCTTGTCCTCGTCCTTGAAGGAGTCGCGGAGCGCGTCGAGGGTGAGGGTGCCGGTGTAGTGCGTGGTCTCGACCCCGTCGACCTTCTCGGTGCCGACCTTCTTCACGTCCTTGGCGCCGGTCATGAAGGTGGACTCGGCGGCCGGGTTCTGCTCGGCCTGTCCGGCGCCGGCGGCGCCCCCGCCGAGCTGCTCGTCGCTCAGCGCGGACATGTCGAACTTCATCCAGGTCTTGCCGTCCATCTCCTTGGCCATCTCGGGGTTGCCCCCGATGTACATGGCCTTGTCGACGAGCCGGATCTCCGCGGAGCCGTCCTTGCCCTGGTCCAGCGCCGTCATCTTCATGCTCATGGCGACGGTGGGCTTGATCCGCATCGAGGCCTCGGCCTTGATGCGCCCCTGCTCCGGGTACTCACCGGTCATCCGGTAGCGCAGGGACGAGATGTCGTCCGAGTTCTTCGCCGCCTTGGCCACCGCGGCGGCCGGCGACATCTTCGGCGACTCCTCGGAGGACTCCCCCTTGGAACAGCTCACGGCACCGGCGGCGAGGGCCACGGCGGCCAGACCCACGCCGACCGTCCGACAGCGTGCGGACCGGCAAGAAAGTCGTACAGAAATCCCCATCGATTCCCCCCAAAGGAACGCAAGAAGTGCGACGACCACAAGGAACACATGGTCGATTCACAGCGGGATCGCGAGCCTAACCGATGGGGCGCAAGCGGTCTTGTGAATTCCGTGTGGCTCAGGAGGTGGTGCCGGCGACGCTGCCGCCCTGCTTCTCCAGGAGCGTCTTGAAGTCCTCCGTGTCGCTCGCCGGGGGCTTCTCGGCGGAGACCTTCACGCCGTAGTCGCTGTAGTAGGCGGTCTGGGTCAGCTCTCCGGTGGCCATCTGGCCCTTCTCCACCTTCTTGACCAGGAGGTCCTGGTCGTCGACCCAGATGTCGACCGTCTCGGTGGTGACCCCGGCCTGTTCGAGCTGCTTCTTCAGGTCGGCGAGCTGGCTCTCGCTGAGGCTGGAGTTCTTGCCGGCGAGGTCGGCGACGTCGACGGTGCCCGAGTAGTGCGTGGTGTCCTTGCCGCGGACCTTCTCCTCGCCGACCTTCTTCACGTCCCCCGAGGCCAGCAGGAGCTTCACCGACTGGTTGGGGGTGGCGTTCTGCATCTGGTCCTTGAGGTACGCGCCGGAGCCGCCCGCGAGGTCCGCGAGGTCGTCGTAGTCGTACCTGATCCAGTGCTTGCCGCCGGCCTGCTCGGCGAACGCGTCGCCCATCTTCGCGTAGTAGGCGTCGGAGAGGTACCGGGCCTCCATCTTGGTGGTGCCCAGCTGGCGCATGGTGTCGGTGAGCGTGCCGCCGGTGTACTCGATGGTGACGGTGCCGGAGATCCCGTCGGCCCAGCCGAGGGCGCCGTCGGCGGTCATGGACATCATCGAGCCCATGACGGTCGTCGACTCGACCTTGGCGGAGTCGGCGGCATCGGTGGACTTCTCGGCGGAGCGCAGCGCGGCTATCGGGCTGACCTTGGTGGCGCTTTTGCCGGTCCCGGAGGTCCGGTCGTCCTTGTCGGAGCCCCCCGAGTCCCCCGCCGACGAACAGGCCGCGAGGCCCGTCAGCGCGGTCGTCGCGGCGATCGCGAGAGCCATCCGGCGCACACTCGTGCTCTTCATTCGTCCCACCCCTATGTGATTCCTGTCCCGCACGTTAGCGCGGGCCACTGACACACGTACCCGGATATGGGACGGGCCCCGCACCTCGAAAGGTTGCGGGGCCCGTGACCTGACTTCGGTGAGCCTCAGGCTCAGACCGCCGCCGGGTCCTCCTCGACGAGGAGGTTGCGGGTGCGGTTCGGGTCGACCGGAATGCCGGGGCCGATCGTGGTGCTGATCGCGGCCTTCTTGATGTAACGACCCTTGGCGGCGGACGGCTTCAGACGGAGGATCTCCTCCAGCGCGGCGCCGTAGTTCTCCACCAGCTTGTCGTCCTCGAAGGACGTCTTGCCGATGATGAAGTGCAGGTTCGAGTGCTTGTCGACGCGGAACTCGATCTTGCCGCCCTTGATGTCGTTGACAGCCTTGGCGACGTCCGGGGTCACGGTGCCGGTCTTGGGGTTCGGCATGAGACCACGGGGGCCGAGGACGCGGCCGAGACGGCCGACCTTGCCCATGAGGTCCGGGGTGGCGACGACGGCGTCGAAGTCCAGGCGGCCCTTCGAAACCTCGTCGATGAGCTCGTCGGCGCCGACGATGTCGGCGCCCGCGGCACGCGCGGCCTCGGCACGGTCGCCGGTCGCGAAGACCAGGACCCGGGCGGTCTTACCGGTGCCGTGCGGAAGGTTCACGGTGCCACGGACCATCTGGTCGGCCTTGCGCGGGTCGACACCCAGACGGAAGGCGACCTCGACGGTGCCGTCGAACTTGGTCGTGGAGGTCTCCTTGGCGAGACGGACGGCCTCGAGCGGGGCGTAGAGCTTGTCCCGGTCGACCTTGGCGTCCGCAGCGCGGAGAGACTTGCTGCGCTTGCTCACTGCTTCTCCTGGTGAGTCTTAGGAGTCGTGGTCCGGGCCGAGCAGGCCCTGCCACTTCTGCTTGATGTACGGGTGTTGGGGCTCAGCCCTCGACGACGACGCCCATGGAACGCGCGGTGCCGGCGATGATCTTCGCGGCGGCGTCCAGGTCGTTGGCGTTGAGGTCGGGGAGCTTGGTCGTGGCGATCTCGCGGACCTGCGCCTCGGTGATCTTGGCGACCTTGGTCTTGTGCGGCTCGCCGGAGCCCTTCTCGATACCCGCGGCCTTGAGGATCATCTTCGCGGCCGGCGGCGTCTTGGTGATGAAGGTGAAGGAGCGGTCCTCGTAGACCGTGATCTCCACCGGGATCACCCAGCCACGCTGCGACTCGGTCGCGGCGTTGTAGGCCTTGCAGAACTCCATGATGTTGACGCCGTGCTGACCCAGCGCGGGGCCGACCGGCGGAGCCGGGTTGGCCGCACCGGCCTGGATCTGGAGCTTGATGAGCCCCGTGACCTTCTTCTTCTTGGGAGGCATGCTCTCTCCGGGTCCTTACTGAGAGTTGGTTACCACCTGCGTCATTCGGATGAATCATCAGGCAGATGGCATACCGCACCACGATAGCCGCTCTTCCCTCAGGACATGAAATCGGCAGCTCAGGAAGGCTGGGGCGACGACCAGGGCGAGAACGGCGGCCGCCGCCGCAGGACGGCGACCAGGGTGCCCACCCCGAAGATCAGCAGGATCACGACGGGCAGCGAGAGCGCGGCGGTGATGGCACCGACGTACCCGTACCCGTCCTCCTCGGCCGCCCGCGTCGGGTCGGAGGGCAGGTACCGCACGACGATCTCCTCGCCGTCCCGCGAGACCTTGTTCTCCCGGGTCTCGGTGAGGGCCGGAAGGTCGGCCTCCACCCGCTTGCCGCCGGCCTCGAACTCGACCCAGCAGCGGTGCCGCCAGCAGTTGGCGCCGTCGGCGTGGAAGGTCCCCACCGCGCGGACCCCGCCCTGCACCTCGGCCACCCGCTGCCACTGCGTGATGCCCACGGAGAGCGGGGCGGCGGCGAAGACGGCCGCCAGCACGAAAAAGACGAGAGGCCAGCGGAAACGCCGAAGGCGCCCCTGCCCGGAATCCACCGGCAGGGCGCCCTCACTGCTTATGTCGGCCGACAAAGGGCCTGACTCAGTTCTTCTGGATCTGGTCGAAGGACAGCTCGACCGGGGTCTCGCGGCCGAAGATCTCGACGAGGCCCTTGACCTTCTTGGAGTCGGCGTTGATCTCGTTGATCGTGGCCTGCAGCGTGGCGAACGGGCCGTCGGTGACGGTGACCGAGTCGCCGACCTCGAAGTCCAGGACCTGGACCTCGACCTTGCGCTGCGGAGCGGGCTTGCCCTCGGCCTCGGCGGCCTCGCGGGCGGCCTTCTCCTCGGCCTCCGGGGCGAGCATCTTGACGATCTCGTCCAGGGTCAGCGGGTACGGGTCGTAGGCGTTGCCGACGAAGCCGGTGACGCCCGGCGTGTTGCGGACGACACCCCACGACTCGTTCGTCAGGTCCATGCGGACCAGGACGTAACCGGGCAGCTTGTTCTGCTTGATCGTCTTGCGGTCGCCGTTCTTGATCTGGACGACCTCTTCCTGCGGCACCTCGGCCTGGAAGATGTAGTCCTCGACGTTCAGCGAGACGGCGCGCTGCTCGAGGTTGGTCTTCACGCGGTTCTCGTAACCGGCGTAGGTGTGGATGACGTACCACTCGCCGGGGAGGGTGCGCAGTTCCTCACGCAGGGCGACGACGGGGTCGACCGGCTCGGCCGGCTCCTCCTCGACAGCCTCTTCCTCGTCCTCGACGGCCTCGACGTCGCCGCCGGACTCGTCCTCGGCGTCCTCGTCGGATTCGTCCTCGACGTGGAGGGCGGCTTCCTCGGCGGGGTCGCCCGCCTCGTCATCGGCAGCCTCGACCTCGTCCAGGTCCTCGTCCGCGCCCTCGACGATGTCGAGCTCGTCTTCCACGGACTCGTCCGGCTCGATGGCGTCGTTCAGGTTCTGGTCAGACACGGTGGCTGCTTCTTCCTGGATACATAGGGGTGGAACATGCGAAAGGGGCGCCGGTAACCACGGCGCCCTTCGCAACATTGCTCAGCCGAAGACGTACTTGGCAGCGTGGTTGAGTCCATAGTCAATCACGGTGACCAGGCCGATCATGACGATCACGAAGACGATCACCACGGTCGTGTAGGTCGTCAGCTGGCTGCGCGTAGGCCAGACGACCTTGCGAAGCTCTGCGACGATCTGCCGGTAGAAGATGCCGAGGCGCTTCAGCGGGCCCTTCTTGGCACGCTTGCCACCCTTGCGGGCCTTCTTCTTCGACTCCTGCGCCTCGTCCTGGGCATCAGGCGTGTCGATGGAGCCCACGGCGTCCGCCATTCGTCCTCACCTGTTCCCGGGTCGTGGCCGTGCCGCGCCCGGTCTGAGCCGCACGGCGGTGCATTGCTGTACGTACATGCGCACACATCCTGGCGAAGGTGTGTGTAGCAGGGCCGGAGGGACTTGAACCCCCAACCGCCGGTTTTGGAGACCGGTGCTCTACCAATTGAGCTACGACCCTTTGTGGTTCCTCCCAAACGTACCGCATCCGTCCGAGTGCTCGGTGTGCATCGGATGAGTGCGGCCGTTGTGAGGCCAACGAGGTGAGAGTGTACGTGCTCCGGAGCCCAGCGTCGAACAGAAAGGGCCTGTGGAGACCGCGACGGCCGAAGATCGTCCCGCGCACGGCCGCCCGGCCGCCGAAGATCACCCAGGCCACCGCGCCAATACCCCGGCGAATCCGGACGGTTGTTCAGTGGTTGTTCAGTCTGTGAAACCCGCGTGCCGGGGGCGTTTCCGGTCTGAAACGATGGGCCCATGAGCGCTGCAACCTCTCCCACCGAGCGCCGGGTCTCCGCCCGAGTCGGCGCGATCTCCGAGTCCGCCACCCTCGCCGTGGATGCCAAGGCCAAGGCCCTGAAGGCCGCCGGGCGCCCGGTGATCGGCTTCGGCGCCGGTGAGCCGGACTTCCCGACCCCGGACTACATCGTCCAGGCCGCCATCGAGGCCTGCTCCAACCCGAAGTACCACCGGTACACCCCGGCCGGCGGTCTCCCCGAGCTGAAGGCCGCCATCGCCGCGAAGACGCTGCGCGACTCCGGCTACGAGGTCGACGCGAGCCAGGTCCTCGTCACCAACGGCGGCAAGCAGGCCATCTACGAGGCCTTCGCCGCGATCCTCGACCCGGGCGACGAGGTCATCGTCCCGGCCCCGTACTGGACGACGTACCCGGAGTCGATCCGTCTCGCCGGCGGTGTCCCGGTGGAGGTCGTCGCGGACGAGACCACCGGCTACCGCGTGAGCGTGGAGCAGCTGGAGGCGGCGCGCACGGAGAACACGAAGGTCCTCCTCTTCGTCTCCCCGTCCAACCCCACCGGCGCCGTCTACACCCGCGCGCAGATCGAGGAGATCGGCCGCTGGGCCGCCGAGAAGGGCCTGTGGGTCCTGACCGACGAGATCTACGAGCACCTGGTCTACGGCGACGCCGAGTTCCACTCGCTGCCGGTGGTCGTGCCCGAGCTGGCCGACAAGACCATCGTCGTCAACGGTGTGGCGAAGACGTACGCCATGACGGGCTGGCGCGTGGGCTGGGTCATCGGTCCGAAGGACGTGGTCAAGGCCGCGACGAATCTCCAGTCGCACGCCACCTCGAACGTCTCCAACGTCGCCCAGGTGGCCGCGCTGGCCGCCGTCTCCGGCGACCTGTCGGCCGTCGAGGAGATGAAGGAGGCCTTCGACCGCCGCCGCAAGACGATCGTGCGCATGCTCAACGAGATCGACGGCGTCCTGTGCCCCGAGCCCGAGGGCGCGTTCTACGCCTACCCGTCGGTGAAGGCCCTGATCGGCAAGGAGATCCGCGGCAAGCGTCCGCAGGACTCGGTCGAGCTGGCCGCGCTGATCCTGGAGGAGGCCGAGGTCGCGGTCGTCCCGGGTGAGGCCTTCGGTACGCCGGGCTATCTGCGGCTGTCGTACGCGCTGGGCGACGAGGACCTCGTCGAGGGCGTGAGCCGCATCCAGAAGCTGCTGGCGGAGGCACGGGACTGACGTTCCGCCATGAAGGGCCACCTACCGGGGACGGTAGGTGGCCCTCTGTCGTTTGTGCGAGCAAGACCACGTTCGGGGAAAGCGCTACCCGGACGGCGGTGGCGTACGGCAGGATCGGCGAATGGAGCGTGTACGTGATGTCTCTGAGCTGCCGAAAGCCCATCTGCACCTGCACTTCACCGGGTCCATGCGGCCCGGGACGGTTCTGGAACTGGCCGACAAGTACGGCGTACGGCTGCCCGACGCGCTGACGGAGGCGCTGACCAGCGGGGAGCCGCCGCGGCTGCGGGCCACGGACGAGCGGGGCTGGTTCCGGTTCCAGCGGCTCTACGACGCGGCGCGTTCGTGCCTCAGGCAGCCCGAGGACATCCAGCGGCTGGTGCGGGAGGCGGCCGAGGAGGACGTCCGGGACGGCTCGGGGTGGCTGGAGATCCAGGTCGACCCGACGTCGTACGCCCCACGCCTCGGCGGGCTGATCCCGGCGCTGGAGATCATCCTCGACGCGGTGGAGACGACCTCGCGGGAGACCGGGCTCGGGATGCGGGTGCTGGTCGCCGCGAACCGTATGAAGCACCCGCTGGACGCGCGCACGCTGGCCCGGCTGGCCGTGCGGTATGCCGACCGGGGGGTGGTCGGCTTCGGGCTGTCCAACGACGAACGCCGGGGCATGGCGCGGGACTTCGACCGGGCCTTCGCCATCGCCCGGGAGGCCGGGCTGCTGTCGGCGCCGCACGGCGGGGAGCTGGCCGGGCCGTCGTCCGTCCGGGACTGTCTTGACGACCTCGACGCGCACCGGATCGGGCACGGAGTGCGGGCCGCGGAGGACCCCAGGCTGCTCAAGCGGCTGGCCGACCGAGGCGTGACCTGCGAGGTCTGTCCGGCCTCGAACGTGGCGCTCGGGGTGTACGAGAAGCCGGAGGACGTGCCGCTGCGGACGCTGTTCGAAGCGGGGGTGCCGATGGCGCTCGGAGCCGACGACCCGCTGCTGTTCGGCTCACGGCTCGCGGCCCAGTACGAGATCGCCCGACGGCATCACGGTTTCACGGACCGGGAGCTGGCGGAGCTGGCCCGGCAGTCGGTACGGGGCTCGGCGGCGCCCGAGGACGTGAAGGCGAAGCTGCTGGCGGGGGTCGACGACTGGCTCAGCGGCCCGGTGTCCTGAGGTCACGGTCGCGCGGCCCTGGTCCTCTGGGGGCGCCCGGCCTCTTGAAGTGGGTGTAGGGCGGATACGGCTTGAAGCAGATGTCCACCTCCAAGGGGTGCCCGCCGGTTCCGGGCGGCTCGGCGAGCGTGAAGGCCGTCATGAACGCCATGTGCCCTTTGACGGCGTGCTTGTGCAGCGGTCCCCAACCGGCCGCGTGGGCGAACGCGGTGGCCATCTCGACGAAGAGGTCCCTGGTGCCGAAGAGGAACAGCGTCCGCGCGTGGGTGGCGTGCCGCAGTTCGCTGCGGGCGTCCGCGTGGGACCGGCGGGTGCGCCAGGACTCCATGTCCCGCGCGGTGCGGGCCTCGTCGGTGCGTACGGTCAGCGGGGCGCCGCGGGTGAGACGGCGGCGCAGCTCCGGCCACTGACTCGCGCGCAGGCCGGCGCTGTCGTGGGCCAGGACCAGGTCGACGCGCTCGCCCCAGCCCTCGTCGGGCGGGACGCCGTCGCGCAGCGGGACGTGGACGATCGTGCGGCGCGAGTAGGCGGCGAAGGAGCAGAGCCCGGCGAGCCGGTTCAGCCCGTCGTGATCACCGAGGAGCAGGCCGATGGGGGTCGGGGGCGCTCAGTGAGGT
>MWJO01000133.1 GCA_002027195.1 Streptomyces sp. GKU 895 | reverse complement strand
CAGGCGTTCCTCGGGGCGGCCGGGCCCGGCGACACGGCGTTGTTCTGGTTCTCGGGGCACGGCAGTGAACGGGTCGCCACCGGAACGGAGTTGCTCGTCGAGGCGACGGGCCGGAGCCAGGCGCTGGTCTGCGTGGACGGTCCGCTGTCCGACAAGCGGCTGGGGGCGCTGCTGGACGAGGTGGCGGGGCGCGGCGCCCATGTCGTGGCGGTCCTCGACTGCTGCTTCTCGGGCGGCGCGACCCGCGAGGACCGCGTCCCGGCCGACCTCACCGCCCGGCACGCGCCGGCCCGCCCGGAGTGGCCGGTCGCCCGCGACTCCGCACCCCCGCGGGGCGCGCCCGCCATCTGCTGCTCGCCGCGAGCCGGCTCGACCAACTGTCCTACGAGGGCTGGTTCGACGGGCGCCGCCAGGGCATCTTCACGCAGCCCTGCTGGGCGCGGCGCGGGCGGCGGGCCCTGACGTCACCTACCGGCAGTTGCTGGCGGTGGCGGACGCGCGGGGTACGGCGGTCGGGGGGGCCGGCAGCAGCCGGTGCTGTTCCCGGAGACGGCCGCGGCCGCCGATCTGCCGTTCCTCGCGGGTGCGGTGGCGGAAGGCGCCGCCGGTGACCATCTGCTGCGGTGCGGGCCTGAGGGGTGGGAGGTGGACTGCGGGACGGTGCGACGGGCTGCGGGGCGGGCCGGATGCCGGGGGCACGGAGTTCGCGGTGGTCGGGGACGGCCCGTCGAGCGGGCCCGGGCGGTGCGGGCTCTCGTGGTGCGGGCCGAGCGGGCGTTGGTGGAGCCGGTGGGGCTGGGTGCCGGGAACCGGAGCGGGTGTACCCGGTCGCGCCGACCGCCCTGTCGACGCCGCCCGCGACGGTGAGCGTCGAGGGGGCGGACGAACGGCTCCGGGCGGCCGTCGCCTCGTACACCAGTCCGCTGCTCCAAGTCGTCGACGGTCCCGAGGAGTTCGGCGATCTGCACTTCCGGCTGGTGCCGGACGGTGGTGCGGTGGAGGTGCTGGGGCGGGACGGGACGCGGTTCGTGGAACCGCTGTGGCTCGGCGCGAGGTCGGCCGAGCGGGACGGTTCGGCCGCCGGGGCGGCAGCGTCGTACGACGTCAAGAGCCTCGTCGGCTGTCTCGCGCACCTGACCCGCTGGCACCGGCTGCGGGACCTCACCTCCCGCCCTTCGGTCCTGGACAACCAGGTGCGGGTGGAGATCTCCCCCTGGGGCGGCGGGGAGCCGCTCGTGCCGGACGGGCGCGGGGAGATCGTGTGCGCGTACGGGCCGGACAGGGAACCGCCGTCGGTGTCCATCCGGCTCACCAACCGTTCGCAGCGGCCCCTTTGGTGTGTGCTGCTGGACCTGACCGACAGCTACGCCAGTGATCCGGCGCTGTTCCCGGGCCACTTCATCGGGCCGGGACGGACGGGGCACGCCCTGGACGGGGGGGCCGGTGCGGCTGACGCTGCCGGCGTCCAGGGCCGTCACGTCCGGTGCGGAGGTGCGGGACTGGCTCAAACTGATCGTGTCGGAGGGCGAGCTGAACACCGTGCCGTTCCGGATGCCGGCGTGGAGCCCGTGGGCGCCCTGCGCGGACGAGGAGGTACTGCGCTTCGGCGCCTCCTCCGACGGCCGCGACCTCGGCCCGGCCACCCAGGACCCCCCGGGCCGCTGGACCACCCGCACGGTCACCGTCCGGACCGTCGTCCCCTAGGGCGCCTAGGGCGCCAACTGGACGTAGTACGGCTGGAGTACGGAGTTGAGCCACTCCTGGCCGTCGGGCGTGTCGAAGTCCACGGTGTCCTCCTCCTCGGTGCGCAGGGCGCCGGACGGGCTGCGGTCGCCGAACAGGACCACCGTGCGGTCGGCCGGTTCCCGCTTCGACGCCCAGAGCAGGCCCTGCGCCCAGGGTTCGGTGTGGCTGCGGATCCAGTGGGCCCAGTCGCGGGTGTACGGGTACTCGTGGGCCTCGGTGTGCACCAGCCAGGTGTCCTGGTGGACGGCGGCCAGGTCCTGGGCGCTGACCAGCGGCAGGACGGTCAGGTCGGCGGCGAGGCGCAGGGTGCTCAGGCGGCGGCCCTCGACCGCGCGGCGCGGCAGCAGGCGGGGGCCGCCGGCCGGGTCGAAGGGCAGGGAGCGCAGCAGGGTCTCGCAGACGGCGGCCGTGGGGCCGAGACCGGCGTAGAGATAGCCGTAGGCGTCGCAGGAGGTGGCGTCGAAGCGGCCGCCGCCGTAGAGGCAGTGGGAGGGCTTCGGGTTGAAGCCGGCGGCGGGGCGGTGGGAGCCGTGGATGCGGTACAGCGGGGTGCCGCGGGTGAGCGTGACCTTGCCGGGGGTGCCGGTCAGGGCTTCGGGCGGCCGGTAGTTGGGCACGGTCAGTCACTTCCCATCCGGCAGGCCGTCTTCCGTTCTCGGAGTCATTCCCCACTCTCCATCAGGAACCTTGCCGTATCGACCAGTTGACGGTCACGGCCGGTGCCCAGCAGGCTCGCCGGGCTGGTGCCGAGCCAGGCGTTGGCGGACAGCCACCAGTCGGCGGCGCCCCACGGATCGCGGTCGGCGGCCAGCAGGGCGTTGACCTCCAGGACGACCAGCCAGGGCAGGGTGTCCTCGGAGAACTGGAACCGCGGCAGGCGCAGCCGTCCGCCCACGCCGGGCAGCCGGATCAGCTCGGGAGCGAAGGGGGCGCCGCCACGCTGGAGGAGCGTCTCGGCGTCCAACGCGGGCTCGGCGAGCAGCCGTTCGCGCACCGGCCCGAGGACGGGACCGACCATGCGGTGCCCGTCGATGAGCAGGACGGCGAGATCCTCGGCGGCGAAGCCCTGCACGGTCGGCCCGCCGCCCCCGGTCGCCGGCGTCCCCGTGAACCGCGCCCCGGTCTCCGCCCCGAACTCGTCCGGCAGCCACTCCGCCAGCAGGTCGGCGGCCTGCCGGGCGGCGGCGTACCGCAGCCGCTCGTCGCGCTCGGGGTCGCGGACCACGGCGACCAGGCCGGTCAGCCGCTCCCGTTCCTCGGTTCCGAGGCGTCCGGCGACCCGGTCCCAGCGGGCCGCGGCGGCGGCGAGGACGACGTACGGATCGTCGGGCGCGCTCATCGGTCGTCCTCCGCGGGGACATGGGGGGCCAGCAGGCGTTCCAGCAGGTCGGCGCGGGCGTGCCGGCGTACGACGAAGTGGATCTCCCAGTCGGCGCCGCGGGCGAGTTCGGCCTCGACGGCGGCCCACAGCGCGCCGAAGCTCTCCAGCGGGGTGAGGCCGCCGCGCCCGGCGCCGAGCAGGGGCAGGCAGACGGACCGCAGGGGCGGGTCGTGGGCGCCGGCTTCCTCGGCGAGCAGCGCGAAGACGCGGGCGACGCCTCGGGTGATGTCGGCGGGCTGGACGTCGTAGTCGTTGGTCTCGGGGCGGGGCACGGCCACGGCGACGTGGTAGATCCGCCGGATGCCCTGGGCGGCCAGCGCGCCCGCCGAGGTGACCGCGACCGTCCCGGGCTGTGCCGCCCGGCCGGGAGCCCCGTGCCGGGCGGTCCAGCCCCGTAACTCGTCGTCGATCCTGTCGTCGACGAGTCCCCCGACGGGGTCCCGGTGCGCGCCCGCGCGGCGCAGGGTGGCGGAGACGGACGACTTGTAGGGCGCGGGGAGCGCGAAGTAGATGTTCGTCGGCGAGACGACCACGTCGATGTCGCGCAGCAGGTCGACGGAGTGGACGTGCAGGCTGACGGGGACGGTACGGCGGTCGACGCGCAAGCGCAGGGTGCGGTGGGCGGCGGGCATGCGGTCGGGCGACGGGTCGTACGGCGGTACGGGCGCTCCCCTCGGGGGCACCCCCTGGGCGACGAGCTGGACGACCTGTTCGGCGACCTGCCCGAGGACCATGAGCTCGTGGTACTTGCGGAACCGCTCGACGCTCACCCCGTACACCTGGGCGGCCCGCCGGCGCCGGTCGGCGGCCGGCCAGTCGCGGGTGCCCTGGGCGAGGCCGAGGCTGTACTCGGCGGCGGTCTGCAGGGTGCCGCCGCCCATCCTGGAGACGGCGAGCCGCAACACCTTCTCCACCGGCCCCCCCTGGCGACTCGCCGTCTCCCCGCGGGAGTTCACGGGCGGCCCCGGCGAGTGCCGGTACGTCGAGCGCGCGCAGCCTGACGACTCCGGCCCGCCGCACCTTCCGCACCTCCGCGAGAACCGCTCCGTGATCGGGCACGTGAGGCGACGGCGGCATGACGATCAGCATCGCACCGCCGTCGCGACCCTCACAAGCCCGCTCCGTACAACCATTCCAGCGCACGCCCCGGTCGCGAACGGGTCGCGTCCGGGGCGAAGTCAGGCCACAGGCAAGGGAGTTACGACACTATGAGGCTCAGGGCGGCCGCCACCAGGAACCCGACCACCGACAGCACCGTCTCCAGCACGGTCCACGTCTTCAAGGTGTCCCGTTCGCTGATGCCGAAGTACTTGGCGACCATCCAGAAGCCTCCGTCGTTGACGTGCGAGGCGAAGATGGAGCCGGCCGAGATGGCCATGATGACGAGGGCGACGAAGGCTTGGGAGTGGTCGCCCTCGGCGAGGAGCGGGGCCACGATGCCGGCCGTCGTCACGATGGCGACCGTGGCCGAGCCCTGGGCGACCCGCAGGACCACCGAGATCAGATAGGCGAGGACGATGACCGGGAGGCCGACGTCGTTGAAGGTGTCGGACAGGGCCTGGGCGACGCCGCTGGCCTTCAGGACGGCGCCGAAGACCCCGCCCGCGCCGACCACGAGAAGGATGTTGCCGACCGGCTTGAGCGATGAAGTCGACACCGTCTCCAGGGACTTGCGCGACCAGCCGCGGCGGATGCCGAGGAGCCAGTAGGCGAGGAGCAGGGCGATCGTCAGGGCGACGAAGGGGCTGCCGAAGAACTCGATCACCGAGCGCCCGGTGGACGGGTCGAGGGCGATCGAGGAGAAGGTCGCGGCGAGGATCAGGACCAGCGGGGTGCCGATAATGCCGAGCACCGTGCCGAGCGGGACGGGGTCCTCCCGCGGTACGACACCCTGCGCGCGCTGCTCCTCGATCACCGCCAGCCGCGCCTCCGCCGCCGCCTCGACCATGTCCTGCGGTACGGCCACGAAGATGCGGCGGCCGCCCCACGCCGAGAACGCCCACGCGGCCAGCACCGCCGGGATGCCGCAGACGACGCCCATGAGGATGACCCAGCCGAGGTCCACGTGGAGCAGGCCGGCCGCGGCCACCGGACCCGGGTGCGGGGGCAGGAAGGCATGGGTCATCGACAGGCCCGCGAGCAGCGGGAGGCAGTACAGCAGGATGGACTTGCCGCTGCGCTTGGCGGCCGCGTAGACGATCGGCGCGAGCACGAAGATGCCGACGTCGAAGAAGACCGGGATGCCGAAGATGAGGCCGGTGAGGCCCATGGCGAGGGGCGCCCGCTTCTCCCCGAAGAGGTTCAGCAACCGGGACGCCAGCACCTCGGCTCCGCCGCTGACTTCGAGGATCGCGCCGAGCATCGTGCCGAGGCCGATGATGATCGCGACATGGCCGAGGATGCCGCCCATGCCGGACTCGATGGTGGACACGGCGTCGGAGCGCTGGACGGTGCCGAAGAGTTCGGTGACCGACAGGCCGGCGAGCAGGCCGACGGCTATGGAGACGGCCAGCAGCGCCACGAAGGGCTGGATCCTGACCTTGATGATGAGGAAGAGGAGCAGGGCGATGCCGAGGGCGGCGACGGTCAGCAGACCGGCGGTGCGTCGACGAGGAGGAGCAGGCCACCGGTGTGGGGCGGGGCCTCGGCGGGGGCGGTCGCGGCGAGCGGAAGGGACATGGGGGGTCCTCTGCGTAAGTGCATACAGCTTTCGGGCAGGGCGAATCGCGGCATGGCCCCCCGTGGGAGGCCAGGCCGGCGGCTTACGGTGTGCGGGCGTTGAGGAAGCGTCAGCCGAGGACGGCGAGCGCGTCGATCTCGATCAGGAGACCGGCGGGGAGACCGACATAGACGGTCGTACGGGCGGCAGGCGGCTGGGTGAGCCCCTGCTCCTCGAAGTAGGTGTTGTAGATGCCGTTCATCTCGGCGAAGTGGTCGACGTCCGTGAGATAGACGCGGATCATCATCACGTCGTCCCAGGAGGCGCCGCCCTCCTCCAGGATCGCCTTGACGTTGGCGAGGGTCTGGAGGGTCTGCTCACGCAGGGTCGGCCCGGCGGGCGTCGGGGCCTGCCCCGCCACCGCCGGCAGGAACCCGACCTGCCCGGCGACCTGGAGGATGTTGCCCTTGCGCACCCCGTGCGAGAACTTCGCGGGCGGGGTGGTGTGGGTCTTGGGGGTGAGGGCGATCTTCTCGGTCATGGGGTGACTTCCTTGACGGGGGTTCTGCCGGAGTACTCGCCGCTGATCGTCTCCGCCGTACGGCGGACCAGCGGGAGCAGGGTGAGGAGTTCGTCGGCGGTGACGACGACGTTCGGCGCGGAGACCGACATCGCGGCGACGACACGGCCGTCGGCGCCGCGGATCGGCGCGGCGATGCAGTTGATGGACTCCTCGTGGCCACCGAGGTCGGTGGCCCAGCCCTGTTCGCGCACCCGCTCCAACTCCTTCAGGAAGGCGGGGGCGTTGGGGGTCGAACGGGCCGTGTACAGGGGGTAGTCGAGCTTGTCGGCGAGGGCGCGGCGCTCGGCCTCCGGGAGGTCGGCGAGCAGCAGCTTCGCGACGGCGGCGACGGTGATCGCGACGGGCTTCCCGATCCGGGAGTACATCCGCACCGGGTAGCGGCTGTCGACCTTGTCGATGTAGAGGACGTCCCCCTCCTCGTACACGGCGAGGTGGACGGTGTGGCCGACCTGTTCGCCCAGGCGTACGAGGTGGGGGTGGGCGATCTCGCGGATGTCGAGGTTCTCCATCGCCTCCTGGGCGAGGGCGATGAGGCGGGCGCCGAGGCGGTAGCGCTGGTCGGACTGGCGGTAGACCATGCCGTGTTCGTGGAGCGTACGCAGGAGGCGGAGGGCCGTGGACTTGTGGACGCCGAGGCGGTCGGCGACCTGGCCGAGATCTGCGGGGCCCTCGGCGAGCAGCGGCAGGATGCTGAGCGCGCGGTCGACGGTCTGACTCATGGGGTGCGTACCTCCTCCGGGGCCTGCGCGGCTTGCGTCCAGCCGGGGCCGAGTCGAAGTCTCTCCCACGCCTGGTCGTCGAGGGCGACGAGGCGGTCGGCGTGTGCGCGGGAAGGGGGTGCGGCGAGGTCACCGGGGGCGGTGAGGGCGGCGGCGGCCCAGAGGTGGCCGTGCCTCAGTCGCTCCCGTACGGGGAGGTCCCTGAGGGTGCCGGACAGGAACCCGGCGGCGAAGGCGTCTCCGGCGCCGGTGGTGGAGACGATGTCGACGGTGGGGGCGGGTTCGAAGGTGCGGGAGGCAAGCGGATCCAGGGGCGCGGGGAACTGCGCGACCAGCCCCCACACACCCGCAGGCGACACGAAAGCGGTTGCCCCCGCCCCTCCTTGCTTCACCACCAGCACCGCCGGCTCCGGCAGCAGCTCCCGGATCTCGTCCGGCCCGCCGCCGACCCCCCACGCCTCCTCTGCCTCGTCCTCCCCCACGAACACCACATCCGCCCCCCGCGCCAGCTCCAGCAGCACCCGAGGCCCATCGGCGTCACGCCACAACCCCGAACGATGGTTCACGTCGAAGGACACCACTGGGCGCCTCTCGCCCCGCGCCGTCAGGGAGCGCATCAGCTCCAGGCAGCCCTCGGACAGTGCCGCCGTGATGCCGGACAGGTGCAGGATCCGGCCCGCGCCCACCTCCACGTCGTCCACCGTCATCGCCGACGCCGCCGATCCCGCCCGGTAGTAGGCGACCTCGTGCGCGGACGTCCCGCGCTCCCCCGCCGTACGGAAGTACACCCCCGTCGGCCGCAGCGCGTCCCGGCGTACGCCGCTGACATCCACGCCGTACGAGCCGATCGTCCCGACCAGGTGATCCCCGAAGCCGTCGGCCCCCACCCGGCTCACCCACCGCGCCGAATGCCCCGCCGCGGCGAGGACACACGCCACGTTGGACTCCGCGCCGCCGATCGCCCGGTCGAAGGACGGCACGTCGGCGAGGCGGCCCGGTCGGGTGGGCAGGAACGTGACCATGGACTCGCCGAGCGCGACGACGTCCACGACGTCCGGGGCGTTCACGATGGTCGTGGCTCCTCGTCGTCTCGGGCCCGGGCGGCTCCATTGACCCGGCGTTGGCCTGGATGTTAGACAGCGTTGAGCGACATACGCAATGGACGTTGCACAGAGTGCAACCGACCTGATCAGGGAGGCCCCGTGTCTCGTGACACCGGTTCCGAAGCCCTCGCCCGCCTCGCGGAGGAACGCGTCGACCACCGCTTCAAGGGCCTCCCCCCGGACGCCGACGGCCTCACCGTCGGCGAGCTCGCCGCCCAGCGCCGCAATCTCTTCACCGACGGCTTCACCACCCCGGTGCTGGCCCTCTCCGCCGAGCGCCTCGAGCACAACCTCCGGCTCATGGAGACGTACGCCGACCGGCACGGCCTCGCCTTCGCCCCGCACGGCAAGACGTCCATGGCGCCGCAGCTCTTCCGGCGCCAGATCGAGCACGGCGCCTGGGGCATCACCCTCGCCGTCCCGCACCAGGTCCGCGTCGCCCGGGCGTACGGCGTCCAGCGGGTCTTCCTCGCCAACGAGCTGACCGACGCCGCCGCGCTCCGCTGGATCGCCGATGAGCTGGCGTCGGACCCCGCCTTCCGGATCATCTGTTACGTCGACTCCGTGCGCGGCGTCGAACTGATGGACCGCGCGCTGCGGGGGACCGCCCGGCCGGTGGACGTCGTCGTCGAACTCGCCGCCGGTGAGGGGGCGCGTACCGGCGTCCGCACCGAGGCCGAGTGCGCGTCGGTCGCCGATGCCGTGGCCGACACGGAGACGCTGCGGCTGGTCGGTGTCGCCGGGTACGAGGGGGAGGTGCCGCAGGCCGACCCCGAGCGGGTGCACGCCTGGCTGCGGCGGCTCGTCGGGCTCGCCGTCGACTTCGACAAGGGGGGACGTTTCGCCGGCCTCGACGAGATCGTGGTCAGCGCGGGCGGCAGCGCCTGGTTCGACGCGGTCGCCGACGTCTTCGCCGACCTCCCCGGACTGTCGCTCCCCGTACTGAAGTTGCTGCGCTCAGGCGCCTATGTCTCGCACGACGACGGGCATTACCGGAAGATCACTCCCTTCAACCGGGTCCCGGAGGAGGGCGCCCTGGAGCCGGCGTTCCGGCTCTGGGCGCAGATCGTCTCCCGGCCCTCCGCCGAGCAGGCCTTCGCCAACGCGGGCAAGCGCGACGCGGCCTACGACCTGGGCCTGCCGTCCGCCCAGGTGGTACGCCGGGACGGGGCGGAGCGTCCGGCGACCGGCATCGAGGTCACCGGGCTGTCCGACCAGCACGCCTGGCTGCGCACCGGCCCGGAGGCGGACCTGGAGGTCGGCGACTGGGTGGGACTGGGCCTCTCCCACCCGTGCACGTCCTTCGACAAGTGGCAGCTGATCCCGGTGGCCGAGGCGGACGGCACGGTCGTCGAGTACATCCGTACGTACTTCTGATCCGTACCTATTTCTGAGAGGGGCGGCCATGGAAGAGCTCGTCATCCGGGACGCGGACGTCGTCGACGGCAGCGGTGAATCCTCGTACCGCGCCGATGTGGTGGTCGACGGCGGCCGGATCGTCTCGATCGTCAAGGAGGCCGCCGACGCCGGGTGCCAACGCCCGACTGCACGGCGGGAGTTGGATGCCGAGGGGCTCGTCCTCTCCCCCGGCTTCGTCGACATGCACGCCCACAGCGACCTCGCCCTGCTGCGCGACCCCGACCACAGCGCCAAGGCCGCGCAGGGCGTCACCCTCGAAGTCCTGGGCCAGGACGGGCTGTCGTACGCCCCGGTCGACGACCGGACGCTCGCCGAGGTGCGCCGCGCGATCACCGGGTGGAACGGGTACGGCGACGACATCGACTTCGACTGGCGGACGGTCGGCGAGTATCTGGACCGCCTCGACCGGGGCATCGCCGTCAACGCGGCGTATCTGATCCCCCAGGGGACCGTCCGGATGCTCGCCGTCGGCTGGGAGGACCGCGAGGCGACCCCGGCCGAGCTGGACCGGATGCGGCAGCTGGTCGCCGAGGGCATGGAGCAGGGCGCGGTCGGCATGTCGTCCGGGCTCACCTACACGCCCGGCATGTACGCCAAGGACGCCGAACTCACCGAGCTGTGCCGGGTGGTGGCGTCGTACGGCGGCTACTACTGCCCGCACCACCGCTCCTACGGGGCGGGCGCGCTGGAGGCGTACGAGGAGATGGTGGCCCTGACCCGGGAGGCGGGCTGTGCGCTCCATCTCGCCCACGCCACCATGAACTTCGGCGTGAACAAGGGCCGGGCGCCGGAGCTGATCGCGCTGCTGGACAAGGCCCTCGCGGACGGCGCCGACATCAGCCTCGACACGTATCCCTACACACCGGGCAGTACGACTCTCGCCGCCCTGCTGCCGAGTTGGGCGAGCGAGGGCGGTCCGCAGGAGATCCTCAGGCGGCTCGCGGACGACGACACCGCCGAGCGCATCCGGCACCACCTGGAGGTCGTCGGCTCGGACGGCTGCCACGGGGTGCCGGTCGAGTGGGAGACGATCGAGATCTCGGGGGTCGGCGACCCCGCCCTGGCGGACCACGTCGGCCGCCGCGTCGACGGCTGGGCGACCGCCCGCCGGCTGCTGCTCGCCGACCGGCTGGCCCCGTCGATCATCCAGCACGTGGGCCACGAGGAGAACGTCCGGCAGATCATGCGCCACCGCGTCCACACCGGCGGCTCGGACGGCATCCTCCAGGGCGCGAAGCCGCATCCGCGGGCGTACGGCACGTTCCCGCACTACCTCGGCCATTACGTACGGGAGTTGGGGGTGCTGTCCCTGGAGGAGTGCGTCGCGCATCTGACCGGCCGCCCGGCGGCCCGGCTCCGCCTGCCCGACCGCGGCCTGGTCCGCGAGGGCTACAAGGCCGACCTCGTCCTCTTCGACCCGGCGACGGTGGCCGCGGGCTCGACCTTCGCCGAGCCGCGCGTCCTCCCGACCGGTATCCCGCACGTCCTGGTCGACGGCCGTTTCGTGATCGAGGACGGCCGCCGGACGGACGTCCTTGCGGGACGCTCCGTCCGGCGAACCGCCTCGTGAGGGCTACGGCTTGGGCAGCGTGCAGCCGCTCTTGCTCAGGTCCAGCTTGTTGTCCAGGCCGAAGCAGGCCGGGATCTGGTAGGTCTCCTGGGCGTAGTTGATGCCCTCGCGGACGGTGACGTTGCCGCTCGCGTCGACCTCGCAGGGGTTGTTGTCGGTGCAGCGGCCGCCGTCCTCGTTGCCGGTGTTGTTGACGGCGACGACCTTGCCGGTGGCGTTGTCGATGACGGGCGAGCCCGAGGTGCCGCCGATGGTCTGGCAGGCGGAGGTGTAGCGGACCGAGTCCTTCCAGGTCCACTCGCCTTCCTTGAGGCGGTAGGCGAAGCCGTCGACGTTGCAGGCGTACGTGCGCTTCCAGTAGCCGGAGACGACCGTGATGGCGGTGCCGGCGACCGGGTGGGTGTCGTTCAGGGTGAGGGCGTCGATGCCGTAGGTGCTCTTGATGGACGCGTAGGTGCGCGTGAGCTGGTAGATCGACACGTCGGTGTCGGTCATCGTCGCGTAGGCGATCTTGTTGGCGCGGAGCGTGCCGACCCGGGTGCCGGCGGAGTTGAGAAGCCCGAAGCTGCGGGTCGAGGCCTGGTCGACGATGACCTCGCCGGCCGCCGGGAAGCCGGTCTCCAGGCAGTGCCCGTTGGACATGACCAGCGCGGGGTCGTCCGCCTCGGAGTTGGGGAAGCGTATGACGGACCCGGAACAGTTGCTGAGCGAGACGGTACCGGCGAAGCTGACGGCCTTGACCTGGGGTGCGAGCGCCCGGTTCAGGCTCGCCGAGGCGGACGTGACCGTGTCCCAGGCCGTGGAGACGGCGGTGCTGGTGTCCACCGCGCTCGTGGTGTCCGGGGCCGCGACCGCGGGTGCCGCGCCCACCCCGGCCAAGGCCAGGGCGATCACTACGGCACCGAGAGGCTTCTTCATGTGGGGGTCCCCTCATTGCGACGAGGGTGACCGGAGAATCTCCGGCCACCCGCCAAGTTGTCATGCGCATTCTCATCGCGTGAGGGGCGGCCGGGCAAGGAGTTCTTTCGAGCGATGGGGGTTTCCCTATGCGCCCCTGTCAACAGCCGGTCCGCTGCCCACAGTTGGGGACTTCATGCATCCGCTACCGGGGTCGCTTGGTACTGCCCGGCCCTTGCCGGGCTTTCCGTCGGAACCGGCACCGAGTCGGAGCCCGGATCGGACCGGGTCGCGGTCGGTGCGGGCGAGGGTGGGGCGGAGCGGTCGTGGTGGCGCCCGCCGAGGCTCGGCCGTGTCCGACGTCGTGGGCGACGGGCCGCGGGCGGGCCGAGGAGACCGGCGGGCGGAACCCGGCCCGTGGTCCCCGGTCTCGCCGGCCGTGCCCGAGGCGGGTTCCGTCAACACCTCCGGCGCCGCCGAACCCGTAGACGCGCCCTTGCCCTCCGGGCCGTCGGACGACCCGGACAGCGAGAGCCCGGCGATCAGCGCCACCACCGACACCGCACCCACGGCCCCGGCGGCGACGGCCGCGCGCCGCGAGCGCCAGGGAGCGGTCTTGGGCTTACGACGGGAGCGGGGGCCGGCGCCAACCGGAAGCCGCGGAGCCTCCGGGAGCCCCGGAGCCCCGAGGGCCATGGACGGCAGCTCGGCCGTCTCGTCGTACGCGTTCTGCCAGCCGTGCGCGATGGCCGGGTCGGCGTAGGCGTCGTAGGAGGGGGGTGGCCCGGGCTGCGGGTGGTACACGTTCGGCGCACCCTGGGGCGCTCCGGCCGCGCCGATGCCGTTCTCGGGGTGAGGTGGCCTGGACATGGCCGCGCATTGTAGGGACGCGGGAGGTTCCAGGGACACCCACCGGCGATAACGCCCCAAACCACGCGTCTCACGTGATGGGAAACACCGCCCAAGGGTCGTTACCGGGCCGTAAGCTCCCTGACATGCAGGTGATCCAGTCGACCAAGCTCGCCAACGTCTGTTACGAGATCCGGGGCCCGGTTCTCGAGGAGGCCATGCGGCTCGAGGCGGCGGGTCACCGCATCCTCAAGCTCAACACCGGCAACCCGGCCGCCTTCGGGTTCGACTGCCCGCCGGAGATCCTCGAGGACATCCTGCGGAACGTGTCGTCGGCCCACGGCTACGGCGACGCCAAGGGGCTGCTCGCCGCGCGCCGGGCCGTCGTGATGCACAACCAGACCCTCGGCATCGAGACCGACGTCGAGCACGTCTTCATCGGCAACGGCGTCTCCGAGCTGATCGTGATGGCGATGCAGGCGCTGCTGGACGACGGCGACGAGGTGCTCGTGCCGTCCCCCGACTATCCCCTGTGGACCGCCGCCGTGTCCCTGTCCGGCGGTACGGCCGTGCACTACCGGTGCGACGAGCAGTCCGACTGGATGCCGGACCTCGCGGACGTGGAGCGCAAGGTCACCGACCGCACCAAGGCGATCGTCATCATCAACCCGAACAACCCGACGGGTGCGGTGTACGACGAGACCATGATCCGCGGGCTGACGGACATCGCGCGCCGCCACAACCTGCTGGTCTGCTCCGACGAGATCTACGACAAGATCCTCTACGACGACGCGGTCCACGTCCCGACCGCGTCCGTCGCCCCCGACCTGCTGACCCTCACCTTCAACGGCATGTCGAAGGCGTACCGGGTCGCCGGGTACCGGGTGGGCTGGATGGCCATCTCCGGCCCGCGCGCACACGCCGACTCCTACATCGAGGGCCTGACCATCCTCGCCAACATGCGGCTGTGCGCGAACATGCCGGGGCAGCACGGGGTAGTGGCCGCGCTCAGCGGACGGCAGACCATCGAGGACCTGGTGCTGCCCGGCGGCCGGCTGCGGGAGCAGCGGGACGCGGCGTACGAGCTGCTGACGCAGATCCCGGGCGTGACCTGCGTGAAGCCCAAGGGCGCGCTGTATCTCTTCCCGCGCCTCGACCCCAACGTCTTCAAGATCAAGGACGACCGGCAGCTGGTCCTGGACCTGCTGCGGCGCGAGAAGATCATGGTCGTCCAGGGGACCGGCTTCAACTGGAGCGAACCGGACCACTTCCGCGTGGTGACCTTGCCGACCGCGCGTGATCTGCGGGACGCGGTGACGCGGATCGGGAACTTCCTGGACGGCTACAGCCAGCCGTAACCAGATCTACGACCGACTCAACTTTAGACAGAATCTAAGCTAGGATGGCTTCCTGACAGTGACGGAGGCTCTCTCATGTACGAACCGATCCGCACCAAGTCGGTCCACAGCACGATGGCCGACGCCCCCACGGACTTCCCGCACCGCAGCCGTGAGGAAGAGCTGGACATCCAGCTCGCGGGGCACCTGTCCGCGCTTCTCGCGGTGACGGACGAGCTGCGTGCGCTGGAGCCGTCCACCGACCTGGACACCGCCGCGGAGCGGCTCGCCGAGCAGGTGACACGGCTGCGGGGTGGCGGTACGCCGGTCCGCGCGGTCGCCTCCGGCGCGGGGGACGTCGCGGCTCTGCATGAGCGGGCGCATGCCCTCGCGGGGCGGGCGCTGGTGGTCGCGGCGTCGCGTGCGGACACGGCGGTGGCCATTCTTGCCGCCGAGCGGATGGATGCCCACGCGTTGAGCAGCGTCGGCTGACACTTCGGCCGACGCCACGAACGGCCCCGGTCCGCGTGCACCCGCAGCGACGCGCGGACCGGGCGCCACTGATGTGCTACTCGCCGTAGGGGTTCATGCCGGTTTGCGGGTGCCGGTTCGTCGTGGCTTGTCGCGCAGTTCCCCGCGCCCCTTCAGCGGCGTTGCAGCACCGGGGCCGGTAGGTCACCGTCCGTTCATGCTTTCCGGCGGGGAATGTTTCGTTCCGCGAGCACTCTCCCCCCGTGAGACGAATCATCGGAATCGTCCTCGCGGTCCTGCTCGTCGGTGGTGTGGTGGTAGCCGTCGTAGCGGGCCGGGAATCCGGGGACAACGGCACGGCAACGAAGACCGTGCAAGGTGTGATCGGGTCGGAGAAGGCGGAGTTCTTCGCCGATCCCGATGTGGTGAAGGCCCTCGCCGCCAAGGGCTACACCGTGAAGGCCGAGACCTCCGGGTCCTGGGCCATGGAAGGGCTGGACCTCAAGGGGTACGACTTCGCCCTTCCCTCCAGTCAGGCGCCGGCCGTCGAGCTCGCCGAGAAGTACAAGGTACGGGGGACCCTCCCCCGCCCCTTCTACTCGCCCCTCGTCGTCGTGGCGCACCGAAGCGCCGCCGAGGTGCTCGCGGGCAACGGGCTGGCCACGCTGGACGGCAAGAGCCGCGGCACCCTGGACATGGGCGCGTATCTCGACGCGGCCCGCGCCGGGCGGACCTGGCAGCAGCTCAAGGGGGCCGGGAAGTACGGGGAGTTGAGCGGCACGCTCTACATCTCCAGCACCGACCCGGAGTCCTCCAACTCCGGCGCCCTCTATCTCGCCGCCACCTCCTACGTCGCCAACGGCGGCAAGGTGGTCGCGAGCGCTGCCGACGTCGCGCGCACCGCGCCGCTGCTGAAGAAGCTCGTCAGCGTCCAGGGCACCCAGCAGACCAGCACCGACGCCTCCTTCCGGGACTTCGTCAGCGGGGTCGGCAACCCGCTGGTCCTGGTGTACGAGTCGCAGGTCGCCTCGCTCCTGGCGGGCGGGCAGCAGCCCGGTGACCTGGTCGTCCTCTACCCGGACACCACGGTCAACAGCGACCACACCGTCGTACCGCTCACGGAGAACGGGCGGGCGCTCGCCGAACTCCTCTCCAGTGACCCGGAGTTGCGCAAGCTCCTGGTCCGGCACGGGTTCCGGCCGCAGGGGGCGGCCACCGCGTTCGGCTCGGCCGGCGCGCATCTCAAGAAGGAACTGACCGGCGTCCGCCAGGCTCCCGTGCCCACCTCCGCGGTGCTGCACGAGCTGGCCCGCCGCGCTACGGGGGACGACAAGTGACCGACATCGACAACGACTTCGTACTCACTCCGCCCGAGGCCGTCGCCGCCGTTCCGCGGGAGCGGGCCGGTGGGCTGGTGCCCGTCGACGACTCCGTTCGTACCGGCATGGCGCAGAAGGCGGCCGACTATGTGGCCGGACTCGCGGCGCTCGACGCCCGCTCCCCCGAGTTCGCGGGGAAGGTCGGCGAGATCACCGGGCTGGGGGCCGGGGACATGCGCAGCGCCGCCGCACAGTCCAACCGGATGCTGGAGCGGACCGTGCGCAGCCTGCCCGACAAGGGCGGGGACGCACAGGCCCAGGTCGCCGGGTCGCTGGTGGAGTTGCGGCGGGTGGTGGAGGACCTCGATCCGCGTGACCTCGCCGTCGCCAAGGGGCGGAAGTTCCTGTCCCGGCTGCCGGGTGGCAACAAGGTGCGGGACCACGTCGCCAAGTACGCCTCCGCGCAAGGCACGCTGAACCGGATCGTGGGCGCCCTGCGCGGCGGTCAGGACGAACTGCGGCGGGACAACGCCGCGTTGCAGACCGAGCGGGTGCGGCTGTGGGAGACCATGGGCAAGCTCCAGGAGTACGTCGTCCTGACCGAGGCCCTGGACACGGCCGTCGAGCAGCACATCGCCGGGGTCGCCGACCCGCAGCAGGCCGACGGTCTGCGGGCCGACGTGCTCTTCCCGGTCCGGCAGAAGCACCAGGACCTGCTGACCCAGCTCGCGGTGTGCGCGCAGGGCTACCTCGCCATGGACGTCGTACGCCGCAACAACGAGGAGCTGATCAAGGGCGTCGACCGGGCCGCGACCACGACCGTGTCGGCGCTGCGGATCTCCGTGATGCTGGCCTCCGCGCTCGACCACCAGAAGAAGGTCGTCGAGCAGGTCAACGCGTTGCGCGGGACGACCGAGGACCTCATCCGGGCCAACGCCGAGATGCTCGCCACGCAGAGCGGGGAGATCCAGCGGATCGCCGCCGACCCGGCCGTGGGCGCGGAGACCCTGCGCAGCGCCTTCCAGCAGATCTACCGCACCCTCGACGCCATCGACACCTACAAGGTGCAGGCCACCGAGGTGATGGCGTCGACCGTGGAGTCGCTGACGTCCGAACTCCAGCACGCCTCGGCCTACTTGGAGCGCAGCCGGTCCCAGGGCGCGCTGGAAGGGGGCCTCGGATGAGACGAGCACTGACCTGCGCCCTCGCCGCCGTCGCCCTGCTCGCCGGCTGCACCACCGGGGAGGAGGAAGCGAAGGGTTCGGATCCGAACGCGCTGCACGTCCTCGCCTCCAGCGAACTGAGTGACATGGAGCCGGTCCTCGAACGGGTCGGGGCGGACCTCGGCGTCCCCGTGGAGCTGTCCTACGCGGGCACCCTGGACGCCGTGGACCGGCTCGCGAAGGGCAAGGCGGACGGGCGGTTCGACGCGGTGTGGCTGTCTTCCAACGACTATCTGCGCCTGCGTCCCGAGGCGGCCCGGAAGGTGGTGTCCGAGACCACCGTCATGGCCAGCCCGGTCGCCCTCGGCGTCAAGCCCGCCACCTTGCGCGAGCTGGGCTGGAAGTCCGACGACGTGACCTGGTCCCAGGTCGAGAAGGCCGTCGCGGACGGCAAGCTGACCTACGGCATGACGGACCCGTCCCGCTCCAACTCCGGCTTCTCGACGCTGATCTCGGTCGCCTCGGCCCTCTCCGGCGCCCAGTCCGCGCTCACGGACGCGGACATCGCGAAGGCCACGCCCCGGTTGAAGGAGTTCTTCCGGGGCCAGAAGCTGACGTCCGGCTCGTCGGGCTGGCTGGCGACGGCCTACCAGCGGCGCGGCAACGTCGACGCGCTCCTCAACTACGAGTCCGTCCTCAAGGGCATCCCGGGCCTGACCGTGATCCGCCCCCGCGACGGTGTCGTCACCGCCGACTACCCGCTCTCCACGCTCGCCTCGGCCGACGCCACGGACCGTGACACCGTGCGGCGCCTGGCCGAGGCCCTGCGCAGCCCGGAGATCCAGCGCGAGATCACCGAGCGCACCCACCGCCGCCCGGTCGTCGCCGGGGTCGCGCCCGCGGCCGGACTCGACACCACCCGGCGGCGCGAACTGCCCTTCCCCGGCTCCCGTTCGGTGGCCGACGGGCTGCTCGACTCGTACGAGAACGAACTGCGCCGCCCCTCGCGGACCGTGTACGTCCTGGACACCTCGGGCTCCATGGAGGGCGAGCGCCTGGACGGCCTGAAGGCGGCGCTCACCGGCCTCACCGGCGACTTCCGGGAGCGCGAGGAGGTGACACTGATGCCGTTCGGGTCGGACGTGAAGAGCGTACGGACCCATGTGGTGGACCCCGCCGACCCGCGGACCGGGCTCGACGCGATCAAGAAGGACACCGCGGGCCTCGAGGCCGACGGCGACACCGCCATCTACACCTCGCTGGAGAAGGCGTACGGCGAACTCGGCGCCGACGAGGACACGTTCACCTCGATCGTGCTGATGACGGACGGCGAGAACACGGCCGGGGCGGACGCCGGCGAGTTCGACGACTTCTACCAGCGGCTCGACGGCACCGCACGCCAGATCCCCGTCTTCCCCATCCTCTTCGGCGACTCCGACCGGTCCGAACTGGACCACATCGCCGACCTGACCGGCGGCCGCCTCTTCGACGCCCAGCAGGGCTCGCTGGACGGCGCCTTCGAGGAGATCCGTGGCTATCAGTAGGTGGTTGGAGTCCCGCAAGAACATCGCGGGGAGCGCGTGCGGGCTGGTGGGGGTGGGGCTGACGCTCGCCGGGGTGGCCGGGCCGTACTGGCCGGTCGTCGTCGCGGGACTGTACGGCGCGGGCGCCCTCGTCGCCCCGCCGGAGCGGCCGGCGCTGCCGGACTTCCCGGACGCCTCCGCCCAGCTGGACGCCCTGCGCGTCGACTTCGAGACGCTCTGCGGCTATCTGGCGGAGGTCGAACTGCCGCCGGCCGCCGCCGGGCGCCTCACCGAGCTGACCGACCTGCTCACGGCGCTGCTGGACCCCGGCTGGGCGGCCGAGCTGCTGGCCCAGGACCCGGAGGGCGTGCACACCCTCGCCCGGGCCGTACGGCAGGACGTTCCCGAGGCCGTCGACACCTTCGTCCGCACCAGGTGGTGGACCCGGCTCGCGCCGGGGCAGGAGGCGCCGGAACGGCATCTGGAACGGCAGTTGACGCTGCTCCAGGAGGAGTCCGAACGGCTGGCGGGCGCGCTGCGGGAGACCGAGGTACGGCGGCAGGAGTCGCACACGCGGTATCTGGAGGCCCGGGGGCGGGCGAACTGACGTCAATTGCCGAGGAGTCCTTTGACGACCGCGATGATCAGCATCAGCACGAGCAGCAGGGCCAGCACCTTCAGTACGGCGAACCGCGGGGCGGCC
>MWJO01000132.1 GCA_002027195.1 Streptomyces sp. GKU 895 | reverse complement strand
GGGTGGCCCGCGGTCCACAGCCCGGGCGCCCGTCTTCAGCACGGTCCAGGGCGCCGGGACGCCCCCCGGGTCCAGCCGGCCGGCCGCGGAGGCGGCGGCCCACAGGGCGAGCAGCAGCACCGGGCCGATGAGCCGGGTGGCGGGCAGCCGCCGGCCGGGGGAGAGGCCGCGGCGCTTGCGGCGCACCGCAGGCGGGGCCTCGGTGACGGCCGGGGCCGTCGTCGTCAGGGTGGTCATTTCTGATACTCCTCGGATACGGCCTTGGCGGCGATGCCCTCGAAGCGGTGGTCGAAGAGCGAGGACACGTCGAACTTCTTCACGAAGCCGCCCTCCGCCAGCAGATCGGCGGTCTCCTGCTCCCACCGGATCGCCTCGTCCCAACTCGGCGGGAACAGGGGCTTGTTGGCGAGGTCGGAGATCGACTTGGCCTGGGCGGCGGTCAGGTTCTGCGTCTTGACGTAGAACTCCTCGTTCCAGACGTCCGGGTGCTCGTACGCCCACACCGTGCCCTTCGCCCAGTACGGGATGTACGCGGCGACCGCGGCGGCCTTCGCCTCGTCGTTCAGCACCGAGGTCGGCGCCCACAGCAGGTTCAGCAGGTCGACGACGTCGGTGGTGATGACGCGGGCACCCTTCGCCTCGTACTGCGCGAGGTAGGCCGGGGACTGGGTGTTGCCGAGCGGGGCGATGTCGACCTGGCCGGACTGCAGGGCGGTGAGGAACTGGTTGCTGGTCAGCGGGACCAGCTTCACCTCGTCGTAGGCCAGCCCGGCCTTCTTCAACGCCCGCAGCAGCACGACCCCTTGGGCCTGGCCCTGCGAGAACGCGAGCTTCTTCCCCTTGAAGTCCTCGACCGAGCGGATGTCGCTGCCGGGCTTGGTGGCGAAGACGTAGTTGGGCTTGCGGGTGATGTTGATCGCGACGATCTTCGTGTCCAGGCCCTGGTAATGCGCCTGGATCGGCGGAATACCCGCGTTGTTGGCGAGGTCCAGGGACTTGGCGCGGAAGGCGTTGATGACATCGGGACCGGCGGCGACATTCACCCAGCTCGACACCTTGAAAGGCAGCTCTCCCAACTTGGCGAGCCTGAACTGGAGTTGCTGGGTGCCCTGGAACGAGGAGACCTTGAGGGCGGTGCCGGCGGGGACCTTGTCGGCGAGCGGGGCGGTCGAGGCGCCCTTGTCGCCGGTGGCGGCACTGGACTCGGCGCAGCCGCTCAGCCCGGCGACACCGGCCGCGGCACCGAGGACGGAGGTGAGGAAGAGGCGCCGGTCTATGCCGGACGTACGGGAAAAGGGCATGGGAGGACTCCCTGAATTGGTGCACGAAGAATGCGGAAAACCCGAGAGGGGGAAATTTCATGCGGCAGAAACGAGCGCGTCACACGGGGCAGCGTGTCAGCAACAGAAGGCGAGACAGTGCAGGTGAGGGCTCATGAACACGATGCTCGCGGCCCCGCGGAAGCCCTGTCAACATTCGGAGTTTCTGAATTAATTCCGCTCAGGTGAGAGGGTCAGCGGGTCCCGGTACAGCACGTCCAACGCCACCGTTCCGCCCGCCACCGCGAGCACCGCGTCCGGGAAACTCGTCGGAATCACAGCCCCGGCCCGCGCGGCCCCGACCTCCTCCCGCAGCGCCCTGAGGCAGTCCTCCCGATGGATCGCGCCGACCTCGGTGACGACGACCACGTCCGGATTGAGGACGTCGAGCAGCAGCCCCGCCGCCCGCCCCGTCATCCGCGACCGCTCCACCAGCAGCCGTACCGCCACCGGATCGCCGTCCGCCGCCGCCCGCACGAGATGCATCGGGTTCACCCCGGCGATCACGCCGGCGGCCCGCGCCTTCCGGCACAACGTCCGTTCGCTCAGCTCCGCCTGGAGGCAGCCGGTCCGCCCGCAGTCGCACGGCTCCGCTCCGCCCGGCACCGGCAGATGGGCGATGGCGCCCGCCTGCGAACGCGGCCCGTGATGCACCTCGTCATGGGTGGCGAACGCCGCGTCCACCACATTGCCGACGAACAGATGCAGCACGCTCCGGTTGCCGCGCGCCCGCCCGAAGAGGCGCTCCGCGTTCACCAACGCCCGCGCGTGCCCGTCCACATGGACCGGCAGCCCGGTGTGCGCGCCGAGCAGCTCCCGCACCGGTACGTCACGCCAGCCGAGCAGCGGATGCTCGACGACCGTCCCGGTCTCCCGGTCCACCCAGCCCCCGGCCGCGAAGCCCACGCCGAGCGGCCGGCATCCGGGGTGCGCCGCCAGCAGCGCGCCCAGCCCCTCGGCGGCCCGCGCCAGCACCGGCCCCGGATCGGTGCCGTCCGTGTGCTTGAGCTCCCGCGAGGCCACCACCCGGCCCCGCAGATCCAGCAGCGCGACCGTCGTGTGGGGCACCGCCACATGGACCCCGCCCACGACGAACCGCGAGGAGTCCAGGTCGACCGGTACATGGGGGCGCCCCACACCGCTCGTCCGCCGGGGCGCGGCGGCCTCCTGGATGAGCCCGAGCCGGGTGAACCGGGCACAGTAGTCCGTCACGGACGCCGGGGACAGCCCGGTCAGCCGGGCGATGGTGGAGCGCGCCACCGGTCCGTGCTCCAGCACGGACCGCAGGACGACACTCGCGCTGGTCCGCCGCCGGTCACTGTCGGCGGCGCGGGCCAGGGGAGACGTAAGGGTGGACATGGTGATCACCTCGGGGGGCCGGTCCGACACTGCGCCGTACGCGAGGGGCGAGACCGGAACGGGGCCTCACCCGGGACGGCGACAGGCGGCCGCGCCCACGCGCCGCAGGTCGACATGGCGACGCGACGTGAGGAAGAGGGCCTGGGCAACCATGGCTGGAAGGGTAGGGCGCGCCGACCGGATCCGGCCAGAGTGCGTCGCCCCATTTGGTGGGACCCTACAGACCCCGTTCACACTTGACACGTGAGTGAAACGTCCCGGCCTCAGTGACCGGCATCACGCCGAACCGGGTGTAACCGACACCCTTTGTATGGAGACCACCAACCCGTGACTCCAGCCTTTGTCGAGCGCTGACGGTGATCGACGGGAGGCGCCCGGGATAGCGTCGCGATGTCCTGTCCCCGTCACCCACTTCGCGGAGTCCCCATGAGCACCGCCGTCGCCCCCGTCCGCCCCGGTCAGGTCCTCGCCGACCTGCTCCCGGCCTCCCGCGTCCGCGACATCGCGCTCGTCGTCGGCGGCGCCGCGCTCACCGGTCTCGCCGCCCAGATCTCCGTGCCCGTGCCCGGTTCCCCGGTGCCGGTGACCGGCCAGACCTTCGCCGCCCTCCTCGTCGGCACCACGCTCGGCGCGGGCCGCGGCTTCCTCTCCCTGGCGCTGTACGCGATCGCGGGCGTCGCGGGCATGCCCTGGTTCGCGGGGGCAACCTCCGGGTCGGCCGCCCCGTCCTTCGGCTACATCCTCGGCATGATCCTCGCCTCCACCGTCGTCGGCGCCCTGGCCCGCCGCGGCGCCGACCGCTCCGTGCTGCGCACGGCCGGCGCGATGCTGCTCGGCGAGGCGGTCATCTACGCCGTCGGCGTCCCCTACCTCGCCGTCGCCACCGGCATGTCCGCCTCCGCGGCCGTCGCGGCCGGCCTCACCCCGTTCCTGCTCGGCGACGCCCTCAAGGCGGCCCTGGCGATGGGCCTGCTGCCGAGCACGTGGAAGCTCATCAAGCGCTGACGTCGACGCCGTAGCCGCCACAGAAGAGGTCCGCCGGGTCGTACGTCGACTTCACCCCGGCGGGCCTCTTCCGCGTCTCCGGGGCGTACAGCCCCGCGCCCCGGTTCCCGGCCCCGAACGCGAAGTTGACCACCCGCTCGAGGGTGCGCGGCGGCGTGCGGGAAGTCCGGATCGCTGTGGATGGTGTGGCTCTCGGCGTACGGCATCTCCCGCAGCGAGTCGGTGAGCACTGGCCCGATCGCCGTCCTCGCCTGTGTGCGCCGCCCGCACGGAGAGGACGTCGCCGGGTCGACCTGCCGCCCGTCGAACGTGAGCGATCCGCCGTACAGCGTCGACACCGGGACGAGGCCGATCTCCAACTCGGTGACCACGCCCAGGCGGTGGCCGCCACCGAGAAGCGCCCAGTACAACTCGGAGCCGGGGGCACGGTGCACCCGCCCGTCAGCGGTCACCACGTCCAGCAACCGGACATGGTCGGCGGCGTACCCGAACTCCCGCGCCAGGATGCCGAGTCCACCGCCCAGGGTGCAGGAGACGGCGCCGACGCCCGGCGCCGATCCTCCCCCGGACGCGGACGGTACGGGCGACGGGGTCGAACGCGGTCTGGAACCCGATGAGTTCACCGATGAGCGCACTGTGGTCGGTCGTGTGGGTCATGGACCACACGATGGAGGCATGACCTGACACCTGCCGTCAGGTCATGCCTCCGGGTCCGTCCGTGCGGTGCCGTCCGGTCAGACCTCCTGCCGAGCCCGCGGTCGCCGCGTCGACCACCACAGCCCGGCCACACCGGCCGCCATCAGCGCCGTGCCGGCCGCCCCCGCCGGGAGCAGATCCCGTGCGACGCCGGTCTTCGGCAGCTCGTCACCGCCGGGTGCCACCGGCTTGTTGTCGGTACCGAGGAGCAGCGGGGTGGCCGGGGCGTTCGGCGACGGATTCGTCGTACCGAACGGAACCGGGCCCTGCTGCCAGTACGTCTTCTTCCCGTCGCCGGTCTGCACCGGCAGACAGATCTTTCCGGGCTTGTCGAGATCGAACGACGCGTCGACGGCGTACGACTTCGACTTACCGGCCGCGAGATTGTCGATCGGGCAGACGAAACCGCTGTTCGAGCCCTCCGGTAGATCGCTCTTGGCAATCGAGGAGCAGCCTTGAACGCTATTGACCGTGAGGCCGTCGAAACCGACGACCAAAAGCTGGATCTTTCCGCTGTCCTTGGTCCCTTCGTTCTTCACCGTGGCGGTGATGTCGGTCTTCTCGGACTTGTTGTCGACCGAGATCTGTTCGGGCAGCAGCGTGGTCAGCTTCACGCCGTCCGGCGCCTCGTCGACAACCTTTCCCCCCTTGCTGCTTCCGGGCCCCTGGTCATCCGCGCCGGCGGTGCCGGAAAGGATCAGCACGGCCGAGAAAGATGCCGTGACCAGCGATCCCGCGATGGTCGTCATGCGACGAGAACTCATGTTCGTCCCCCTTGGCTGCGCCTGAATTCGCAGTACTTGAAGAGCTACCACAAGATTTCTCCGCACTATGCTGGTACGGCGCGAAGTGTGACCATTGTGTTGAAGTAAGCGTTGACCGGTGCACGGTGGAGGGGGTGCGACGGATTGCCGGGGAATATGGGAAACGCGGGAAACACGGGAAGCGCGGGGAACCCGGGGAACACCCGGAGCGGCGGGGCGCCGGGGATCCTCGTGGCGAGCCGATATCGCCTGGTCGAGAGTATCGGTCAGGGGGGAATGGGGCGGGTGTGGCGGGCCGCCGACGAAATGCTCGACCGGCAGGTCGCGGTCAAGGAAATGCGCATCGACGGCCTCGACGCGGAGGACGCCCGCACCCGCCGTGAACGCACCCTGCGCGAGGCCCGCGCGACGGCACGCATCGACCATCCCAACGTCGTGCGGATCTACGACGTCGTGGACGAGGGCGAACGCCTGTGGATCGTCATGGAGTTGGTGGCCGGCCGCTCCCTGGAACGGATGACGGCGGAGGACGGCCCGCTCGGCCCCCGGGAGGCGGCCCGGATCGGCATCGGCCTGGTGACGGCGCTGCGGCAGGTGCACGCACGCGGCGTCCTGCACCGGGACATCAAGCCGGGCAACGTGTTGGTGGAGGCCGGTGGCCACCGCGTGGTCCTCACGGACTTCGGCATCGCGGCCATCCAGGACGCCAAGGCGCTCACCATGGTCGGCATGCTGGTCGGTTCCCCCGACTACATGGCTCCCGAACGCATCGCGGGCCGCCCGCAGGGCCCGCCGTCCGACATCTGGTCGCTGGGCGCGACGCTCTGCGCGGCCTTGGGCGGCCGCTCCCCCTTCTCCCGGGACACGACGCTGGCAACGCTCCACGCGGTGCTGTACGAGGAGCCCGAACTCCCGGCGGAGGCAGGCCCGTTGCGCCGTCTGGCCGCCTCCTGGACAGGGCGGACCTACGCCCGGGCCTTGAGGAGGTGAAGGCCTGGCGTTCCCACCGTACCGACGGTCAGGTGAGCCAGCCGCCCCAGCGCGGCCCCGGCCCTCGCGGCCGAGGACCCGAACGAGCCTCGACCTCAGCCCCTCGGACACGCCAGCCCGGTGTTCCTGGCCAGCCGGGTCCCCCCCCACGAACGCCAGCTCGGCCCGGCCCTCAGCCCCATCACCACCAGGCACGCCGCCGCATGGAGCCCGCCACGGGCCCACCCGCCTCGATGGCGCCTGAGCACCCACAGGCTCACCCGCCGCCGCCACCGAACTCCGCCAGGCCACCACCCGCACTCACCGACTCAACTCCGCGGGCCCAGCTGCCCACCACGGCCCGCCACGAGGCACCCCACGGACCACCCACGCCGCCGCACCGCCACCGGCGCCCCAGGGCCGCACCGACGAAGCCGCACGGGTGGTGCGGGTAGAACCAATCGGGCAGGCCCACACCACATCAGGGCCGGCATCCGTCGCTCAAGCCGTCGCGAACCGCCCTCACCGCACCGAACCCGCGGCCGCACCGCCTCCTCACCTCGCGGCCTCACCACAGCCGCCGCGGTGATCACCACCTGGTGCAGACACCGACTCACCCGGCACCAAGGACGAGGCACAAGGCACCCCCACCCCGACGCCTACCCCAACCGCCTCCCCTTCCCCGTCGCCCACACGTCGAAGGCACCTCACGCCCCCAGTCCCTCCCACCCGGCGCCCACCGCGAAGCCGGCGGCTTCGCCTGGGCAACTCCCGAGGGCTGGCGCAGAGATGTGAAGACGGGCGCGGAGGTGCACTACACGTCCCCCGACGGCACTCAGGAACTCGCCGCGCTGTCCTCCCTGGCCCGCGGTGACCTGATGGACACCTGGAAGACCTCGGAGCAGAACGCCCACGAGGGCCAGGACTACCGGAAGATCCGCTTGGAGGACACGGAGTTCCAGGGCCACCCGGCGGTGGTCTGGGAGTACACCTTCACGCTCAAGGGCACCCCCTGGCACGCCCGCCTGCTCGGCTTCAACGCGGACGGCAAGTCGTACCAGGTGAACACGTGGTACCAGCCGCAGACGGAGACGCAGGCGCTCAAGACGTACGAGAAGGTCAAAAACAGCTTCACGGTGCTGTAGCAGCCTCAGCAGCCACAGCACGTGAAGGACCCAGGACGACGCGTCAGCCGACCTTGATCTTGTCCTGCACATCCGGTCCGCCGACGACGTCAGAGGAACGCCCGCCCCGCAGCCGCTCCTTGAGCACGGCGACCCCGAGCACGAACGCCGCGACGAGCAACGACAGCAGCACGGTCGTACGCCCGCTGCTCGACCCCTCCGTGTCGGTCAGCATGTAACCGAGCACGAAGACGATCAGCCCGGCCGTCGCCCAGGTGAGATACGGGTACAGCCACATCTTCACGACCAGCTTCTCCGGCGCCTCGGCCTGGATGATCTTCCGCATCCGCAGCTGCGAGAAGCAGATGACGAGCCACACGAACAGCGCGACCGCACCGGAGGAGTTGACGAGGAAGAGGAAGATCGTGTCGGGCGAGAGGTAGTTGAAGAAGACGGCCACGAAGCCGAAGATCACGGACGCGAGGATGGCCGTCATCGGCACACCGCGCGAGGTCGTCCGCGCGAACGACTTCGGCGCGTCCCCCCGCTCACCGAGCGAGAACGCCATCCGGGAGGCCGTGTAGAGCCCGGAGTTGAGACAGGACAGCACCGAGGTCAGCACGATGAAGTTCATGATCTGACCGGCGTGCGCGATCCCGAGGGAGTCGAGGGCGGCGACGTAGGAGCCGGACTCCTTGATGGACGGGTCGTCCCACGGCAGCAGCGTCACGACGACGAAGATCGAGCCGAGGTAGAAGACGCCGATCCGCCAGATGATGCTGTTGGTCGACTTGGTGACGGCCCGCTGCGGGTTCTCGGACTCGCCGGCGGCCAGCGTGGCGATCTCGCTGCCCATGAAGGAGAAGACGACGAGCAGGACACCGGTGAGGATGGCGCCGGGTCCGTTGGGCAGGAAGCCGCCGTGGTCGGTGAGGTTGGACAGACCGGCCTTGTCGGCGTCGACGCCCGGCAGCACACCGAAGACCGCGAGCCCGCCGATGACGATGAACGCCCCGATGGCGACGACCTTGATCCCGGCGAACCAGAACTCGAACTCGCCGTAGGAGCCCACGGAGACGAGGTTCGTGGCGGTCAGCACCACCATCACGATCAGCGCCCACCCCCACTGCGGGACGGCCGGGATCCACCCTTCGAGGATCTTGGCGCCGGCGGTGGCCTCCACCGCGAGCACCACGACCCAGAAGAACCAGTAGAGCCAGCCGATGGAGAAGCCGGCCCAGCGCCCGAGCGCCCGGTCGGCGTGGGCGGAGAACGAACCCGAGGTCGGGTTGGCGGCGGACATCTCGCCGAGCATCCGCATCACCAGCACCACGAGCGTGCCGACGAGGGCGTACGACAGGAGGATGCCGGGTCCTGCGGTGGCGATGCCGGAACTGGAGCCGACGAACAGTCCGGCCCCGATCACACCGCCGATGGCGATCATCGACAGATGTCGGTTCTTGAGTCCGGCCTGGAGACCAGTCATGGGGGAATTCCTTTGCGCCGGGTGAGCGGTCCCCGTACGGGTTGCGTACGGATCGGTCCAGTGAATCGGAGGCAAAGGAATTCTTGAACCTGTGATTCCAGATTGTTACTTGAGGTTTTCTTGAGCTTCTATGGTCAGGCTCACATCGCGCTCATGTTTTTCCTCTCCGACACCCAGGGCGGCTGCCCCGAAACAGCCATGTCACACTCATCCCATGCGCGTGTATCTCGGCTCCGACCATGCGGGCTTCGAACTCAAGAACCACCTCGTCGAGTGGCTCAAGGCCGCCGGCCACGAGGCCGTCGACTGCGGTCCCCACATCTACGACGCCCAGGACGACTACCCGCCGTTCTGCCTCCGCGCCGCGGAGCGTACGGCTGCGGACCCCGACGCCCTCGGCATCGTGATCGGGGGCTCGGGCAACGGCGAGCAGATCGCCGCGAACAAGGTCAAGGGCGTCCGCGCGGCTCTCGCCTGGAGCGAGGAGACGGCGTCCCTCGGCCGCCAGCACAACAACGCCAACGTCGTCGCGGTGGGCGCCCGGATGCACACCCAGGACGAGGCGACGAAGTTCGTCGAGACCTTCCTCGCCACCCCGTTCTCCGGTGACGAGCGCCACATCCGCCGCATCGACATGCTGGCCGACTACGAGACCACCGGCGACCTCCCGCCGATCCCGGCCCACCACCCGCAGCAGTAGAGGTTCGTTTGCCGAGTCCCGCCCGTCGAACCACCGAGACGGGCGGGTCGGTGGGAAGGGATGGCGGGACGTGCCGGAAGGGCACACCATTCACCGGCTCGCGCTGGACTACGCCGAGCGGTTCTCCGGCGCGGCCGTACGCGTCAGCAGCCCCCAGGGCAAGTTCTCCGACGCCGCAGCCCTCCTGGACGGCGCCCCGCTCACCCGTACCGAAGCCCACGGCAAGCATCTCTTCCTGGGCTTCCGCGGCACCGGCCCGGACACCGACTGGGTCCACATCCACCTCGGCCTCTTCGGCAAGGTGACCTTCGGCGACGCCCCCGCGCCGCCGCCCACGGACACCGTCCGCCTGCGGCTCGCGAACACCACGTCCTACGTCGACCTGCGCGGGCCCACGACCTGCGCGCTCATCACGGACGCCGAGAAGGACGCGATACACGGCCGCCTGGGCCCCGACCCGCTCCGCGAGGACGCCGACCCGCAGACGGCGTACCGGCGCATCTCCCGCAGCCGTACGACCATCGCCGCGCTCCTGATGGACCAGAAGGTCATCGCCGGCGTCGGCAACGTCTACCGCGCCGAGGTCCTCTTCCGGCACGGCGTCGACCCGTACCGGGCGGGGAAGGATGTCACCGCGCGCGAGTGGGACGCGATCTGGCGGGATCTCGTCGGCCTCATGCGCGAGGGCGTGCGCCACAACCGCATCGACACCGTCCGCCCCGAGCACACCCCGGAGGCGATGGGCCGCCCGCCCCGCGTCGACGACCACGGCGGCGAGGTGTACGTCTACCGCCGGGCGACCCTGCCCTGCCACATCTGTGGCGGCGAGATCCGCACCGCCGACCTCGCCGCCCGCAACCTCTTCTGGTGCCCGGGCTGCCAACGGGCCTGAATCAGGCCTGACTCAGAAACCGTGCGGCAGCCAGGGCGCCACCGGTGACCCGAACCCTACCGCCGCCTCCGTCAGCGCCCCCTGCCGCAGCTCCCGCACCCGCCCCGCGGCCCCCAACGCGGCCAGGCTCACCCCGCCGAGATACGCGGCCCCCAACTCCCGTACGGACAACGCCAGATCGGCGGCGTCCTCGGTCCGCTCGCAGGACGCGCCCTTCGCGTCCCCGCTGAGCCGCCAACGCCCCGTGTTCCAGGGGCAGAAGTCGTCCTCGACGTCGAACACCACGTCCACCGGCGCCTGATAGGTCCGCGCCTCCAGCGCGGCCCCCACGTCCACCAGCCGCACGTGCAGCGAGTCCCGCAGCCGCGGCTCGCAGCGCCGGATGTCGGAGACCAGCTGCTGCCACACCTCGTCTACCGGCCGCCCCCGCACCTGCACCTTCGACGTCAGGTCGATCCCGAACAGGAACCGCCACAGCGCCGCGTGCCCGGCCGGATCCAGCGCCTGTACGTCCCGCACCACCACGGCCCCCTTGGGCCCGGCGGCGTCCCACTCCGGCTTCACGTGGAAGCGCGCGTAGCCGACGACCTCGCCGTCCCGCTCCGCGACCACGCCCTGCAGCGGCGAGGCCCCCTCCCGCTCGCCGGGGGGATCGAGCACCCCGAGCCGCTCCCAGCCGGGAGTGCGCGCCAGCATGCCCGGCCGCTGCGGCACCAGGCGCGCGTACACCGCCTCACAGACGTCCAGGACGTCGGCCGGCTTCGCGTACCGCACGCGTACGTCATCGGTACCGGGCGGCACGGACAGCCGTACCCGGGTCGTGTCGATCTCGGCGTTGACGTGGAACGTCGCCGGCGCGTACCCGAACCGGCCGTAGATCGCCGGTTCGCTCGCGGTCAGGACGGCCAGCGGCCAGCCCCATTCCCGTACGTCGTCCAGCTGACGCCGCATCATCGACGTGAGCACCCCACGCCGACGATGGGTCGCGGCCACACTGACCATGGTCACGCCCGCGGCCGGCACCGAGGCACCGCCCGGCACGGTCAGCCGGAAGCTGAACGCCCCCGCCGTACCGACGCACTCGTCCCCGTCCCAGGCGCCGATGGAGCGGTCGAGTTCGGTGAGCGCGTTCCACAACTCCCGTTCCTCGGCCGCCTCCGGGACCCCGCCGAAGGCCCGGATCAGGTTGTCGTACCACTCGTCCCACTCGTCCTGCCGCAGCACCCGGAGGTCGATCGCCCAGTCAGAAGCCATGGACCATGCCTACCAGGGCATTGCGGGACGAGCCAGGGAATTTCTCCTTGGTGGCCGCAGGGTGGCTTTCCGTGAAGTTCACTGTGAAGTTGAACCTCGGACGGGGGACAAGTGGGACCTCCCGTGCCAAGCAGCTGGTCCGATGGATAGGGTCCCGAACTAATGGCAGCAGGACGAGAGCGGCGCGCGGCAGCCGACACGTTCACGGCCCGGTTGAAGATGCAGTGGCACCGGGCCCGCGTCGGCCTGCGCAGAAGCGCCGTGGACTACTTCCGCGGGGACGGCTCGGACTGGGTCGCACTGGCCGGTCTGCTCCTCACCATCCCGCTGATCGCGGCCACCACCCTGATGAACTCGGTGTGGTGTTCACCGGCCGCGCTGGTCCTCCCGATCGTCGCGGGCGGACTGCTGCTGCGCCCGGCGAGCCTGCTCGGCCTGTACGCGGCGGCGGCGACGGCACTGATCGTGGAGTCGGTGCAGCTCGGCCCGTACACGGAGGGACCGTCGAGAGTCACCCCCGGCATCGTCCTCGTGGTGGCCGCCTGCGGGTTCTTCGGCCTGCTCATCGCCCAGTTCCGCAGCCGGGTCGGCGTGCCCTGGCGGCGCGGCGGCACCATGCTCTTCGACCTGCGCGAACGCATCCGCGTCCAGAGCAAGCTCCCCAAACTCCCGCCCGGCTGGCACCGCGAGATGGCCCTGCGCCCGGCGGGCGGCCAGTCCTTCTCCGGCGACTTCGTGGTCGCGGCCCGCACCAACGGCGGCCGCACGATGGAGGTCGTCCTCACGGACGTGTCCGGCAAGGGCATGGACGCGGGCAGCCGCGCCCTGCTCCTGTCCGGTGCCTTCGGCGGCCTCCTGGGCAGCCTGCCCCCGCACGCGTTCCTGCCCGCCGCCAACGGCTACCTCCTCCGCCAGGACTGGGACGAGGGCTTCGCCACCTCCATCCACCTGGTCCTGGACCTGGACTCCGGCGACTACGAGCTCTACTCCGCGGGCCATCCGCCGGGCCTCCAGCTCAGCGCGGGCAGCGGCCGCTGGGAGGAGAAGGCGGCGGAAGGCCCCCTCCTCGGGGTCTACGACGGCGCCCAGTTCGACCCCGTGAAGGGCACCCTGCGCCCCGGCGACGTCCTGATGCTCTTCACGGACGGACTGGTGGAGACGTCGGACCGGGACATTGTCGAGGGCATAGACCGCCTGACCGGTGAAGCCGACCGCTATGTGGCCGGCGGCTTCCACGGCGCCGCCTGGCACCTGATCGAGGCAGTGGCGAAGGACGTCAACGACGACCGGGCCCTGCTCCTGATCTGCCGCGAGGGCCCGACGGCGGCGGCCCAGCCGACCCTGCCGTAGCCGCGCCGGGGCGGAGACCCCCGAGGTGGGGTTTTCCCCCGCCCCGATCCGCCAGCCGCCCTCATCGCCCCGCCGCCCGCCGCTCCGTAGCGTCGAGTACATGACCTCGGACCGGAAGAAATCCCCCATGTCCACCCCCGGCGACTGGGCCGTGGAACTCCACGGCGTCACCCGTCGCTACGGGCGTGGCCGCACCGCCGTGCACGCCCTCCGCGGTATCGACCTCACCCTCCCGCCGGGCAGTTTCACCGCGGTCATGGGCCCTTCCGGCTCCGGCAAGTCCACGTTCCTGCAGTGCGCGGCCGGCCTCGACCGCCCCACCGCCGGCACGGTCCGCCTCGGCGGCACGGAGATCACCGGCATGAAGGAGAACAAGCTCACCGCCCTGCGCCGCACCCGCCTCGGCTTCGTCTTCCAGGCCTTCAACCTGCTCCCGTCCCTCACGGTCGAGCAGAACGTCGCCCTCCCGACGCGCCTCGCGGGCCACCGCCCCGACCGCCGCCGCACCGCCGAGGTCCTCGCCCAGGTCGGCCTCGCCGACAAGGCCCGCCGCCGCCCCGGCCAGCTCTCCGGCGGCCAGCAGCAGCGCGTCGCCATCGCGCGCGCCCTCGTCACCCGCCCCGACGTGGTCTTCGCCGACGAACCGACCGGCGCCCTGGACACCACCACCGCCGCCGAGATCCTCGCCCTGCTCCGCGAGGCCGTCGACACCGAGCGCGCCACGGTCGTCATGGTCACCCACGACCCCACGGCGGCCTCCTGGGCCGACCGCGTCCTCTTCCTGGCGGACGGCGAACTCACCACTCACCTGGACCGCCCGACCCCGGACCAGATCGCCGCCCGCATGCAGACCCTCGCGGCCCGCCGCGACGACGTGAAGGCAGCGGCCTGATGCGTCCCAACGGCCTGGCCCGCGCGGCCCTCCGCTTCCGCCCCGCCGCGTTCGTGGGCACCTTCGTGGCCCTCGTCATGGCCGCCGCGATCGTGTCGGCCTGCGGCATCCTCCTGGAGACCGGCGTCCGCGCCGAGGTCCCGCCCGGCCGCTACGCGGGCGCCCCCGTCGTGGCCGCCGCCGACCAGCGGGCCCACTACGGCACGGGCGACAGCGCCGACAGCGAGCCGGTCCCCGACCGCGCCCGTCTCGACGCCGGCCTCGTCGCCGAGGCGGCCACCGCCCCCGGCGCCCGCACCGCCGTACCCGACGTCTCCTTCCCCGGTCACCGGCCCGCACGGCCCCCTCACCGCCCACAACTGGTCCGCCACCGCCTTCACCGGCGAACGCCTCACCGCGGGCCGTGCCCCGGGTTCCGGCGAGGTGGTCCTGAACAAGGACCACGCGAAGGTCGGCGACCGCGTCACCCTCACCACCCCGGACGGCACCCACCCCTACCGCGTCTCCGGCACGACCACGGGAGTGGCCGGCGTCTGGTTCACCGACACGGAAGCCGTACGCGTGTCGGGGCACCCGGGCCGCATCGACGCCATCGCCGTCCTCCCGAAGCCCGGCGTCGCCACCGGCACTCTGGCGGCCCAGGTGGCCCACGCCCTGGGCGGTCGGGCCGAGATCCACACCGGGGACGACCGCGGCGCCGTCGCGGACCCCGCCCTCGGCGAGGCCAAAGAGGTCCTCATCGGCATCGGCGGCTCCTTCGGCGGCATCGCCACGCTCGTCGCCATGTTCACGGCGGCCGGCACCATCGCCCTCGCGGTCGGCCAGCGCGCCCGGGAGTTCGCCCTGCTGCGCGCCATCGGCACCACCCCGCGCCAGATCCGCCGCACCATCGCCACCGAGACCCTCCTCGCCGCCCCGCTCGCGGCCGCCCTCGGCTGTCTGCCGGGCACGGCCCTCGCGGCCTGGTGGCTGGACCAGCTCCGCGACCGGGGCGCGGTCCCGGAGCAGGTCGACCTGGCCGTCTCCTGGATCCCCCTGGTCTCCGCGACCGGCGCCGTCCTCCTCACCGCCCTCCTGTCCGGCTACGTCGCCGCCCACCGCAGCTCCCGCATCAAGCCGGGTCAGGCGCTGAGCGAGGCGAGCGTGGAGCGGCTGCGCGTCGGCTGGATCCGCACCCCGCTCGGCCTCGCCGCGGTCGCCGGCGGGTTCGTCTGCGCGGCCCTGTCCGCCTCCCTCACCGGGGAGGACGCGGCCAACGCGGCGCTCGGCGTCGTCGTGCTCTTCATGCTCGCGGTGGGCCTGCTCGGCCCGCTGGTCGCCCGCGCCTGCGCGGCCCTGTTCGGCCTCCCGCTGCGCGGCGCAAGCGCCTCCGCGGCCCTGGCCGCCGCCAACTCCCGTACCAACGCCCGCCGTCTGGCCTCGGCCATCACCCCGATCGTGCTCGCGATGGCGTTCTCGTCCGTCCTGGTCTTCCTGCACACCAGCGAGGACCACGTCACCGCCCAGCAGCAGCGCGACGGCATCACCGCCGACCACATCGTCACCGCCCCGGACGGCGGCCCGGGCCTCGCTCCCGATGCCGTACGACGGGCCGCGGGCGCCCCCGAAGTGACCGCCGCCGTGGGCCTGTTGAAGACCTCCGTGCTGGTCCCCGGCGCGGGCGGCACCCTGGAGGCGGCCACCGCGCAGGGCGTCACCGGCTCCGCCCGCGACCTGGCCGCCGTACAGGATCTGGACGTCAAGGCGGGCCGTCTGTCCCTCGGGCAGAGCGAGATCGCGGTCGACGCGTCCCTCGCCGACACCGCGGACGTCCGGGTCGGCGACCGCCTCCACCTCCGCCTCCCCGACGGCACGAAGGCCGCGCCGCGGGTCGTGGCGACGTACGGCCGCGGCCTGGGCCTCGCCCAAGTCACCCTGAGCCGTGCCGACCTGGCCCGCCACGTCACCTCCGCCTACGACACGGAACTGTGGACCAAGGGCGGCACGGCCGCCGCCCTGAAGGCGCTCGGCACGGTCCAGGACCGCGCCGGCTACACCACCGCTCAGTCCGTGGACCGCGAGCTCAACGCCTGGGCGAACAACCTCATGGCGGCCGTCCTCGGCGGCTTCGCGGCCGTCGCCGCCGTCAACACCCTGGTGATGACGGTCCTCGACCGCCGCCGCGAACTCGGCACGCTGCGCCTCATCGGCTCCACCCGCCGCCAGGTGCTGCGGATGATCCGCTGGGAGGCCCTGCTGGTCGCCCTCGCGGGCATCGCCCTCGGCACCGCGATCGCCCTCGCCACCCTGGTGCCGATGATGAACGGCCTGACGGGACAGGGCCCATACATCCCGCCCCTGACCTACGGAGCCTTCGCGGGAGGAATCCTCGCACTGGGTCTGACCGCGGTCACCCTCCCGGCCAAGGCGGCGCTGCGCGGGGAGACACTGGACGAGTGACCGAACCACTGACGCTCGCCGAGATCGAGGCCCTCGCCCGCACCGCCCACGAGGGCCAGACCGACAAGGCCGGACGCCCCTACGCCGAACACCTCCAGGCCGTCGCCGAGGGCGTCCGTGCCCGGGGCGGCGACGCCGACCAGATCGCGGCGGCCTGGCTGCACGACGCCGTCGAGGACGACGCCCTCTCCGAACACTGGCTGACCGAGGCCGCCCTGAGCCAACGCACGAAGGACATCGTGCGCGCGCTCACCAAGCGAGCGGGGGAGCCACCCGAGACATACGCGGCCCGAATCCTGGCCACCCCGGGTGCCGTACTGGTGAAGGAGGCGGACCTGGCCCACAACGCGGACCCGGCCCGCCTGGCGATGCTGGACGCCCCAACCCGCAACCGCCTGACCGAGAAGTACGCAAACATGCGCGAACTTCTAGCTCTCAACTCCGGTCCTGCAACGCCCTAAGGGGCGCGGGGAACTGCGCGACCAGCCACAGCGGAGCCACAGCCGAACGAGAAAGCAACTACGCCGGCACCTTCTCGCGAAGCTCCCGCTTCTGCCGCTCCCGCGCCACCTCCGCGGCGTCCCTCTTGAACGCCCACTCCATCTTCGGCTCCATCGCGAACCGGAACACCCGCCGCACCGGCGCGGTGCACAGCACCGTGACGACCGCGGCGGCGACCAGGCTCACGAAGATCTCACCAGCCGGCCGGTGCAGCCACGTGTGGTCGAACCAGCCCTGGTAGTCACCGGCCTTCACCAGGAAGCCGTGCAGCAGATAGCCGTAGAGCGTGCCCGCCCCGAGCGCCGTGAACCACATCTTCCGGCGCGGCACCCAGGCGAAGAAGCAGGCGGTCAGCAGCAGCGAGCAGCCGAACATCGCGAGCACCATCACCGGACCGACCCACCACGGGGCGCCCAGGTCCTGGGCGGCGTCCCGGTGGTAGAACCACGCGGTGTTCATGCGGGGCACCGCCCACCAGCCGACGGCCAGCGCGGCCGCGAACACCGGCACGGCCAGGATGCGCATCCGCCAGGTGCGCACCCGGTGGAAGTGCTGGGCCTTCATGCACAGCCCGAGGACGAAGTACGGCAGGAACTGCAGCACCCGCTGGAGGTCCAGGTCGTTGCCGATCGACGGCGCCACGGACGCCAGCATGGCGATGCCGAGGGCGAAGGGGAGCGGCCAGCGGATCATCTTCAGGATCGGGGTGCACATCCGCCAGACGAACAACGCGCACAGGAACCAGGTCAGATACCAGGGGTCGAGCAGGCTGATGTCCTTGCCGGGGTCGTCGCCCGCCGTGCGCTCGAAGAGGACGTACGCCGTCTCGAACAGGATGTACGGCACGGCCACGCCCGTGATCAGCCGCTTGAGCCGGTCGGGGCGCATGTCGAAACTGCGCGAGAAGAAGCCGGAGATGATGATGAACGCCGGCATGTGGAAGGAGTACACGACCGTGTACGCGCCCTCCAGGATGCGGCTGTCGCCCTTGAGCGGCTCCCAGGCGTGGCCGACCGCGACGAGCACGATCGCCAGGTACTTGGCGTTGTCGAAGAACGCGTCACGCTGCTTGCCCTGTGGCTTGGGCCGAGGCTGCTGCTGAGCGAGCGGTGAGCGGGGGCTCGGCACTCCGGGTGCCGACGACTGTGCCGGCGGGAGCGGCACGCGGGGCGAGGCGGCGTGGAACATCTGAGGCACCCTAGCGTTGTCTGTGCGATTTCGTAAAACCGGCCACGTCATTCCTGGTTATCGGCTTCGGGTACCCGATATTTCGGCAAGCCGACGCCATTTTCCACGTGACGGTGAACACAGCGAATGGATAGGCCCAGTCGTCACCGCAAGGGTCGTATTGGTATGATTCATCCCGACTAAATAGGGCATATGACCAGCAGGCGACTACGGCGGAATGTCCGCTTCCTGCACGGTGGTTGGGGCTGTCGCTCATTTTCGAATTAGCTGCGAACGGGATGTGTGGAGACCGAAACGATACGGTCGAATTCCCTGTGCGATCCGCGCGTGAGCGCGCGCTCGAATTGCTGTGCGGAACTTGGGGTGTTGGCCACGGACCCGGACGGCACCGCACAGTTCGGGCACAGGAGTGGTCAACGATGTCTCACCTGCCGCATACAGCGGCTTGGTTGGTGGCACGATGGTTCTGGCGGGGGTGCGCGGGGCTGGCACCCCCGGGCCGGGAGAGCGGACCGACCTAGGGTGTGATCAGTTGTGGCCATTTCGCTGTCAGTGGTGCTGCTGTTGGCGATCATCATGGTGGTGTTGATCCGTGGCGGGTCCCTCAAGGCCGGACCGGCGATCGTGGCCGTGCTGTTCGGCTTCTTCCTCGCCTCGACAGGCATGGCCGACGACATCCAGCGCTTCCTCAACTCGATAGCGGAGACGATCAACTCGATCCAGTTCTGACCCCGTTGGACCACCGGGCTAGGCTGACCAGCCCGGTCACGGGGGCCGGTGACGGACGGGGGGACGTACGGGGATGGCGCTGCGCGACTCGGACCCGGTGGAGGTGGGCGGTTACCGCATCGAGGACCGGCTGGGCAGCGGGGGCATGGGCGTGGTCTATCTCGCCCGCTCCGCCTCCGGCCGCCGCCTCGCGGTCAAGGTGGTGCACGGCCAGTACGCGGACGACGACGAGTTCCGCGCCCGGTTCCGCCGCGAGGTGGACGCCGCCCGCCAGGTCAGCGGCGCCTTCACCGCACCCGTGGTGGACGCGGACGCCGACGCGCCGCGCCCCTGGATGGCCACGCTCTACATACCGGGCGCCGACCTCGGCACCCACATCCGCGTCAACGGCCCGCTGCCGCCCTCCCGCGCCCTGGAGTTGGCCGCCGGACTCGCCGAAGCCCTGCGTGACATCCACCGCGCCGGCGTCGTCCACCGGGACCTGAAGCCGGCCAACGTGATGCTCGCCGAGGACGGCCCCCGCGTCATCGACTTCGGCATCTCCCGCGCCACCGGGCTCGGCGCCTCCGACGCGCTCACACAGACCGGCCGCGTGATGGGCACGCCGCCCTTCATGTCCCCGGAGCAGTTCTCCGCCCCGCACGAGGTGGGCCCCGCGGCGGACATCTTCTCCCTCGGCGCGGTGGTCGCCTTCGCCGCCTCCGGCAAGGGCCCCTTCGACAGCCCGAGCCCGTACGAGACGGCGATCCGCGTGGTGGAAGGCACCCCGGAACTCACCGACGTACCGGAGGAGTTGCTCCCCTTCATCCACCTCTGCCTGGTGCCGCGAGGCGCATCTGGGCCCGCGTGATGCGGGACGAGTTCGGCGCCCGGAACCCCAAGTCGATGATGCTCCGC
>MWJO01000131.1 GCA_002027195.1 Streptomyces sp. GKU 895 | reverse complement strand
GCGCAACATCGCCCAGGTCGCCACCGCGGTGGCCCGGGGTGACCTGTCCCAGAAGATCACCGTGGACGCGCGCGGCGAGATCCTGGAGCTGAAGAACACCCTGAACACGATGGTCGACCAGCTGTCGTCCTTCGCCGAAGAGGTCACGCGCGTGGCGCGCGAGGTGGGCACCGAGGGCATCCTCGGCGGCCAGGCCGAGGTGCAGGGGGTCTCCGGCACCTGGAAGGACCTCACGCAGTCCGTGAACTTCATGGCGAACAACCTGACGATTCAGGTGCGCAACATCGCCGAGGTCACGACCGCGGTCGCCAAGGGCGACCTGTCGAAGAAGATCACGGTCGATGCCAAGGGCGAGATCCTCGAACTCGTCAGCACCGTCAACACGATGGTGGACCAGCTGTCGTCCTTCGCCGAGCAGGTGACCCGGGTGGCCCGTGAGGTGGGCACCGAGGGCATCCTGGGCGGTCAGGCCCATGTGCCGGGTGTCGTCGGCATCTGGAAGGACCTCAGCGACAACGTGAACCTGATGGCCAACAACCTGACCATGCAGGTGCGGAACATCTCCCAGGTGGCGTCCGCGGTCGCCAACGGCGACCTGACGCGGACGGTGACGATCGAGGCGCGCGGTGAGGTCGCGCAGCTCGCCGACACCTTCAACACCATGGTGAAGACGCTGAGTTCGTTCGCCGACCAGGTCACCAAGGTGGCCCGCGAGGTGGGTACGGACGGCATCCTCGGCGGACAGGCGCGGGTGCCCGGTGTGGCCGGTACCTGGAAGGACCTCACCGAGTCCGTGAACCAGATGGCGTCCAACCTGACCGGTCAGGTGCGGAACATCGCCATGGTGACCACGGCCATCGCCAAGGGCGACCTGACGAAGAAGATCGACATCGACGCGCGCGGCGAGATCCTGGAGCTGAAGACGACCATCAACACGATGGTCGACCAGCTCTCCTCCTTCGCCGAGGAGGTCACCCGAGTCGCCCGCGAGGTGGGCACCGAAGGACAGCTCGGCGGCCAGGCACGCGTGCGTGACGTCGACGGCACCTGGCGGGACCTCACCGAGTCCGTGAACGAGATGGCCGGGAACCTGACCCGGCAGGTGCGTGCCATCGCGCGCGTGGCGACCGCGGTGACCCGAGGCGACCTGAACCTGAAGATCGACGTGGACGCCTCCGGGGAGATCCAGGAACTCCAGGACTACATCAACAAGATGATCGCCAACCTGCGCGACACCACGATCGCCAACAAGGAGCAGGACTGGCTCAAGGGCAACCTGGCCCGTATCTCCGCGCTGATGCAGGGCCGCCGCGACCTCGCGGACGTCGCCTCGCTGATCATGAGCGAGCTGACGCCGGTCGTCTCCGCGCAGCACGGCGCGTTCTTCCTCGCGATGCCGCTCGTCGACGGCAAGGACGCGGGCGCCGACCAGGAGGACCCGTACGAACTGCGCATGCTCGGCTCGTACGGCTACTCCATGGGGTCCATGCCGACGTCCTTCCGGCCGGGTGAGGCGCTCATCGGGACGGCCGCGCAGGAGAAGCGCACGATCCTCGTGGAGAACGCGCCCAGCGGCTATCTGAAGATCTCCTCCGGGCTCGGTGAGGCGCCTCCGGCGCAAGTGATCGTCCTTCCGGTGCTGTTCGAGGGCCAGGTGCTCGGTGTGATCGAGCTGGCCTCCTTCACTCCCTTCACGCAGATCCAGAAGGATTTCCTCAACCAGATCGCCGAGATGATCGCGACCAGCGTCAACACCATCTCCGTCAACACCAAGACCGAGGTGCTGCTGAAGCAGTCGCAGGAGCTGACCGAGCAACTCCGTGAGCGGTCGGCCGAGTTGGAGAACCGGCAGAAGGCCCTCCAGGCGTCCAACGCCGAACTGGAGGAGAAGGCCGAGCTGCTGGCCCAGCAGAACCGCGACATCGAGGTCAAGAACACCGAGATCGAGGAGGCGCGGCAGGTCCTCGAGGAGCGCGCCGAGCAACTCGCCGTCTCCATGCGGTACAAGAGCGAGTTCCTCGCCAACATGTCGCACGAGCTGCGCACGCCGCTCAACTCGCTGCTGATCCTCGCCAAGCTGCTCGCCGACAACGCGGACTCCAACCTCACCCCGAAGCAGGTGGAGTTCGCCGAGACCATCCACGGGGCCGGCTCGACCTGCTCCAGCTCATCAACGACATCCTCGACCTGTCGAAGGTCGAGGCGGGCAAGATGGACGTCTCGCCGACCCGCATCGCGCTGGTCCAGCTCGTCGACTACGTGGAGGCCACATTCCGGCCGCTGACCGCGGAGAAGGGCCTGGACCTGTCCGTACGGGTGTCGCCGGAGCTGCCGGCCACGCTGCACACCGACGAGCAGCGGCTGCTCCAGGTGCTGCGCAACCTGCTGTCCAACGCGGTGAAGTTCACCGACTCGGGCTCGGTCGAGCTGGTGATCCGGCCGGCCGGCGCGGACGTGCCGATGCAGATCCGCGAGCAGCTCCTGGAGACCGGTTCGCTGCGCGACCCGGACGCCGGTCTGATCGCGTTCTCCGTCACCGACACCGGGATCGGGATCGCGGCCAGCAAGATGCGGGTGATCTTCGAGGCGTTCAAGCAGGCGGACGGCACGACCAGCCGCAAGTACGGCGGTACGGGCCTCGGGCTGTCCATCTCGCGGGAGATCGCCCAGCTGCTCGGCGGCGAGATCCATGCCCAGAGCGAGCCCGGGCGCGGCTCGACGTTCACGCTGTATTTGCCGCTGCACCCGAGCGAACTGCCGCCGCAGGGCTACCAGCAGCCCATGCCCGCGCTGGAGGCCGGTGAGCTGCTCGCCTCGGAGAGCAACGGGCTGTCCGAGGTGGAGGTCGAGACGCCGGCCGAGGTGCGGTCGTACCAGGAGACGCAGAACGGGGCCGCCGCACTGTTCAGGCGCCGCCGGACCCTGCCGGAGTTGGAGCAGCGGCCCGAGGAGCGGTGGTCGGCGACCGAGCAGAACCAGGCCACCGAGGTACGGCGCGGTATCCGGTTCGGCGGCGAGAAGGTGCTCATCGTCGACGACGACATCCGCAACGTCTTCGCGCTCACCAGCGTGCTGGAACAGCACGGGCTGTCCGTGCTGTATGCCGAGAACGGCCGCGAGGGCATCGAGGTCCTGGAGCAGCACGACGACGTCACGGTCGTGCTCATGGACATCATGATGCCGGAGATGGACGGGTACGCGACGACGACGGCGATCCGCAGGATGCCGCAGTTCGCGGGCCTGCCGATCATCGCGCTGACCGCGAAGGCGATGAAGGGCGACCGGGAGAAGGCGATCGAGTCGGGCGCCTCCGACTACGTGACCAAGCCGGTCGACCCCGATCACCTGCTGGCGGTCATGGAGCAGTGGATGCGGGGCGCGTGACGCCGCGCGCCGCGGCCGGTGCGGAGGGCGTGCGGGGTCGCGTGGCGCGGTCGGTCCGGAGGGCGTCGTGTGGCGCGGTTGGTGCGGAGGGTGTGCCGGGCCGCGTCAGGCAGGGCCGGTGCGGAGGGTGTGCCGGGCCGTGTCAGGCAGGGCCGGTGCGGGCCGCGCGGGGCCGTGGGGCGTGGAAGTGGTGTGGGAATCGTGAGGGGTGCGTGACGGGGTCGCGTGAGGGTCGCGTGACCGGACGGGGCGGGCTTCGCGGGGATGCTGGGGGAACCTTCTGTGTTCACGCGGAGTTGCTGACTCAGTGTGCTCGAAGCCGTGTAGAAGTACGGGATTCGGGGAACCTTCTGGTCCCCGCTTGCGTTTCTGCTACGTGCACAGTGACATCGCGGTGACAGGGTGTGGCGACGGGCGGGGTGCGGCTACCATGACCGGCACAAGGACGGGCGGCGAAAGGGAGTCGTCCTCAGGGGCGGCGCCCGGTGCACATCCGGGGCGAGGAGGGCGGGCCATGGTGCAGAAGGCCAAGATCCTCCTGGTCGATGACCGGCCGGAGAATCTGCTGGCGCTGGAGGCCATCCTCTCCGCGCTCGATCAGACACTGGTGCGGGCATCGAGCGGGGAGGAAGCGCTCAAAGCGCTGCTCACTGACGACTTCGCGGTCATTCTGCTGGACGTCCAGATGCCGGGCATGGACGGCTTCGAGACCGCCGCGCACATCAAGCGGCGGGAGCGCACCCGGGACATCCCGATCATCTTCCTCACCGCGATCAACCACGGCCCGCACCACACGTTCCGTGGTTACGCGGCCGGTGCGGTCGACTACATCTCCAAGCCCTTCGACCCCTGGGTGCTGCGCGCGAAGGTCTCCGTTTTCGTCGAGCTCTACATGAAGAACTGCCAGCTGCGGGAGCAGGCGGCCCTGCTGCGGCTCCAGTTGGAGGGCGGCACCGGCGGCAAGGCCCCGGCGGTCGGCGAGTCGAAGGAGCCGGCGGGACTGCTCGCCGAGCTGTCCGCGCGGCTCGCCGCGGTCGAGGAGCAGGCCGAGGCGCTGTCCAAGCAGCTCGACGACGAATCGGCGGACGCGGCGGCCGTCGCCACGGCGGCGCATCTCGAACGCAAACTGACCGGGCTGCGGCGGGCGCTGGACGCGCTGGAGCCGGGCGCCGGAAGCACGTCGTCGGTGACCTCCCAGAACTGAGGCCCGGGCGCGGCCCAGTTGTGCGTGAGCACACGTCAGTTTCCCGTCCTCGCAAAGGCGACACGAACGGGTGAAGCACCCGCCACACGTGTCCGTTGTCGCCTCCACCGGTAACCTCACCTCTATGGCCTCACGTCCCTCCGCTGCCAAGAAGCAGCCCGCGAAGAAGGCGGCGGCTCCGGCGAAGAAGGCCGCCGCGAAGAAGGCTCCGGCGAAGAAGGCGCCCGCCAGGAAGGCCGCGGCGAAGAAGGCCGCGCCGCCTCCGAGGCCGGCGCCGAGCCCGACCGGCGGCATCTACCGGCTCGTGCGCGCCGTCTGGCTGGGTCTGGCGCACGCCGTGGGCGCGGTGTTCCGTGGCATAGGGAACGGCGCGAAGAACCTCGACCCGGCGCACCGCAAGGACGGCGTCGCGCTGCTGCTGCTCGGCCTCGCGCTGATCTGCGCGGCCGGCACCTGGTCGAACCTGCGCGGTCCGGTCGGCGACCTCGTCGAGATCATCGTGACCGGCGCCTTCGGGCGCCTGGACCTGCTCGTGCCGATACTGCTCGCGGTCATCGCCGCGCGCTTCATCCGCCACCCCGAGCAGCCCGAGGCCAACGGTCGGATCGTCATCGGCCTGTCCGCGCTCGTCATCGGTGTGCTCGGGCAGGTCCACATCGCGTGCGGCGCGCCCGCCCGCAGCGACGGCATGCAGGCCATAAGGGACGCCGGCGGGCTCATCGGCTGGGGCGCGGCGACTCCGCTGACGTACACCATGGGCGAGGTCCTCGCCGTACCGCTGCTCGTGCTGCTCACCGTCTTCGGGCTGCTCGTCGTCACGGCCACGCCGGTCAACGCCATTCCGCGACGGCTGCGGGAGCTCGGCGTGCGGCTCGGGGTGGTGCACGACCCGGCCGTGGACGAGTTCGACGAGTTCTCCGCAGACGACGAGCGCTACGACGAGCAGTGGCGCGAGGCGCTGCCCCCACGCGCGCGTAAGCGCGCTTCGGCGCCCGAGGCGTACGACCCCGACGGTGCCGAGCAGGAGGCCCTCTCACGGCGTCGTGGCCGCCCCAGGCGCTCCGCGGTGCCCCAGCCCGACATGGACCGGCAGATGGACGCCGTGGACGTCGCCGCGGCCGCCGCTGCCGCGCTCGACGGCGCCGTGCTGCACGGGATGCCGCCGTCGCCGATCGTCGCCGACCTCACCCAGGGGGTCAGCGTCGGGGACCGCGAGGACACCACGCCCACGCCCACGCCGGTGCCCTCGCCGAGCCCTGTGCCGTCGCCCGCCGCGCGTCCCAAGCAGGAGAAGCTGAAGGTCGAGGTCGCGGACCTCACCAAGCCCGCGCCCGAGGCGCCCGCCGACCTGCCGCCGCGCGCCGAGCAGCTTCAGCTGTCCGGCGACATCACGTACTCCCTGCCCTCGCTCGACCTGCTGGAGCGCGGCGGACCCGGCAAGACGCGCAGCGCCGCCAACGACGCGGTCGTCGCCTCGCTGCAGAACGTCTTCATGGAGTTCAAGGTCGACGCGGCCGTCACCGGCTTCACGCGCGGGCCGACGGTCACCCGCTACGAGGTCGAGCTCGGCCCCGCCGTGAAGGTCGAGCGGATCACCGCGCTGACCAAGAACATCGCGTACGCCGTCGCCAGTCCCGACGTACGGATCATCTCGCCGATCCCCGGCAAGTCCGCGGTCGGCATCGAGATCCCGAACACCGACCGCGAGATGGTCAACCTCGGTGACGTGCTGCGGCTCGCCGCGGCGGCCGAGGACGACCATCCGATGCTGGTGGCGCTCGGCAAGGACGTCGAGGGCGGCTATGTGATGGCCAACCTCGCGAAGATGCCGCACGTGCTCGTCGCCGGAGCCACCGGTTCCGGTAAGTCGTCGTGCATTAACTGCTTGATCACTTCCATCATGGTCCGCGCGACCCCCGAGGACGTGCGGATGGTCCTGGTGGACCCCAAGCGCGTCGAGCTGACCGCCTACGAGGGCATTCCGCACCTGATCACGCCGATCATCACCAACCCCAAGCGGGCCGCCGAGGCGCTCCAGTGGGTCGTACGGGAGATGGATCTGCGCTACGACGACCTGGCGGCGTTCGGGTACCGGCACATCGACGACTTCAACCAGGCCATCCGAGAGGGCAAGCTCAAGACTCCGGAAGGCAGCGAGCGGGAGCTGAAGACCTACCCGTACCTGCTGGTGATCGTCGACGAGCTCGCCGACCTCATGATGGTCGCGCCGCGTGACGTCGAGGACTCGATCGTGCGCATCACGCAGCTCGCGCGCGCGGCCGGCATCCACCTGGTGCTCGCCACGCAGCGGCCGTCGGTCGACGTCGTCACCGGTCTGATCAAGGCCAACGTGCCCTCGCGGCTCGCCTTCGCCACCTCGTCCCTCGCCGACTCCCGCGTCATCCTCGACCAGCCCGGCGCGGAGAAGCTGATCGGCAAGGGCGACGGTCTCTTCCTGCCGATGGGCGCGAACAAGCCCACCCGTATGCAGGGCGCCTTCGTCACCGAGGACGAGGTCGCGGCCGTCGTCCAGCACTGCAAGGACCAGATGGCGCCCGTCTTCCGGGACGACGTCACCGTGGGCACCAAGCAGAAGAAGGAGATCGACGAGGAGATCGGCGACGACCTGGACCTGCTGTGCCAGGCGGCCGAGCTGGTGGTCTCCACGCAGTTCGGCTCGACGTCGATGCTCCAGCGCAAGCTGCGGGTCGGGTTCGCCAAGGCGGGGCGCCTCATGGACCTGATGGAGTCGCGCGGGATCGTCGGGCCGAGCGAGGGATCCAAGGCTCGTGACGTTCTTGTGAAGGCTGATGAGCTGGATGGCGTGCTCGCGGTGATCCGCGGGGAGGCTTAAGGGGACGTCACCTCCGGAAACGGGGCGCAAGGGTCACCTCGCGGGCGGGCGGGCCGCCGATGGGTGTTCGATCGTGACTCACCCGTAAGGGATCATTGAGCAACCGTTTCCCTTCGGCGTACGTCAAGTTGAGGGAAGCGAAAAGCTGCTGCTCCACCATCGGCGTGTCCGGCCATACCGATGGCGTACAAAGTCCCACCGCCCGGTTGCCCCACCCTTTCGCACCCCCCCTAGACTGAACCTCCAGCACAGGTGGCTAAAACGCTCGAAAGGCGCCCCCGTGTCCATCGGCAACTCCCCTGAAGACGAGCGTCCGTTCGAAGACGACCGTGAGGAAGCCCGAATCTCCGTCGGCCGTGCCCTGAAGCAGGCACGTATCGCGGCCGGGCTGACCGTCGACGACGTCAGCAACGCCACCCGGGTCCGTATCGCCATCGTGCATGCCATCGAAGCGGACGACTTCGCCCCCTGTGGCGGCGACGTCTACGCCCGAGGCCACATCCGGACCCTGGCCAAGGCCGTACGCCTCGACCCGGCCCCCCTCCTCGCCCAGTACGACGCCGACCACGGCGGCCGTCCGGCGCCGACCCCGGCGGCCCCCCTGTTCGAGGCGGAACGCATCCGTCCCGAGCGCCGCGGGCCCAACTGGACCGCGGCCATGGTCGCCGCGATCGTGGCCGTGATCGGGTTCGTCGGGTTCACCGCGTTCAAGGGCGGCGACGAGGGCGCCGGGGCGGCGGTCGCCGACGGTGCCTCGCCCTCCGCCGGCAAGTCCGCCACACCCACCCCGAAGAGCGAGAAGCCCGAGTCGCCGAAGCCGGACCCGTCCGACAGCGCCATCGCGGCGGCCCCCCAGGACAAGGTGACCGTCAAGGTCAGCGCCCCCGACGGCAAGAGCTGGATCTCCGCCAAGGACCACAACGGCCGGCTGCTGTACGACGGCCTGCTCCAGCAGGGCGAGTCGAAGACCTTCCAGGACAGCGAGAAGATCAACCTCGTCCTCGGTGACGCCGGGGCGATCAAGCTGTATGTGAACGGCAAGAAGATCGACGACGACTGGGCGCCCGGCGCCGTGGAGCGCCTGACGTACACGAAGGGCGACCCGCAGGTCGGCTGAGGCCAGACGCGTGCTCGATGCGTGCTCGACGGGGTTGGTGATCTTCACCAACCCCGTCGACGTTCGTTGTCGGTGGGACAAAGTAGTCTTGAGCCCATGCCTGAACGCCGTACCGTCGCACTCGTCACTCTTGGCTGCGCCCGCAACGAGGTGGACTCGGAGGAGCTCGCAGGCCGCTTGGAGGCGGACGGCTGGGACCTCGTGGAGGACGCCGCCGACGCGGACGTCGCCGTCGTCAACACCTGCGGCTTCGTCGACGCCGCCAAGAAGGACTCCGTCGACGCCCTCCTGGAGGCCAACGACCTCAAGGGACATGGCAGAACCCAGGCCGTCGTGGCGGTGGGCTGCATGGCCGAGCGGTACGGCAAGGACCTCGCCGAGGCCCTTCCCGAGGCCGACGGCGTGCTCGGCTTCGACGACTACGCCGACATCTCCGACCGCCTGCAGACCATCCTGTCCGGCGGCATCCACGCCGCCCACACCCCGCGCGACCGGCGCAAGCTGCTGCCGATCAGCCCCGCCGAGCGCCAGGAGTCGGCGGCCGAGGTGGCGCTGCCCGGGCACGGCCCGGCGGATCTGCCGGAGGGGCTCGCCCCGTCCTCTGGCCCCCGTGCACCCCTGCGCCGCCGTCTGGACGGCTCCCCGGTCGCCTCGGTGAAGCTCGCCTCCGGCTGCGACCGGCGCTGCACGTTCTGCGCCATCCCCTCCTTCCGCGGCTCGTTCATCTCGCGGCGCCCCTCGGACGTGCTCAACGAGACCCGCTGGCTGGCCGAGCAGGGCGTCAAGGAGATCATGCTGGTCTCCGAGAACAACACCTCCTACGGCAAGGACCTGGGCGACATCCGCCTGCTGGAGTCCCTGCTGCCCGAGCTCGCCGAGGTCGACGGCATCGAGCGGGTGCGCGTCAGCTACCTCCAGCCGGCCGAGATGCGCCCCGGCCTCATCGACGTGCTGACGTCGACGCCGAAGGTCGCGCCGTACTTCGACCTGTCCTTCCAGCACTCCGCGCCCGACGTGCTGCGCGCGATGCGCCGCTTCGGCGACACCGACCGCTTCCTGGAGCTGCTCGACACCATCCGGAGCAAGGCCCCGCAGTCGGGCGTGCGCTCCAACTTCATCGTCGGCTTCCCCGGCGAGAGCGAGGCCGACCTCGCCGAGCTGGAGCGTTTCCTCACCGGCGCGCGCCTGGACGCCATCGGCGTCTTCGGCTACTCCGACGAGGAGGGCACGGAGGCGGCCACGTACGACAACAAGCTCGACGAGGACGTCGTCGCCGAGCGGCTGGCGCGTGTCTCCCGGCTCGCCGAGGAACTCGTCTCGCAGCGGGCCGAGGAGCGCGTGGGCGAGACCGTGCACGTGCTGGTGGAGTCCGTGGACGAGGAGGGCGTGTACGGGCGCGGTGCGCACCAGGCGCCGGAGACGGACGGCCAGGTGCTGCTCACGAGCGGCGAGGGACTCGGTGTCGGCCGTATCGTCGAGGCGAAGGTGGTCGGCACCGAGGGTGTCGACCTGGTGGCCGAGCCGGTGACGGACTCGCTCGCGTGTAGTGAGGAGGCGGGCAGATGACCGGAGTACCGGCATCCGCTGCGGGCCGCTCCCAGGCGGGTGCGTCCGACGCCGGCTCCGGTGCCAAGTCCCCGCGGAGCGGCAAGATCGTGGCCGCGGCCGTCAACGAGGCCAGCCTCTGGAACATCGCCAACATCCTGACCATGATCCGGCTGCTGCTGGTGCCGGGGTTCGTCGCGCTGATGCTGGCCGCCGACGGACACGACCCCGCGTGGCGCTCGTTCGCCTGGGCCGCCTTCTCCGTCGCCATGATCACCGACCTCTTCGACGGTCACCTGGCGCGCACCTACAACCTCGTCACCGACTTCGGGAAGATCGCCGACCCCATCGCCGACAAGGCGATCATGGGGGCGGCGCTGATCTGTCTCTCCGCGCTCGGCGACCTGCCGTGGTGGGTGACCGCCGTCATCCTTGGCCGGGAACTCGGGATCACGCTGCTGCGTTTCATCGTCATCCGCTATGGCGTCATCCCGGCGAGCCGCGGCGGCAAGCTCAAGACCCTCGCGCAGGGCATCGCGGTCGGGATGTACATCCTGGCGCTGACGGGGTGGCTGGCGACCGCGAGATTCTGGGTGATGGCTGTGGCGGTCGTCCTGACCGTGGCGACCGGACTCGACTACGTGAGACAGGCCATTGTGCTGCGCAGGCAGGGAATCGCCGAGCGCGAGGCGGCGTTGGAGGAGTCGGAAGCGTGAATTCCCCGGCCACTGAAGTGGTGCGACTACTGACGGTGAGGGGCGAGACGCTCGCGGTCGCCGAGTCTCTCACCGGTGGACTGGTTGCGGCGGAAATCACAGCGGCGCCCGGGGCCTCCCAGGCCTTCCGCGGCTCGGTGACGGCTTACGCCACCGAACTGAAGCATGAACTGCTCGGTGTCGACGCCGGCCTGCTGGCGGCGCGCGGAGCGGTGGATCCGCAGGTCGCGGCCCAGATGGCGGTCGGCGTGCGCAAGGCGCTCGGTGCCGACTGGGGCATCGCGACCACGGGAGTCGCAGGACCGGAGGAACAGGACGGAAAGCCCGTCGGGACGGTCTATGTGGCGGTCGACGGACCCGGTCCGGGCCTCTCGGATGGCGGGAAAGTCGCCTCACTGCGGTTGAACGGCGACCGCGCGGAAATTCGTATGGAGAGTGTACGGAGCGTACTCGCACTGCTCCTTCAGGAGCTTGCGGGCGAACAGACCGGGAATGAGCGGGCACAGGATACGGAACGGAACGGGGGGTTTTGATGTTTGCAGCCCTGAGTGAACACGACATCGCTCCCCGCACGGCCGCGGCGCAAGGCGGTACGGTGGGGCGTGAAGGATGCGGCTACGCGGTCCGAGGAGGGAGCCACCGATGATTCTGCTCCGTCGCCTGCTGGGTGACGTGCTGCGTCGGCAGCGCCAACGCCAGGGCCGTACTCTGCGCGAAGTCTCCTCGTCCGCCCGAGTTTCACTCGGCTATCTCTCCGAGGTGGAGCGGGGGCAGAAGGAGGCTTCCTCCGAACTGCTCTCCGCCATCTGCGACGCGCTGGACGTACGGATGTCCGAACTGATGCGGGAAGTGAGCGACGAGCTCGCCCTCGCCGAGCTGGCCCAGTCCGCTGCGGCCACCCCCAGCGAGCCCGTACCCACGCCGGTACGTCCGATGCTGGGTTCGGTGTCGGTGACCGGTGTGCCACCGGAACGGGTGACCATCAAGGCACCCGCCGAGGCAGTGGACGTCGTCGCCGCCTGAGCGTCACGCGCGTACGTCCTTGGGTTCCGCTCGAGGACGAGCTGACGATGCGCTGAGAAGTGCAAAGCACTCTGCGAAGTGCGCGAAGCCCCGACCGGGCCTCTCCGAACATCTGGAGAGGCGTCGGCCGGGGCTTTCGTGCATCGTGGGACGGACGGGGCTCGGGGCCGTGTAGCCGTACAGGAATCGGAGCATGCGCATGTACGTCGTGAAGAGCCCGTTGTCCGACGCGGACCTGAAGACCGTGGCCGAGGCCCTGCAAGGGGCCCTCGTCGATCTGGTGGACCTCGCCCTCGTGGCGAAGCAGATCCACTGGAACGTGGTCGGGCCCCGGTTCCGGTCCGTGCATCTGCAACTCGACGAGGTCGTGGACATCGCGCGCACCCACTCCGACACCGTCGCCGAACGGGCCTCCGCGCTGGGTGTGCCGCCCGACGGGCGTGCGGCCACCGTGGCGGCGGGCAGCGGCATCGGGGCGGTGTCCGAGGGCTGGGTCAAGGACACGGACGCGGTGGGGGCGCTGGTGGACGCGCTGGGCGCGGTGATCGGGCGGATGCGGGAGCGGGTGGCCGCCACCGGGGACGCCGACCCCGTCAGCCAGGATCTGTTCATCGGGATCACGGCGGATCTGGAGAAGCACCACTGGATGTTCCAGGCCGAGAACGGGTGAGGCGGCGGCTGGGGGTGCCTCGGTGTGCCCTCGGTGCGCCCTGCCGCCGGACGCGGCCCGGGCCTAGCGTCGGGTGCTGTGGTTCTGGCGGGTGCCCTGAGGGCTTCGGGGACTGCGGGCTGGAGGTGGGGTCGTGGGCCGTCCGATAGCGCGGTGGGGGGGTGGCCCTCACGCTGGGCGCGCTCTGGTGGTGGGCCGTGCTGCGACTGGCGCTGGCCCCCGACGCGGGGGTGCTGGAGGGTGCCGTCGCCGCCGGAGGGTGGGGGCTGAGCCTGCTGCCGGTGCACTGTGTGCCGAGGGCGCGGGCAGCCGGTGCGCTCGCCGTGGGGCGCTGGCGGGCGGCCTGGCACGGTACGGCGATGCGGGCCGCTCCGGGCGCCGTCACCACGGCATCGCCACTCCGCCGTTCGGACGGAGGATCTGGCCCGTCGTGAAGGACGCGGCGTCGGACGCCAGGTACAGCACGGCATGGGCGGCCTCGTGGGCCCGGCCTACCCGGCCCAGTGGTGACATACGGGCCATCAGCGCCTCGGTCCGCTCCTGGTCCTCGCCGTGGCGGTCGGTCATCGGCGTGCGGATCCAGCCCGGGGCGACGGCGTTGACCCGGATGCCGTGCCGGCCGACCTCGTTCGCCAGGGTCTTCGTCAGCTGGACGACCGCCGCCTTGGCGGCGCCGTAGGCGAGCAGGCCGGGGCCGCCGGTGTCGACGGCGCCCGAGGCCATGGTGACGATGCTGCCCCGGGTCCCTCGGGCGATCATGAGGCGGGCCGCCTCCTGGCAGGCGTACAGCACTCCCTTGAAGTTGACGTTCAGGACGCGGTCGAGATCCTCGTCCTTCGTGTCCAGGACCGGGCTGCTGTGCATGATGCCGGCGATCGCGGCCAGGACGTCCAGCTGCCCGCAGGAGGCGATGGCCTCGCGGAGCTGATGCCGGTCCGTCACGTCGAGGTGGTGGGTGCGGGCGGTGCCGCCCGCGTCCTTGATCAGGGTCGCCGTCTCGTGCAGCCCCTGTGCGTCGCGGTCGGCGCAGTGCACGCCGGCGCCCGCTTCGGCGAGCAGGACCGCGGAGGCGCGGCCGATACCGCCGGCGGCGCCGGTGACGAAGGCGGTGCGTCCGGAGAGGTCGTACGCGCTGACGGTCATGAGAGGACGGTACGAGGGTTTCTGACGGACCGTCAATTGGTCGTACGGTGTGGGGCTCGGGGACGTGAGGTGGTGCCCGGGGCGGGTCCCTTCTGGCACGTCGGGCACCAGTAGGTGGGGCGTTCGCGGGAGCCGTCGCCCTGGTTGGCGACGCGGACGGGGGTGCGGCAGCGGAGGCAGTGGGTGCCGGCGCGGCCGTAGACGAAGAGGTCGTGGCCGTGGCGGCCCGTGGTGGTGCGGACCGGGCGGTCGCGGTTGGCCTCCAGGAGCTTCTTGGCGAGCGCGGGGAGCTTGGCGGCGCGGTCGGCGGGGAGCGCGCCCACCGGGAGCCAGGGGGTCACGCCCAGCAGGAAGCAGAGCTCGCTCTTGTAGACATTGCCGATGCCGGCGAGGTTGCGCTGGTCGAGGAGGGCCTCGCCGAGGGGGCGGGCCGGGTCGGCGAGGAGGTTGGCGAGGGCGCGGTCGGGGGTCCAGTCCGGGCCCAGGAGGTCGGGGCCGAGGTGGCCTACGACGCGGTCCTCGTCGGACGTGCGGAGGAGTTCCAGGACGGGGAGGCGGTAGCCGACGGCGGTCCGGTCGGCGTTGCCGAGGATCGCGCGGATCTGGTGGGCGGGGCCGCCGGTCCAGCGTCTGCCGTTGGCGTAGACCTTCCAGGAGCCGTCCATCTTGAGGTGCGAGTGGAGGGTCAGGCCGCCTTCGATGCGGGTCAGGAGGTGTTTGCCGCGCGGGGTGACGTCCAGGACGGTGCGGCCGGTGAGGTCGGCCGTGGCGAACTTGGGGACGCGGAGGTCGCTGCGGGTCAGTACTTGGCCGGCCAGGGCCGTGTGCAGGCGGTTCGCCGCCTGCCAGACGGTGTCTCCTTCGGGCATGGGTCAAGGGTGGCATGGGGTGGTGGGTGGGCGCCTACATGGTGGGGGCTGCTGTTGTGCGGCGGGTGCGGGTTGTCGGTGGCTTGGCGCGCAGTTCCCCGCGCCCCTGGGTGGGTGTGGGGTGCCGTCGGCTCAGAAGGTCTGTCAGGCCCTCAGCCGTAGGCCCCTGGGGGTGGCGATGAAGCCTGCTGCTTCCAGGAGGGTGCCGAAGGGGGAAGTCAGAGCCGAGGCGCCGTTGACGCGTTCCACCGTGACCGTGCCCAGGGAGCCAGCCCGGGCGGCTGCCGCCAGGGCGTCGGCTGCCGGCTGGAGGCGGGGGTCGTCGGTGGGTTTGGTGTCCGGGTCCTCGGGCCAGGCCAGCAGGGTCTTGCCGCCTCGCTCCATGTAGAGCGTCAGCTCGCCGTCGACCAGGACCACCAGGGAGCCCGCCTTGCGGCCCGCCTTGTGCCCGGCACCGGTCGGAGGCTCGGGCCAGGAGGGCGGCGCCGCCGCGTTCGCCGGGTCGGCTGCTGCCAGGACGACGGCTCGGGTGTCGGGGGGGCGGTCGCGGCGGTGGGGCGCGGGGCGTGGTGATCGCGGTGGTCGCGGGGAGACGTAGTGGTCGCGTGAGGTGGGGCCGGGGCAGGGATCGTAGGTGTCTTCGAGACCAAGGGTCTGGTCTCCGTCGGTCCGCCAGAGGTCGGCGCCGGGTTGGAGTGCCGAAGTCGGCTCCGGTGCAGGCGTCCGAAGTCGGCGTACGGGGTGAAGTCGTCGGTGGCCGGGCCTGTGGCGTCGGTCTGGCCTCGTTCGCGGGCGTTCGCCACCGCACGGAGGCGGTCCACCGCGCCGTCCATCGCGAACTGGGCGGCGCCGAGGCCCTCCACCACATAGCCGCGGCGGGCCTGGCCGGTCTCCTCGAAGGCCGACAGGATGCGGTACGTCGCCGAGAAGCCGCCCTCGACGCCCTCCGCGGAGACCGCGCCCCGGGTCACCACGCCGTGTCGGTCGAGGAGGGTGCGGGCCAGGGCGTGGGCGCGCAGGTGGGGTCGGGCTCGCGGGCGGGCAGCAGGGACCAGCGGCCGGCGACGGTGGGCGGGCCGGTGCGGGACGCCGAGCGGGCGGCGGCCGTGAGGGAGCCGTAGCGGCCGCGCGGGATCGTGCGCTTGGCGCGGTGGGCCGTGGAGCCCGCCGTGCGGCCCGAGCCCAGTAGGGAGCGCATGGGGGTGAGGGTGTCGTTCGTGAGGCGGCCGGACCAGGCCAGGTCCCAGACGACGTCGGCGAGTTGGGGGTCGGTTGCGTCGGGGTGGGTGGTCGCGCGGACCTGGTCGGCGATCTGGCGGAAGAACAGGCCGTAGCCGCCGGACAGGGCGGTGAGGACGGACTCGTGGAGGGCCGTCAGCTCCAGAGGGTGCGGGGCGGGCAGGAGGAGGGGGGCCGCGTCGGCGAGGTAGAGGGAGACCCAGCCGTCCTTGCCGGGCAGGGAGCCCGCTCCGGCCCACACCACCTCGCCGGCGGAGGTGAGTTCGTCGAGCATCGCCGGGGTGTAGTTCGCCACCCGGGACGGCAGGACCAGCTTCTCCAGGGCGGAAGCCGGCACGGACGCGCCCTGCAACTGCTCTACGGCGCGCACCAGGCCGTCGATGCCGCGCAGGCCGTGGCCCTTGCCGATGTGCTGCCACTGGGGGAGGAACTGGGCCAGCGCGGGCGGCGGCACCGGTTCGAGTTCATGGCGCAGGGCGGCCAGCGAGCGCCGACGCAGGCGGCGGAGCACGGCGGCGTCGCACCACTCCTGGCCGATGCCCGCCGGATGGAACTCCCCCTGTACGACACGGCCGTTCGCGGCGAGGCGCTGCAACGCGCCCTCCGTGACGGCCACGCCCAGACCGAAGCGCGCCGCCGCGGTCGCCGAGGTGAACGGGCCGTGCGTGCGGGCGTAGCGCGCGAGGAGGTCGCCCAGCGGGTCCTTGACCGGCTCGGTGAAGGCCTCCGGTACGCCGACAGGCAGGGCGGTACCCAGGGCGTCGCGCAGCCGGCCGGCGTCCTCGACCGCCGCCCAGTGGTCGGTGCCGGCGACGCGGACCCGGATGGCGCGGCGCGCCTTGGCGAGATCCTGCGCCCACTGCGGCTGCGCGCCTCGCTCGGCCAACTCCGCTTCCGTGAGCGGGCCGAGGAGGCGGAGGAGGTCCGCGACGCCCTCGGCGTCCTTCACACGGCGGTCCTCGGTGAGCCACTGGAGTTCCCGCTCCAGCTCCGTCAGTACCTCGGCGTCCAGCAGCTCGCGCAGCTCCGCCTGGCCGAGCAGCTCAGCCAGCAGACGGGAGTCGAGGGACAGGGCCGCGGCGCGGCGCTCGGCGAGCGGGGAGTCTCCCTCGTACAGGAACTGGGCGACGTAACCGAAGAGGAGGGAGCGGGCGAAGGGGGAGGGCTCGGGGGTGGTGACCTCGACAAGGCGGACCTTGCGGGACTCCAGGTCGCCCATCAGCTCGACAAGGCCGGGGACGTCGAAGACGTCCTGGAGGCACTCGCGGACCGCCTCCAGGACGATCGGGAACGAGCCGAACTCGCTGGCCACCTCAAGGAGTTGCGAGGCGCGCTGCCGCTGTTGCCACAGCGGGGTGCGCTTGCCGGGGTTGCGGCGGGGCAGCAGGAGGGCGCGGGCCGCGCATTCCCGGAACCGGGAGGCGAACAGGGCCGAGCCGCCGACCTGGTCGGTGACGATCTGGTCGACCTCGCCCTTGTCGAAGACGACGTCCGCAGCGCCGACCGGGGCCTGGTCGGCGTCGTACTCCGTGCCGAGCTTCATCGGTTCCTGGTCCAGCAGGTCCAGGCCCATCAGGTCGGCGTCGGGGAGGCGCAGGACGATGCCGTCGTCCGCGTGCATCACCTGGGCGTCCATGCCGTAGCGCTCGGAGAGCTTGGCGCCGAGGGCGAGGGCCCAGGGGGCGTGCACCTGGGCGCCGAACGGGGAGTGGACGACCACGCGCCAGTCGCCGAGTTCGTCACGGAAGCGCTCCACGACGATCGTGCGGTCGTCGGGGATGTGGCCGCAGGCCTCGCGCTGTTCGTCCAGGTACGCGAGGACGTTGTCCGCCGCCCAGGTGTCCAGGCCGGCCGCGAGGAGGCGTGGGCGGGCCTTTTCCTTGGGCATCGAACCGACTTCCCGGAGGAACGCGCCGACCGCGCGGCCGAGTTCGAGCGGGCGGCCCAGCTGATCGCCCTTCCAGAACGGCAGCCGGCCCGGGACGCCCGGGGCCGGGGAGACCAGAACGCGGTCGCGGGTGATGTCCTCGATGCGCCAGGAGCTGGTGCCGAGCGTGAAGACGTCGCCCACGCGCGACTCGTAGACCATCTCCTCGTCCAGCTCGCCGACCCTTCCGCCGCCCTTCTTGGGGTCGGCACCGGCGAGGAAGACGCCGAAGAGACCGCGGTCCGGGATGGTGCCGCCGGAGGTGACCGCGAGGCGCTGGGCGCCGGGGCGGCCGGTGATCGTGCCGGCCACGCGGTCCCAGACGACGCGGGGCCGCAGTTCCGCGAAGGCGTCGGAGGGGTAGCGGCCCGCGAGCATGTCGAGGACCGCGGTGAAGGCGGATTCGGGGAGGGAAGCGAAGGGGGCCGCTCGGCGGACCGTGGCCAGGAGGTCGTCGAGCTGCCAGGTGTCCAGCGCCGTCATCGCGACCAGCTGCTGGGCCAGGACGTCCAGGGGGTTGGCGGGGACCTTGAGGGACTCGATGGAGCCGGTGCGCATCCGCTCGGTGACGACCGCGGCCTGGACCAGGTCGCCGCGGTACTTCGGGAAGACCACGCCGGTGGAGACCGCGCCGACCTGGTGGCCCGCGCGGCCCACGCGTTGCAGGCCCGAGGCCACGGAGGGGGGTGACTCGACCTGGACGACCAGGTCCACCGCGCCCATGTCGATGCCGAGTTCCAGGCTGGAGGTCGCGACCACTGCGGGGAGGCGGCCTGCCTTCAGATCCTCCTCGACCAGGGCGCGCTGTTCCTTGGAGACCGAGCCGTGGTGGGCGCGGGCGATGACCGGGGGTGCGCCCTGGGCCGCCCCTGAGCCGCCCATCAGCTCGGCGGGGGCGTGGTGTTCCGCCAGGGGCTCGCCGGTCGCTCGTTCGTACGCGATCTCGTTGAGGCGGTTGCACAGGCGTTCCGCGAGGCGGCGGGAGTTGGCGAAGACGATGGTGGAGCGGTGGGCCTGGACGAGGTCGGTGATGCGCTCCTCGACGTGCGGCCAGATCGAGGGGCGTTCCGCGCCCTCGGTGCCGTCCGCCACGGGGGAGCCGCCGAGTTCGCCGAGGTCCTCCACGGGGACCACCACCGAGAGGTCGAACTCCTTGCCCGACTTCGGCTGGACGATCTCCACCTTGCGGCGGGGGGAGAGGTAGCGGGCGATCTCGTCGACCGGGCGGACAGTCGCGGAGAGGCCGATGCGGCGGGCCGGCTTCGGGAGGAGCTCGTCGAGGCGCTCCAGGGAGAGGGCGAGGTGGGCGCCTCGCTTGGTGCCGGCCACCGCGTGGACCTCGTCGAGGATCACTGTCTCGATGCCGGTCAGCGCGTCGCGGGTCGCCGACGTCAGCATCAGGAACAGGGACTCCGGGGTGGTGATCAGGATGTCCGGGGGTCGGGTGGACAGCGCGCGGCGCTCGGCCGCGGGGGTGTCGCCGGAGCGGATGCCGACCTTGACCTCGGGCTCGGGCAGGCCGAGGCGTACGGATTCCTGGCGGATGCCGGTGAGGGGGCTGCGGAGGTTGCGCTCCACGTCGACCGCGAGGGCCTTCAGCGGGGAGACGTAGAGGACTCGGCAGCGTTTCCTGGGGTCGGCGGGTGGGGGTGTGGAGGCCAGGTCGTCCAGGGCGGCGAGGAAGGCGGCGAGGGTTTTGCCGGAGCCGGTGGGGGCGACGACCAGGACGTCGGAGCCCTCTTTGATGGCCGTCCATGCGCCTGCCTGGGCCGCGGTGGGCGCGTCGAAGGCTCCCGTGAACCAGCCGCGGGTCGCGGGGGAGAAGCCGTCCAGGGCTCGGTGTGTGGAGCTGACCATGCGTCCATCCTGCACCCCGGGACTGACAACGGCCGGTGAGCTGGGGCATTCGTGGCCGGCCCGGCTCGGTGGGGGTTCGCGTTCGCGGTGACGGTTGG
>MWJO01000130.1 GCA_002027195.1 Streptomyces sp. GKU 895 | reverse complement strand
GCGACGGGGGTACTAGAGGGGGCCAAGCCCGTTCTCCCCGGAGGCCGCGCTTCACCCCCTTGTGATCCTCCGCCCATTCCCGGTACGACCGCGCCGGCCGCCCCAGCGCCTCCCGTACGTCGTCCGTGACGGTCGTGTTGCCGCCCGTGCGGGCGAACTCCAGGCCGCCGAGGACCCCTTCCACCGCCGGTTCGCTCAGCCCGGACGCGGACAGCTGCTCCCGCAGCTGTTCCCGCGACGGGGTGACCGTCTCGACCGGGCGGCCGAGCACGTCGGCGAGCACCGCGGCCTGGTCGTCGACGCTGATCGCCTCGGGGCCGGTCAAGGTGTACGTCCGCCCCGCGTGCCGGGCGTCGGTCAGGGCCGCGACCGCCACCTCGGCCACGTCACGCGGGTCGACGACCCCCTGTCGCCCCTCCCCCGTCATGTTCGGCACGGGTTGGCCCGCCGCCAGGGCCTGCGCCCAGCCCAGGGTGTTCGAGGCGAAGGACGAGGGGCGCAGGATCGTCCACTCCACGTCGGTGGAGGACCGCAGGGCCTGTTCGCCGGGCAGGTGCCAGCTGCCGAACGGGCCGAACTCGGGCTCGCCGGTGCCGATGGAGGACAGCTTCACGATCCGCCGCACCCCCGCCGCCCGCGTCAGCTCGATGAGCCGCACGTCCCGCCCGCCGTCCTCCGGCCCGAGCACCCCCACCAGGAACGCGGCGTCGACGCCCGTCAACGCCGCCTCCAGAGAGGCCTGGTCGAGGAAGTCCCCGCGTACCACCTCCACGCCCCCGGGCACCACCGCCCGACCGGGGTCGCGGGTCAGGGCGCGGACCTTCTCGCCGCGTGCCGCGAGCTGTCGTACGACTTCACTGCCGATGGTGCCGGTCGCACCCGTCACTAGGATCATGGCCTCCACGCTGGCGGACGGCCCGGCGTCAACTCTTGGAAATTCCGGCACGGTTGGCCGCCCCCCTCGCAGGCGCCGCCCGCTTACGGTGGAGACGTGACGACCACCACCCCCGCAGAAACCGCTCCGCCCCTGCCCGTGCCCGGCGCGCTGCGCCCCTGGATCTCCGAGATCGCCACGGTCACCGGCGGAGAGTCGGTCGCGCACGCCCCGGACACCTCGACGAAGCTGGTCGTGCGGGTCGGCGAGGACGGCCGGCGCGACGCCCTGGTCGTCGGCCCGCGGACCCGCGCCTCGTACCACCGGGCCGGGGCGGAGCGCCTCGCGTCCTGTGTGCAGCTGCATCTGGCGCCGGGGGCGGCCCGTCCGCTGCTCGGGGTGGCGGCGGCCGAACTCGTCGGCAGGGTGGTGCCCCTGGGCGAGCTGCCCACGCCTACGGCGAGGCAACTGTCGTACGACACGCGCGACTTGGAGACGGACGCGTTGATCGACCGGCTGTGGGACACCCTCGGCGGGCTCCCGCTCCCGGACTCACGGGGCAGGCTGCTGCGGGCGGCCGTCGACGCGCTGTCGATGCGCGGCGGCCGGCCACCGGCGCAGGTTCGGGACGTGGCGCGGGAACTCGCCGTCAGTGAGCGGCAGTTGCGGAACCTCTTCGCGGAGGGGGTGGGCCTCTCCCCGAAGCACTACGCGCGCATCGACCGCGTCCGCGCGGTGCTGGCGCAGGCGCCCACCGCGAAGTGGGCCGATCTCGCCGCCACCGCCGGTTACTACGACCAGGCACACATGACGTCCGACTTCCGCACCCTGATGGGCGTCCCTCCCCGCTCCTTCTTCACCGGCCGCCTCCCCGAGGCCCGCCCCTGCCAGGCCTTCGACCGGCTCTGAACCCGGTGCGGGTGGGAGGCGGCCGGCCACAGCCACGCCCTCGGTCAGTGCGCTGCGGCGATCTCCTCGCCCGCTTCCATCGGGTGCGTCACGTCCTGGGAGTCGCGCTGCCCGCCCAGGTGGTTGAAGACCAGGTTCAGCAGGACGGCCGCCACGCAGCCCGTCGAGATCCCCGAGTCGAGGACGATCTTCGCCGTCTCGGGGAACGCGTGGTAGAACTCCGGCGCCGTGATCGGGATGATCCCGACGGCCAGCGAGACGGCGACGATCAGGACGTTGTTGTCCTTGTCCAGGCCGGCCCGTACCAGGGTCTGGATGCCGCTCGCCGCGACCGACCCGAAGAGGACCACGCCGGCCCCGCCGAGCACCGGGCGCGGGACGACGGCGATGAGCGAGGCGGCCATCGGGCACAGGCCCATCAGGACCAGGAAGGCGCCGCCGGTGGCGACGACGTACCGGCTGCGGATCCTCGTCATCGCGACCAGGCCGATGTTCTGGGCGAAGGCGCTGCACATGAAGCCGTTGAAGAGGGGGCTGATCGCGGAGCCGAGGGTGTCGGCGCGCAGGCCCGCCGCGATGGTCCTCTCGTCCGCCGGGCGCTCCACGATCTCGCCCAGTGCCAGCATGTCCGCGGTCGATTCGGTCATGGAGACCACCATCACCACGATCATCGACACGATCGCGGCGACCTGGAACTGCGGGGCGCCGAAGTGGAACGGCGTCGGGAAGCCGACCACGTCCGCGTCCGCGACCGGCCCGAAGTCCGTGACACCGAAGGGAATCGCGACCAGCGTGCCGAGGACCAGGCCGAGCAGCACGGCGATCTGCTTGACGAAGCCGCGCGTGAAGCGGCGCAGCAGCAGCACGATCACGAGTGTCGTGGCCGCGAGGCCCAGGTAGGTGGTCGAACCGTAGTCGTCCGCCGCGGGGTTGGGCCCTTGCGCCCAGCCGAAGGCGACCGGCAGCAGGGAGACGCCGATGAGGGTGATCACCGTGCCGGTGACGACGGGCGGGAAGAAGCGGACCGCCTTGCTGAAGAAGGGCGCGGCGAGGAAGCCGAGGAGGCCCGCGACGATGACCGCGCCGAAGATGATCGGCAGCGCGTCGGACTTGTCGTCGGTCGAGGCGACGATCGCCGTCATCGGGGCCACGCCCGCGAAGGTGACGCCGTTGACGAAGGGCAGCCGGGCGCCGATCTTCCAGACGCCGAGCGTCTGGAGGAAGGTCGCGAGGCCGGCCGTGAAGAGGCAGGCTCCGGTGAGGAAGGTCAGTTCGGTGCCGGAGAGGCCGACGGCCGCCCCGACTATCAGGGGCGGGGCGACGACGCCCGCGTACATGGCGGCCACGTGTTGGAGGCCCGTGGTGGCCATTTTCAGTGCGGGGAGTTTTTCGTCGACGGGGTGGATCGCGTCGGCTCGTTGGGCGGTCACGGCGGTTCCTCCGGGTCAGCTAACACGTCGGCTCTGACGTGGGTTTCTTGGAGGTGGTGCGCGGTCGTGCGGGACCGGAGGACGGATGCATGGGGACATGCACGGTGACCGTTCCGGGGCGCACACGTGTGGCATGCGCCCCGGAGACGGCCGCCATGAACCCCGCTCGGGTTCACGGCTACCGGCCGGGAGCCGTCCCTCCGGCCGGAGATCAAGTGCCGTACAGAAATGCCGTACAGAAATGCGGAGTTACCGCGCGGCGATCTGCGCCAGCCGCTGCGCCTGCTCCCGCGTGGAGCGCGCGATCGCGTCCTCGTCGACGTGCAACAGGCGGCCTGCCTCGACGATCTGACGGCCGTTCACGAAGGACGCCGTGACCGGGGCCGCCGCGCCGAAGACCAGCGCGGTCACCGGGTCGGCGATGGAGGCGTGGGCGAGCGTGTCCAGCTTCCACAGGACCAGGTCGGCGAGCTTGCCGGCCTCCAGGGAGCCGATCTCGGCGCTGCGGCCCAGGACTTGGGCGCCACCGTAGGTGCCGAGGCGCAGCGCCTGGCGGGCGTTCAGCGCCGCTTCCCGGTGGGCGCCGAGGCGGTTGATGAGGAGCGCGTTGCGCAGCTCGGTGTGGAGTTCGCCGGACTCGTTGGAGGCGGTGCCGTCGACGCCGAGGCCGACCGGGACGCCGGCGGCGAGCATGTCGGGGACGCGGGCGATGCCGGCGGCGAGACGGGCGTTGGAGGACGGGCAGTGGGCGACACCGGTCTTCGTGCGGGCGAAGGCGGCGATGTCGGAGTCGTTCATGTGGACGCAGTGCGCCATCCACACGTCCTCGCCGAGCCAGCCGGTGGACTCGAAGTAGTCGGTCGGGCCCATCCCGAACAGTTCCTTGCAGAACTGCTCCTCCTCGACGGTCTCCGAGCCGTGGGTGTGCAGGCGCACGCCGAGACGGCGGGCCAACTCGGCGCCTTCGCGCAGGAGTTCGGTGGAGACGGAGAAGGGCGAGCAGGGCGCGACCGCGACCTGGGTCATGGCGTCGAAGGAGGCGTCGTGGTGCTCCTTGACGGTGGCCTCGGTGGCGGCGAGGGCGCCTTCCAGGGTCTCGACGGCGAAGTCCGGGGGCAGGCCGCCGTCCTTCTCGCTGCGGTCCATGGAGCCGCGGGCGAGGGTGAAGCGGACGCCCATCTCGCGGGCCGCGCGGATGATCGAGCCGGACAGGTCGCCGGAGTTCTGCGGGAAGACGTAGTGGTGGTCCATCGCGGTGGTGACACCGCCGCGGGCCATCATGGCCAGCGAGCCCTGCGCGGCCGAGTAGGTCATCGACTCGTCGATACGCGCCCAGGTCGGGTACAGCGCGACGAGCCAGTTGAAGAGGTTGTGGTCGGTGGCCAGACCCCGGGTGATCCACTGGTAGAAGTGGTGGTGGGTGTTGACCAGACCGGGGGTCACGAGATGGCCGGTGGCGTCGATGCGGCGTACGACGTTCTCCAGGCCCTCGGGGGCCTTGCCCGCGCCGAGCGCCTCGATGCGGTTGCCGGCGATGACGACATACCCGCTCGCGTACTCGGTGTCGTGGGCGTCGACGGTCGCGATCGAACAGTTCTCGATGACGATGCGCTCGGCTGCTGCCATGATTCGTCCTTTGCGCTGTGTGGAGTGGGCACGGCAGGACCCCGGGATTTGAGTGCCGCAAATGGAGTTGATCAGAGGTTGGTGAGGTCCACCGGGATCTTCGGCTCGCAGCCGTCCCGCAGGATCGTCGCCTCGATCAGGCCGTAGGGCCGGTCCGCGGCGAAGTACACCTCGTTGTCGTTCTTCAGCCCGAACGGCTCCAGATCCACCAGGAAGTGGTGCTTGTTCGGCAGCGAGAAGCGGACCTCGTCGATCTCGCTGCGGTTGTTGATGATCCGCGAACCCATCTGGTACAGGGTCTGCTGGAGCGAGAGCGAGTAGGTCTCGGCGAAGGCCTGGAGCATGTGCTTCCTGGTCTGCTCGTAGGACTTCTCCCAGTTGGGCATCCGCTGCTCGTCGTCGGTCCAGTTGAACCGCCAGCGGCCGGAGACCTGGGTGGCCAGGATGCGGTCGTACGCCTCCTGGAGCGTCGTGTACTTGTCCTTGACGTAGCCCCAGAACTCGGAGTTGGTCGAGTTCATCACGACCAGGTCCTTCAGCCCCGAGATGACCTCCCACGACGAGCCGTCATAGGTGATCTGGGTGACCCGGGTCTCCTGGCCCTTGCGTACGAACGAGTGCTTGACCTCGTCCGCGCCGATGAACTGGGAGTTGGCGTCGGAGGCGGCGATGCGCTCCCACTGGTACTCCTCGATACGGATCCGCGCCGTCCTGATCGGCTCCTGCGAGGTCACGAAGTGCCGCGCCAGGTGGATCCCGAACTGCTCGGCCGACTCGATGCCGTGCTCCTTGGCGAACGCGTACACCGTGTTCTTGGTGGTGTCGGTCGGCAGCACGTTGGCGTTGGAGCCGGAGTAGTGGACCTCGTCCATGTCGCCGCTCAGCGCGACGGACACGTTCAGGTCCTTGATGTGGTGGGTGGCGCCGTCCCGCGTGATCTTTACGACTCGGTTCTCGGCCTTGCCGTACTGGTTCTGTCCCAGAATCGTGGGCATTTAGCTAGCTCCCTCGGTAAACGGAGTAGCCGAACGGGTTGAGCAGCAGCGGTACGTGGTAGTGCTCCCCGGGCTCGACGGCGAAGGTGATCGCCACTTCCGGGAAGAACACTGCCCCTGCACCGCTGTCCCGATTCGCGGGGGCGTCCTGCTGCGCATCGGCTTGCTTCTTCTCGAAGTACGGTTCGACGGCGAAGTCGAGCCGTACGTGTGTGGTGCCCTCCGGCAGGGCCGGCAGGTCCTTGCACCGCCCGTCCGCGTCGGTCGCGCTGCCGCCGAGCGCCTGCCAGTCCGCGTCCGCACCCTGGCGGGCGGACAGCTGGACGGCGACTGCCTCGGCGGGGCGGCCGATGCTGGTGTCCAGGATGTGGGTGGACACCGAGGCGGTGGTGCTGGTGCTCATGCTGGTCTCAGTCCTCTTCGACGAGTCGGGCGAGCCGGATGCGGTTGATCTTGCCCAGCTCGGTGCGGACGATCTCCCGCTCCTGCTCCGGCGCGTTCCCGATCCGCTCCTTGACCGCGTCCCGCATCTGCTCGCCGGTCCGGCCGGTGGCGCAGATCAGGAAGACATGGCCGAACTTCTCCTGGTAGGCGAGGTTCAGCTCCAGCATCTCCGCCTTGAGCTCCTCCGTCGCGCCGGCCATGCCGCGCTGTTCACGGGCGGAGGTCGGGTCGCCCTCCTTGGGGCGGCCGATGGGCGGGTGTCCGGCCATCGCCTCGGCGAGGTCCTCGGCGGTCAGCTCGGCCATCGCGGCGTCGCTGGCGGCGTAGAGGTCGTCGCGGGTGGTGTAGGGGCGGGCGGCGAGCAGTCGCCGCGCCCATGCCGTGGAGGCACACGCCTCGTGGAGGGCGGCGAAGGCCGCGTGCTCCTCCAGGGCGTTGAACCGGGTCAGGCCCGGCGGCGTGGAAGTCGAAGTCACGGGAGCCTCCGTGGCCGTGTTGCTGAACGGGCTGCGGCTAGCTAACGCCCTTCGAAACACCACGTCAACACTTTGTTGAAAATTCGGGGTTACATCAGCGACCCCTTTGAAGGACCCCGAAGGACCCCGAAAGACCTCGGAGGATCAGCCCTTGTCACGGTTCAGGTAGTTGTAGACCGTGAACCGGCTGACGCCGAGGGCGCTCGCCACGGTCTCCACGCCGTGCCGTACGGAGAAGGCGCCACGCGCCTCCAGTATGCGCACGACCTCCTGCTTGGCCTTGCGGTCCAGGTCGGCCAGCGGCTTGCCCTGCTTGCGCTCCATGGCGGCCAGGATGTGATCGAGGGAGTCCGCGAGCTGCGGCAGGCGTACGGCGACCACGTCGGCACCCTCCCAGGCCAGCACGACGTCGTCGGGGCCGGCCTCGTCCGGCGGGACCATCTCCCCGCCCATGGCATCGACCAGCGGCTTCACGGCCGTGATGAAGGGTTCGTCCGCGGTGCCGGTCACTTCTCGCCCTCCCCGATCACGTTGACCTGCAGCGAGATACGGGTGGCACCGGCCGCCAGGCTCCCCCGCAGCAGCGCGTCGACAGCGGAGAGCACGGCCTCGGCACCGCCTTCCGCGGTGTTGCCGAACGGGCCGACGTCGACCGCGTCCAGCTCGGCCGCCTCGACCACCTCACGGGCCGCGACCGCGTGCGCGGGCGCCTCGTCCAGGTCGAAGGGTTCGGTCGTGAACTCCACTCTCAATCGCACGCGCACAACCTAACGCGCGGCACCGACTTCCGCCGAGCCCTCTTGACAAGCGACGAGACCCGACGGCAATCTTCCATTAAGCAGAAACGAACTTCCGCAATACGGAATCACTCGACACGGAAGGGAGCGCGGCGGCCCATGGGATTCGCAGACCAGCGCTTCAACGTCAACCTGTCGATCCTCTTCACGGAACTCCCGCTCCTGGAGCGCCCCGCGGCCGCCGCCGCGGCGGGCTTCACCGCGGTCGAGCTGTGGTGGCCCTGGGTCGACTCCCCCACCCCCGAGCAGTCCGAGCTCGACGCCCTGAAGCAGGCGATCGAGGACGCGGGCGTCCAGCTCACGGGCCTGAACTTCTACGCCGGACAGCTGCCCGGCCCGGACCGCGGCGCCCTGTCGATCCCGGGCGAGGAGTCGGAGAAGTTCCGCGCCAACATCGACGTGGTCGCGGACTTCGCCCGGTCGCTGGGCTGCAAGGCGCTCAACGCCCTGTACGGCAACCGCGTCGACGGCGTCGACCCAGCCGCGCAGGACGCGCTCGCGCTGGAGAACCTCGTCCTCGCGGCCCGCGCGGCCGACCGGATCGGCGCGATCCTGCTGATCGAGACGCTGAACAAGCCCGAGTCGCCGCGGTACCCGCTGGTGTCGGCGCCCGCGGGGATCGGGATCGTCGACAAGGTCAACGAGGCGACGGGCCTCGGCAACGCCAAGTTCCTCATGGACCTCTACCACCTGTCCATGAACGGCGAGGACCTGCCGGCGGTGATCGAGGAGTACGCCGCGAAGACCGGCCATGTGCAGATCGCCGACAACCCGGGCCGTGGCGCTCCGGGCACCGGCTCACTGCCCCTCGAAGACCTCCTCGACCAGCTGAGGAAGGCGGGTTACGACGGCTGGGTCGGCCTCGAGTACAAGCCGGGCGACCGCCCGAGCGCCGAGGCCTTCGCCTGGCTGCCCCGCTGACCCCCGTTACGTGAAAGGCACCCCCATCATGAGCAACGCACTCCCCAAGGTCGCCTGGATAGGCCTCGGCATCATGGGCTCCCCCATGTCCGAGAACCTCATCAAGGCGGGTTACGACGTCACCGGCTTCACGCTGGAGCAGGACAAGCTGGACCGTCTCGCCGCCGCCGGCGGCAAGGCCGCCGCCTCGATCGCCGAGGCCGTCAAGGACGCCGACGTGGTCATCACGATGGTGCCCGCCTCCCCGCAGGTCGAGGCCATCGCGTACGGCCCGGACGGCATCCTGGAGAACGCGAGGTCCGGCGCCCTGCTGATCGACATGTCCTCGATCACCCCGCAGACCTCGGTGGACCTCGCGAAGGCTGCCCGGGACAAGGGCATCCGCGTCCTGGACGCCCCGGTGTCCGGCGGCGAGGCCGGTGCCATCGAGGCCGTGCTGTCGATCATGGTCGGCGGTGAGCAGGCCGACTTCGACGCCGCCAAACCGATCCTGGAGGCGCTCGGCAAGACCATCGTGCTGTGCGGTCCGCACGGCTCGGGGCAGACCGTGAAGGCCGCCAACCAGCTGATCGTCGCCGTGAACATCCAGGCGTGCGCCGAGGCCGTGGTCTTCCTGGAGAAGTCCGGCGTGGACCTGAAGGCCGCGCTCGACGTCCTCAACGGCGGCCTCGCGGGCTCGACCGTGCTGACACGCAAGAAGGACAACTTCCTCCAGCGCGACTTCAAGCCGGGCTTCCGCATCGACCTCCACCACAAGGACATGGGCATCGTCACCGACGCGGCCCGCAACGTCGGCGCGGCCCTGCCCGTCGGCGCGGTCGTCGCCCAGCTCGTCGCGTCCCTGCGCGCCCAGGGCGACGGGGGCCTGGACCACTCCGCGCTGCTGCGCGCGGTCGAGCGCCTCTCCGGCGCCCAGATCTGACGTACACCCCAAGACCCCGGGCGGCGCACGCTGCTGACACCTGTCCTGTCGCGCCCAAGCGGCGGCGCCGCCCGGAATCAACGCACCGCCGATCGCCTTCAACAAACTGTTGACGTTCAGATCGCCCCAAACCTAGGCTCCACGAAGCGGAAGTCCTTTTCCGAAGCCTCCGCTGACTCTCGTACGGAAGGTCCCCGATGTCGAAGCGCGTGCTGACGACCGAGTCCGGCGCCCCGGTCGCCGACAACCAGAATTCCGCCTCCGCCGGTGTCGGCGGTCCGCTCCTCCTCCAGGACCAGCACCTGCTGGAGAAGCTCGCCCGCTTCAACCGCGAGCGCATCCCGGAGCGCGTGGTGCACGCCCGTGGCAGCGGCGCGTACGGCTACTTCGAGGTGACCGACGACGTCACCGGGTTCACGCACGCCGACTTCCTCAGCAGCGTCGGCAAGCGCACCGAGGTCTTCCTGCGCTTCTCCACCGTGGCGGACTCGCTCGGCGGCGCGGACGCGGTGCGCGACCCGCGCGGCTTCGCGGTGAAGTTCTATACGGAAGAGGGCAATTACGACCTCGTCGGCAACAACACCCCGGTGTTCTTCATCAAGGACCCGATCAAGTTCCCCGACTTCATCCACTCGCAGAAGCGCGACCCGTTCACGGGCCGTCAGGAGCCGGACAACGTCTGGGACTTCTGGGCGCACGCCCCCGAGGCCACGCACCAGATCACCTGGCTGATGGGCGACCGCGGCATCCCGGCGTCGTACCGCCACATGAACGGCTACGGCTCGCACACCTACCAGTGGACGAACGCCGACGGCGAGGCCTTCTTCGTCAAGTACCACTTCAAGACCAACCAGGGCATCCGCTGCCTGTCCGCCGAGCAGGGCGCCGAGCTCGCCGGCAAGGACCCCAACTCGCACCAGACGGACCTGCTGCAGGCCATCGAGCGCGGGGTGAACCCGTCCTGGACCCTCTACGTGCAGCTCATGCCGGCGGCCGAGGCGGCGGACTACCGCTTCAACCCGTTCGACCTCACCAAGGTGTGGCCGCACAAGGACTACCCGCTGCAGCGCGTGGGCCGCCTGGTCCTCGACCGCAACCCGGACAACGTCTTCGCCGAGGTCGAGCAGGCCGCGTTCTCCCCGAACAACTTCGTGCCGGGCATCGGCCCGTCGCCGGACAAGATGCTCCAGGGCCGGCTGTTCGCCTACGCGGACGCGCACCGCTACCGGCTGGGCGTCAACCACACCCAGCTCGCGGTGAACGCCCCGAAGGCGACCGTCGCCAGCAACTACGGGCGGGACGGCCTCATGGCCACCAACTCCCAGGGCCGCGCGGCGAAGAACTACGAGCCGAACTCCTACGACGGCCGGCGGAGACCGGCCGCCCGCTCTCCGCCCCGCTGGCGGTCAGCGGCTGGACCGGCACCCACGAGGCCCCGCAGCACACCAAGGACGACGACTTCTTCCAGGCCGGCGAGCTGTACCGGCTGATGTCCGAGGACGAGAAGGCGCGCCTGGTCGCGAACATCGCCGGCGGCCTGTCCCAGGTCTCCCGCGACGACGTGATCGAGAAGAACCTCGCCCACTTCCACGCCGCCGACCCGGAGTACGGCAAGCGCGTGGAGGAGGCGGTCCGCGCCCTGCGCGAGGACTGAGCGGGCGCAGACTCCCTGTTCGCGCCCGCAAGCTGAGCGACCCGGATGAGGGGTGGTCCCTCGGTACGGGGCACGGGCAGGGTGATGGACCGCGGCGGCGTGCGAGCCAGTGCGGTGGTGAAGGACCGGAGATCCTCTTCTCGACCTGAGGGAAGGGCTTCTCGGGCTCCGTCGCCGCCGCCGCGGTCCCAGCAGGACAGCAACACCCGGAAAGCACCGGATACGGACGGTCCCGTATCCGGTGCTTTTCGCCGTGTCCGGGGTGCGCGCGGCGCTTCCCGGCGGGACGCTTGAAGGCATGGCACACGCATCGCACCACCCGCATGTCGTGGTGCACTCGCCGGGCCTCGACGGCTCCCGGCGGGTCACCGCGGACGACCACAACCTCGGCGTCGCCTCCCACCTGGACGACGTCGTGGAGCTGCTGCGCCTCGCCGACCTCGACCGGATCGAGGTGGAGGACGAGGACATCGTGGAATGGCAGGGCGGCGGCCCGGACGACTGGCCCGGACTGTCCGAACACCATCAGGACTGAGTCCGCCTACGCCCGGCGGCGTAGACGGTCTACGGAACCCTCAAATCAACCTCTGAACCCGCCCCCGGAGGCTTCAACCGCCCCCGGGGGCGGGCACATTGTCGTCACGCGGCGCCCGCCGGCACGGGGGCGGCGGGCGCCGCGCTACGGGGGAACGGGGGGAACACGGGGGACGGACACCCGGGGGGACGGGGGCATGCCGAAAGGGCGGCCCATCCCCCGGATGGACCGCCCCTGTACGCGCTGCGATACGTCAGACCTTCAGCGTCCTGATCGCCGTCGGCGCGTGCTCCGGCTCGGTCGCGAGCTCCTCGAACTCGGTGACGTCGCTGATGTCGGCGGTCTTGCTCATCGCGATGTTGGTGACCCGCTCCAGGATCGCCTCGACCACGACCGGCACCCGGTACTCGGCGGCCAGCTTCTTGGCCTCCTCGAAGGCCGGCAGCAGCTGGTCGGGCTCGGTGACGCGGATGGCCTTGCAGCCGAGGCCCTCGACGACCTTGATGTGGTCGACGCCGTAGACGCCCAGCTCCGGGGAGTTGATGTTCTCGAACTCCAGGTTGACCTGGAAGTTGATGTCGAGACCGATCTGCGCCTGCCGGATCAGGCCCAAGTAGGCGTTGTTGACGAGGACATGGACGTACGGGATCTTGTGCTGAGCGCCGACGGCCAGCTCCTCCAGCATGAACTGGAAGTCGTAGTCGCCGGAGAGCGCGACGACCTGGGCCTCCGGGTCGGCCTTGGAGACGCCGAGCGCGGCCGGGATGGTCCAGCCGAGCGGGCCGCCTGGCCGCAGTTGATCCAGTGCCGCGGCTTGTAGACGTGCAGCATCTGGGCGCCCGCGATCTGCGACAGGCCGATCGTGGTGACGTACCGCGTCTCGGGGCCGAAGGCCTTGTTCATCTCTTCGTAGACGCGCTGCGGCTTCATGGGCACGTTGTCGAAGTGCGTACGGCGCAGCAGCGTGGCCTTGCGCTCCAGGTGGGAGGCGATCCACGCGGAGCGGTCGGGCAGCCTGCCCGCGGCCTTCAGTTCCCTGGCCACCTCGACGAAGAGCTCCAGGGCGGCCTTGGCGTCGGAGGTGATGCCGTAGTCCGGCGGGAAGATCTTGCCGATCTGGGTGGGCTCGATGTCGACGTGGACGAACGTGCGGCCCTGGCGGTAGACGTCGAGCTTGTAGCCGGTGTGCCGGTTGGCCCAGCGGTTGCCGATGCCGAGGACGAAGTCGGACTCCAGGAAGGTCGCGTTGCCGTAGCGGTGCGAGGTCTGGAGGCCGACCATGCCGGCGTTCAGCTCGTGGTCGTCGGGGATGGTGCCCCAGCCCATCAGGGTCGGGATCACCGGGGTGCCGGTGAGCTCGGCGAACTCCACGAGGAGGTCGGAGGCGTCGGCGTTGATGATGCCGCCGCCCGCGACGATCAGCGGGCGCTCAGAGGCGAGCAGGAACCCGATCGCCTTCTCGATCTGGGCGCGGGTCGCGGCCGGCTTGTAGACCGGGAGCGGCTCGTAGGTCTCCGGGTCGAACTCGATCTCGGTGAGCTGGACGTCGATGGGCAGGTCGATGAGGACCGGGCCGGGGCGGCCGGAGCGCATCAGGTGGAAGGCCTGCTGGAAGACGCCGGGGACCTGGGCCGCTTCCAGGACGGTGGTGGCCGCCTTGGTGACGGGCTTGGCGATCGAGGCGATGTCGACGGCCTGGAAGTCCTCCTTGTGGATGACGCTGACCGGTGCCTGGCCGGTGATGCAGAGGATCGGGATCGAGTCGCCGATCGCCGAGTACAGGCCGGTGATCATGTCGGTGCCGGCCGGGCCAGAGGTGCCGATGCAGACGCCGATGTTGCCCGGGTTGGCGCGGGTGTAGCCCTCGGCCATGTGGGAGGCGCCCTCGACGTGCCGGGCGAGCGTGTGGTCGATGCCGCCGCCCTCCTTGAGGGCGCGGTAGAAGGGGTTGATCGCCGCGCCGGGCACCCCGAACGCGTTGGTGACGCCCTCGCGCTTGAGGATCTCAACTGCCGCGCGGGCAGCGGTCATACGTGCCATCGAGTACTCCCTGCTTCGGCTGCCGGATTCGCACTCCCGTCGCGCCCCGCGGTGAGTACTTCCGTTCTGCGGTTAATTCCGTATTGCGGAAACTAATTTCTACGATCTGGAATCAATGTAAGTGGAGGGGTGAAGGCCGTCAAGAGACGGACAAGCGGGGGTCGGCTGGAGGACGATGGGGGCGCTGTCCCGACGTGGGGTCGTTCTGGAGTGGGCCATGTCCGAGAACGTGTCGGTGCGCTGCCCGGTCTGCCGGCGCGAGCACTTCTATGCGGCACCGTCCTATCCGTGCGCCTGCGGGGCGCCGGTGACACCGCCGCTGGACCGGCGCGCGCGGGCGACGGCGGTGACGCACCGGTCCTGGGAGGACGACTGGGTGACGGTGCTGTGCGCGCGCTGCGGCCGCACGGGTGAGTGGCCGCACCCCGAGGTGGGCTGCGCCTGCGGAACGGTGCTGCGGGTCCCGGTCGCGGCAGATGCGGTCGGTATCCCTACCACCCGCCGTGTCGAGCAGTCCCGGCGGCGCGCGTTCCAGCCGGTGACGATCCGCACGGCACGCGACGCGGTCACGGCCGCGGCCCTGTATCTGCGCTGGCTCGGCTACGCGGACATCCGCCGCGCCGACCAGCGCCCCCCGAACGGCATCGGCCTCGCCGCCCGCGGCCTCCTGGCCCAGGTGGACCCCACGGTCCGCCCGGCATCGCTCCGCGACGTCGAATGCCTGTGGCTGACGGCGATGACGGAGTCCGCGGACTGCGTCTACTTCTCCCTGGCCGGCTACGCCACGGACGCCCGAACGGTCGCCGACTCCCTCGCCGTCCCCTTGTTCGTCCTCGACCTCACGGGCACGCCCCAGCCGGTGAACAGCAGAGCAGACGAACTGGACGCAACCGGAGCAGACGCCTCCGGCGGTTGAGCGGGGGGCGGTGGGATGCGGTGGCGTGAGGTGAGTCGCGCGGTCCCGTGCTCGGCGAGGCCGAACAGACCGCCGGTCTGCGGAAGATCCGCGCCCATGAGGCCGGGCTCGGCCTCGGCCGGTGGCCGCGGGTGTGCATGCGCAGGGGCTGAAGGACGCCCTACTCCGCCGCGTACGTCTCCCGCAGTTCCACCTTGCGCACCTTCCCCGACACCGTCATCGGGAACGACTCCAGTACCTGGAGCCTGCTGGGCACCTTGTAGTGCGCCAGCCGGCCCTCGCAGAAGGCGCGCACCTCCTCCAGGGTCGGCGGGTCGGACGGGTCGCGGGGGATCACGCAGGCGAGGACCTCCTCGCCGTAGCGCTCGTGGGGCACGCCCACGACCTGGACGTCCGCGATCTTCGGGTGGGCGTAGAGGAACTCCTCGATCTCTCGCGGGTAGATGTTCTCGCCGCCCCGGATGATCATGTCCTTGATGCGGCCGACGATCTCGACGTAGCCGTCCTCGCGCATCACGGCCAGATCCCCGGTGTGCATCCAGCGGCCCGCGTCGATCGACTCGGCGGTCTTGCCCGGCTCGTTCCAGTAGCCGAGCATCACGCTGTAGCCGCGGGTGCACAACTCCCCCGCCGCGCCCCGCGGTTGGGTCACCCCCGTGGCCGGGTCGACGACCTTGACCTCGATGTGCGGCAGGGCCCGGCGACCGTGCCGGTGCGGTGTTCCAGGTCGTCGTCGCGGCGCGTCTGCAAGGAGACCGGGGACGTCTCCGTCATGCCGTAGCAGATGGAGACCTCCGCCATGTGCATCTCGGCGACCACCCGTTTCATCACCTCCACCGGGCAGGGCGAGCCCGCCATGATGCCGGTACGGAGGGACGACAGGTCGTACGTCGCGAAGTCCGGGTCGTTCAACTCCGCGATGAACATGGTCGGTACGCCGTAGAGGGAGGTGCAGCGCTCCTGCTGGACCGCCTCCAGCGTGGCCTTCGGATCGAAGGACGGCGCCGGGATCACCATGCAGGCGCCGTGCGAGGTCGCCGCCAGGTTGCCCATCACCATGCCGAAGCAGTGGTAGAAGGGGACCGGGACGCAGATCCGGTCCTGCTCGGTGTAGGCGATCAACTCACCCACGAAATAACCGTTGTTGAGGATGTTGTGGTGGGAGAGCGTGGCCCCCTTGGGGAAGCCCGTCGTGCCCGACGTGTACTGGATGTTGATCGGGTCGTCGCAGGACAGCTCCGGGAACGGCGCCGGGGTCGCGCGGGCGAGCAGCGCATCCCAGCTCGGGTCCCCGATGAACACGGTCTCCCGCAACTGCGGGCACTTCCCCCGCACTTCCGCGACCATCGCGCGGTAGTCGCTGGTCTTGTGGCTGAGAGAGGCGAACAGCAGGGAGATCCCGGCCTGGTTGAGGACGTACTCGACTCGTGGGTGCGGTACGCCGGGTTGATGTTCACCATGATCGCGCCGATGCGGGCGGTGGCGTACTGGACCAGCACCCACTCGGGGCAGTTGACCGCCCAGATGCCCACCCGGTCACCCTTGGCGACCCCCGCTCGCCAGCAGCGCGTACGCCAACTCCTCGACGTCCGCGGCGAATCGGGCGTAGGTCCAGCGCCGCCCGGACGGCACGTCGACCAGCGCCTCACGCTCCGGCCAGCGGGCGACCGCCCGGTCGAGGTTGGCGCCGATCGTGTCCCCGAGCAGCGCGGTCCCGCTCACCCCGTGGCTGTAGGAGCTCACCGGAAGTCCTCCTCGCGGTACTCGGCGTCGGAGCCCTCCGCCGTGGCCTCGCGCAGCTCGATGCGGCGGATCTTGCCGGAGACGGTCTTGGGCAGCGGCGCGAACTCCAGGCGGCGGATGCGCTTGTACGGGGCGAGCACGTCCCGCGAGTGCTCGAAGAGGACCTTCGCGGTGTCGGGACCGGGCTCCCAGCCCTCCGCCAGCACCACGTACGCCTTCGGCACCGCGAGCCGCAGCTCGTCCGGCGCGGGCACCACGGCCGCCTCGGCGACCGCCTCGTGCTCCAGCAGCGCGCTCTCCAGCTCGAAGGGGCTGATCTTGTAGTCGCTCGCCTTGAAGACGTCGTCACTGCGGCCGATGTAGGTCAGAAAGCCGTCGGCGTCCCTCGACGCCACATCGCCCGTGCGGTAGTAGCCGCCGGCCATCGCCTCCGCCGTACGGTCCGCGTCGCCGTGGTAGCCGGTCATCAGGCCGACGGGACGGGCGGACAGGTCGAGGGCGATCTCGCCCTCCGTCGCGCCGGGCGCTCCCGTCACCGGGTCGAGCAGCTCCACCCGGTAGCCGGGGCTGGGCCGTCCCATGGAGCCGGTCTTCAGGAGCTGGCCGGGGCTGTTGGAGACCTGTACGGCCGTCTCCGTCTGCCCGAAACCGTCCCGGATCGTCACCCCCCACGCCCGCCGCACCTGTTCGATGACCTCGGGGTTCAGCGGCTCGCCGGCCGCCACCACTTCCCGCGGAGGGTTGCGCAGCTGGGTCAGGTCGGCCTGGATGAGCATCCGCCACACGGTCGGCGGCGCGCAGAAGGTGGTGACCCCCGCACGGTCCATCTCGGCCATCAGGCGGGCCGCGTCGAAGCGTGTGTAGTTGTGGATGAAGACGGTGGCTTCCGCGTTCCAGGGCGCGAACAGGTTCGACCAGGCGTGCTTGGCCCAGCCGGGCGAGGAGATGTTCAGGTGCACGTCGCCGGGCTTGAGGCCGATCCAGTACATGGTGGCCAGGTGCCCGATCGGGTACGAGGTGTGGGTGTGCTCGACCAGCTTGGGGCGGGCGGTGGTGCCCGAGGTGAAGTAGAGCATCAGCGGGTCGTCGGCGAGGGTGGGCCGTCGGGCCTGAACGAGGCGTCGGCCTGGTACAGGTCGTCCAGCGCCAGCCAGCCCTCGACCGGGTCGCCCGCCGCGATCCGGGTGTAGGAGCCGGGCACCTCCGCGAACTTGTCCGCGTCCTCGGAGCGCACGATCACATGTCGCACCCGCCCGCGCTCGACGCGGTCGCGCAGGTCGGCCGGGCCGAGCAGCGGGGTGGCCGGGATGACGACGGCGCGCAGCTTCATCGCGGCCAGTGCCGTGATCCACAGCTCGGCCTGGTTGCCCAGCATCACCAGGATGCGGTCCTCGGCGGCCACCCCCTGCTCCCGCAGCCAGTTCGCGGCCTGGTCGGAGCGGACCGACAGCTCCCCGAAGGACAGCTTGGTCTCCCGGCCGTCCTCCTCGACGATGTGCAGCGCGGTCGCGGCGTTCCCGTAGGCGATGTCGTCGAACCAGTCGAGCGCCCAGTTGAAGCGCTCGGGACGAGGCCAGGTGAAACCCTCGTAGGCCGTCGCGTAGTCCTCGCGGTGGGCGAGCAGGAAGTCCCGCGCCCCGCGGAACAGCTCCGTCGTCATCTGTCCTCCCTCATGACCGGACCATTGCCGGGCGGCTCTCTGCCATCGTTTACTCCGTGATGCAGGTCTCACCACCCCCGAACGGGGGTGCGCTGCAGCGAAAGGACGAACAGGTGAGCACGGACGCGGCGGAGATCCGGAACGCGCTGGTGCGACTGCGGCGCACGACCGGGCTCCCGGTCGCCTTCGGCGGGCTGGTGGATTCCGGCCGCCCGCAGATGCGCATCAGCGAACTGAGCGGCACCTCCACGGTCGCGCTGCGGGCGCTCGCGGTGGTCTCGGGCAGCGGTCTGGGCGGCAAGGCGGTCGCGCTCGCCCGGCCCTGCGCGGTGGCGGACTACTCCGTCTCCCGGCAGATCAGCCATGAGTACGACGTCCCGGTCGCCGCCGAGGGCCTGCGCTCGATCGTGGCGGTGCCCGTCGTCGTACGGCGCCGGGTGCGCGGCGTGCTGTACGGGGCGCTGCGCACCGTACAGCCGCTCGGTGACCGGGTGCTGAGCGCGGCGATGGAGGCGGCGCGGGACGTGGAGCAGGCACTGGTGGTGCGCGAGGAGGCGCGGGAGCTGGTGACGGCGGCCGGGCCCGCCGGCGGGGTGGACCCGGTGTCGCGGGAGCAGGTCCGGGAGGCGCACGCGGCCCTGCGCGCGCTGGCGCCGCGGATCACCGACCGCAGCTGCGGGCCGAACTCCTCGACGCGTGCGGGCTCCTCACGCCCCGGCAACCGGAGCGGGTCACGCTCGCCCCGCGTGAGCTGGACGTCCTCGCCTGTGTGGCCGCGGGGGCGACGAACGCGGCCGCCGCCGAGCGGCTCGGGCTGCGGCCGGAGACGGTCAAGGGATACCTGCGCTCGGCCATGCGCAGGCTCGGTGCGCACACACGCGGGGAGGCGGTGGCGGCGGCGCGCCGGGCGGGGCTGCTGCCGTAGGCGGACCGGATGGACACGCCCGAAACGTTGCCCAGTCATTCATTCAGCTGTGCTTTGAATTTCCCCATGCTGTGAGGTTGTTATTTGCCTCACCACCTCTCCCCTCCGGATTTCAAAGAATCGTTGCCTAGAATTTGGCCCGGACACGACACGAGGGGAGCGGCGACCGTGCAACGGGACTTCCAGGAGCCTGCGAGATGCCGCCCTGACCTGGTGATCGGCCGTGAGGAGGTGTTCGGACAGGCCCGGGAGCAGCTCGCCCGGGGCGGCAGCGTGCTGCTGCACGGCCCCGCCGGAATAGGAAAGTCCACCGTCCTGCGGGCATTGGCCGCCGATAACAGCGGCTCGGCGCGTACCGTGTTGCGCTGCTCGGCCACCGAGTCCGAATCGCATCTCCCCTTCCTCGCCCTCGCCGACCTGCTCGGTCTGGTCCTCGACGAGGTCTCCGGCAAGCTGCCCGTCGCCCAGCGCACCGCGCTGGAGTCGGCGCTCACCGGCCGCGGCGAGTCCACCCTCCAGCGCGACGGCCTCGCCCTGCGGCTCGCGGTGCTCTCCGCGCTGCGCGCGCTCGCCGCCGAGGGCCCGGTGCTGATCGTCGCCGACGACGTGCAGTGGCTGGACTCGGCCAGCGCCGAACTCCTCGGCTTCGCCGCCCGCCGCCTCGGCGGCACCCCGGTGCGGATGCTGTGCGCGGTGCGCACCGAGGGCCAGGAGTACGACCGTCACCTACGCGCGTCACCCCCCGACACCCTCCGCCCTGCGCGTCAACCCGCTCTCCCGCACCCAGGTCTCCGAGCTGCTCGGCCACCGCGGCTACACCGGCCTGCCCCGCTCCACGGTCCGCGACATCCACCGCACCAGCGGCGGCAACCCGCTCTTCGCCCTGGAACTCGGCCGCGCCCTCACGCGAGACCG
>MWJO01000013.1 GCA_002027195.1 Streptomyces sp. GKU 895 | reverse complement strand
CAGGGACGAGGGGGCGCAGTCGGGGGTGCCGCCAGAGGTGGCGGGCGCCTTCGGTGGTCCGGGCGCGCCAGGTGAGGGTCGGGGGTTGCGGCTCGGAGTGGGAGCGGGTTCACGGACGCGGAGGCGGGTGTACAGGGCGGCCGCGGCCAGGAACGTGGCGGCGTCGAGGAGGGCGACGGCGGGTCCGCCATACGCCGCGTAGAGGCCTGCCCCTGCGAGAGGGGCCAGGAGTTTCATGCCCTCCGTCGCCGACATGCGCAGGCCGTTGAAGTCGCCGAGGAGGGTGTGGTCGACCGCTGTGGCGACCAGGGCGGACTCGGCGGCGTCGTGGACGACGCCGGTCGCGCCGTACACGAAGAGCACCGTGAGGAGGAGCCACACGGTGTTCGGGGAGTCGACGGTGACCAGGGTGAGCAGGAGGGTGGCCAGCAGTAGATTCGCCCTGATGAGCAGGGGTTTGCGGCGGGTGCGGTCGGCGAGTGTGCCGAGGACGGGGCCGGCCAGGGTGGGGGTCCACATGGTGAGCATGCACAGGGCGGCGAGGCCGTTCGAGCCGGTGAGGTCCTTGACCCAGACGCCTGAGGCCAGCCAGAGGGCGGAGGTGCCGAAGCCGGAGACGATGACCGCGGTGAGGTAGAGGCGGGCGTTGTGGTCGTGGAGGAGGAGGCGGGGAGGGGTTGACCGGGGTGTCATGCCTGTTGATCGTGGCGCTAAGGAGGGGGCTCGGGGATGGGGAAGGTGCCTTAGAAAGCGACTCGGGGAGAGCGGATCGCCGGGGCGGCGATGAGTTTCGGGGGCGAGGGCGGTCCACCCTCCAGACGACCCCCTGAGGAGAGACCAATGACTGACGCACCCCTGGATCTCGGACCGCAGACCCGTGTGGTGGCGCGCCTTGCGGAGGCGGTGAGCGATGAGCAGCTCGCCGGCGGGACGCCGTGTCCTGAGTACGCGGTCCGCAATCTGCTGGGCCATCTGCTCGGCCTGTCCGTTGCGTTCCGTGATGCTGCGCGTAAGGATCTCGGCGCCACGACCGACACCCCGCCGACCGCGAGCGTTCCGGACGTCGGCCCCGGCTGGCGCGAGGAGTTGCCCAAGGTGCTGGCCGAGCTCGCGGACGCCTGGCGCGACCCGGCTGCCTGGACCGGGATGACCCGGGCCGGTGGGGTCGATCTGCCGGGGGAGGTCGGTGGCGCCGTCGCGGTCGATGAGCTGGTGATCCACGGCTGGGATCTGGCCGTCGCGACCGGGCAGCGGTACGAGCCCGACCCTGCCGCGCTTCAGGCGACGTACGGGTTCCTGCTGGCTGCCGCGGAGGACCCGAGTCGGGGTGGCGGCATCTTCGGGCCGGTGGTGCCGGTTGCGGACGATGCGCAGTTGTTGGAGCGGGCGGTCGGGCTGAGTGGGCGGACGCCGGGGTGGACGCCGTCCTGAGGTCGTGTGCTGTGCGGGCGGTCCGGTCCGGTGCGTCGGGGGTCGGGCCGCGCCGGGGTGCGTCCTCGGAACGGCGCGGAATCGGTCACTTTTAGAGGGCGCCCGTGTTGACGCGCCAACCGCTGCGGGCGGACACCCCCCGACACGTCCCCTTCCCGCCGTCGCCGGGTGCGACTCCGCGGGGGTACGCGCCTCCTTTTGCGCGCCGGGGACGGCAGCGCCCTCAGGGGCGCGGGGAACTGCGCGACCAGCCACGACGTGCCCGCAGTCGAGCGACGGCCGTCGTGGCAGTCTCCTCGGCGCACTAAATGAGCGGCGCCCGGATGCGTTCCTGCCTACCCTCCCCGCATGTCTCTCAGCCTCACCGTGCTCGGCACCGCCTCCCCGCACCCCGGACCCGACACCCCCTGCTCCGGCTATCTGGTGCGCGGTGGTGGGGCCGAGGTGTGGGTGGACGCCGGCTTCGGGAGCTTCGCTGAATTGCGGCGGCACACCGATCCGGCGCGGCTCGATGCCATCTGGATCTCGCATCTGCACGCCGATCACAGCGCCGATCTGCTGGCGGCCGTGTATGGCCTGGCGTACGGGGGGCTCACGCCCGCCGCGCCCCTTCCGGTGTACGCCCCCGAGGGGTGCGCCCAGCGGATCGCCGGGTTCTTCGGGCGGGCGGACGTCGGTTTCCTGAGCGGGGTTCTTGACTTCCGGCGGCTGTACGAGGGGCATGTCGTCCGGCACGGTGAACTGGCGCTCTTCGCCCATGAGGTGCGGCATGACGTCGAGGCCTACGGGCTGCGGGCCGAGGCCGGCGGGCGGGTTCTCGCGTACTCCGGGGACAGCGGGCCCTGCCCTGCTCTCGGTGAACTCGCCCGTGACGCCGATCTGTTCCTCTGTGAGGCCGACATCGACACGCATCGCGAAAGCGAAGGCGGCGGGCAGGTGCATCTGACGCCCGAGGACGCCGGGCGCGTCGCCCGGGCCGCCCGGGTGCGGCAGTTGGTCGTCACGCACGTGGGGCCCACGCTCACCCCCGAGGCCGCCACGGCCCGTGCCGCCGCCGTCTTCGCGGGGCCCACCGTCGCCGCCCGGGTGGGTGCGATCCACGTCGTGTGACCGTGGTCTCGACTTCCTTTGTCAGAAGCATTGACGAAGGCGTTGCCCCCTCCTACCTTCAACGCGTCGTACTTCGTACGTCATATATGAGACGTGAGATCAGATATCCGAGAGGCGCGCATGACCTCTGTGCCCACGCCGATCCCGTCCCGCACGCAGTTCGTGCTGGACGCGATCAAACACCGCATCCTCACCGGGCAGTTGACGCCCGGGCAGGCGCTGGTCGAGACCGACCTCGCCGCGCAGTTCGGGGTCTCCAAGACCCCGGTGCGCGAGGCGCTCAAGACCCTCGCCGGTACCGGACTCGTCGTGATGAGCCAGTACAAGGGCGTCACGGTGCGCATGGTGGACGCGGACATGGCGCGCGAGGTCTACGACGTCCGGCTGCTCCTCGAACCCGAGGCGCTGAAGCGGGCCGTCAGGCGAGGGGCTTCCCTGGACGAGGCCCGGGACGCGTTGACCCGTGCGGACCAGGCCACCGACGCCGCCGAGCGGTCGCTGGCCAACCGGGAGTTCCACCGCGCCCTGTATCTGCCGTGCGGCAACCCGCTGCTGGGCCGCATGCTCGACGAGGTCCGTGATCAGGCGGCCCTCGTCTCCGCCGTCGCCTGGGCGGCCTCGCCCTCCTGGGAGCGGGAGGCCGGTGAGCACCGCGAGATCCTGCGGCTCGCCCTCGACGGTGACGCCGACGGCGCCGCCCGCGCCCTCCACGCGCACATCGCCTCGTTCGTGCAACGGGCCTTCCCGGACGCCGCGTCCGAGGTCCAGGGAGAGGACGGTCCGGCATGACAGCGACGTTCGAGAGCCAGCGGGCCGCCCTGGCCGACGTGGTCGCCATCCCGGTGACACCCTTCGCCGAGGACGGCTCCGTCGATCAGGACGCCCACCGGGCCCTGCTGCGTCGGCTGCTCGACGGGGGGATCGGAACGCTCACCCCCAACGGGAACACCGGCGAGTTCTATGCCCTGGCTCCGGAGGAGCGGCAGCTCGTCACCGAGGTGACGATCGACGAGGCCGGTGAGCGTGCCGCGATCCTTGTCGGTGTCGGTCATGACGTGCCCACCGCTGTCGCCGCCGCGCGTCACGCCCGGCAGCTGGGCGCTGCCATGGTGATGGTCCATCAGCCCGTCCACCCGTACGTCTCCCAGGGCGGCTGGGTCGACTACCACCGCGCCATCGCCGAGGCCGTCCCCGAGTTGGGGGTCGTGCCGTACATCCGTAATGCGCAGCTGAGTGGTGTGCGGCTGGCCGAGCTGGCCGATCTCTGTCCGAACGTCATCGGTGTGAAGTACGCCGTTCCGGACGCGGCCAAGTTCGCCGGCTTCGCCCGGGACGCGGGGCTCGATCGGTTCGTCTGGGTCGCGGGGCTGGCCGAGCCTTATGCCCCCTCGTACTTCTCGGCGGGGGCCAGCGGGTTCACCTCGGGGCTCGTGAACGTCGCTCCGGCCGTTTCGCTGAACATGATCGAAGCGCTTCGATCCGGTGACTATCCGGGGGCCATGAAGGTCTGGGAGCAGATCCGGCGCTTCGAGGAACTCCGCGCGGCCAACGGCTCCGCCGACAACGTCACCGTCGTCAAGGAGGCGCTCGCCTCTCTGGGGTTGTGCCGACGCGATGTCCGGCCGCCGAGCAAGGTGCTGCCCGAGGACGAGCGGGACGAGGTCGCCGCCATCGCCGCCAGGTGGTCGATATGAGAGAGCGACTGAGTGCGGAGGAGCTCCGCAGCCATCAGTGGTACGGCACCGAAGGGCAGTTGCGCACCTGGTCGCACAACGCCCGGATGCGGCAGCTCGGTTACGAGGCGGAGGAGTACCGGGGGCGTCCGGTCGTCGCCGTTCTCAACACCTGGTCCGACATCAACCCCTGCCATGTGCATCTGCGGGAGCGGGCGGAGGCGGTCAAACGGGGGGTATGGCAGGCCGGGGGGTTTCCGCTCGAGTTTCCGGTCTCCACTCTTTCGGAGACCTACCAGAAGCCGACCCCCATGCTCTACCGCAACCTGCTTGCCATGGAGACCGAGGAACTGCTGCGGTCGTATCCGATCGATGCGGCCGTGCTGCTGGGTGGTTGCGACAAGTCGACGCCGGCCTTGCTCATGGGTGCCGCGTCGGCTGACGTGCCGTCAATCTTCGTTCCTGCCGGGCCCATGCTGCCCGGGCACTGGCGGGGGGAGACCCTCGGGTCCGGTACCGACATGTGGAAGTACTGGGACGAGCACCGGGCCGGCCGTCTGACCGACTGCGAACTCCGGGAACTCCAGGGCGGGTTGGCCCGGTCTCCCGGTCATTGCATGACCATGGGGACCGCGTCCACGATGACGGCGGCGGCGGAAGCCCTGGGCATGACCCTGCCGGGCGCCTCCTCGATCCCTGCCGTCGACTCCGGGCACGAGCGGATGGCCGCCGCCTCCGGGCGCCGGGCCGTGGAGCTCGCCTGGACCGCGCTGAAGCCGTCCGAGATCCTCAGCAGTGCGGCCTTCGAGGATGCCGTCACCACCGTGCTCGGGCTGGGCGGTTCGACCAATGCCGTCATTCACCTCATCGCCATGGCGGGGCGGGCGGGCATCAAGCTCACCCTCGACGACTTCGACCGCATCGCCCGTACCGTCCCGGTGCTGGCCGACGTGCGGCCCGGTGGCCGGACGTACCTCATGGAGGACTTCTACTTCGCCGGCGGCCTGCCCGGCTTCCTGTCGCGGATCACCGACCTGCTCCACCTGGACCGGCCGACCGTCAACGGCACACTGGGCGGCCAGTTGGAGGGTGCCGTCGTCCACAACGACGACGTCATCCGTGATCGTGAGAACCCGGTCGCGAGCGAGGGCGGCGTCGCCGTGCTGCGCGGCAACCTCTGCCCGGACGGCGCGGTCGTCAAGCACATCTCCGCCGAGCCGCACCTGCTCAAGCACACCGGTCCCGCGGTCGTCTTCGACGACTACAGGACCATGCAGCGGACCATTGACGATCCCGCGCTGAACATCACCGCCGACAGTGTGCTCGTGCTGCGCAACTCCGGGCCCAAGGGCGGTCCCGGCATGCCCGAGTACGGCATGCTGCCCATCCCCGGCCATCTGCTCAAGCAGGGGGTGCGGGACATGGTCAGGATCTCCGACGCCCGTATGAGCGGCACGAGTTACGGCGCCTGCGTGCTGCACGTGGCGCCCGAGTCGTACGTCGGCGGGCCGCTCGCCCTCGTGCGCAGCGGGGACCTGATCACTCTGGACGTCGAGGCACGCTCTCTCCATCTCCATGTGGAGGAGGGGGAGTTGGCGCGGCGACGGGCCGCGTGGACGCCGCCGCCCGTGCGCTGCGAGCGTGGCTACGGCGCGCTCTACAACGAGCAGATCACGCAGGCCGACACCGGCTGTGACTTCGAGTTCCTCGCCCGGAAGGGCACCGTGCAGGACCCGTACGCGGGCTGACCCCGAGCACTTCGGACTTCGCACAGCCCTGCACCAGGAGAAAGCGCTTCCCGTACGACGTACCGAACCGATCGGAGAACAGTCATGGCCCAAGCCGCAGCCGTGGCGAAACCGCCCGCGCCACCCCGGCGGCGCCGTGCCTCCGCCGCCCCGCGCAGGCTGCCCTACCTGCTGATCGCACCGGCGGCCCTGCTCATGCTGGGCTTCATCGCCTATCCGGTGATCAGCGTCTTCTACTACAGCCTGCAGAACTACAACCCGACCAAGCCGTGGCGCAACGGCTACGCGGGCTTCGACAACTTCACGAAGATCTTCACCGACGACCCGGCCTTCTGGGACACGCTGGCCTTCAGCGCCAAGTGGGTCTTCGTCGAGATCGGCCTCCAGCTGCTGTTCGGTCTCGCGCTGGCGCTCATCGTCAACCAGACCTTCGTCGGGCGGGCGCTCGGCCGTGCCATGGTCTTCTCGCCGTGGGCCGTCTCCGGTGTGCTGACCTCCGCGATCTGGGTGCTGCTCTACAACTCCCAGACCGGGATCACCCGTTACCTCGCCGACCTGGGCATCGGGTCGTACGGCACGAGCTGGCTGTCGGACACCTCGACCGTGTTCCCGGCGGCGATCGTCGCCGACCTGTGGCGCGGGGTGCCCTTCTTCGCGATCCTGATCCTCGCCGACCTCCAGTCCGTGTCGAAGGACCTGTACGAGGCCGCCGAGGTCGACGGGGCAAGCCGCCTCAAGCAGTTCTGGCACATCACGCTGCCGCACCTGAAGGACGCGATCGTGCTGTCCACGCTGCTGCGCGCGGTCTGGGAGTTCAACAACGTCGACCTGCTCTACACCCTCACCGGCGGCGGCCCCGCCGGCGAGACGACGACCCTGCCGCTCTACATCGCCAACACCAGCGTGGACGCCCACAACTTCGGCTACGCGTCCGCCCTGACGACGGTGGCGTTCGTGATCCTTCTCTTCTGCTCGATGGTCTATCTGCGCCTGAGCAAGTTCGGAGGCGAGAAGTGAGCATCAAGGAAGCCACCCCGGTCGTGCCCGAGGTCCGTACGTCCCCGCCGCCGGTCCGCCCCAAGGCCGGCCAGCGCGCCTGGGACGACGTGCCCCGCTGGCAGATCTACCTCCCGCTGTCGGTCTACCTGCTCTTCACCCTCATCCCGTTCTACTGGATCCTGCTCTTCGCGCTCCGCCCGACCGGGTCGACCTCACTCGTGCCCTGGCCCATGACCCTCGACCACTTCGAGAAGGTGTGGACGGAGCGTGAGTTCGGTACCTACTTCCAGAACAGCGTCCTCGTCGGGGTCGCCACCCTGGTCCTGACGACCCTGGTCGCGCTGGCCGGCGGCTACGCCCTCGCGCGGTTCGACTTCAGGATCAAGCGGGCGTTCATGCTGGGTCTGCTGTGCTCCCAGTTCGTGCCGGGCGCACTGCTGCTGGTGCCGTTGTTCGAGATCTTCGCCAAGATCCAGATGATCAACTCGCTGGGCAGTGTGATCATCGCCGAGACGGTCTTCCAGCTGCCGCTGTCGATCATCCTGATCAGCAACTTCATCAAGAACGTGCCCCCTTCCCTGGAAGAGGCGGCCTGGGTGGACGGCTGCAACCGCCTCACCGCGTTCCGGATCGTCGTACTGCCCCTGCTGCGGCCCGGTCTGATCGCCGTCGGCTCCTTCGCCTTCGTGCACTCCTGGAACCACTTCCTGTTCGCCCTGATGTTCCTCAACAACCCCGAGAAACAGACCATCCCGGTCGGTCTCAACACCCTGATGGGCGCGGACAGCGTCGACCTCGGCGCGCTCGCCGCGGGCGGCATCATCGCGGCCGTACCCGTGGTCCTCGTCTTCGCCTTCATCCAGAAGTGGCTGATCACGGGCTTCAGCGCGGGGGCGGTGAAGGGCTGATGAGAGTTCGTGTCACCGACCGTCCGAGCCGCGCCGACCACACCACGGACGGCTACGGCCTCGACCGCGCGCCTACCCTGCACACAAAGATCGACAGCGCCGAGGCGGCCGGCGACGGGTGGCGCGCGGCGCGGGCGCAGGGAGGCTTCCATGAGCACCGCAGACATCGTTCTGGCGGGCGCGCGCGGCCACGGCCGCTGGCACCTGGAGAACATCCGCCGGCTCCAGGACAAGGGGATCGTGCGGCTCGCGGGCATCTGCGAGCTGACCCCGCTGGAGGCCGCGGAGCTCCCGGAGGGGCTCGGCACGCCCGAGCAGTCCGCCGACCTCGGTGCCCTGCTCGACGCCACGGGCGCCCGGATCGCGGTGATCTGCACGCCGATCCCGACCCACACGGACCTGGCGCTGGAAGCGGCTCGGCGTGGCGCGCACATCCTGCTGGAGAAGCCGCCGGCGCCGTCGTACGCGGAGTTCCGGCGGATGGCCGACGGGGTCGCCGCGGCCGGGGTCGTCTGCCAGATCGGCTTCCAGTCGCTGGGTTCGCACGCCGTGCCCGCGATCCGGCGGCTGATCGCCGAGGGGGCGATCGGGGAGATCTCCGGGATCGGCGGCGCGGGCGCCTGGGCCCGCCCGGAGTCCTACTACCGGCGGGCCCCCTGGGCCGGCAAGCGGCGCCTGCACGGCGTCGACGTCATCGACGGCGCGCTCACCAACCCGCTCGCGCACGCCGTCGCCACCGGGCTCGCCCTGAGCGGCTCCACACGCGCCGAGGACGTCACCGGCATCCGGACCGAGCTGCTGCGCGCCAACGACATCGAGTCCGACGACACCTCGTGCGTCCGCGTCACCACGGCACAGGGCCGCCCCGTCACCGTCGCGGCGACGCTGTGCGCCGAGCACCCGGGCGACCCGTACGTCCTCGTGCACGGCAGCCGCGGCCGCATCACGTTCTGGTACAAGCAGGACCGCGTCCTGCTCCAGCGCGCGGGCCACGGCCCCGAGGAGTTCGAGTACGGCAGCACCGACCTGCTGGAGAACCTCGTCGACCACCTCACCGACGGCACCGACCTGCTGGTCCCGCCGGACGAGACCGGTGCCTTCATGAAGGTCGTCGAAGCCATCCGCACCGCCCCCGACCCGGCCCCGCTGCCCCGCGACGCCTGGCACCTCGTGGACGACCGCCGGGTCGTCCCCGGCGTCGACGGACTGGTCGCGGCCTCCGCCGACACCCTCGCCCTGTTCTCCGAGCTGGGCGTCCCCTGGGCGCCACCGAGAGAGGTGAGCACCTGATGACGCCCCATGACACCCCGGTCCTGCGTGTGGCGGCCGCCCGGTCGGCCGCTGTGTCACCCGGCCCGAGCTGCCCGCCCGGCTCTCGCCGCGCCCTTACCTCCATCCGGTCACCACCCTGGCCGGCACGGCTGTCACCGAGCTCAGCCCCGCCGACCACCCGCACCACCTCGGCGTCGGTGTCGCCGTTCCCGACGTCGAGGGGCACAACTTCTGGGGCGGCCGTACCTACGTCCGCGACCAGGGCCCCACCGAGCTCGACAACCACGGCGCCCAGCGGCACACCGCGTTCCAGTTGCGCGACCCGGACGGGTTCGTGGAGGAGCTGCGCTGGGTCGCCGCGGGCGGCGAGCTGCTGCGCGAGCGCCGGACCGTGGTGGCCGCCGAACTCACCGACACCGCCTGGGCGTTGGACTTCACGTTCGCGCTCACCAACGTCACCGACCGCCCGCTCTCGATCGGCAGCCCGGCCACCAACGGCCGCCCCGGAGCCGCGTACGGGGGATTCTTCTGGCGGGCCCGCAAGGAGGAGCGGGCGCCGGACGTCTTCACCGCCGACACCGAGGGGGAGCCCGAGGTGCACGGCCGGCGAGCCGACTGGCTCGCCCTCGTCGGCTCCACCTGGACGCTGGTCCTCGCCGGGGCCACCGAGCGGACCCGCCGCGACCCGTGGTTCGTGCGCACCGCCGAATACCCGGGCGTGGGCTCGTCGTTGGCGCACACCGAGCGGGTGCCGATCGCCGCCGGTGACACGCTCGTACGCCGGGTCGTCACCGTCGTCGCCGACGGCCGCCTCGACCGGCACGGCGCCGCCGCGCTCGTCCGCAAGGCGGTGAGCCGGTGACCGCGACCTACACCAACCCGATCCTCGACGCCGACTGGTCCGACCCGGACGTCGTCCGCGTCGGCGACGACTTCTACCTCACCGCCTCCAGCTTCGGCCGCGCCCCCGGCCTGCCGCTGCTGCACTCCCGCGACCTCGTCCACTGGACCCTGGTCGGCCACGCCCTCGAACGCCTGGAACCCGCAGCCGAGTTCAGGACTCCGCGGCACGACTGCGGCGTCTGGGCACCGTCCCTGAGGTACCACGACGAACGCTTCTGGATCTTCTGGGGCGACCCCGACCAGGGCATCTTCCAGATCAACGCCCTTGGGATCAGGGGCCCTTGGAGCCGCCCGCACCTCCTGAAGGAGGGCAAGGGCCTCATCGACGCCTGCCCCCTGTGGGACGAGGAGACCGGCGAGGCCTACCTCGTGCACGGCTGGGCCAAGTCCCGCTCCGGCGTCAAGAACCGCCTCACCGGCCACCGCATGCGTCCCGACGGCACCGAACTCCTCGACGAGGGCAAGGTGATCGTCGACGGCGACCGGATACCGGGGTGGTTCACCCTCGAAGGCCCCAAGCTCTACCGGCACGACGGCTGGTTCTGGATATTCGCCCCGGCCGGGGGAGTGGAGACCGGCTGGCAGGGCGCCTTCCGGTCGCGCGGGTTCTTCGGGCCGTACGAGGAGCGCATCGTCCTGGAGCAGAAGGACACCGACGTCAACGGCCCCCACCAGGGCGGCTGGGTCCGCACCCCGTCCGGTGAGGACTGGTTCCTGCACTTCCAGCAGCGCGGCGCCTACGGCAGGGTCGTCCACCTCCAGCCGATGCGCTGGGGCGCGGACGGCTGGCCGGTGATCGGGGACGAGGGCGCCCCCGTCGCCGTACACCGAAAGCCCGAACTGCCGCCGCAGCCGCCGGCCGCGCCCGCCACCGACGACGACTTCCCCGGCGGACGCTTCGGCCGCCAGTGGAGCTGGACCGCCAATCCCGAGGACGGCTGGGCCACCCAGCACTCCGCCGACGGCCTCCGGCTGACCTGCGTCCGCTCGGCCGACGCGCACGACCTGCGCAAACTGCCGAACGTCCTCACCCAGCGGCTGCCCGGCACGCCGTCCGCCGTCGAGGTCGACCTCCGCCTCGACAGCGAGGAGCCGGGCGCGCGGGCCGGGCTGGTGGTGCTCGGGGACGCGTTCGGCTGGATCGGCCTGGAGCGCGGCGCCGACGGCACGGTCCAGGTCGTGCACCGGTTCGCCGAGGGCAACGCCGAGCGCGAACGCGACGCCGACCGCCCGCGCGTCGTCCCCGAGGGGCGGGTACGGCTGCGGATCGAGGTCGGCGCGGGCGCCCGCTGCCGCTTCCTCCACGACACCGGCGACGGCCCGCGCCCCTCGGGCCCCGTCTTCGCCGCCACCCCGTGGCGCTGGGTGGGCGCCCTGCTCGGCCTCGTGGCCCTCGCGCCCACCGGAGGCGGTCACGCGGGCGCGGCCGCTTTCACGCGGTTCAGGATCACCTCTCTGTAACGCACCTCCTACGCACGCCTCGATGACGCACCTCCGAGGCAAGCGCTTGCCGAGACCGGAAGGCCCGGTCGAAAGAAGTGTCTGATTTAGAAGAAGAGAGCCGACCCATGAAGATCAACATCCGCAGAAGCAGGCACGCCGCCGTGGCGGTCGCCCTGGGTTCCGTCCTCGCCCTGACCGCCACCGCCTGCGGTGACGACGGCAGCGGCACCGGCGGCGACAAGGGCGACGAAGGCAGCGGCAAGGGCAAGATCGTCTTCTGGGACAACAACGGCGGTGTCCGCACCGACGCCTGGAAGGCGATCATCGCCGACTTCGAGAAGGCCAACCCGGACATCGACGTCGAATACGTCGGCATCCCCGCCGCGGACTACCAGTCCAAGGTCGAGACCGCCATCCAGGGCGGCGGTCTGCCGGACGTCGGCGGAGTCGGCGCGGCGATGATCGCCAGCTTCTCCGCCCAGAAGGTGCTGGAGCCCGTCGACGACCGGCTCGCCACGTCCTCCCTCGACGGCAAGCTCAACAAGGACATGCTCACCTCGATGAAGGCGGCCGGCGGTGTCGACGACACGCTGTACTCCGTGCCGACCTCCGCGAACAACGGCGTGCTCTACTACCGCACCGACCTGTTCAAGAAAGCGGGCCTGGACGAGCCGGCGACCTGGGACAAGTTCTACGAGGCCGCGGAGAAACTGACCAACGCCAAGAAGAACGAGTTCGGTTACACCATCCGCGGCGGCGCCGGCTCCATCGCCCAGGCGCTGGACGCGATGTACGGGCAGAGCGGCATCACGTCCTTCTGGGACGGGGACAAGACCACGGTCAACGACCCGAAGAACGTCGAGGCGCTGGAGAAGTACGCCGCGCTCTACAAGAAGGACACCCCGTCCGCCGACCTCAACAACGACTTCACCAAGATGGTCGCCCAGTGGGATTCCGGCACGATCGGAATGCTCAACCACAACCTCGGCTCCTACCAGGACCACGTGAAGTCGCTCGGCGTCGGGAAGTTCCGTGGCATTCCGCAGCCGATCGGCCCCTCCGGCAAGCGCGTGCAGGTGTCCAACCCCGTCGACGGCATCGGTCTGTTCAAGAGCTCCAAGAACAAGGAAGCGGCCTGGAAGTTCATCGAGTTCGCGGTCTCGCACGCGGCGAACTCGAAGTTCAACGAGTCCGCGGGGCAGGTGCCGGCGAACACCGAGGCGGCCCAGGACGCGTGGATCTCGAAGGCCGAGCCCACGAAGCTGGCCGCCGGCGCGCTGACCGACGGGTCGACCACCATTGTCCAGCTGCCGTACTACCTGCCCGACTGGGGGACCATCTCCAAGGCCGACAACGAGCCGAACTTCCAGAAGGTGCTGCTCGGGAAGATGAGCGCGAAGGACTTCCTGGACACGCTGGCCGACCAGTTGAACGACGCCCAGGCGGAGTGGAATGCGCAGAAGGGCTGATCTTTTTCCGAAGCCCGGGTGGTTTTGGTTCGTGGGGGAGCGGGGTTCGTCGTGGCCGGTCGCGCCTGCGCGGCGGAGCCGCACATGGATACAGCCCCGCGCCCCCAGGGCAGAAAGGCACCGCATGTCCATCAGTCGCCGTCAGATCACTTCCGCGGCCCTCGCCGCCGTTCCCCTCGCTTTCGCGGCCACCGGTACCGCTCAGGCCGCCTCCCGTCATCGCACCGTCTGGATCGCCGGTGACTCCACCGCCGCCCAGAAATACGCCGACGCCGCTCCCGAGACCGGGTGGGGCATGGCACTTCCCTTCTTTCTGCACAAGGACCGGCCCGTCGCCAATCACGCGGTGAACGGGCGGAGTTCGAAGAGTTTCGTGGATGAGGGCCGGCTCGATGCGATCCTCGCGGCCATTCGGCCCGGGGACTTCCTCCTCGTCCAGTTCGGGCACAACGACGAGAAGTCCGCCGACCCGACCCGGTACACCGAACCCTGGACGACGTACCAGGACCATCTGCGGCTGTACATCGACGGCGCCCGCGCCCATGGTGCCCGGCCCGTGCTCGCCACCTCCGTCGAGCGGCGGAAGTTCGACGCGGCCGGCAACGCCCTGCCGACCCACGGCGACTACCCGGCGGCGGTGCGGGCGCTGGCCCAGGAGGAGGGCGTGGCGCTGCTCGACATCCAGGCGCTGTCCCTCGCCCTGTGGCAGCGGCTCGGGGTCGAGGAGACCAAGACGTACTTCAACTGGACCGCGACCGAACAGGACAACACGCACTTCAACCCGCCGGGCGCGATCGCGGTGGCGCGGCTCGTGGTGCGGGAGCTGTTGCGGACCCGGGTGCTGCGTCCGCAGGACGTCCGCCGCCTGGACGACGAGATCCCCGTCTCCTGGATCACCTGGCCCGAGGCCACCGCGTAACCGTCCGGACCCACCGACCTGAAAAGAGAGCCGCACCATGAAGACTCAGAAATGGCATGGGCATGTCACAGCGATCTCGATGGCGCGCGCCGCCGCCGTGGCCGGCTGCACCGCCCTCGTCCTCGCCGTGACCGGCCCCGGCGCCCAGGCGCAGGGACGGGACCTCGCGCGGCAGACCCTGCCGGCGGACGACGGCTGGGCCTCGTACGGCACCGGGACCACCGGCGGTGCCCAGGCCGACGCCGACCACGTCCACACCGTCTCCACCTGGGCCGAGTTCAAGGCCGCCCTCGCCGCCGACGGCGACGCGCCGAAGATCATCAAGGTCAGGGGGACCATCGACGCCGTCTCCGAGGGCTGTGACGCCTTCGCCGCCGAGGGGTACGACTTCGACGCCTACCTCGCCAAGTACGCGCCCGAGGTCTGGGGCCTCGACACCGACCTGTCGGGCGAGCCGGCCGACAGTCCGGAAGGGCTGCGGGCGGCCTCCGCCGCCAACCAGAACAAGGTCATCAAGGCCGCCGTCCCCGCCAACACCACCATCGTCGGCATCGGCAGGAACGCGGGCTTCAAGGGCGCCAGCCTCCAGATCACCGGCGTCGACAACGTCATCGTCCGCAACCTGACCTTCGAGAGCCCGATCGACTGCTTCCCGCAGTGGGACCCCACCGACGGCGACAAGGGCAACTGGAACTCCGAGTACGACACCGCCGTCGTCTACGGCTCCACCCATGTGTGGATCGACCACAACACCTTCACCGACGGCTCCCACCCCGACAGCGCCGCGCCCACCTACTTCGGCATGCTCTACCAGCAGCACGACGGTGAGCTGGACATCGTCAAGGGGGCCGACTACGTCACCGCCTCCTGGAACGTCTTCGCCGACCACGACAAGACGATCCTCATCGGCAACAGCGACAGCGCCGCCACCACGGCGGTCGACCGGGGCCACCTGAAGGTGACGTTCCATCACAACCTGTTCTCGAACCTGGTCGAGCGCGCCCCGCGGGTCCGCTTCGGGCAGGTCGACTCGTACAACAACCACTTCGTGGCGGACGACGACTACGCCTACAGCTTCGGCATCGGCAAGGAGTCCCAACTCGTCGCCGAGCACAACGCGTTCACGCTGCCGGCGGGGATCAGCGCGGCCAAGGTGCTCAAGCGGTGGAACGTGTCGCCGCTGACCGCCGCCGACAACACCGTGAACGGGGTCGTCACCGATCTGATCGCGGTCCACAACGCCGGGATCCCGGCCGAGACCCTGGAGTCCGGCGCCGGCTGGACGCCCACCCTGCGGACCAAGGTCGACCCGGTCAAGGCGGTCCCGGCGCTCGTCGACCACCACGCGGGCGCCGGCAACGCCTGCTGACGCCTGCCCGGTGTGCGGGTGTCGGCGACAGCTGCTGATGGCCGCCCGACGGACGCGTGTCGGCGGCAGCCGCTCGTGCCCGCCCGGCGGACGCGTGTCGGCCGCGCCTGCCCGCGCCCGCCACCTGATCGGCCGGGCGGACCGCGTCGTGCTCACACCCCGAGCGCGTCCGCCCCGGCACCCGCACGCGAGGAAACCCCTGCCGACGCCGCACTCCCAAGGAGCCCCCGCATGTCCTCGCCCCACCCTCAACTCCCCTTGTCCAGAAGGGGATTCCTGACGGCCGGCACCGGCGCGGCCGCCGCCCTCGCCCTCGCCCACACCCCGGCCCTCGCGGCCCCCCGGCCCTTCGGCCGCTTCGGCTCCCCGGTCAGGCGTCTGACCCGAACACGCTCTACGTCGACACCCGGGGCCGCGGCGACCACACCACCGTCCAGGCCGCCGTCGACGCCACCGCCGGCAGCGGCTGGACCCTGGTCATAGCACCGGGCGTCTACCGGGAGACCGTCAGCCTCGACGCCACCCGCACCGAGGCCACCTGGATCGGCGCCTCGGAGGATCCCCGGGACGTCGTCATCGTCCACGACCACGCGGCCGGCACCCCGAAGCCCGACGGCTCGGGAACGTACGGCACCACCGGCTCGGCCACCACCACCCTCAGGGCCGACGGTTTCACCGCCCGCTGGATCACCTTCGCCAACGACTGGCTGCGCGCCGACCACCCCGACATCACCGGCACCCAGGCCGTCGCCCTCAAGGTCATGGGCGACCGCTCCGCCTTCCACCACTGCCGCTTCCTCGGCCACCAGGACACCCTGTACGCCGACTCCCTCGCCCTGACCGCCTTCGCCCGCCAGTACTTCTCCCACTGCTACACCGAGGGCGACGTCGACTTCGTCTTCGGCCGGGCCACCGCGGTCTACGAGCACTGCCACTTCCGCACCCTGGACCGCACCGACCTGGCCGCGGCCCCGTACGGCTTCGTCTTCGCGCCCTCCACGGCCGGCGCCAACCCGCGCGGCTTCCTGGTCACGCGCAGCCGCATCAGCAGCGAGGCCCCGGACGCCGCCTACAAGCTGGCCCGCCCCTGGGTGCCGAGCTCCGACACCACCGCCCGGCCCAGCCTCACCGTGCGGAACACCCACCTCGGCGCGGGCATCGACGCGGTCGCGCCGTACACGAACATGTCCGCCTCCTACCCGTGGCAGAACCAGCGCTTCGCCGAGTACCGCAACTACGGTCCCGGTGCCGAGATCACCGTCCCCGAGAACCGCCCCCAACTCACTCACGAGCAGGCCGAGTCGGCGACCCGCGAGGCCTACCTCGGTGACTGGCGGCCGTGGCAGGAGGTGTGCTGACATGCGCCGACGCACCCTGCTGACGGGCCTGACGGCGAGCTTCCTGGCCGTGGGCCCCGCGGACGCCCTCGCCACCGGCCGCCGTGTCCTGCACGTCCGGCCCGGCGACTCCGTCCAGGCCGCCGTGGACGCGGTGGCCGGGCCCGGCTGGACGGTCCTCGTGCACCCGGGGACGTATCGCGAGGTCGTCAACGTGCTTGCCGACAAGGCCGAGTTGACGATCCGCGGCGCTTCCCGCGACCCGCGCGACACCGTCATCGTGTACGACAACGCCAACGGCACGAAGAAGCCCGACGGGACGACCTACGGCACCGCGGGCTCCGCCACCTTCACTTCGGCGGCCCCCGGCCTGACCGTCCGCGACCTCACCCTCGCCAACGACTGGCTGCGCGCCGACCACCCCGAGATCACCGGCACCCAGGCGGTGGCGGCCTGCACCTACGGCGACCGCACCCACTTCGAGAACGTCCGGCTCCTCGCCCACCAGGACACCCTCTTCGTCGAGACGACCGCGCTGACCTCCTTCGACCGGCAGTACTTCCACCGCTGCCACCTCGAAGGCGACGTCGACTTCGTCTTCGGCCGCGCCACCGCCGTCTTCGACGACTGCCACTTCCACACCCTGCAACGGGACGTCACCTTCACCCCGAAGGGCATGGTCTTCGCCCCCTCCACCGCCCGCGCCAACCCGTACGGCATCCTCGCCGTCCGCTCCCGCATCACCTCCGGGGCCGAGAACGCGGCGTACAAGCTCGCGCGACCCTGGGTGCCGTCGTACGAGACGACCGCCTGGCCGTCCCTCGTCGTCCGGGACACCCGCATCGGACCCGGCATCGACCCGGTCGCCCCGTACACCGACATGCGGGAGCAGTACCCCTGGCAGACCATGCGCTTCCGGGAGTACCGCAACTCCGGCCCGGGCGCGCTGATCACGGTCCCGGAGAACAGGCCCCAACTCACCGCCGAGGAAGCCTCGGCGCACACCAGGGCGACCTACCTCGGCGACTGGAGGCCGTACGGCCTCTCCTGAGAGAAACCCCCTTCCCCCACCGCACGACGAAAGGACCCGCACCCCATGTCTCGTCGTACCGCCCTCCTCGCGACGGCCGCCCTCGCCCTCGGCTCCGGCATCGCCGTCCTCCCCGCCCAGGCACAGGCCGCGACGGTCGTCGTCGCCAACTCCACCGACCTGTCCAACGCCCTCAAGAACGCCACCGCCGGCACCGTCATCCAGGTCCGCGGCGGCACCTACCACCCGACCGCCACCCTCCAGTCCACGGCCAACGGCACGGCGTCGAGCCCGATCCAGCTCACCGCGTACGGCAGCGAGACCGTGAAGATCGACGGGTCCTCGCTGCCGTCCGGCTCCTGGATCCTCAAGCTCACCGCGGACTACTGGAACGTCTCGAACATCACCTTCCAGAACTCCCCGGACAGCGCGGTCGTCTGCCAGTCCTGCACCGGCACCAACTGGAACAACATCAAGACCATCAACGGCGGCGACTCCGGCTTCACGCTCACCGGCGACGGCACGGTGAACAACACCGTCAGGAACATCGACTCCTACGGCAACTACGACGCCGCGAACCACGGCGAGAACGCCGACGGGGTCGCCGTGAAGTTCGGCTCGGGCACCGGCAACCTGATCACCGGCGCCCGTCTCTACAACAACAGCGACGACGGCATCGACTTCTGGTCCTTCTCCTCGCCCGTCACCATCGAGCACACCTGGTCCTTCGGCAACGGCGTCAACCGCTGGTCCGACTCCGCGTTCGCCGGCGACGGCAACGGCTACAAGCTGGGCGGCGACGGCGAGGTCGTCGCGCACGTCGTCAACAACTCGGCCGCGTGGGGCAACGCCGGCAACGGCTTCACCGAGAACTCCAACACCGGCGCGATCGTCATCAACCGCACCACCGCCTACGCCAACGGCAAGTGGGGCTACTACTTCGCCACCGGCTCCGCCAAACTCGGCAAGAACCTCGCGGTCGGCAACGGCAGCGGCCTGGTCACCAAGGGCTCCTCCGTCACCTCGGCCGGCAACAACTGGGACTCCGGGATCCCGACCCCGTCCTTCCGCTCGACGGACGCGTCGACGACGTACAACGCCCGCAGCTCCAGCGGCACCCTGCCCGCGACGACGTTCCTCACGACCGGCTCGACGACCATCGGCGCCACCATGAACTGACGGCCTTGCCCACGACCGGGGCGCTTGACCCGTTTTTTGCCTGTGCAGGAGGTATCGATCGGGCAACGGGTCTCGCGCCCGCCGCGGTGACGCGCGTAGAACTCTGTCATGCATAAGCCACTGCGTATCGCGGCCATCGCCGCCGCGTTTGCCGTCGCCGGCGCCGGCCTCTACGGCGCCGGTGCGGCCACCGCCGGCCAGTCGACGGCGAACAGCACCCACGAGCCCTACAACATCGGGCTCCTGGTCAAGGACATCGACACCTACTACGGCACCACGCCGGACGCGAGCGGTGTCTACCAGGCGTCCCCGGACAGTCAGTACGCCAAGGACCTCGCAGTCCTCGACAAGGCCGCCCGAAAGTACATAGACCAGGCGGCCCGCAAGGCCCACCACAAGGGCGAGAAGCCCGCGGTCGTCTTCGACATCGACGACACGCTGCTGCTCAGCCTCGACTACGAGAAGCGCTACAACTACACGTACAACTCGGCCACTTGGGCCGACTACGTGAACAAGGCCGACCGCCCGGGTGTCTTCGGCAGCGCCGAGCTGGTCCAGTACGCCGAGTCCAAGGGCGTCGAGGTCTTCTACAACTCGGGTCTGAGCGAGGCGCAGCGCAACGCCGCCGTCGCGAACCTGAAGAAGATCGGCGCCGATGTGAACCTCGACGCCGACCACATGTTCCTCAAGGACAAGGCGAACCCGCCGGCCTATCTGAGCGCCTGCGCCACGCCGGGCACCTGGACCTGCACGACCGTCCAGTACAAGGGCGGCACCCGCAAGCACATCGAGGACGACCTCGGGTACGAGATCATCGCCAACTTCGGCGACCAGTACTCGGACCTGGACGGCGGCTACGCCGACCGCACCTACAAGCTGCCGAACCCGACGTACTTCGTCAGCTAGTCCCTCGATCGGAAACGCCCCCGTCAGTCGTCACTGACGGGGGCGTCCTCGTCGCCGGCCGAGGGGGGCTCTGCCGGCGGCTGCTGACCGAGGGGGGCTCAGGTCAGCAGGTCTGTGTACTGTTTTTGACGTTGAAAGCGACCGGATGGTTGTTCTCTCTGCACGAATCAGATGATCCTTGCGTCTCCTGGTCGCCGCGGATGGCGAAAAGGTTGCCGCGTGTTCGGATTTTTTCCTGAACCCCCCGCACGGGGCCTACGAGTCGCCGTCGTCCGCCGTGAAGCCGCCCTGCACCGCGAGCTGTTCGCCGCCCGCCGCGCCGGTCGCCGTGTAGCGGTCGCCGGCCGCGTTCCGGCCGCCGCGCTCGTGGTTGTACTGGCCCGCGAACACCCACTCGCCCGCGGGGACCCTGCGGCCCTCCTTGAGCGTCCAGTTGTATACGAGGAAGCCGTCCTTGTCCTCGATGGTGAGGGTGAAGTCGTCCTCCGGCAGCGAGCGCCAGGCGCCCGTCGAGGTCACCCCGCCGGTCTGCGCGATCTTCAACCGCACGGTGAGCGTGGTCAGCTCCTCGGAGGTCTTCAGGGTGAGGTTGCTCTGCGCCCAGAAGTCGTTGCTGTGCGGGTCGACCGAACCGTCCGACCGCAGAGGGCCGTCCACCTCGCCGGGAGCGGTGACCGGCGGCTTCGCGGTGGCGGTCGCGGAGGGCGCCTTCGCGGAGGGGGTGGCGCGCGGCTTCTCGGTCCTCGGCGTCTCGCCCGGTTGCGGGGCCGAAGGATGGATCGGTGCCCGGCTGATCGCGTCCGGGGACGGTTCGGCCGTCGCCGTGGTCGCGACCGTCTGCTCCGGGGCGTCGTCCTTGACGGCCGAGGCGACCGCGTAACCGCCGAGGCCGAGCACGCAGGCCACCGCGGCCGTCGCGGAGACCACCCGCACCCAGCCGAACACCGGCGGCCGGGTCACCCGGTGGTCGGGGCGCGTCTGTTCGGCCATGCCGCGCTCGAGCCGTGCCAGGATGCGGGCCCGGTCAGGCTCGTGCTGCCCGGCGGCCTCGTGCAGCCGGGCGCGCACCTCGTCAGGCACGTCCTGCCGCCTCATCGGTTCCGTCCTGCGTTCTCGCCGCCGCGCGCCATCGCCACGTGCACCTTCCGGGGTACGCCCGCGGAGCCGAGCAGCCGCTGGAGCTCGGCCATGCCCTTGGACGTCTGGGACTTGACCGTACCCACGGTAATACCGAGGGCGAGAGCGGTGTCCTTCTCCGACAGGTCGAACGCGTGCCGGAGCACCACACAGGCCCGTTTGCGGAACGGGAGCCGGCGCAACGCGTCCTGGACGTCCACGATTCCCGCTATGTCCGGGTTCTCGGTCTGTTCCTCGCGCTGCGACCAGAACAGGGCGATCCGCCGCCGCTCCCGTACGGTGCTGCGGATGCGGGTGCGGGCCAGATTGGCGACGACGCCACGGGCGTAGGCCACCGGCTGGTCGGCGGCGCGCACCCGGTCCCAGCGGTGCCAGAGCGCGAGCAGCGCGTCCGCCGCCAGGTCGTCGGCGGCGTCCGATTCCCCGGTCAGCAGATGCGCGAGACGCGACAGTTCGGCGTAGTGGCGTTCGAAGAAGGCATGGAACTCCGCGGAGGCCGCGTCGTCGAGGACCGTGCCCACGGGCGGAACCTCCCTGTGCCTGCCGGGTGAAGGACGTGTGATCATCCGGGGGTGCCCGGATGAGATCCGGAAGCGTAGCAGTGGTCAACAGCCTGGTTCGTACGGGGCTTCGAACACGGTCTGGCGGGTCGGCCCCGATTCCGTAACACGGGGAAAACCTGAAACGGGTTCAACGCGGGAACAATCCAGCAGGCATCCGCGCACCGTTCATTCAGGCAACAAGGAGCACAGCCATGTCCGAGACGAAGAAGGCGGCCGACCGGCCAACCGCCCCACCACAGGCGGCGAACGGCGTCGACCGGTACTTCAGGATCTCCGAGCGGGGGTCCACCTTCGGCCGGGAGATACGCGGCGGTTTCGCCACGTTCTTCACGATGGCCTACATCCTTGTCCTGAACCCCATCATCCTGGGCAGCGCGCAGGACAAGTTCGGCCACCATCTCGACGCCGTCCAACTCACCACCGCCACCGCCCTGGTGGCCGCGGTGATGACGATCATCATGGGCGTCGGCGGCAACCTGCCGCTCGCGCTCGCCGCCGGACTCGGGCTGAACGCGGTCGTCGCCTTCCAGATCGCCCCGCTGATGAGCTGGGACGACGCGATGGGCCTGGTCGTCCTGGAGGGCCTGCTCATCTGTGTGCTGGTGGTGACCGGGCTGCGTGAGGCGGTGATGCACGCGATCCCGCAGCCGCTCAAGCAGGCGATCAGCGTCGGCATCGGCCTCTTCATCGCGTTCATCGGCTTCGTCGACGCCGGGTTCGTCAGCCGCATCCCGGACGCCGCGAACACCACGGTCCCGGTGCAGCTGGGCGGTACCGGCTCGCTCACCGGGTGGCCGATCCTGGTCTTCTGCCTCGGCGTGCTGCTGACCATCGGGTTGCTCGCCCGCAAGGTCAAGGGCGCGATCCTCATCAGCATCGTGACGATGACGATCCTCGCGATGATCATCAACTCGGCCGCGGACGTGAAGAGCTGGGGGCTGACCACGCCGGAGTGGCCCGACAAGCTGGTCGACACCCCCGACTTCGGGCTGATCGGCCACTTCAGCCTGTTCGGCGCGTTCGACGCGGCGGGGGTCGGCATCGTCACCGTCGTTCTGCTGATCTTCACCCTCGTGCTGTCCGACTTCTTCGACACCATGGGCACGGTCGTCGGCATCAGCGCCGAGGCGGGGCTGCTGGACGAGGAGGGCAAGGTCCCGAACCTCGGCCGCGTGCTGCTCATCGACGGGGCGGCGGCGGTCGCGGGCGGCGCGGCGTCCTCGTCCTCCGCGACCTCCTACATCGAGTCTGCGGCGGGCGTGGGCGAGGGTTCGCGCACCGGCTTCTCGAACCTGGTCACCGGCGGGCTGTTCGGGCTCGCGCTGTTCCTGACCCCGCTGCTGACCATCGTGCCGCTCCAGGCCGCCGCGCCCGCGCTGGTCGCCGTCGGGTTCCTGATGATGACGCAGGTCAAGAACATCGACTGGGACAAGTACGACATCGCGATCCCGGCGTTCCTGACGATCGCGGTGATGCCGTTCACGTACTCGATCACCAACGGCATCGGCGCCGGGTTCCTGGCGTACGTGGTGATCAAGGTGGTGCTCGGGAAGGCGAAGGAGATCCACTGGCTGCTGTGGGGGGTTTCGGCGCTGTTCCTGGTGTACTTCGCCATCGACCCGATCGAGCAGCTGCTCGGCGCCAAGTAACGGACGGGACGCCTCACTTCCCGAGGGCCGCCTCCATCATGGCCTTGGCCACGGGGGCGGCCAGCCCGTTGCCGCTCACCTCCGAGCGGGCCGCGTTCGACTGCTCCACCAGCACCGCCACCGCCACCTCCTTGTCCCCGCTCTTCGCGTACGAGGTGAACCAGGCGTACGGCGTCTCGCTGTTGTTCTCGCCGTGCTGGGCCGTGCCCGTCTTGCCGCCCACCGTCACGCCGTCGATCTGCGCGTTCGTGCCCGTGCCGTCCTCGACGACCGTCCGCATCGCCGACTGGAGCTGCTCGGCGGTGTCGGAGCTGATGATCTGCTCGGTGGACGTGTCGTCGTCGTAGTCCTTGAGCACGTCGCCGCCGCTGTTGGTGATCTGCGAGACCATGTGCGGCGAGACCAGCTTGCCGCCGTTGGCGATGGCCGCGGAGACCATGGCCATCTGGAGCGGCGTCGCGGTGACGTCGAACTGGCCGATGCCGGTGAGGGCCGTGGACGACTCGTTCATGTCCGAGGGGTAGACGCTGGTGTAGGCGCGGACGGGGACGTCCTGCTCCTTGTCGTTGAAGCCGAACTTCTCCGCCATCGCCCGCAGTTTGTCCTGCCCGAGGTCGTGCGCCATCTTCGCGAACACGTTGTTGCAGGAGTAGCGCAGCGCCGTGCGGATCGTGGCGTTCTCGCAGGGCGCCGACCTGTTCTCGTTCTCCAGCTTGGTGACCGTGCCCGGCAGGGTGTACGGGTCGGGGCTGTCGGTGTGCTCGTCCACCGACGAGTACAGGCCGTCCTCCAGCGCCGCCGCCGCGACGACCAGCTTGAACGTCGAACCCGGCGCCACCGGCTGCCGCAGCGCGCGGTTGGTGAGCGGTTTGTCGGGGTCCTTGTTCAGCTTCTTCCACGCCGATCCGGCGGTGTTGGCATCGGTCAGCGAGGACGGGTCGTACGACGGCGTGGACACGACCGCGAGGATCTGGCCGGTCTTCGGGTCGATCGCGACGGCCGCCCCCTTCTTGTCGCCGAGCGCGTCATAGGCGGCCTTCTGCACGGCCGGGTCGATCGTGGTGACCACGTTGCCCGGCTCGGCGCGCTGGTTGGTGATCGTGTCCATGACGCTCTTCAGCCGGCTGTCCGAGCCGTTGAGGAGGTCGGCGTAGATGCCCTCCAGCTGGGTCGGCGCGTACGCCTGCGAGGCGTAGCCGGTCACCGCCGCGTACAGCTCGCCGTCCTTGTACGTGCGCTTGTACCTGAGGTCGCTCCCTGTCGTCCTCGCGGAACCGGTGATCGACTTGCCGGCCACGATGATGTTCCCCAGCGGCGACGAGTACGTCTCGATCGCGTTCCGCCGGTTGTCGCTGTCGTCCGCCAGCGCCTGGCCCTCGTAGAACTGCACCCAGGTCGCCCGCAGCAGCAGAGCGAACACCAGCAGCAGCGCGAAGACCGACGCGCGCCTGATCGTCTTGTTCATCCCGCACTGGTAGACGAGCGGGCCGGAGCGAATCGTTCCCTTGCGTCCGGGTTTCTCATCGGACGTTCATCTGCGGTGCCCTCAGGCGTCCAGCCTCAGCACGACCTCGTCGATCTCCTCGCCGCGGGCGTGGGCAAAGCCCCGGTCGTGCGCCGAGAGCCGGAACCCGCACTTCTCCAGCACCCGCCGCGACCCGGCGTTGTCCGCCGCCGCGCGGGCGTACAGCGGGCGTTCGGTGATCTCGGCGAGCAGCGCCCCGAGGGCGGCCGTGGCGATCCCGCGTCCCCAGTACGCGCGGTCGACCCAGTAGGTGACCTCACGCTCACCGGGCTCCCCGTAGACCGCCGCGCTGCCCACCACGTCACCGTCGACGAGGATGGTGCGGTTGACGGCGTCGGAGGCGAGGACCCGTTTCCAGTGGGCGTCGAACGCCGCGCGGTCGGCCGGGTCCCTCGGGACGAAGGCGGCCATGTGCAGGGACTCGGGATCGTTCATCTGCCGGAAGAAGACCGGCAGATCACTGTCGTGGACCTCTCGGAGCGCGATCTGCATGCCCCACAGCTTAGGGGCGGCTCAGAGCCGACGAGTGGCCAGTGTCAGCCGGTCCCGGGCGTCGAACAGCGCGTCCTTCACCGTCTGCTCATGGGCCGGCGTCAGCCGGGCCACCGGCACCGAGCAGCTGATCGCGTCGCGGGCCGGGGTGCGGTAGGGGATGGCCACGCCGAAGCAGCGCAGGCCCAGTGTGTTCTCCTCGCGGTCCACGGCGAAGCCCTGCTCACGGACCTGGTGCAGCTCCTCGATGAGCTTCTCCCGGTCGGTGATGGTGTTCTCGGTGAGCGCCGGGAGGGTCTCCGGGAGCATCTTGCGGACCTGTTCGTCCGAGTACGTGCTCAGCAGCGCCTTGCCGAGAGAGGTGGAGTGCGCGGGGAGGCGGCGGCCGACCCGGGTGAACGGGCGCAGGTAGTGCTGGGACTGGCGGGTGGCGAGGTAGACGACGTTGGTGCCGTCGAGCCGCGCGAGGTGGATGGTCTCGGTCGTGTCGTCCGACAGCCGGTCCAGCGTGGGGCGCGCCGCCGCGACGACCTCGTCGCCGTCGATGTAGGAGGTGCCGACCAGCAGGGCGCGTACGCCGATGCCGTACCGCGTGCCCGTCGCGTCGGTCTCCACCCAGCCCAGCTCGACCAGGGTGCGCAGCAGCATGTAGAGGCTGGACTTCGGATATCCGACGGCCTCCTGGACCGCCGCGAGGGAGTGCATGCCGGGGCGTCCGGCGAAGTACTCGAGCAGTTCAACCGTCCGTACGGCGGACTTGACCTGCGCCCCGCCCCCCGTCTCGCCAGCCGACATCGCCCTTGACCCCTTCGTTCGACGGGAAATAGTCTCCAACAGCATATTCACCATCAGAGACAGCGTTCAGTATATCGAACAACCCTGGTGGATGACCAAGGAACTCTGTGGAGGGACCCGCGGTGGCAGCAGCACCAGTCTGGAGTGTCGACCCCCGAACCGGGAAGCAGCGTGAACAGGTTGCGGTGGAGGCCACAGCCCAGGAGGTGGACGCCACCGTCCGCGCCGCGCACGACGCCCGTGCCTCCCTCGCCGACCGCACGGTCCGCGCCGCCTTCCTGCGCACCGCCGCCGACAAGCTGGAGGCCGCCAAGGACCAGCTCGTCGAGGCCGCGGACGCCGAGACCGCGCTCGGCCCGGTCCGTCTCACCGGCGAACTCGCCCGCACCTGCTACCAGCTGCGGGCCTTCGCGGGCATCGTCGACGAGGGCGCCTTCCTCGACGTCGTGATCAACCACCCCGACGACACCGCGACCCCGCCGATCCCGGACCTGCGCCGCTACAAGGTGCCGCTCGGTGTCGTCGCCGTGTACTCGGCCTCCAACTTCCCCTTCGCCTTCTCGGTCGCCGGTGGCGACACCGCGAGCGCGCTCGGCGCCGGCTGCCCGGTCGTCGTCAAGGCCCACCCGGACCACCCCGGCCTGTCCGAGCTGGTCGCTGCGGTGCTGCGCTCGGCGGCCGCCGAGCACGGCATCCCGGCCGGTGTCGTCGGTCTCGTCCACGGCTTCGAGGCGGGCGTCGAGCTGGTCAAGCACCCGCTGGTCGCGGCGGCCGGGTTCACCGGCTCCATCCGCGGTGGCCGCGCGCTGTTCGACGCGGCGGCGGCCCGTCCGGTCCCCATCCCGTTCCACGGCGAGCTGGGCTCCCTGAACCCCGTCGTCATCACCGAGGCCGCCGCCGCCGAGCGCGCGGAGGCCATCGGCACCGGCCTCGCCGGCTCGATGACGCTGGGCGTCGGCCAGTTCTGTGTGAAGCCCGGCCTCGTGCTGGTGCCGTCCGGCGCCGCGGGCGACGGCCTGGTCAAGTCCCTCACGGACGCCGTCAGCGACACCGACTCCGGGGTCCTGCTCGACCACCGCATGCGGGACAACTTCATCGCGGGCGTCGCCGAGCGCGTCGAGCTGCCCGAGGTCGAGTCGCCGGTGACGCCGGGCGCGGGCGGCGAGCACACCGTCAGCGCGGGCTTCCTCACGGTCGCCGCCGACAAGCTCACCGAGGAGGGCGCCTACGACCTGCTCCTGGAGGAGTGCTTCGGTCCGGTGACGGTCGTCGTCCGCTACGAGGACGACGACCAGGCCCGTGCCGTGCTGTCCCGGCTGCCGGGCAACCTCACGGCGACGGTTCACCTGTCGGCCGAGGAGGCCGCCGGCGAGGGGCGCGGCGCGGAGATCCTGGCGGAGCTGACGCCGCTGGCCGGCCGCGTGCTGGTGAACGGCTGGCCGACGGGCGTGGCCGTGGCACCGGCCCAGCACCACGGCGGCCCCTACCCGGCGACGACGTCCACGTCGACGTCCGTGGGCGGTACGGCCATTGAGCGGTGGATGCGACCGGTCGCGTACCAGGGCGCGCCGGAGGCACTGCTTCCGCCGGAGCTGCGGGACGACAACCCGCTGGGCCTGCCCCGCCGTTTCAACAACGTCCTCGAACGCTGAACCCCCCGGGGCCGCACGGAGATTCGGAAGCTGGGAAACTCTGAGCATGGACGTGGAACTTCCTGAACTCCCTTTCTCCCTGCGGACTTACGGCCCTGACGGCCACTGGTCGTACGAGGACGGAGTCCTCACCGGTTGGGCGGGCGCGCGGCAGGACCGCTTCGTCCCGCCCACCGGGGAGGCCCTCGACCCCGCCTCCGACGCCCCGCGTCTGCTCGGCGCGCCGGAAGGGGACTTCCAGCTCATCGCCCGGGTCACCGTCGGCTTCGGCGCGTCCTTCGACGCCGGCGTCCTCTACGTCCACGTGGGTGACCGGGCCTGGGCCAAGCTCTGCCTGGAGTACTCCCCGGACGTGCCCACCGTCTGCACGGTGTCACCCGGGGGCACTCCGACGACGCCAACTCCTTCACCGTGGAGGGCAGTTCGGTCTGGCTGAGAGTGAGCCGGACCGGTCGGGCGTTCGCCTTCCACGCCTCCCGGGACGGCAAGCGGTGGACCTTCGTCCGCCTCTTCACCCTCGGCGAGGAGAAGGAGACCGGCGCCGCCCTCGTCGGCTTCATGACCCAGTCGCCGATGGGGGAGGGGTGCGTGGTCACGTACGACCACCTGGAGTTCCGCCCGAACTGGATGCAGGACCTGCGAGACGGAAGCTGAACAGCCAGGTCACCGCGAACAGGGCCGCCCCGATCCCCAGGCTCACCCGCATCCCCGCGACGAACCCGCCCGACACCAGTGCCCCGAACACGGCGATCCCCAGCCCGCCGCCCACCTGCCGCGCCGAGTTGAGGACCCCGGCCGCGAGACCGGCCCGCTCGGCCGGCACCGCCTCCATCATCACGGCGGTCAGCGGCGGCACCGTCAGGGCGCAGCCGAGGGCCATCGGTACGAGGAGCAGGGCCACCAGCGCCGGAGGGGTGCCCTCTGCGACGGACAGCAGAAGCAGCAGCCCGGCCAGCGCCACGCCCTGCCCGATCAGCATCGGCAGCCGTGGCCCGTACCGGCCCGCGAGCTTGCCGGAGACCACGTTCGTCGCCCCGATCAGCGCGCTCATCGGCAGGAACAGCAGCCCGGCGTAGAGCGCCGAACGCCCTTGGACCTGCTGGAAGAAGAGCGAGAAGACGAACACCATGCCGTAGAAGGCCACACTGCACGCCGCTCCCGCAGCCACCGCCGCGGAGATGTTCCGGCTGCGAAAGAGCCCGAGCGGGACGACGGGATGGGGCTGCCGCCGCTCGATCACCACGAAGAACAGACCGGCCACCGCGGCAACCGCCAGCGCCACCAGCCCTGTCGCCCCGCCCTCGATCACCGCGAACGTCAGCGCGGTCAGCGTCACCACCGCCGCCACCTGACCCGGCAGATCGAGCGGCGCGGGCCGGGCCGTGAACGCGGCGCCCGCACCAGCAACGCCAACGCGACCGCCCCCAGCGGGAGATTGACGAAGAAGATGCCCCGCCAGTCCCAGGCCGTCGTCAGCGCACCGCCCGCCACCGGACCGAGGGCCACCGCGACCGACCCGCCCGCGGCCCACACGGCCACGGCCCGCGCCCGTCGCGCAGGGTCGCCGTACGCCTGCCGTACGAGAGCCAGCGACGCGGGCAGTACGACGGCGGCCGCGACGCCCTGCACCACCCGCGCCCCGATCAGCGCCGGCAGGTTCGGAGCCAGCCCGCAGGCCGCCGAGGCGAGGGTGAAGAGGCCGATGCCGAGCGCGTACGCCCGGCTCGCCCCCACGCGGTCCGCGAAGGCGCCGGTGGAGAGCATCAGGGCGGCGAAGGCGAGGGTGTAGGCGTCCACCACCCACTGCAACCCGGTCATCCCGCCGCCCAGCGAGGAACCGACGGCGGGGAGGGCCACGTTCACCACGGACGCGTCCAAGGTGATCAGCGCGAAGCCGAGGAGGGCCGCGACGAGGACAGGCGCGGGCTTCATGGGGGACGGGTCCCCCGGCCGCGCGGGGAGTTGATGTTCCTTGGCCGGATGATTGCTCGACTGTTGACTCGGCATGACCTCAGCTTGCGGATCTTCGCCGTCGTACAGTAGTGGCCTGAATGCCATGCACCCGGAGGTTCTGGCCATGCCGCACCGGATCGTCGTGATCGCGCCGTCCCCGGTGTCGATGTTCAACCTCGCCATCCCGGAGTTGCTGTTCGCGAAGGTGGAGATCGACGGCGCGCCCGGCTACGAGGTCACCGTCTGCACCCCGGACCCCGGCCCCGTCACCACCACCGGCGGCCTCGACCTGCACGTCCCTCACGCCCTCGACGCCGTGGAGACCGCCGACACCGTGCTGGTCGCCGGTACCGGGGAGCAGTACGCCCCGGACGGCCGCACGGTCGCCGCCGTCCGCGCCGCGGCCGCCGCCGGCAAGCGGGTCACCTCCATCTGCAGCGGCGCCTTCGTGCTGGCCGAGGCGGGCCTGCTGGAGGGCCGCAGCGCGACGACGTACTGGCAGCTGGCGGACGAGATGCGGGACCGCTACCCGGCGCTGGACCTCAAGGGTGACGTCCTCTACGTCGAGGACGGCCAGATCCTCACCTCCTCCGGCTACGCGGCCGGCATCGACATGTGCCTGCACATGATCCGCACCGACTACGGCGCGGCCGTGGCCAACGAGGTGGCCCGCCTTGCCCTGGTGGCCCCGGTCCGCCCCGGCGGCCAGACCCAGTTCACCCAGACCCCCCTCCCGCCGGAGCGCGGCACGGCCTGCGCGGACACCCGGGGCTGGGCCATGCGCAACCTCGACAAGCCCCTCACCCTGACGGACCTGGCCCGCCACGCGGGCGTCTCCGTGCGCACCCTCACCCGCCGCTTCCACGCCGAGAGCGGGGTGAGCCCCCTGCAGTGGCTCCTCCACCAGCGCGTCGAGCGCGCGAAGGAACTCCTGGAGACCACGACCCTCCCCATGGACCAGGTGGCCACCGCCAGCGGCCTGGGCACCGCGGACTCCCTCCGCACCCACCTGGTCGGCGCACAGGCCTGACCCCGACGGCGTACCGCACACAGTTCAGCCGCCTGGGAGCCCACGCCCAGCCCCCGCGGGAACCCCACCGCCCCGCAGCGGCGCCCCCGGGAATGAACCCAGCTGCTTGAATGTTCACCCACTAACCGGAGGAAGTCTCCGCACCCCGACCCCTGACCTGGAGAGCCGAGAACATGCGCGTCGAGATCTGGAGCGACATCGCCTGCCCCTGGTGCTATGTGGGCAAGGCCCGCTTCGAGAAGGCGCTGGAGGCCTTCCCGCACCGTGACGGCGTCGAGGTGGTGCACCGCTCCTTCGAGCTGGACCCCGGCCGCGCCAAGGGCGACGTCCAGCCCGTGATCAAGATGCTCACCAAGAAGTACGGCATGAGCGAGGCCCAGGCCCAGGCCGGCGAGGAGAACCTCGGCGCCCAGGCCGCCGCCGAGGGCCTGGACTACCGCACCCGCGACCGCGACCACGGCAACACCTTCGACATGCACCGCCTGCTCCACCTCGCCAAGGAGCACGGCAAGCAGAACGAGCTCATCCAGGCCTTCTACCGGGCCAACTTCGCCGAGGAGCGCTCCGTCTTCACCGAGGGCGACGAGCGCCTCGTGGAGCTCGCCGTCGGCGCCGGTCTCGACGAGGCCGACGTCCGCAAGGTCCTCGCCGACCCCACCGCCTACGCCGACGACGTCCGCGCCGACGAGCGCGAGGCCGCCGAGCTCGGCGCGAACGGCGTGCCCTTCTTCGTGCTCGACCGCAAGTACGGCGTCTCCGGCGCGCAGCCCGCCGAGGTCTTCGCCCAGGCACTGACCCAGGCCTGGGGCGAGCGCTCCCCGCTCCGGCTCCTCGACCAGGGCGACCAGGGCCACGCCGACGCCTGCGGCCCCGACGGCTGCGCGGTCCCGCAGCCGTAGAGAACCGCAGGTCGGGGCCCATCTATAAGCGTCGCTTGGCGAAACCACGTAGAAATCGGCAATGGACGGGGAGTTCCCGGAGTCCCACAGTGGATGCATGGAGACCTTCGAGAGCCTCGTCCGTGCCGAGTTCGCCCCGAAGAACACCTACCTCAACACCGCGAGCACCGGCCTGCTCCCGGCCCGCACCGTGACCGCGATGCGCGTCGCCGTGGAGTCGGCCGCCGCCGGCGACCCCACCGACATGTTCGGGGACGTCGAGGCGAGCCGCACCGCGTTCGCGCGCCTCGTCGGCGTGCCCCGCACCCGCGTCGCGGCCGGCGCCTCGGTCGCCGTCTACAGCGGCCTGATCGCCGCCTCCCTCCCCGAGGGCGCCGAAGTCCTCACCGCCGAGGGCGACTTCAGCTCGCTCGTGAACCCCTTCCACCTCCGCCCCGACCTCAAGGTCCGCAGCGTCCCCCTGGAACGGCTCGCCGAGTCCGTCCGCCCCGGCACCGCCCTTGTCGCGGTCAGCGCCGCGCAGTCCGCCGACGGCCGGATCGCCGACCTGGCCGCGATCCGCGAGGCCGCACGGCGGCACGGCGCCCGCACCTACGTCGACGCCTCCCAGGCCACCGGCTGGCTGGACTTCGACGCGGACGCCCACGACTACTCGGTCTCCGTCGGCTTCAAGTGGCTCCTGTGCCCGCGGGGGGTGGCCTTCCTCGTCGTCCCGGAGGACCTCGGCGGACTCACCCCGCTGTTCGCCGGCTGGGTGGCGGGGGAGCGGCCCTGGGATGCGTGTTACGGCCCGATCGACGAACTCGCCCGTTCCGCACGGCGGTTCGACGAGAGCCCGGCCCTGTTCTCCTACGCGGGCGCCCGGCGCTCCCTGGAACTCCTGGCGGAACTGGGCGTGGACACCGTCCGCGCCCACGACCTCGCGCTCGCCGACCGCTTCCGCACCGGTCTGGCCACGCTGGGCCACACCACCGTCCCGTCCCCCGGCTCACCGATCGTCTCCGTGCCCGGACTCGGCCACCGCCAGGGGGAGTTGAGCGCGGCCGGCATCGAACTCTCCGACCGGGCGGGCAACCTGCGGACGGCGTTCCACCTGTACAACACGACCGACGACGTCGACCGGCTGCTGGACGCCCTGGCGTCCTGAAACGCCGACGACGCGGCGGGGGCCGCGTCGTCGGCGTGACGGTGCCTGCGAGGGGGGAGAGATCAGCGCACCGGCGTGAAGTCCCTCGCCCCGATGAACTCCGGCCGCCGCACCGGTGCCGCGAACGGCTCCACGGCCGCGTTCTCCACGCTGTTGAACACGATGAAGACGTTGCTGCGCGGGAACGGCGTGATGTTGTCGCCGGAGCCGTGCATGCAGTTGCAGTCGAACCAGGTCGCCGAACCGGCCTTGCCGGTGAACAGCTTGATGCCGTACTCGCCCGCCATCTTGGTCAGCGCCTCGTCCGACGGCGTGCCCGCGTCCTGCATCTGCAGCGACTTCTTGTAGTTGTCCGTCGGCGTGGCCCCCGCGCACCCGAGGAAGGTCCGGTGCGAACCAGGCATGATCATGAGCCCGCCGTTGGTGTCGTAGTTCTCGGTCAGCGCGATCGAGACGGACACCGTCCGCATGTTCGGCAGTCCGTCCTCGGCGTGCCAGGTCTCGAAGTCCGAGTGCCAGTAGAAGCCGCTGGCCCCGAACCCCGGCTTGACGTTGATCCGCGACTGGTGGACGTAGACGTCCGAGCCGAGGATCTGCCGGGCCCGGCCGACGACCCGCTCGTCGCGCACCAGCTTCGCGAACACCTCGCTGATCCGGTGCACCTCGAAGACGGAGCGGATCTCCTTGGACTTCGGCTCGACGATCGAGCGCTCGTCCTCCCGGATCGCCGGGTCGTTGACCAGCCGCTCCAACTCCTGCCGGTAGACGGCCACTTCGTCCTCGGAGATCAGCTCCTCGATGGCGAGGAAGCCGTCCCGCTCGTACGACTGGAGGTCGGGGACGGAGATCGGGCCGGGGGTGTCCGGGGCGCCCCAGACGACCGGGTCCTGGCGCGGGACGGTGACCTCGGCGGCGCCTCGGCTCGGGTACAGGTCGGTGATGGTGGTCATCAGGCTCAGCCCTCCTCGGTCAGCAACGGGTACACCCCGTTCTCGTCGTGGTCCTCCCGGCCGTCACGGGCGGGTTGAACACACAGATGCAGCGGAAGTCCTCCTTGATCCGCATCGTGTGCCGCTCGTGACCGTCGAGGAGGTACATGGTCCCGGGCGTGATCGTGTACGTCCGCCCGGTCTCGTCGTCGGTCAGCTCGGCCTCGCCCTCGACGCAGACGACGGCCTCGATGTGGTTCGCGTACCACATCGACGTCTCCGTACCCGCGTACAGGATCGTCTCGTGGAGGGAGAACCCGACCCTCTCCTTGGCGAGCACGATCCGTTTGCTCTCCCAGGTGCCGGACGCCGACTTCACATGGCGGTCGGTGCCTTCGATGTCCTTGAACGATCGGACGATCACGTGCTGAACAGCTCCTTTTCTCGGACGGTTTCGGGTCGAGGCGTCTCAGACGGTCTCGCGGACGGCGCGGGCGAGGATGCTGAGTCCCTCGTCCAGCTCGTCCGGGGTGATGGTGAGTGCCGGGAGCAGCTTCACGACCTCGCTCTCCGGCCCCGACGTCTCGATGAGCAGCCCGAGTTCGAAGGCGCGCGCGGCGACCCGTCCGGCCCGCGCCTTGTCATGGAACTCCAGGCCCCACACCAGACCGCGGCCCCGGTACTCCCGCACATCGGCGAGGTTCTCCTCGGTGATGGAGATGAGCCCCTGCTCGACCTGCTCGCCGCGCGCCCGGGTCTGCTTCTCCATCGCCGATCCGTCGGCCCAGTACATCTCCAGGGCGGCGGTCGCGGTGACGAACGCGGGGTTGTTGCCGCGGAACGTGCCGTTGTGCTCGCCGGGCTCCCAGATGTCCAGCTCGGGCTTGAACAGGCACAGCGACATCGGCAGTCCGTAGCCGCTGATGGACTTGGAGACGGTGACGATGTCGGGCGTGATGCCGGCCTCCTCGAAGGAGAAGAACGCGCCGGTGCGCCCGCAGCCCATCTGGATGTCGTCGACGATGAGCAGCATGTCCTGCCGCTCGCACAGCTCCTTGAGGGCGCGCAGCCATGCGGGCCGGGCGACGTTGATGCCGCCCTCGCCCTGCACGGTCTCCACGATCACCGCGGCGGGCTTGTTGAGCCCGGAGCCCTGGTCCTCCAGGAGCCGCTCGAACCACAGGAAGTCGGGCACGGTCCCGTCGAAGTAGTTGTCGAACGGCATAGGCGTGCCGTGCACCAGCGGTATCCCCGCCCCGGCCCGCTTGAAGGCGTTGCCGGTCACGGCGAGGGACCCCAGCGACATGCCGTGGAAGGCGTTGGTGAACGACACGATCGCCTCGCGCCCCTTCACCTTCCGCGCCAGCTTGAGCGCGGCCTCCACGGCGTTGGTGCCCGTCGGCCCCGGGAACATGACCTTGTACGGCAGATCGCGCGGCCGCAGCACCAGGTCCTGGAAGGTCTGCAGGAAGGCCCGCTTCGCACTGGTCGACATGTCGAGCCCGTGCGTGACGCCGTCGCGCTCCAGGTAGTCGATCAACGCCCGTTTCAGGACGGGGTTGTTGTGGCCGTAGTTCAGCGAACCGGCGCCGGCGAAGAAGTCCAGGTACTCGTGGCCGTCCTCGTCGTACATACGGCTGCCGTGCGCGCGGTCGAAGACGGTGGGCCAGCCGCGGCAGTAGCTGCGCACCTCGGACTCGAGGGTCTCGAAGACGCTGAGGTCGGGCTGGGTGATGGTCACGAAGAATCGCTCCTCGATAGGCGTGGGGGGAGTGCGGGGGTCGGCAACGGTGCGGTCAGGGGGTGAGGGGCCCGATGCGGTAGAGGACTTCGGGGTCGTGCGGGCCGTCGGGGAACAGCCGGGTGTCGAAGAGGACCTCGCGCTCCACCGTCGCGCCGTGCCGCTCGGCGAACGCGGCGAAGAGCCGCTCGGAGGCGGTGTTGCCCGGCGTGATGGTGGTCTCGAGGGAGGTGATCCGGTGCTCGGCGGCGGTCCGCGCGACCAGCCCGTCGAGCAGCGTGCCCGCGAGGCCGCGCCCGCGGTGCGACGCGTCCACGGCCACCTGCCAGATGAGCAGGGTGCGCGGACGGTCGGGCCGCACATAGCCGGTGATGAACCCGACCGGCTCCCCGCGCCCGTCCCGTGCGACGGCCGAGGTGGCGGCGAAGTCACGGCACCACAGCAGATAGCTGTACGACGAGTTCAGGTCGAGGGCCTTCGAGTCCCTCGCTATCCGCCACAATGCGGCACCGTCCGTCACGGACGGGCGGTCGATTTGCAGTTCGGTTTGCGGGTGGGCTTGCAGGTCTGCTGGTGAGGCAGTCATGCGAATTGAATTTACCGAGGGAAATTAAAAAATGCATGGCCGGGAGGGGTTACATGGCGCGCCCTGATGTGTTATCGCGCGGGCGCGTACGCTTGCGCGAGCGTGATGCTGTATGTCCCGATATGACCCGTATGAAATGCGCAAAACGGTCGCTCTGTGTAACGCGTCACAGCCATGTAACCCCCACGAGATCTGCCCGAATTACCCCTCTTGGCGTTCGCGAAATCTTTGCGTTTAGGTCGGAGGAGAGCGGGCAGAAGAATACGGGAAGCTGCCCTGAAAAGAATTCCTGAATTAGTGAGGAATTAGGCGCCGGTTTCCCCGTCGATACGTTCCCGCAAAAGGTCCGCGTGCCCGTTGTGCCGGGCGTACTCCTCGATCATGTGGACGAACACCCACCGCAGACTGACCTCGGTGCCGGCGAAGGGCGCGTCCACCATCCGCCCGGTGTCCTCGACCGACCACCCGGCGTACAGCTCCCGCCCGCGCTCGACCTCCCGCCGCCAGATCGCGAGCGCGTCGTCGAGGGTGCGGGCGGGATCGAGGCCGTACCCGCTCGGGTCGCCGTCGAACACGGGCGGCAGGTCGAGCCCCCCGATCACCCGCTGGAACCAGTTCCGCTCCACCTCGGCGAGATGCTGCACCAGCCCGAGGAGCGTGAGCGAGGAGGGCTCGACGGAGGCGCTGCGCGCCTGCGCGTCGTCCAGCCCCGCGCACTTCAACGCGAGCGTGGCCCGGTGAAACTCCAACCAGCTTTCCAACATGGGCAGTTCGGGCCCGGTCATGAGGGGGACGGGACGACCGTCGGGAAGGGTGTGGGGTGTGTCGGTGGTCATGCGGGCAGCATGGCACGGGGGTCTGACAATCCAGCTCGCCCGGCATGTCCCAGCCCGTCCGGCGTTTGAGGACGAGGCCCTTTTCGGGGCCGACGGGGGGTCTGGGGGGCGGAGCCCCCAGCGGGGTCGAAGGGGCCGTGCCCCTGGGACGGGACGGGTAGGGGCGGCGGGGGCGGAGGAAAGCCCTGCCTCAGCCCCTACCGGCGCTCACCCCCCGCCAGAGCCCCTACCGCCCCTCACCCTCCACTGCCCGCAACGCCCCCTCCACATCCACACCCAGTCCCCGCTCCGCCAGCGCGGCGCCGAGTGCTGCCAGGCTCGCCCGCACCGCCCCCGGCGTGGCGTCCGCCCCGTAGTGGTTCACCCGGATCATCTCCTTGGCCAGCGCACCCCCGCCCGCGGCCAGCGGCAACGCCGGGTCCGCGGCCAGCGCGCGGGCCACCAGCTCCGAGGCCACCACCCCGGCAGGCGTCCGCAGCGTCGTGGCGACCGGCGCGGCATCCCGGGCCTCGTACACGTACGGCTCGAGCCCACCGCCCAGCGCCACCGCCCCCGCCCGGGTCGCCGCGGCGCGGCCGCGTGCCCGGGCCATCACCGCGTCCAGCCCGACCTCCTCGATCCGCTCGACACACGCCTCCAGGGCGAGCATCTCCAGCTGCGCGGGCGCGTGCAGGAGCGCCTTGCGGCCGCCGTCGACCCACCGCTCCTTCCAGTCCAGCAGCGACAGATACGACCGCCGCGGCGCCCGCGGGTTCGCCGCCATCCGCGCCCACGCCCGCTCGCTCACCGACACCGCCGACACCCCGGCCGGCCCGCCCATCGCCTTCTGCGCCCCGATCACGCACAGGTCGACGCCCCACGCGTCCGGCAGCACCGGCTCCGCGCCGATCGAGGCGACCGCGTCCAGGTAGAACAGCGCGCCGTGCTCCCGTACGACCTCTCCGATCTCCGCGACCGGGTTGGTGTTGCCGGTCGCGGCCTCCGCGTGCACCAGCGACACGAAGTCGATCGACGGGTGCTCGGCGAAGGCCTCCCGGATCTGCTCGGCCGTGACGGCGGTGTGGAAGGGCACCGCCAGGTCGACGACCGTCGCCCCGCAGTCGCGCAGCCAGTCCCCGAAGGTCTGCCCGTAGGGGCCGGTGATGACGTTCAGCGCGGTCGTCCCCGGCCCCGCGGTCGCGCGGATCGCGCCCTCCAGCGGCAGCAGCGCCTCGCCCTGCATGATCACGACGTCCTGTTCGGTGCTCAGCAGCCGCGCCACACGGTCCTCGATCGACGCGAAGTGCGCGGCGCTCAGCGGGGCGAGGTCAAGGAACGGATGCGTCACGGCGGTGCTCTTTCGCTCACGGGGGGTAGAGGTGATCAGGTGATCGAGGGTAACCGCCCCGCGACAACCAACGCCGACCGGTGCTTCTTAGGCTGAACGGCCTCCGAACCATCGCTTTAATTTGAGAGACCCAAACCTTTCCTTATAATCGGAAGCCACATTCCCCCCACAGGAGGCTCCCCCGTGAAGACGATCCTCGGGCGCCGGACCCGCATCCTGGCCGCCACCACCGCGACGGCCGGGCTTGTGCTCGTGGCCGGCTGCTCCTCGGACGACGACGGAGGCAGCGGCACCAAGACCGCCGCCGGCGGCGTCGAGCTCGTCAAGGCGGGGCAGCTCACCACCTGCACCCACCTGCCCTACCCGCCCTTCCAGTCGGAGATCGACGGCAAGGTGCAGGGCTTCGACGTCTCGCTGATCGACCTGGTCGCCGACGACCTCGGTGTGAAGCAGGAGATCCTCGACACCCCCTTCGAGAACTTCAAGACGGGCGCCTTCCTCAACTCCGGCGAGTGCGACGTCGCCGCGGCCGGCATGACCATCACCGAGGAGCGCAAGAAGAACGTCGACTTCTCGGACCCGTACTTCGACGCCACCCAGGCCCTGCTCGTCGACAAGGACAGCGGGATCACCTCCCTCGCCGACGCCAAGGCCAAGAAGGTCGAGCTGGGCGCCCAGGCACAGACCACCGGCGAGGACTACGCCAAGAGCCAGGGCTTCGACCCGGTCTCCTTCGAGTCCTCCGACGCCGTCCTCAACGGCCTGCGCTCCGGCCAGGTCAAGGCCGTCATCATCGACTACCCGGTCGTCCAGGGCTGGCTGAAGGACAAGGCCAACTCGGACGCCTTCAAGGTCGCCGAGCAGCTCAACACCGGCGAGCAGTACGGCTTCACGGTGAAGAAGGGCAACACCAAGCTCCTCGCCGCCATCAACAAGGCCCTCGCCGACGCCAAGGCCGACGGCACGTACAAGAAGCTGTACGAGAAGTGGATCGGCCCGTACGACGCCTCGGCGGCCTCCGCCTCCCCGTCCGCGTCGGCGTCCTGACCCCATGGCTGATACGGACGTACCACTCCAGCCCAGGAAGAAGGGCCTGACCCGGCGTCAGAAGCGCAGTCTGTCGCGCGGCGCGCAGTACGTGGTGTTCGTCGGCGCCGTGATCGCCTTCGCGGTGTCGGCGGACTGGGACCGGCTGAAGAACCAGTTCGCCCAGTGGGACATCGCGAAGGAGATGTTCCCGGACGTCATCACGCTGGCGCTCAAGAACACCGTGCTGTACACGCTGTCCGGCTTCGCCTTCGGGCTCGTGCTCGGCATGGTCATAGCGCTGATGCGGCTGTCGTCGGTGGGCCCGTACCGCTGGTTCGCCGGCGTCTACATCGAGATCTTCCGCGGGCTGCCCGCCCTGCTGATCTTCATCTTCATCGGCGTGGCCGTGCCGCTCGCCTTCCCGGGGACCGAGATCCCCGGCGGCACCTACGGCAAGGTCGCGCTCGCGCTCGGCCTGGTCGCGGCGGCCTACATGGCGGAGACGATCCGCGCGGGCATCCAGGCGGTGCCCAAGGGGCAGATGGAGGCGGCCCGTTCCCTGGGCTTCTCGCCCGCGCGGGCCATGGTCTCGATCATCATCCCGCAGGCGTTCCGCATCATCCTGCCGCCGCTCACCAACGAACTCGTCCTGCTCTTCAAGGACTCCTCGCTGGTGCTGTTCCTCGGCGTCACCCTGGAGGAGCGCGAACTGTCCAAGTACGGCCGCGATCTGGCCAGCCAGACCGCCAACTCCACGCCGATCCTCGTCGCCGGCCTGTGCTATCTGCTGGTGACGATCCCGCTCGGCTTCGTCGTCCGCCGTATGGAGGCCAAGGCCCAGGAGGCGGTCAAGTGACCGGCACGGCAGAGATCCAAGTCCGGGGCCTGCACAAGTCGTTCGGCGACAACGAGGTCCTCAAGGGCATCGACCTGGAGATCGGTCGCGGCGAGGTCGTCTGTGTCATCGGCCCGTCCGGTTCCGGCAAGTCCACGCTGCTGCGCTGTGTGAACCTGCTCGAAGAGCCCACCCAGGGCCAGGTCTTCGTCGGCGGCACCGAACTCACCGACCCGGACGTCGACATCGACGCCGTACGCCGCCGTATCGGCATGGTCTTCCAGCAGTTCAACCTCTTCCCGCACCTCACCGTCACCGAGAACCTCACGCTCCCGCAGCGCCGGGTCCTCAGGCGCGGCAAGGCGGAGGCGGCGAAGGTGGCCGCCGAGAACCTGGAACGCGTCGGCCTGTCGGAGAAGGCGCACGCCTACCCGGCCTCCCTCTCCGGCGGCCAGCAGCAGCGCGTCGCCATCGCCCGCTCCCTGTCCATGGGCCCCGAGGTGATGCTCTTCGACGAGCCGACCTCCGCGCTCGACCCCGAGCTCGTCGGCGACGTCCTCGCGGTGATGCGCATGCTGGCGAACGAGGGCATGACGATGATGGTCGTCACCCACGAGATGACCTTCGCCCGCGAGGTCGCCGACCGGGTCGTCTTCATGGACGGCGGAGTGATCGTCGAGGACGGCGTCCCCGCCCAGGTCATCGGCAACCCGAGCCACGAACGCACCCGCCACTTCCTCTCCCGCCTCCTCGACCCGGCGATGGCCGACGTGGAGGAGGAGACGTCCGACCAGGTGGGCAAGGGAGACCAGGTGGGCAAGGGCGACTAGCCGGTCATCAGGGCCCGGTCATTAGGGTGCAGTCATGAGCGAACGCGCGGTGCTGCACGTGAAGGGCCGGGTCCTGGCCGGACCCGACGACATCCGGGACGAGCTGTGGGTGGTCGGCGGCCGGATCTCCTACGACCGTCCCGCCGGCGCCCGTGACATCCGCACCGTCGCCGGCTGGGCCCTGCCGGGCCTGGTCGACGCGCACTGCCATGTCGGCCTCGGCCCGCACGGCCCGGTCCCCCAGGACGTCGCCGAGAAGCAGGCGCTCACCGACCGCGAGGCCGGCACCCTGCTGATCCGCGACGCCGGTTCCCCCTCGGACACCCGCTGGATCGACGACCGCGAGGACCTCCCGAAGATCATCCGGGCCGGCCGGCACATCGCCCGCACCCGTCGCTACATCCGCGGCTACGCCCACGAGATCGAGCCCGACGACCTGGTCGCGTACGTCGCCCAGGAGGCCCGGCGCGGCGACGGCTGGGTCAAGCTGGTCGGCGACTGGATCGACCGCGAGCTCGGCGACCTGTCCGCGGTCTGGCCGCGGGACGCCCTGGACGCGGCCATCGCCGAGGCCCACCGCCTCGGTGCCCGGGTCACCGCCCACTGCTTCTCCGCGGACTCCCTGCCGGACCTGGTCGGCGCCGGCATCGACTGCGTCGAGCACGCCACCGGGCTGACCGAGGACCTGATCCCGCTCTTCGTCGAGCACGGCGTGGCGATCGTCCCGACCCTCGTCAACATCGCCACCTTCCCGCAGCTCGCGGCGGGCGGCGAGACCAAGTTCCCGCGCTGGTCGGCGCACATGCGGCGACTGCACGAGCGGCGCTACGACACCGTGCGCGCCGCCTACGACGCGGGCATCCCGGTGTACGTCGGCACCGACGCCGGCGGCACCCTGCCGCACGGCCTGGTCGCGGACGAGGTCGCGGAACTGGTCACCGCCGGCATCCCGCCCATCGAGGCGCTCGCGGCGACGACCTGGAAGGCCCGGACCTGGCTCGGCCGACCCGGCCTGGAGGAGGGCGCCCCGGCCGACCTCGTGGTCTACGCGTCCGATCCGCGCGCCGACGTACGCGTACTGGCGGACCCGCAGCGGGTCGTCCTCGACGGCCGGGTCACCGCCTGAGCCGCCTGAGCCGCCGGAGCCGCGTTGACGGAGCGTAACCGTTGAGCGGCCTGGCTCGTTCTGCACTCCCGCTCACGCGCCGCCCCGTCAACGGACGCGCTCGCACAGAAGGGGGTACGGGGGTGACTTCGAGGAACACCCGTGCCGCATGAATCGAAAAGGTTCACGGGAGCACCACGTTGGGGTGAACTCCCGTCGGACCGCTGACTGTTCACTCTCCGTGCGTAATTCTTGCCGAGTCCCGAGCAAGTCTCCTCTGAGGGGTCCCCACCTTGAACGGCAAGAACTTCCGTATGCCCGCACGCCGTCTCGCGACCGTCGTGACGGCCACCGCCCTGGCCGCCGGTCCCGCGGTCCTGGCGGGGGCGGGTTCCGCCCACGCCACCGGCGACCAAGGCCGCGCGAGCGCCGTCGTCCTGCGCACCGGCCTCGACGTGTCCCTGCTCAACAAGACCGTGAACGTCCCGCTCGCGGTCTCCCTGAACGAAGTGCAGGCGCCGCAGAGCGCCGAGAAGACCGCCCTGACCGCCGAGCTGAACGGCGTGAACAACGGCCGGGCCTTCAGCGTCCTGAACGCCGAGGTGGCGTCGGCGAAGGCGAACGTCACCGCGACCAGGGCCGAGGCCTCCACCCGCCTCGCCCACGCCAAACTCCACGTCCCCGGCCTGCCGCTGCTCTCGGTCGTCGAGCTCGGCGCCGTCACGTCCGAGGCGGTCTGCGAGGCCGGGAAGACCCCGATCGCCCGGTCCAACGTGCTCGGTGATGTCACCGTCCTCGGCAAGAAGGTCACGCTGAGCGCGGGCGGCCCGACCGAGGTGAAGGTCCCGGGCGTCGGCGAGGTCCGCCTCGACCTGTCGAAGCGCGAGACCACGTCCCGCACGGCCGCCGCCACCGCCCTCGAACTCACCGTCTCCGTCAACCCGTTGAAGCTCAACGTCGCGGAGGTCGAGGGCACCCTGACCCTGGCGAAGGCCACCTGCGAGGCCCCGGCAGCACCCGCCGCCGCGGCGCCCTCCGAGACCCCGGCCGGCAATGTGAAACCCCAAGGCGCCCCCGCCGAGGCCGGGTTGGCCGAGACCGGCGGCAACTCCCTGACCCCGTACATCGCGGGGGGCGCGATCGCCCTGCTCGTCGCGGGCGGGGGAGCGACCGCGGTGGCGCGACGCGGCAGGAACTGACCACCCCGGCGGCGCCCACCGCGTTCCCCCTCAGTGCTGCGACAGGACCATCGCCTGGTCCAGCGCCTGGAGGAACGAGTTGACCGTCGTCCGGTCCCGCACCGCGAGCCGCAGCCACTCCTCGTCCAGGCCGGGGAACGTGTCCCCGCGCCGCACCGCGAAACCGAGGTCGCGCAGATGCCGGCGCACGGCGGCGGCCCGGGGCAGGCGTACGAGGACGAAGGGGCCCTCCGCCGGTTCGGCCACCTTCAGCCCGTCCGGGGCGAACTCCCGCAGCCCGGCGACGAGATGGGCCCGGTCGGCGGCGATCCGGTGGGCCGCGTGGGCCGCCTCGGCCAGGGCCTGCGGCTGCACGCAGGCCCGCGCCGCCGCGAGCGCCGGGGTGGACACCGGCCACAGCGGCTGGGCCCGCTCCAGCTCGCCGATGGTCTCCGGCGCGGCGAGGACGTACCCGATGCGCAGCCCGGCCAGCCCCCAGGTCTTGGTCAGGCTGCGCAGGACGACCAGCCCGGGGACGTCGGTGCGTCCCGCCAGCGCCTCCCGCTCGCCCGGCACCGCGTCCATGAACGCCTCGTCCACCACCAACGTCCGCCCGGGACGGGCGAGTCGGGCGATCGTGTCCGCCGGGTGCAGGACCGATGTCGGGTTCGTCGGGTTGCCGATCACCACCAGGTCGGCGTCCTCGGGGACGGCCTCCGGATCGAGCCGGAAGCCGTCCTCCTCGCGCAGCAGCAGCCGGTCGACGGTGTGCCCCGCGTCCCGCAGCGCCGCCTCCGGCTCCGTGAACTGCGGGTGCACGACCAGCGGATGACGGGTCTCCAGGGCGCGGGCGAGCAGCACGAAGGCCTCCGCCGCACCGGCCGTGAGCAGCACCCGCTCCGCGGGCAGCCCGTGCCGGGCCGCGACCGCCTCCCGTGCCTCGCGGCCGTCCGGGTAGGCGGCCAGCCCGGTCAGCGACTCGGCGATCCGCTCCCGCAGCCATCTCGGGGGTGTGTCGGCGCGGACGTTCACGGCGAGGTCGGTGAGCCGCGCCCCGTCGTCCCGTACCTCGGCGTCACCGTGGTGCCGCAGGTCGTGGCTGCCGGTGTCCTGTCTGTCAGTGCGCATGGGAGTGGGAGCCGTGGTGGTGGTGTCCATGGCCGTGGTGATGGTGGCCGTCGTCGTCGGGGTGGAAGTGCGGCTGCTGCGGCAGGCCCACCTTGTCCTCGAAACCGGGCAGCGCGATGCGGTAGACGCACGAGTCGCAGTTCATCCGCAGATCGCCCTTGACCGCCTCCTGGTACCGCTCCATCACCAGGTCGAGCAGCTCCGGCTCCGGCCCGATGACGTCGGCCGAGCGCACCTCGACGTCGGGGTGCGCGGCGGCCCAGCCCTCGGTCTGCTGCCGGACCCGGTCCGGGAGGATGCCGGTGAACAGGAAGTACGGCAGGACCACGATCCGCCGCGCGCCCAGCTTCACGCACCGGTCCAGGCCGCTCGGCACGTCCGGCGCGGCCAGCGACACGAACGCCGTCTCCACGCCCGCGTACCCGCGCCCCTCCCACAGCAGCCGGGCCGCCTTGTGCACCTCGGCGTTGGCGTCCGGGTCGGTGGAACCGCGCCCGACGAGCAGCACGGTCACGTCGGCGAGGTCACCGGGCGTGCGCCCCTCGGTGCCGAGCGCCTCCTCCAGCCGCCGCTCCAGAACGTTCAGCAGCGACGGGTGCGGGCCCAGCGGACGCCCGTAGGTGTACGAGATCCCCGGGTGCCGTTCCTTCTCGCGGGCCAGCGCCGCCGGGATGTCGCCCTTGGCGTGACCGGCGGAGACCAGCATCAGCGGCACGGCGGCGAACCGTCGTACGCCTCGCTCCACCAGCTCGGTGACGGCTTCGCCGAGCGGCGGCGGGGACAGTTCGATGAAGCCGCCCGCGACGGGCAGTTCGGGGTGGCGGCGCCCCAACTCCCGTACGAAGGCGCGGAACGCCTCGGCCCGGCCTCGTCCCGGGTGCCGTGGCCGGCGATGAGCAGAGCGGGCTGGGGGTGGTCACGATTTCTCCTCGGTGGAACGGGTGGTACAGCAGGGCGTTGAGCGCGGCCGAGGCGACGGCCGACCCGCCCTTCTCGGACACGTTGCTCACGGCGGGCAGTCCGCTCTCGCGCAACGCGGCCTTGGACTCGACCGCGCCGACGAAGCCGACGGGCAGACCGATGACGAGCGCCGGGGCGGCGTCCAGGGTGAGCAGTTCCTCCAGCGCGGTCGGCGCGTTGCCGATCACCCAGAGGGCGCCGGGGCCGACCTGCTCGTAGGCGAGCCGGATCGCGTGCGCGGAGCGGGTCAGCCCCGGCCCGGCCACGGCGTCGCGCAGCCGGCAGACGGTCTCGCGCCGGGTGATGCCGGCCGCGACCATCTCGACGTCCACGACGACGGGCGCCCCGCCGTGCAGGGCGGCATGCGCCTTCTCCAGCTCGCCCTCGTCCATGACGAGGTCGTCGGCGTACGCCAGGTCGGCGGCGGAGTGGATGACCCGCTCGACCACCGCCCGGGTCAGCGGCGGGAAGTGCGAGGTGTCCAGGCGGGCCCGCAGCCGCCGGTAGGACTCCTCCTCGATGGGGTGGACCTCACGGATCACTTGGCGCCCTCCTCGGCGGTCTGCCAGCGGTAGCCGCGCGGTGTCACCATGCGCCCCGCGATGTCCCGGGTCGCCGTGTTGCCGACGGTCACGACCGTCATCATGTCGACCGTCGCCGGATCCAGGGACCCCAGTGTCGTGAGCCGACTGGACTCGTCCGGCCGCGACGCGTTCCGCACGACGCCGACCGGCGTGGCCGGCTCCCGGTGCCCGGCGAGGATCGCCAGCGCCTTCGGCAGCTGCCAGTCGCGGCCCCGGGAGCGCGGGTTGTAGAAGGTGACCACGATGTCCGCCTCGGCCGCCGCCCGCACCCGCCGCTCGATGACCTCCCAGGGGGTGTGCAGGTCGGAGAGGCTGATGGAGACGTGGTCGTGGCCGAGCGGGGCGCCCAGGATCGCGGCGGCGGCGAGCGCGGCGGTCGACTCCGGGCACACCGACGACCTCGATGTCGTCGGACGCCTCGGCGAGCGCGGGGGAGGCCATGGCGTACACGCCCGCGTCCCCGCTGCCGATCAGCGCGACGGCCCGCCCCTTCCGCGCCTCCGCGACGGCCGTCCGGGCCCGCTCCTCCTCGGCCCCGAGCCCCGACTCCAGGATCACGGTGCCGGGCCGCAGCAGATCGCGGATCTGGTCGACGTACTGGTCCAGGCCGACCAGCACGGCGGCGCCCCGCAACTCCGCCTTCGCGCGCGGGGTGAGCAGATCCCGGGCGCCGGGCCCGAGCCCGACCACCGCGAGCCGGCCGCGCGCGGGACGCCGTACGACGGCACAGGTCGCCATCGCGGCGTGTCCGTCCGCCCGCGAGGACTTCCGCTTGGGTACGAGGAGTTCGCCGCCGGTCACGAGCGCGGCGGCCTCGGCGACGGACGGGGTGCCCACGGCGGCCAGCGGCGCGACGGAGGGGTTGGGCACCTCGACGGCCGAGAGGGCCGCGGCGGTGTGGGTGACCAGCGGGACCCCCAGCGCGCGGGCGGCCTCGACGATGCCCGGCTCGTCCGCCTTGGCGTCCACGGTGGCGAGTTCGGCGAGGGACGCCTCCGACAGCCCGGCGTCCCGCAGGCGTCCCGCACCAGCACCAGCACCTCGTCCGCCGGTACGCCCCTGGAGGCGCCGACCCCGACGACGAGGGACGGCGGCCGCAGCACGACCTCCCGCGAGGCGGGCTGGACGAGACGGTCGGTGACCCGCACGACATGGGCGCCGTCCTCGGTGACCTTCAGCGCGGGCAGCGGCCATGCCAACTCCGCCTCCAGCGCGACCGGTTCACCGTCGAGGAGCGCCCGCGAGACGGCGGCGACATCGCCCTCGACGGGGAAACCGAGCGTGTCGAGCCCCGGCAGGCCGACCGCGTCCGTCGCCGTCGTGACGACCGGCTCCGCGCCCAGCAACTCCCCTACCTCACGGGCGAGTTCATTGGCGCCGCCGCCGTGCCCGCCGACCAGCGACACGGCGAACCGCCCCGCCTCGTCGACGCACACGACACCCGGGTCGGACGCCTTGTCGCCGAGCAGCGGCGCGATGAGCCGCACCACGGCCCCCGTGGCGAGGAAGCACACCAGTTGCTCGCACTCCGCGAACGCGGCCCGTACGGCGTCCCCGACGGGACCTTCGTACACGCGCGTCCGCTCCGGCCACGCCGCGGCCAGCCGGTCGCGCGCAGCCGCGCCCGCCGCGGTGGCGGAAATGAGGCCGATCACAGGGCTACTCCCTCATGAGAAACGGGGGTTCGGTACCCCCACAGCAGAAAAACAGGGTTGGTCGCCGCGAGCCGGGTCACGTCCCCGGGCAACGGCGCCAGCCGCGACGACTGCAACAGCACGCCGTCGCAGGAGAACCCGGCGCCGGTGAGCGCCTCGCGCACGGCCGGCACCCGGTCGAGCGCGGCCATCGCCACGACGACCGTCCGCCGGGCGCGCCGCGCGCACGCGGTGACGATCGCGGGCAGCTCCCGCCCGCCGCCGCCGACGAACACGGCGTCGGGGTCGTCGAGATCGGACAGCACCGTGGGCGCGGCCCCGTGCACGGCCCGTACGTCGACCCCGTGGGCCGCCGCGTTGGCACGCACCCGCTCGACGCCGTCCCGGGTCTTCTCGACGGCGGTGACGGCCGCGCCGAACCGCGCGCACTCCACCGCGACCGAACCGGAGCCCGCCCCGATGTCCCAGACGTGGTCGCCGAGCCGTGGGCCGAGCCGGGCCAGCGCGAGGCCCGTACCTCGAACTTGGTGATCATCGAGTCACGGTGCGCGAACGCGTCCTCGTCCAGCGCCCATCGACCGGGGCCGGCGTCGGACCCGGCGACCGTCCGCGCGACGGGACCCAGCAGCCGCGCCTCGTCCAGGCACAGCACCACGCTGACCGACGCCCCCCAGTCACGGGCGGCGGCCTCGGCCGGCGTCACCCGCTCGACGCGCTCCTCGCCGGAGCCCAGCGCGGAGGCGACGACCAGGACCCGGGCGTCGGCCCGCAGCGCGGCCCCCAGCTCGGCGGGCCCGGACCCCGGCCCGGTCAGCACCGCGACCTTGGGCCGCGCCCGGCACACGTGCACGGCCGTCCGCAGCTCCCGCCCGTGCGCGCTGACCACGACCGCGTCGTCCCACGTCAGCCCCAGCCGCGCGAACGCGGCGGCGACGGACGGCACTCCCGGCCGTACGTCCAACCGCCCGGACCCGAACCGCTCGGCCAGCGCCCGCACGATCCCGAAGAACCCGGGATCACCCGAGGCGAGCACGACGACCGGGCTCTCCGCCTTCAGATGCCGCTCGATGACGTCCAGCGCGGGCGCCAGCGGCCCGAGGACGACCTGCTCGGCGTCGTCGGGCACGGGCGCGGACGCCAGATGACGCCGGCCGCCCACCACCAACCGGGCCCCGGCCAGCACGTCGGCGGGAACCGGCGCCCCCGTCCCCGTACCGAAGACCGTGATCACGTACTCGCACCCCGCGCGCGCAGGGCCCGGCGGGCCTCCGGGTCGGCCTTGCGGTAGCCGTGGAAGTGACCGGGGTGGTACAGGTGCGAGCGGGTGCCCTCGGCGTCGAGCGCGGGCCCGACCAGGAAGAGCGTGTGCTTCCAGAGCTTGTGCTCCTTGACCGTCTCCTCCAGCGTCTCGATCGTGCACCGCACGACCAGCTCCTCGGGCCAGGTGGCCTGATAGGCGACGACCACCGGGGTGGACGTCGGATAGCCGCCCTCCAGCAGCTCCCGCACCAGCTGACCACTGCGCGCCGCCGACAGGAAGATCGCCATGGTGGTGCCGTGCTTGGCGAACTCCCGCACCTCCTCACCGGGCGGCATCGGCGTCTTGCCGCCGCCGAGGCGGGTCAGCACCACGGACTGCGCGACCTCGGGAATGGTCAGCTCGCGCTGCGCGAGCGCGGCGACGGCGGAGAACGCGGAGACACCGGGGACCACTTCGGTCGCGATGCCGATCCGCGCACACCGGTCGAGCTGCTCCTGCGTACCGCCCCACAGGGCGGGATCGCCGGAGTGGATACGGGCGACCTTCAACGCGTGCTGATGCGCCCGCTCGTACACGGCCACGACGTCCTCCAGCGACATCGTCGCCGAGTCGAGGATCTCCGCCCCCTCACGGGCGTGCTCCAGGACCTCGGCCTGGACCAGGCTCGCCGCCCAGATCACGACGTCGGCCTCGGCGATGGCACGCGCGGCACGGAACGTCAGCAGATCGGCGGCGCCGGGTCCGGCACCGACGAAGGTCACCTTGCCGGTGGGGGCGTCGGCCATGGGTTCGGGTCCTCTCGTACGAAGATTCACGGAGCTTCACTGGGGGTCTGGATGTGCGCGAACAGGGCCTGATCGGATACGAAGGGCCCATGGCGGTGTTCGTCGCGCTCGGCGCGTTCCTGATGACACTGGCCGGCGGCTGGACGGCACAGCGGGTGACCGACCGCCGTCACCTGGTCCTTGGCCTGGCCGGCGGCCTCATGCTGGGCGTGGTCGGCCTGGACCTGCTGCCGGAGGCGCTGGAGGCGGCGGGCACCGAGGTGTTCGGCGTACCGGCCGCGCTGCTGCTGTTCGTGGCCGGCTTCCTGCTGGCCCATCTGGTGGAACGGCTCCTCGCCGCCCGCCAGGCCGCGCACGGCGGCGAGGAGAGGGACGCCCGGGTCCCCGAGGTGGGCCTGACGGCCGCCGCGGCGATGGTCGGCCACAGCGCCATGGACGGCGTGGCGATCGGCGCGGCCTTCCAGGTGGGCGGCGGCATGGGCACCGCGGTGGCCCTCGCGGTCATCGCCCATGACTTCGCGGACGGCTTCAACACGTACACGATCACGAGCCTGTACGGGAACGCCCGCCGCCGGGCGATGGCGATGCTGGTCGCGGACGCGGCGGCCCCGGTCGTGGGCGCCGCGTCGACCCTCTTCTTCACCATCCCGGAGAAGCTGCTCGGCGCGTATCTCGGCTTCTTCGGTGGCGCGCTCCTCTATCTGGCGGCCGCCGAGATCCTCCCCGAGGCCCACCACGAACACCCCGCCCGCTCGACCCTGCTGTGCACGGTCGCGGGCGTGGCGTTCATCTGGCTGGTGGTGGGCATCGCCGACTGACGCCCCGAAGGGCGAGGTCACAGCTTGCCGCCCCGCCCGCCGTCACGCCGGGCCGGCGCGATGAGCGTGGAGAGGTAGGGGAGCGGGGCGCCGTCGAGCTCGGCCGCCGGCCGCACGGACTCCTCCGGCAGCCCGAGCGCCGACCCCCACACGGCGTCGTCGATCCGCCCGGTCTGCCGCAGCGCCTCGGCGACCTCCTGCGCCTGCCGCCCGAACTTGTAGGCCACGACCGTCCCCGGCCCGGCCAGGGCGTCCTTGAGCGCCTGGGCACCGGCGGTGACGGGCACGAGCGTCAGCGGCTCGGTGCCCTCGGTGAGCACGGCCCCGGAACGCGCGGCGAGATCCTGCATGGCGGTGATACCGGGCACGGTCTCCACGACGGTCCCCGGCACCAGCTCGGCGATGGTCTGCGCGAGATAGGTGAAGGTGGAGTAGACGTTCGGATCGCCGATGGTGGCGAAGGCGACGGTGCCGTGCTCGACGAGCAGCCGCGCGACCCGCTCCCCGGCGGCGTCCCAGGCGGCCTCCCGCCGCCCCCGGTCGGTCCGCTCGTTGAGCGCGAACACCACCCGTACGACCTTCTCCTGTCCGACGTAATGCAGCACGGTGGCCTCGGCCCGCCCGCGTTCCCCGCCGTCCTTTCCATCAGGTGCAGCCATCACGGGGACGACGACCACATCGGCGGCACGCAGTGCGTTGACGCCCTTGACGGTCACCAGCTCCGGATCGCCGGGACCGACCCCGACTCCGATCAACCTGCTGCTGCTCATGACGTCCGGCACCTCTCCACGAACCGACGGGCCACACCGGGCTCGGACGCCCAGTGCGTGTGCAGATAACTCGCGTGCACACCTTGTTGTACGAAACCTTCGACGCGCGGGGCAGGGGCGCGCACCCCCCATGCCGGAGCCGCCCCGGCACCGGGCTCCACGACGGTCCGATGAAACTCGTGTCCCCGCATCCGCGTCCCGGCGACGGCGAGGGAACTGTCGCCGACGGCCACCGCGTCCCGGTACCCGAGCGTGAGCCGCTCGCTCATCCGCGCGGACGCGTCGAGCACACCGCACATGGGCGCTCCGTCGAGCTCACGGCAGAGATACAGCAGCCCGGCACACTCGGCGGCGACGGGGGCGCCGCTGAGGGCGAGCTCACTGACGGCCTTGCGCAGGGGTTCGTTGGCGGACAGCTCGGCGGCGTACACCTCGGGGAAGCCGCCGCCGATGACCAAGCCGCGGGTCCCTTCGGGGAGTTGCTCGTCGCGCAGGGGATCGAACGTGACGACCTCGGCTCCGGCGGCGGTGAGGAGCTCGGTGTGCTCGGCGTAGGAGAAGGTGAAGGCGGGGCCACCGGCGATGGCGACGACGGGGCTGCGCTTCGTGGCGTCGGTGGCGTCGCCGTCCTTGCCTCGCTTCTCAGCCAACCGAGTCGGGTGGTGGGTGGGCGAGGCGGGGGGTCCAGGGGGCGCAGCCCCCTGGTACGGCACCGGCAGCGCGGGCCAGCGCCTCCAACGCCGCCAGCTCGCACCCTTGGGCAACCTGCGCCCCCATAGCGGCCACAGCCTCAAGCGCCGCTCCCCGCCGCTCGGCAACCGGCACCAACCCCAGATGCCGGGAAGGCGTATCCACCTGGGCCACCCGCCGCAGCACCCCGAGCACCGGCACCCCGGCCGACTCCAACGCCTCCCGCAGCAGCTCCTCGTGCCGGTCGGACGCGACCTTGTTGAGGATCACGCCCCCGACCCGCACCTCCGGATCCCACGAGGCGAACCCGTGCACCAGCGCAGCCACCGACCGCGACTGCGAAGAGGCGTCGACGACGAGGACGACGGGCGCCCCCAACAGCTTCGCGACATGAGCGGTGGACGCTAGTTCGCCTTCCCCCGCGGCCCCGTCGTACATCCCCATCACCCCCTCGACGACGGCGATGTCACACCCGCGCGACCCGTGCGCGAACAACGGCCCGATCAACTCCGGCCCGCACAGATACGCGTCGAGGTTCCGCCCCACCCGCCCGGTGGCGAGCGAGTGATACCCGGGGTCGATGTAGTCCGGCCCGACCTTGTGTGGGGACACGGCGAGCCCCCGCGCGGCGAACGCGGCCATCAACCCCGTGGCGACGGTGGTCTTCCCGCTCCCGGAAGAGGGCGCGGCGATGACCAGCCGAGGGACGGAAACGGACGAGGAGGACATCACCACTCGATACCCCGCTGCCCCTTCTGCCCGGCGTCCATCGGATGCTTCACCTTGGACATGTCGGTCACGAGATCGGCGAAGTCGACGAGCTTTTCGGGAGCGTTGCGCCCGGTGATGACGACGTGCTGCGTGCCCGGCCGGTCCCGCAGCACGGAGATCACCTCGTCGGTGTCCACCCACCCCCAGTGCATGGGGTAGGCGAACTCATCGAGCACATACAGCTTGTACGTCTCGGCGGCGAGGTCCCGCTTGACCTGCTCCCAGCCCTCCCGGGCCTTCTCCTCGTTGTCCATCTGGGCGTCCCGCTGGACCCAGGACCACCCCTCGCCCATCTTGTGCCAGTCGACGGACCCGCCCTCGCCGGAGGCGCCCAGCACCCGCAGCGCGTTCTCCTCGCCGACCTTCCACTTCGCCGACTTGACGAACTGGAACACCCCGATGGGCCACCCCTGGTTCCAGGCCCGCAGGGCAAGCCCGAACGCGGCGGTCGACTTGCCCTTGCCCACCCCGGTATGCACGACCACCAGCGGCCGATTACGCCGCTGACGCGTGGTCAGACCGTCGTCCGGCACCACACTCGGCTGTCCCTGAGGCATTACGCGGCCCTCCTCTGTACGTCCTTGACCAGCCCTGCGATGGAGTCGGCCCGCAACTCGTCGAGCGTCACCGCCGTACCCCCCAGCTCACCCGCCAACTGCCCGGCGAGCCCCAGCCGTACCGGCCCGGACTCGCAGTCGACGACGACGGAGGCGACCCCGTCGGCGGCGAACAACCGCGCCGCCCGCTGCGACAGCGCGACCGGCTCCGGCCCGCCCGTGGCCCGCCCGTCGGTCACCACGACGACCAGCGCCCGCCGCGCCGGGTCCCGCAGCCGCTCGACCCGCAGCACCTCGTGCGCCTTCAGCAGCCCGGCGGCGAGCGGCGTACGCCCCCGGTCGGCAACGTCTCCAGGCGGGCCGCGGCGGCGTCCACGGACGACGTCGGCGGCAACGCCACCTCACCCGCCGTCCCCCGGAACGTCACCAGTCCCACCTTGTCCCGCCGCTGGTACGCGTCGAGCAGCAGCGACAGCACGGCACCCTTGACGGCACTCATCCGCTGCCGGGCCGCCATGGACCCGGAGGCGTCGACGACGAACAGCACGAGGTTCCCCTCGCGCCCCTCCCGCGTCGCCTGCCGCAGATCGTCCCGGCGCAGCACGAGCCCGGCCCGGACCGGCCGCGCGCCCGCTGATGCGGCGCCGCCGCCTGCACGGTGGCCGCCAGATGCAGCTTGGTCAGCGCACCCCGAGGGCGGCGTGCCCCCGTGGTCCGCCCGTGCTCGGTCCGCGCCCGCGAACGCCGCCCGGCGGCACCGTCCCCCAGCCCGGGCACGCTGAGCACCTTGGTACGGAACGGCTCCGCGGCCCGTACGGCGGACTGCTCGCCGCCACCGGCACCACCGGCCTGCGGCTCCCCGCCCTCGCCGGCCTCGGGCTGCGCCGCACCCCCGGAGTCACCCTGCGACCCGTCGTCCGGCGCCGGCTGCCCGCCGCCCCCACCGGGCCCGTCCGGGTCGGGATCGTCCTCGCCCTCGCCGCTGAACTCCTCCAGCGTCTGGTCGAGCTTGTCCTCGTCAAGTCCCGGCGCGTCAAAGGGATTACGACGCCGGCGATGCGGCAGCGCGAGCAGCGCGGCCTGCCGTACGTCCTCGGCGAGCACGTCGGTCCGCCCGGCCCAGGCGGCCAGCGCGGTGGCCGTACGCGCCATCACGATGTCCGCCCGCATGCCGTCCACCTCGAACGCGGCACAGGTCGCCGCGATCTGCCGCAACGCCCCGTCCCCGAGCCGCACCGACGGCAGCAACTCCCGCGCCGCGACGACCCGTTGCCGTACGGCGGTCTCCTCGTCGGCCCAACGCGCCGCGAAACCCGCCGGATCGTCGTCGTACGCGAGCCGCCGCCGTACGACCTCCACCCGCTGGTCGGGCTCTCGCGAGGCGGCGACCTCGACGGTCAGTCCGAACCGGTCCAGCAACTGCGGCCGCAGCTCGCCCTCTTCGGGGTTCATGGTCCCGACGAGCAGGAACTTGGAGGCATGCCGTACGGAGACACCCTCGCGCTCCACGTACGAGGCGCCCATGGCCGCCGCGTCGAGCAGCAGGTCGACGAGATGGTCATGCAGAAGATTGACCTCGTCGACGTAGAGGATCCCGCGGTGCGCGTCGGCCAGCAGGCCGGGCTCGAAGGCCTTCACGCCCTCCGCGAGGGCCCGCTCGATGTCGAGGGCGCCGACGAGCCGGTCCTCGGAGGCGCCGACGGGGAGTTCGACCATGCGGGAGGGACGCGAGGTGCCGGGGCCCGGCTCGTGCGGGCCGTCCGGGCAGCCGGGGTCGGGCTTGGCCGGGTCGCAGGAGAAGCGGCAGCCGGGGACGACGTCGACCTCCGGCAGCAGCGCCGAAAGCGCCCGCACCGCCGTCGACTTGGCCGTGCCCTTCTCACCGCGCACCAGCACACCGCCGACCGCCGGCGACACGGCGTTCAGCAGCAGCGCGAGCCGCAGATCGTCCTGGCCGACGACGGCCGTGAACGGAAACGGGGTACTCACTGGTCGTCGCCCTCCAGATCGCCTTCGAGCTCCAGGTACGTGGCGCGCAGCCGCTCCAGCGTGTCCGCGTCCGGCTCCGCCCACAGCCCGCGCTCGGCGGCCTCCAGCAGCCGCTCGGTGATGCCGCGCAGCGCCCAGGGGTTGGACTTCTTCATGAAGTCCCGGTTCTCCGGGTCGAAGACGTACTCGGCGCTGAGCTTCTCGTACATCCAGTCGTCGACCACGCCCGCCGTGGCGTCGTAGCCGAAGAGGTAGTCGACGGTCGCCGCCATCTCGAAGGCACCCTTGTAGCCGTGCCGGCGCATGGCCGCCATCCAGCGGGGGTTCACGACCCGCGCCCGGAACACCCGGTGCGTCTCCTCGCCCAGCGTGCGGGTCCTCACCTGGTCCGGCGTGGCCGAATCACCCACGTACGCCTCGGGGTTGGCGCCCGTGAGATGGCGGACCATCGCGACCATGCCACCGTGGTACTGGAAGTAGTCGTCGGCGTCCACGAGGTCGTGCTCGCGGGTGTCGACGTTCTTCGCGGCCACGTTGATCCGCTTGAACGCCGTCTCCATGTCCCCGCGCGCCGCCCGCCCGTCCAGCCCCCGCCCGTAGGCGTAACCGCCCCACACCGCGTACACCTCGGCGAGGTCCGCGTCGGAGCGCCAGTTGCGGGCGTCGATCAGCGGCAGCAGACCGGCGCCGTACGCGCCCGGCTTGGAGCCGAAGATACGGGCCGTCGCGCGCCGCCGGTCACCGTGCTCGGCGGTGTCCTCGTCGGCGTGCGCCTTCACGAAGTTGCGCTCGGCGGGCTCGTCCAGCTCGGCCACCTTCCGCACCGCGTCGTCGATCAGCCCGACGACGTGCGGGAACGCGTCCCGGAAGAACCCGGAGATGCGGACGGTGACGTCGATGCGCGGCCGCCCCAGCTCCTCCAGGCCGATGATCTCGAAGCCGGTCACGCGCCGCGAGGCCTCGTCCCACACCGGGCGGCAGCCCAGCAGCGCCAGGATCTCGGCGATGTCGTCGCCCTGGGTGCGCATCGCGGACGTGCCCCACACCGTCAGGCCGACGGACTTCGGGTACTCGCCGGTGTCGGCCAGGTACCGCTGGACGAGCGAGTCGGCGAGCGCCTGCCCGACCTCCCAACTCAGCCGGGAGGGAATGGCCTTGGGGTCGACCGAGTAGAAGTTCCGGCCGGTCGGCAGGACGTTGACCAGTCCGCGCGTCGGCGAACCGGACGGGCCCGCCGGGACGTAACCGCCGTCGAGCGCCTTGAGGATGTGATCGATCTCGTCGGTGGTACGGGCGAGCCGCGGCACCACCTCGGTGCAGGCGAACTCCAACACGGCGACGCCGTCCGGGAGTTCGACCCCCAGCACACCCCGCAGCACGGCCGGGGCGACCGCGACGTCCCAGTCCCGCGCCTCCATGCCCTCCGCGACCCGCCGGCACAGCTGCTCCAGCAGGTCGATCGCGTCGGCGGCGCTCCGGGCCGGGCCCTCGACCAGCTCCGTCAGCTCGACCGGCACCTTCACCGGCGCACCCGGCTCGGCGAGCAACTCCTTCTCCACCAGCCCGAAATGGGCCGCGAAACAAGCCCGGAGCCCCGGCAGCGCGTTCGCCTGCCCGCCCCACACCTGCGAGGCGCGCAGCACGGCGAGCACGAGGTTGACCCGCGCCTCACCGACCGGACCGCCGCCGAGGATGTGCAGCCCGTCGCGGATCTGCACGTCCTTGATCTCGCACAGATAGCCGTCGATGTGCATGACGAACTCGTCGAAGTCGTCGTCGTCCGGCTGGTCCTCGACATGCAGGTCGTGGTGGAGCTCGGCCGCCTTGACCAGCGTCCAGATCTGCGCCCGCACGGCCGGCGCCTTCGTCGGGTCCAGGTCCGAGACGAGCGCGTACTCGTCGAGGAGCTGCTCCAGCTTGGCGAGGTCCCCGTAGGTGTCGGCACGCGCCATCGGCGGTACCAGGTGATCGACGACGGTGGCGTGCCCGCGCCGCTTGGCCTGGGTGCCCTCGCCGGGGTCGTTGACGATGAAGGGATAGACGAGCGGGAGGTCGCCGAGCACGGCGTCCGGGGCGCAACCGCCGCTCAGGCCGAGGCCCTTGCCCGGCAGCCACTCCATCGTGCCGTGCTTGCCCATGTGGACGATCGCGTCGGCGCCGAAGGAGTTCTCCAGCCACCGGTACGCGGCCATGTAGTGGTGCGAGGGCGGCATGTCGGGGTCGTGGTAGATCGCGATCGGGTTCTCCCCGAAGCCGCGCGGCGGCTGGATCATCACGACGACGTTCCCGAACTGGAGCGAGGCGAGCACGATGTCGTCCCCGTCGACGTAGAGGCTGCCCGGTGGCTCGCCCCACGCCTCCAGCATGCCGTCCCGCAACTCCGGGTCCAGCTTGTCGAACCACGCCCGGTAGTCGGCCAGTGGCACCCGCGCGGGCGCGGCGGCCAGCTGCTCCTCGGTGAGCCACTCGACGTCGTGCCCACCGGCGTTGATGAGCCGGTGGATCAACTCGTCGCCGCCGGAAGGGTACTCGGTGAGCGCGTACCCCGCCTGCTTGAGGGCGTCCAGCACCCGCACCGCCGAGGCGGGCGTGTCGAGGCCGACCGCGTTGCCGACCCGCGAGTGCTTGGTCGGGTAGGCGGTGAAGACGAGCGCGAGCTTCTTCTCGGCGTTCGGCTTGTGCCGCAACTGCGCGTGCCGTACGGCGATCCCGGCGACGCGCCCGGCCCGCTCGGGGTCGGCGACGTACACGGGGACGTCGTCCGGTCCCTGTTCCTTGAAGGAGAACGGGACGGTGATGATCCGCCCGTCGAACTCGGGGATCGCGACCTGCATCGCCGCGTCCATGGGGGAGAGGGCGGCGTCGGACTCGTCCCAGGCCGCCTTGGACGAGGTGAGGCAAAGTCCTTGCAGCACCGGCACGTCGAGCTCGGCGAGCGCGCCGATGTCCCAGGCTTCCTCGTCACCGCCCGCCGACGCCTGCGAGGCGTGCGTGCCGCCGGCGGCGAGGACGGTGGCGACGAGGGCGTCGGTCTTCGCGAGGATCTCGTACAGCCCGGCGTCGGCCCCGCGCAGCGAACCGCAGTACACGGGGAGGGCGTTGGCCCCGCGCGCCTCGATCGCGTCGCAGAGCGTGTCCACGAAGGCGGTGTTGCCGCTCAGCTCATGGGCCCGGTAGAAGAGCACCCCGACGGTCGGACGGCCCTCGGCGAAGGCACGGTCGCCATGGACGCCGTACTCCGGCATCTTCTGCGGCTCCAGGAACCCCTCACCGGTCAGCAGCACGGTGTCGGACAGGAACCGGGCCAGCTCGGTGAGGTTGGCGGGTCCGCCCTCGACGAGGTACTTCAGCGCCTCCGCGACCACACCGGCCGGCACCGACGACTCGGCCATCAACTCGGCGTCCGGCACGGCCTCGCCGCCAAGGAGCACGGTCGGGATCCCGGCGGCCTTGAGAGCCGCCAGCCCGTCCTCCCAGGCCCGCTTGCCACCGAGCAGCCGTACGACGGCGATGTCGGAGCCCTGGATGAGCCCCGGCAGCTCGGCGGCCACGTCCACGCGGGTCGGGTTGCCGATCCGGTAGTCCGCACCCGAGGCGGCCCGGGCCGCCAACAGGTCCGTGTCGGCGGTCGACAACAACAACACAGTGCTCATGCGGGCGCTCCCGGTGGAATGAAAGGCAGTCCTTGCGGCGCGCCCGACTCGATGAGCCGCCAGAGCGCGTCGGTGTCCGCGTGCTGTTCGATGAGGTCGCCGAGCCGGTCGAGCTGCTCCTCGCGCAGCGCGGCGAACGAGGTGTCGGGCGCCGGCACGAACCGGCGGCCCGTGGCGGCGGCCACCTCGCGGAGGAAGGCCCGCCGGAAGCCGTCCGACTCCAGCGAGCCGTGCCAGTGGGTGCCCCAGGTCTGGCCGACCCGGCAGCCGTCGAGGAAGGGGGTCCCTCCGTGGATGTCGGCGACCCCGTGATGGATCTCGTACCCCGTGACCCGTTCCCCGAGTGCCTCCCCCTCCGGCCGGGTGAGGGTCTTCTCGGGGGCGAACCGAACCCTTACGGGCAGCACCCCGAGGCCCTCGACCTGCCCCCGTCGGCTCTCGACCTCGTCCTCGATGTGCTCGCCGAGGACCTGGAAGCCACCGCAGATGCCGAGGACGGGACGCCCTTCGGCGACCCTGCGCTGGAGGGCGTCCGCGAGCCCTCGCTCCTGCAGCCACTCCAGCGCACGCACGGTCCCCCGGGTCCCCGGGATGACGACGAGGTCGGCGTCGGCCAGCTCCTCGGGCCGGTCCACGAACCGCACCACGACACCGGGTTCGGCGGCGAGGGCGTCGACGTCGGTGAAGTTGGACATGAGCGGAATCGCGCACACGGCGACCCGCAGCACGTCCTCCCCGACGGGCGGGGCGGTGTTCGACTCCCGGACGGTCCCTCTGAGGGAGACCCGCAGACCGTCTTCCTCATCGATGCCGAGGCCGTGCCGGAAGGGCAGGACGCCGTAGGTGTGCCGCCCGGTGAGCCCGTGGAGCATGTCGAGGCCGGGTTCGAGAAGGGAGACGTCCCCCCGGAACTTGTTGACGAGGAACCCGGCGACCAGCTTCTGATCCTCTTCGGACAGCAGCGCGACGGTCCCGAAGAAGGAGGCGAAGACGCCACCACGGTCGATGTCCCCGACGACGAGCACCGGAAGCCCGGCGTTGCGGGCGATGCCCATGTTGACGATGTCGGTCCGCCGCAGATTGATCTCGGCGGGACTCCCGGCCCCTTCACAGATCACCGCGTCATACGTGCCCCGCAGTTCGGCGAGACAGTCGAGCACGGTACCGAGCAGCTTCCGCTGCCGCCCGCCGTGATACCCGCGCGCACTCATCTCACCGACGGGCTTGCCCATCAGCACGACCTGGCTGCTCTGCTCCCCACCGGGCTTGAGCAGCACGGGATTCATCAGCGCGGTCGGCTCGACCCGACAGGCCTGGGCCTGCATGGCCTGCGCCCGCCCGATCTCCGCGCCCTCCCGCGTCACGAACGAATTGAGGGACATGTTCTGCGCCTTGAACGGCGCGACCTTGACCCCCTGCCGCACCAGCCACCGGCAGATCCCGGCGGTGACGACACTCTTGCCGGCGTCGGAGGTGGTCCCGGCGACGAGCAGCCCGCCCCCGCTCATGAGGCACGCCCTTTCCGCAGAGCCCGCGCGGCGACCGAGACGCCGAGCGCGAGCAGCCCGACGCGCCGGGACAGCCGTACGGCGCGCTCGATGTCCTGTGTGTCCACGGCCCGCCCGGCCCGGTTGAGGACGGGCCGGTGCTCGACCCGCCCGCCGTACGACAGGGTCCCCCCGAGCCGCACCCCCGAGCGCCCCCCGCGAACGCAGGCCTCGACGGGCCCGGCGTTGGGACTCGGGTGCTTGCCGGCATCCGCCCGCCAGGCGCGCAGCGCACCCCGCGGATCACCACCGCTCACCGTCGTGAGTACGGCGGTGAGCCGCGCCCCCGGCCATCCGGCGAGGTCGTCGAGCCGGGCCGAGGCCCAGCCGTACCGCCGGTACCGCTCGGACTTGTGCCCGACCATGGCGTCGAGGGTGTTGACGGCCCGGAACCCGAGCAGCCCCGGCACGCCGGCGAGCGCTCCCCACACCAGCGCACCGACCACGGCATCGGAGGTGTTCTCGGCGACGGACTCGACGACGGCCCGGGCGATCCCGTCGGCGTCGAGGGCCTGCGGATCGCGCCCGCACAGATGCGGCAGCCGGGCGCGAGCGCCCTCGACATCACCCCGCCTCCAGGGCCCGCCCGACACCCCCGCGCCTCCCCGCGCGAGCGAGGTCCCCCCCGACGACGGCCCAGGTGGCCGGCGCCGGTCAGTACGACGGAAGCGGTACGGGAAGGACGTACGACTCTCTCGGCCACGGCACCCAGCGCCACGGCACCCCCGGCACACACGGCGGTGTGCAGCGCGCCCCATCCCCGGTGGTCCCGCCACAGCACCCGCTCCACGGCACCGGCGGCCCGCCCGAATGCGGCGACCGGATGCCCCCGGCGCGGATCACCGAGCAGCAGATCCCCGACGAGCCCGGCGGCGGCGCCGTACGCGAAGACGCGATCGGCACGCATCGGCTCAGCCGGCCGTGGGGTCGGGCAGCGACCTCGTGGCTGTCCGGGTGCTGTACCTCAAACGGCAGGCGAGCATGGCGACATGTCCTCACTCAGGGTGTCCACGCCCTGGTTCGACGAGACCGGCGGTGGGAGTTCCTGGCTCCCGGGGCTACCTACCCCGGTGACAGTGGCGGGACCGCGCCGGATTCACACCGGACTTCCTCCCTGGCCGCCGTACTTGGCCCCGGCAGTCCACCACGGGCCCGGAAGAGCCGTCAACTCGCTGTTGACCTGCGAAGGGAGAGTGTGCTGAGGCCCACAGAGCGGGATGGCGGCGGCCATGACGCGTCCACGCCGTCCCGAAGGGGAAAGAGACCTGAGAGAGTCGCACAGGGAACCGGCGGGCAGTACGAACGAACAGGGCAGAACCGGCTGTTTCGGGTCGGTGACCACGAGCTACCTTCGCGGCCCCAGGGCGGAGCGATACGCTGCTGCGAGAGACGGGTCGCGTCGAGGTGCTGACACTCGGTAGGGGGAGGTCGGCGTGATCGACGGGCATCCGTCCGAGCGGCAGGCACAGCTGCATGAGCAGGCGCAGCTGCGATGGCACAAGAGCAGCTACTCCACCGTTCCCAGCGAGGACTGCCTGGAGCTGGCGGTGGACGAGGAAACCGTACGAGTCCGTGATTCGAAGTGGCGCCAGGGGCCCGGGCTGACCTTCGGTCGTAATGCCTGGGGGACCTTCCTGGGGCGGCTTGTGTCCCCGGAGCGGGACGGCCGGTGACGGTCCGTCCTGCGTGACGGGAGGGGTGGGCAGATGCGCGGCGGGCGGACGAGGGATGTCTCGTCACCACGGATCCGGCGGACCACGAGCGGCACGACGAGACTTGAGATCGCCGTGCTGGTCGTGGTCTGCGTGGGATCCGGAGTGCTCGCGGTGGCAGGCGGGGCCGCGATCGCGCTGCTGGTTCCGGGGCGCGATGCGAGAGCGGTCGTCTGGGCGGGCGTGACGTTGGTGCTGGCCGCGGCGGCCGGACTGTGGTGGGGCGGGGCGCCGTTCACCGTCCGGCCTCGGAATCCGGCGCGCGCCCTCGGGGCGGGGGAGCGGGCCGGAGCGGCCCGCTGACCGGGAAGCCTCGGCGGATCTGACGAAGCAGCGGCGTCGCTGACCTCCCGGCCGCGGTCCCGGTCCTCGGATGCCTCGGAGCCGTCCATGAGTAGACGGGCTATCAGGAGGAAGACACCGACCACCACGCATGCGGCCAGCACGAGGAGCAGGAGCAGGGTCCAGACGCCCAGGGACGTGACAGGCTGGCCCTGAACGGCCTTGGTGACCGGAACACCGGCGATCAGGAACAGCAGGCCGGTCCCCGAGCCCAGCAGCCAGGCCGCGGTGCGCTGCCTGATCTGCTGGTCCGCGGTCGCGCGCTCCCTCCGCATCTCCTGCTCCGCTCGCTGTTTCTCGATGCGCCCGAGGTTGTCCGTCCAGTCCGGGTCGCGCATCGCTGCGGATCGCAGTGCGACATCGTCGGCGGGCGGCTCGCCCTCCTCCGGGTCAGCGGCCGGGCCTGGCTCTACGGCTGTTTGAGGGACGTGCGTGGACACAAGCCGGCGCCACCCCTCGTGCAACCTGTCGAAGACCCACATAGGCCCTCCTTGACGCCGCCCGGTGCCGTACCCGCCCGGGTTCAGCTGGAACGCATGCCTGTGCTGATCTCGTCGATCAGTTCGATGACCTGGTCGCCCTCGTACGCGGCGCCGCTGATTTCCGCGAAGCTCTCCTGGTAGCGCGCGATGAGTTCGATGTCGTCACGGCTCGTCACGCTTCCGGTACTTCCCTCGATGTAGAGCAGATCGTCGTCGTCCTTGAAGGTGAGCAGTACGAAGGGGGCTGTCGAGCCGAAGAAGGAACCCGCCGTGAAGGGGAGGAGTTGCAGGTTCACCCGGGGGTGCTGGGCGAGTGTCTTGACGTGCTCCAATTGGCGGCGCATGACCGAAGGGCCGCCGACGTGCCGGCGGAAGACCGACTCGTCGACGACGAAATGGGCGCGCGGCCCCTCCTCGTCGTCGAAGACGCGCTCCTGGCGGGCGGTCCTGAGTTCGACGGCCCGGCGGGCCTGTGCCTCGCCGGTGCGGCCCTTGAGCAGTGCCTCGGCATAGTCCTCGTTCTGCAGAAGAGCGGGAAAGACGACGGGGTTGAACGCCTGGATCGTGATTGCAGAGCTCTCGTACCCCAGGTACTGAGCGAACTGCGAGCTGATCATGTCCCGGTACTCCGCCCACCAGGACTGTCCCTTGGAGCCGCGAGCCGCCTCTTCCAGATCGGCGATCAGTACTTCATCTACGACGTCGTACTGCTGGAGGAGTGCGCGCAGGTCGGTGACTGAGACGCTGACCGTCCCCGCCTCGATCCGGATGATTTTGGAAAGTGACCACTCCAGGGCCTGAGCGGCTTCGAGCTGAGTCATCCCGGTTGCTTCACGGGCTCGGCGTAGCTCGATGCGGAGCCTGCGCCTGTTGAGGCTCGGATCGACTTCCCTGGCCATGATGTTCCCTCTTCCGTACTGCTCGATGCGTGAGTGAGTTCGGAAGCCATCGAAGCGACAGCGGGCGAACAGACGCCAGTTCTTTGGACGCTATTCGTATGAGCGTATGTCAGTTGAGCAGTACTCAGTATGACACATGTCTTTTCGGTACCTTCCGATGTGACGCAGACCCTAGCAACGGTGGCCGGTCGGTGGGCGTCAACACAGAACCGCGCCCCCGGACGGTGAGGTCCGGGGGCGCGGTAACGGTGTCGGTCGGTCAGGCCACGATCAGATAGATCCCGTACCCCACCGCCGCCGCACACGCGGCGAAGCAGGCGTACGCGCCGGTCACGGCGAAGGCGGCCGTGCCGCCCTGGGCCGATGCCCGCTCCTGGCGGGAGAGGCCCATGATGCCGAGGGTGAAGAGGGCCACGAGGGCCACGGTGACGACGAGGCTGACGCCGAAGACGGAGCCCAGTGCTTGCCAGTCGATCTTCATGGTGCTTGCTTTCCTTCGTCGCTGGGGCTCAGACCGCGGCGGCCGGCGGTGCGGCCGGTTCCGCGGTGGCCGCTGCCGGGGCGGGGATCGTGGCGGTCAGGTCGTCCACCACCGTGCCCGCCGGGGGCGGGGTCACGGCCGCGATCGCCGTGGTGACCACGCCGGCCGGCTCGTCGGTGTCGTTGACGTTCGACGCGTCCACGACCTCGCGGCGCGAGATCTTCCAGATGGCCGCGCTGGAGGCGATCAGGAAGACCGCGACCACCGCCGTGCCCCAGTCGCCGAGGTCGCACACGGACTCGGCCAGCGCACCCACCAGGGCGGCCGCCGGGAGCGTGAGACCCCACGCCACGAACATCCGCGTCGCCGTCGACCAGCGGACCACGCCGCCCTTGCGGCCGAGGCCCGCGCCCATCACCGAACCGGAGACGGAGTGCGTGGTGGAGAGGGAGAAGCCGAGGTGCGAGGAGGCCAGGATGACCGTCGCCGCGCTGGTCTGGGCCGCGAAGCCCTGCTGCGGCTGGAGGTCGGTCAGGCCCTTGCCCATCGTGCGGATGATGCGCCAGCCGCCCAGGTAGGTGCCGAGCGCGATGGCCAGGCCCGCCGAGAGGATGACCCAGGTGGGCGGGTCGGAGTCGGGGCGCGACGGCGCCGCCGGCGACGAGGGCGAGGGTGATGATGCCCATCGTCTTCTGCGCGTCGTTCGTGCCGTGGGCGAGGGACACCAGGCCGGCCGAGGCGATCTGGCCGGCGCGGAAGCCCTTGGCGGCCGACTTGCCGTCCGCCTTCTTGCCGAGCGTGTAGGAGAACCGCGTGGCCAGCATGGCCGCGATGCCCGCGACCAGCGGGGCCGCGATCGCCGGGATGAGGACCTTGGTGACCAGGACGTCACCGTGGACCGCGCCCGTGCCCGCCGAAGCGATGGTGGCGCCTATCAGACCGCCCATGAGGGCGTGCGAGGAGCTGGAGGGGAGTCCGACCAGCCAGGTCAGCAGGTTCCAGAGGATCGCGCCCACCAGGGCCGCGAAGATCACCTCAGGACGTATGCCGCTCTCGTCGACGAGACCCTTGGAGATCGTGTTGGCGACCTCCACGGAGAGGAAGGCGCCCACAAGGTTGAGCGCGGCGGACATGGCCACCGCGACCTTGGGCTTGAGCGCACCGGTCGAGATGGTCGTGGCCATCGCGTTGGCGGTGTCGTGAAAACCGTTCGTGAAATCGAACGCGAGTGCGGTTACCACCACAATCGCGAGGATCAGCGAGAAGTTTTCCATTTACCCAGGCAATCGTTCGAGCGTCATTGGCTCGTTGAAGGTAGGTAACCAGGGTGAACGGAAGATGAACTGGGGCAGGCCGCACGGTGTCTGGAACCGAGGGTTTTCCCTCCGGTGTCGCCGACGCCCGCCGCACGGCCCGTGTGCCGCACGGTCACGCGCCCCGGGCGAACTTCCTCAGCTGTGCCGCCGAGCCGTTGAAGAGATTCTGGTCACCCGGCAGGTTGCCGCTGTTGTCGTACTGCCAGAGCGTCCAGTACGACCATCCGTTCGGCAGCGATCCGGCGTCCGCCGCGTCGTAACGGGCCACCCACAGCGCGTGATGCGCGGCGAACGCGCGGCTGCCGCCGGTGCAGACGTTCCACCAGTGGGCGGTCGTGTAGATCACCGGGCGCCGGCCGGTGAGCCGCTTGACCTCGTTGCTGAAGGACTTGATCCAGCTGACCATCGCGGCCTTCTTCAGGCCGTAGCACCGGTGCTTGCCGTCGTACGGGTTGTATTCGATGTCGAGCGCCGGCGGCAGCGTCCAGCCGTCCGCGCTCCAGCCGCCGCCGTTGTTCACGAAGTACCGCGCCTGCGCCTTGCCCGACGACTTGTCCGGCAAGGCGAAGTGGTACGCCCCGCGGAGGAGTCCCGCGGCGCGCGATCCGGTGTACTGCTGGTCGAAGTACGGGTTGCGATAGGTCCGGCCCTCGGTCGCCTTGATGTAGACGAACCTGGCGCCCTTGCTCTTCGCGCTCTGCCAGTCGACGTTCTTCTGGTGCGAGGAGACGTCGTGCCCCTTCGGCTTGCCCGCCGCCGCGGCCGGGAACTCGGCCAGTGCAGTTCCCGAGAGGGCGAGCGCGGCCACGGAGGCCGCGAGGACGCGGGCGCGGTGGCGGGACGGTTTGCGATCACGAGCCATATTTCCCCCCGGAATGGCGACGTGCACGACAAATCAGGCAGCGAGATTACTGGAAGATCAGGGAACACTCGGTGATGTCTGGCCAAGCTGCGCAAGAGGGTGATGTATCCGTATATGCGTACTTCCGGACGCCTTGCCTCCGCCCTAAAGTGCCCCGGCCCGGCGGTGTGCGAGAGGCCCGCCTGGGAGGATCGCGACATGGCTGAGCAGCGGCAGGAGCAGCGGGACGGACGGGACGACCGGGAGGGCGCGCGGACCGTGGGCGAAGCGCGGGGGCGCGGTGTGCGCGAAGAGGAGGCCCGCGCCTGGGAGCCGCTCGTCGCCACCGCCCGCCGCACCGTCACCGACGGACTCGTCGTCGGCACCTCCGGCAACGTCTCCGTCCGCGTCGGCGACACCGTGCTGGTCACGCCGTCGGGAGTGCCGTACGACCGGCTGACGCCGGACGACGTCACCGGCGTCGACCTCGACGGCCGGCAGGTCCTCGGCACGCTGGTCCCGACCAGCGAACTGCCCATGCATCTCGCCGTCCACCGCGCCACCGACGCCCGCGCCGTCGTCCACACCCACGCCGTCCACGCGACGGCCGTCTCCACGCTCGTGCCGGAACTCCCCGCCGTCCACTACATGTCCGGCGCGCTCGGCGGCGCCGTCCGGGTTGCCCCGTATGCGACGTACGGCACCGAGGAGTTGGCCGAGAACATGCTCCACGCCCTCGCCGACCGCACCGCCTGCCTCCTCCAGAACCACGGCACGATCACCTACGGCGACACCCTCGACCAGGCCTTCGACCGCACCGCCCAGCTGGAGTGGATGTGCCGCCTGTGGCTGACGGCGTCCTCGGTACCGGGCCTGACCCCGAGCCTGCTGTCGCCGGAACAGGTGGCCGAGGCGGGGGAGAAGCTACGGGGGTACGGCCAGCGCGGCTGACGCCCACCGCCCACGGACATCGACGGCCCCTGACTCCCACCGCGAGCAAACCCGGTCGCGACGACCTCCGCCCGACGGCACTCGCCCGCGACGATGCCCACCAGAACGATGCCCCTACCCACCCGCACCCGACCTCGCCCTCCCAACACGCCCTCTCGGCACCGGACCTCGCCCGCGCCCCACGCACCCTCCCGGCACCCGACGTCACCTCACCCGCCCTCCCACGGCCCACCCCGCTCCACCCGGACACTGGACGGGTGCACTGTCAAGCGACGGCCGCCGCCGTCACCGTGCCCTGGCCGCCGGAGCCGCGAGCGTTGCCGCCGGGCGGCTCGCCAGCGACGCCGCTCTCAAGGCGCCCCCGGGCCGGCCCCTGCCCAGCGAACCCCGGCTCACCGTGCACGCCACGGCCGCCGGCCAGATCGCCCTGACCCGCGACCTCGCCGCCCTGCGGCCCGGCACGTACGGCCTCGCCGGCGACGGCGTCCATGCGGTGGTCGGACCCGTCCTCGGCACCGCCTCCCACTCCGCCGACACCGTCGTACGCCGCCTCGAACGCGTCACGCACGGCACCCTCGAACCCGGCGACAAGGTGTGGTTCACCCCTCAGGTCCACGCCGGCGACCCGCGCTCCGCCCTCGGCCTCGACCATGCCGACGTCGAGATCCCCGGCGAACTCGGCACCCTGCCCGCGTGGTTCGTGCCCGGCGCCCGCGCCACCTGGGTCATCGCCGTCCACGGCCTCGGCGCCACCCGCGAACTCTCCATGAACGTCATGCGGTTCCTCGTCGACCGGCGCTTCCCGGTGCTCGCCCTCGGCTACCGCGGCGACCTCGGCGCACCCCGGCAGCCCGACGGCCTCAACCACCTCGGCGAGACCGAGTGGCGCGACCTGGACGCCGCGATCCGCCACGCCCTGCGCAACGGCGCCCGGAACGTCGTCCTGCTCGGCTGGTCCACCGGCGCCACCATGGCGCTGCGCGCCGCCGCCCACTCCGGCGTCCGCGAGCGCATCAGGGGCCTGATCCTGGACTCCCCGGTGCTCAGCTGGGAGACCACCCTGCGCGCCCTCGCCTCGGCCAACCGCACCCCGGGCGCCCTGCTGCCCCTCGCCGTCCGTGCCGCCCAGGGCCGCACCGGACTGCACGGCGACCGCCTCGCCGAAGCCGTCGACCCCGACCTGCTCAAGGTGCCCACCCTGATCCTGCACGGCCCGGACGACACCGTCGCCCCCTGGTCCCTCTCCCGCCGCCTCGCCGCCACCCGCCCCAACCTCGTCGCCCTCCACACCGTCCCGCACGCCCCGCACGGAGCCATGTGGAACGCCGACCCGACGGGCTACGAAGAGGCGCTCCGCCGTTTTCTGACGCCGCTGATGTAGCTGATGCAACGGTGTCCGCCGACGGTCGCGAAGGTTCCGTTTAAGGCCGTACCACTGGCCTGATCCCGGTCCCCGACCGCTCGCCGCGACCTGTGCGTTGGCCATCCCCGTAGCCCGCCGTTACATTCCGTTTGGGTTTTCGGACCGTCAACCGGAAGACTGCACCCGTGACGTCCCGTATCCCGCGCGACTCCAGGCTTCGACTCGTCCGCACGCGACCCCTGGCCGCCGCCCCCCGAGCGATGAACCAGCGGCGCTCGCGCCGCCCCGCACCCCGCCCCCCGGAGCACCCCGGCACAGGCCGAGTTGGCCAGAATGGCTCGCTCCGGCCTCGCCGGCGCGGCCCGCGTCGCCCACTGGGCCGACGCCGCCCTGGGCCCCGGCCGGGACGGCGGCCGAGCCGACGGCAAGGCCACCCTCTCCGACGAGACCGCCGAACGGGCCGCCGCCGACCTGGGTCTGACCCCGGCTCAGATCCGCGCCGACTGGGACACCGCCCGCCTCGCCGGCCTCGTGGAGGTGCACGGCGACAGCGCCCGCCCCGGCTGGCGCCTGCGCGCCTGGGACCGCGACGACAGTGCCGTCCTGCGCGGCTGGGTCGCCCTCTTCGACGCCTGGTCGCTGGCCCACCCCGAACCCGCGGACCACGAGCCCGCCGCCGTCGCCGAGGTCGTCTCGGCCATGCCGCAGGTGCTCTCCTTCCTCCAGCTCTCCGCCGGCCCCGTGCCCGTGGAACAGCTCCTGGACCTCCTGGAGCAGCGCGTCACCGAACTGCGCACGGAGCGCTGCGAGATCCCCTACGGCCCGCGGCCCGACCCCGCCGCACAGCCCGAGCCCCAGCCGCAGCCCGCGGACGCCCCCCTCGAACCGCTCCTCGACTGGGCTCTGCACGCCCTGGCCTCCGTCGGCGCCCTCACCTACGGCGACGGCCAGGCCACGCTCACCCCGCTGGGCAGCTGGGCGGTGTGGGTCAAGCTGGAGCAGATCTGCGTCGCCGCGCAGAGCCCCGCCGGCAACATCGAGGTCGGCGCCGAGGAGATGCTCCGCGGCTGCGCACAACTGCGTCCCAACGCCGCCCGCGCCGAGTACCGGGCCTGGCTCGCCGCCCGCCCCGTCGGCAGCGCCGTCACCGAGCTCATCGAGGCCGCACGCGGCGAGGACGCCCTGCTGCGCGGCCTCGCCTTCGAGGCGCTGCGGGTCGTCGGCGCCCCCGCCGAGCCCGACGTCCGCGCCGTGGCCGAAGAGCCGACGCTGCGGCCGTACGCCCTGCTGTGGCTCGCCGAGCACGACGGCCACGACCCGGAGGACGCCCACGAGGTGCTCACCCGCGAGGAGGCCACCTGGCTGTGGGTCGACACCGCGGCCGCCGTCGCCGACCACGGAGAGGCCCCGCTGCTGGTGCGCCACCTGGAGTCCGCGGTGCAGCCGACCGTGCCCATGCTCCTCGACGAGGTGCGGGCCGTCGGTCACCCCCGCACCGTCCAGGTCCTGGTCGCCCTCGCCGCCGCCCACCCCGACCCGGCGCTGGCCAAGGCGGTCCGCCGGGCGGCCTTCCAGGTGCACACCGGCCGCAGCTGAGGCAGGGACCTAGCCGCCTATCTCCGGCGTATAGGTCCCGAAGCTCCAGATGTTGCCCTCGACGTCACGGGCCATGTAGTCCCGCGCTCCGTAGTCCTGGTCGGTCGGGGGCATCAGGATCTCCGCGCCCTGCTCCACGGCGTGCCGGTGGTGTGCGTCGACGTCGGCCACGGCGACGTACACCCCGGTCGTGCCCGCGTCCTTCATCGCCGCGTCGAAGAGACCGCCGCGGCCCTTGGAGCCGACCATCACCGCGCCGTTGCCCTGCACCAGCTCGGCGTGCAGCACCGAGCCGTCCTCACCCTCGTACACCGACAGCTCGGTGAAGCCGAACGCCTCCGTCAGCTGCCGGATCGCCGCCTTGGCGTCCGCGTACAGCAGCGTCGGGTAGATGCTGGGCCGCCCACCGCTCGTGCCTGCCATGCCGATCACTCCCTCGTGATCCGGAAACACTCGGAAATCGACGAATCCCGATGTGCGGCCCAGTCTTGCAGCGACCACTGACAATCAGCCGTGACCAGCTGAAACCGCCGCACACCGGTCAGCGGAAGGTGTTGCACTGCGCCATGTCGCCGCTCTCGTACCCCGTCCGGAACCACTGCTGCCGCTGCGCCGCCGACCCGTGCGTCCACGACTCCGGCGTCACCCGCCCCTGGAACCGCTCCTGGATCCGGTCGTCGCCCACGGCCGCCGCCGCGTCCAGGCCGTCGGCGATGTCGGCGGCGGTGAGGCTGGTGATGAGGGGCCGCCCGGTCGACTCGTCCTTCGTGGTGGTCGCGTGGTGCGCCCACACCCCGGCGTAGCAGTCCGCCTGGAGCTCGACCTTGACCGCGTTGCTGCCCGCGCCGGTGCGCCCGTCCTGGGACCGGCCCAGCGTGCCCGTCAGGTCCTGCACGTGATGCCCGTACTCGTGCGCGACGACGTAGGCCTGTGCGAAGGCGCCGCCGCTCGCGCCGAACTTCGAGCGCAGCTCGTCGAAGAAGCCGAGGTCCAGATAGACCTTCCGGTCACCGGGGCAGTAGAACGGCCCGACCGCGGAGGTCGCCGACCCGCACGCCGTGCCGACCCGCTCACTGAAGAAGACGGTGGGGGAGCGGGAGTACACGCCGTTGCGCCCCGCGAACTCCAGGTCCCAGTAGTCCTGCACGCTGTTGACGACCGCGACCATCCGGCAGTCGTCCCGGGTGTTCGCGTCCTGCCCGGTACGGCAGGACTGCTGGACCTGCGCGAGGCCGGAGGACGTGGCGGCGGGCCGGCCCCCGCCGCTGTCGCTGAGCCCCAGTTGGTCGGGTCCCACCCCGAGGAACAGCCCCAGCAGCAGCGCGATCAGACCGGCGATGCCCCCGCCGACGGTCGCCCTGCCTCCGGGGATGCGGCTGCCGCGCACGTCCTGGACCTCGGAGGTGTCCAGTCGGGCGTCGTCGTCGAACTGCATGCCGTCATCGTGATCCACGGCTCCGGCCCCGCACCCGGAGCGCACCGCGGGTCCCGAACACCCGCACCCAGAAAAAGTGCTTGCATGCCCCCGTTAGACTTGGCCCATGGCCATTCTCCTCGCGCATTAGACGGCGGGAACGTCCTCAGCCGCCCACAACCGTCATACACACGCCCTGGAGTCTGTCCGTGATCTCCGCCACCGGTATCGAGCTGCGCGCCGGCGCCCGAGTCCTCATCGAGTCCGCCACCTTCCGTGTCGCCAAGGGCGACCGCATCGGCCTGGTCGGCCGCAACGGCGCGGGAAAGACCACCCTCACCAAGTGCCTCGCCGGTGAGGGCATCCCCGCCGCCGGCCAGATCACCCGCTCCGGCGAGGTCGGCTACCTCCCGCAGGACCCCCGCACCGGCGACCTCGACGTCCTCGCCCGCGACCGCATCCTCTCCGCGCGCGGCCTCGACGTACTGATCCGCAAGATGCGCGAGAACGAACAGCGCATCGCCAACGGCCAGGGCGCCACCCGCGAGAAGGCGCTCAAGCAGTACGAGCGCCAGGAGACGGAGTTCCTCACCAAGGGCGGGTACGCCGCCGAGGCCGAGGCCGCCACCATCGCCGCCGCGCTGAACCTTCCCGACCGGGTGCTCGGCCAGCCGCTGCACACCCTCTCCGGTGGTCAGCGCCGCCGTATCGAGCTGGCCCGCATCCTGTTCTCGGACGCGGACACGCTGCTGCTCGACGAGCCCACGAACCACCTCGACGCCGACTCGATCGTCTGGCTGCGCGACTACCTCAAGACCTACCGCGGCGGCTTCATCGTGATCTCCCACGACGTCGACCTGGTCGAGACGGTCGTCAACAAGGTCTTCTATCTGGACGCCAACCGCGCCCAGATCGACGTCTACAACATGGGCTGGAAGCTCTACCAGCAGCAGCGCGAGGCCGACGAGAAGCGCCGCAAGCGCGAGCGGCAGAACGCCGAGAAGAAGGCCGCCGCCCTGCACTCGCAGGCCGACAAGATGCGCGCCAAGGCCACCAAGACGTCGCCGCGCAGAACATGGCCAAGCGCGCCGACCGGCTGCTGGCGGGCCTGGAGGCGGTCCGGGTCTCCGACAAGGTCGCCAAGCTCCGCTTCCCGGAGCCGGCGCCCTGCGGCAAGACCCCGCTGACCGCCGAAGGCCTGTCGAAGTCCTACGGCTCGCTGGAGATCTTCACCGACGTCGACCTGGCGATCGACAAGGGTTCGAGGGTGGTCATCCTCGGGCTCAACGGCGCGGGCAAGACGACGCTGCTGCGGCTGCTCGCCGGTGCCGAGCAGCCGGACACCGGTGCCGTCGTCCCCGGTCACGGCCTCAAGATCGGCTACTACGCCCAGGAGCACGAGACCCTGGACCCCGACCGCACGGTCCTGGAGAACATGCGCTCGGCCGCCCCCGACATGGACCTCGTCGAGGTCCGCAAGGTGCTCGGCTCCTTCCTGTTCTCCGGCGACGACGTCGACAAGCCCGCGGGCGTCCTCTCCGGCGGTGAGAAGACCCGGCTCGCCCTCGCCACCCTGGTGGTGTCGTCGGCGAACGTACTGCTCCTGGACGAGCCCACCAACAACCTCGACCCCGCCAGCCGTGAGGAGATCCTCGGCGCGCTGCGCACCTACAAGGGCGCCGTCGTCCTCGTCACCCACGACGAGGGCGCCGTCGAGGCGCTCCAGCCGGAGCGGATCATTCTGCTGCCGGACGGTGTCGAGGACCTGTGGGGTGCCGACTACGCGGATCTGGTCGCCCTGGCTTGATCGAATGCGTGATCCACGGCGTATGGATCATTCGGCTTACCGGTGATCCATCATCTGTGTGAGATCTCCTCGTACCGGGGTGTGTCCTACATCCATTTCGCGGCCGATCCCTTTGTCGACAAGGGGTCGGCCGTCGCACGTCTCTGACCTGCCCGTTCACAAATGAACCCGTTCGGCGGTACGAACGCGCCGTGATGGAATCCCGGATTCCGTATGTGGGGATGCGCTCCTGTCGTCACAACCTTGTCTTACGGACCTTGCCGAATGGGTGGCCAGGAAGCCCGGGAGGGGTGATCATGAGGAGACCAGAGCGCACTTCCCATGAGGAGGCACGGGTGGCCGAGACTCTGAAGAAGGGCAGCCGGGTGACCGGCGCCGCGCGCGACAAGCTCGCGGCAGACCTGAAGAAGAAGTACGACTCCGGTGCGAGCATCCGGGCGCTGGCCGAAGAGACCGGCCGCTCGTATGGCTTCGTACACCGGATGCTCAGCGAGTCGGGCGTCACGCTTCGTGGGCGTGGCGGCGCGACCCGGGGCAAGAAGGCCGCGTCGTCCTGATTCCGGGCGGCCCCTCGGCTTCGATGGTGGCCACCCGGTCGGTCGGCTGACCGTCCGGGTGGTTACTGTGCAGTCACTTAGCCGTGCCGTGTGGCACGGCGGATGACCGCACTCATCGGAGGCGCCCCATGGGCCAGGAACTCGTTCCCCTGCTCGACAAGGACGGCGTACGGCTCACCGTCGAGGACACCCTCGCCACGGTGACGCTGACCAACCCGGCCAAGCTCAACGCGCAGAGCCCCGCTCTGTGGCGGGCGCTCGCCGCGGCGGGTCGGCTGGTGCCGGGCTCCGTCCGGGTCGTCGTGCTGCGCGGTGAGGGCAAGTCCTTCTCCGCGGGGCTCGACCGGCAGATGTTCACGCCGGAGGGGATCGAGGGCGAGCCGTCGTTCATCGACCTCGCCCGCAGTGGTGACGCCGAACTCGACGCTGCCATCGCGGAGTTCCAGGAGGGCTTCACCTGGTGGCGGCGGAGCGACATCGTGTCCATCGCCGCCGTCCAGGGGCATGCCATCGGGGCGGGCTTCCAGCTCGCGCTCGCCTGCGACCTTCGCGTCGTCGCCGACGACGTGCAGTTCGCCATGCGCGAGACCAGCCTGGGCCTGGTCCCGGACCTCACGGGCACGAACCCGCTCGTCTCCCTCGTCGGCTATGCCCGTGCGCTGGAGATCTGCGCCACCGGACGCTTCGTCCTGGCCGAGGAAGCCGTCACCACCGGCCTGGCCAACATCGCCGTCCCCCGGGACCAGCTCGACGACGCCGTACGCGACCTCGCCGGCGCCCTGCTGGCCGCGCCGCGGGACGCCGTCATCGAGACCAAGGCGCTGCTGCGTGGTGCCCAGGACCGCACCTACGACGAGCAGCGCGCCGCCGAGCGCGCCGCACAGGCACGCCGACTGCGCGACCTGGCCGGCATCGGCGAATAGCCCCCACAGGCGTTCACCCGACCGCGGTGACCAGCACCGCCACCGTCGGAGGACCGGGAAGCGCCTTCCCCACCTGCTCGCGGACCGCCAGGGCCACATCCAGCGCCCGGTGGTCCGCGTCGACCGCCACCTCCACCCGGACGTGGCCTCGCGGCAGGGCCGCCTCGCTCCGCACCGCCTGCCCCAGCGCGGCGGTGACCCCCGCCACGCCGGGCACCGCGAGGGCGGCGGCCGCCGCGGAATCGTCGGCCACCACGGCCGACGGCGGCTCGGGCCGCCGTACCGGCTCGGCCTCCGGCTCCTCGTCCAGCAGAGCCGTCACCTCCAGATCGACCTCCGCCACCGCCAGCCCCAGCAGTTCCGTGGCCGCGGTCGCCAAACCCGTCCGCAGCCGGTCCGCCGTCGTCGGCAGCGGCTCCCGCGCGGTCGCCGCGAACCCCGCCGAGACCCGCAACGGCCCCGGCGGCAGGGCGCTCGGCGGCGGCGGTACGACAGGCTCGCGCGCCGCCTCCGGATCGGCGAGCGCGATCCGCAACGACTCCAGGCGTACGCCGCGCATCCCCCGTACCGCACGCCGCAGCACCGCCTCGGCCGCCTCCTCCGCGATCCACGCGCCGTCACGCGCGCCACCCAGGGGCAGCAGCCTGCCGAGGCCGAGCTGATGCCGTACGGACTGTGTCCACCGGTCGGTCATTGCTCCAGCCTGCCGCATCCCCGGCGCGCGCGGGCGCAACCCCACTTACGGTGGTTCAAGGACGACGATCGAAAGGGATGTACGGCGATGACAGAGCAGACGCAGACTCCCGACATGGAAACCGCCACGCAGCCCCGCAAGGCCGTCAAGCGCGGCGGCGGTGACCCGGCGACCCGGGGACGGACCACCATCGCCGACGGGGTCGTGGAGAAGATCGCCGGGCTGGCCGCCCGGGACGTCCTCGGAGTGCACGCCATGGGCAGCGGGCTCTCCCGCACCTTCGGGGCCGTCCGCGACCGGGTGCCCGGCGGCTCGAAATCCGTGACACGGGGCGTGAAGGCCGAGGTCGGCGAGGTGCAGACCGCGCTCGACCTGGAGATCGTCGTCGACTACGGCGTGTCGATCGCCGACGTGGCCCGGGCCGTCCGGGAGAACGTCATCGCGGCCGTGGAGCGGATGACCGGCCTGGAGGTCGTCGAGGTCAACATCGCGGTCAGCGACGTGAAACTGCCCGAGGAAGAGGACGACGAGCCGGAGCCCCGGATCCAGTGAAGGGTCTCCGGGCGGCTGAGGGGAGTGCGGCATGAGCATGGCCGTGGTCGGCATGATCGCCGGTATGGCGCTGGGCTTCGCCGGGTACTTCGGCGGGTTCGGGGCCTTCCTGCTGGTGGCGGCCCTGGGCGCGATCGGGTTCGTCGTCGGCCGCTTCATGGAGGGAGACCTGGAGATCGGTGACTTCTTCCGCACCCGTGACGACCGCCGCGACCGGCAGGGACCCAGATGACCGCAGAGGCCGGTGAGCTCCGCAGACCCCTGCCTGTCGTACCGCCCGGCGAACGCGGCGCGACGCGGATCGCCGACCGGGTCGTCGCGAAGATCGCCTCGCAGGCGGCGCGCGAGGTGACCGGCGAGGTCCCCGACGAGGCCGCGCCCGCGCACGCCACCGTGGTGGTCCACCACGACACGGCGCGCGTCCACGTCCACCTCGAACTCGGCTACCCCACCGACATCGGCGCCCGTTGCGCCCGCGTGCGTCGACATGTCGTGGAGCGGGTACGCGCGTTGGTGGGAATGGAGGTGTCGGAGGTCGCGGTCCAGGTCGAGCGGCTGCATCTGACCCCGGCGCACGGCGCGGCACAGGGGAGGACGCGATGAGCGAGCCCCAGGGCTCCGAGGGCACGACGCAACGACTGCCGGTTCTGGAGAAACCGACCGAACCGGACCCCGCACCACCACCGGCCCTCGAAGGCGACGTCGGCAGCGGCCGCAGCGGCCGTTTCTGGTCGCCCCGGCGCGTCCCCGCGGCCGTCGTCGCGGTGCTGCTCCTCGCCGTCGCCGGGCTCTTCCTCTACGACATCACGGCCGTCCGCGCCGAACAGCCGGCCATGCGCTGGCGCCGCGAACTGGCGACCCAGCTCGCCGAGCGGCCCCTGGACGACACCTGGGTCCTCGTCGGTGCCGGCGTCGCCGCCGCCCTCGGCCTCTGGCTGATCGTCCTCCGCCGCCACCCCCGGACTGCGCCGCATCCTGCCCATGCGGCGCACCCACGCCGACGTACGGGCCGGCCTCTACCGCGAGGCCGCCGCCCTGGTCCTGCGCGACCGGGCCGTCGAGGTCGCCGGCGTGCAGTCGGTGCGGGTCCGGCTGTCCCGCGCCAAGGCCGACGTCAGCGCGGTCTCGCACTTCCGTGAACTGGACGACGTACGCGCAGACCTGGACGCCGTACTGGGCGATGCGATCCGGGGACTGGGCCTGGCCCGGCCGCCGTCGCTGTCGCTGCATGTGCGGCGGCCCGGGAAGAAGGGGTGAGGGCCGTGCTCAGGGGCGTCAACCGGGTGCTGCTGGGCCTGACCGGGCTCTTGTTGGTCGTCGTGGGCGGCGCGGTGCTGGCCGTGGGGCTGGGCGCGAACCCGCCCTCCTGGTGGATCCACGACAGTCGTCACGACGTACTCCTCGACACCGCCGAACGCACCCGCTGGCGGGACGCCGGCTGGTGGTGGCCGACGGTCCTCGGCGTGCTCGCGGTCCTCGTCCTGCTCGCCCTGTGGTGGCTGGTCGCGAACCTGCGCCGGCACCGCCTCACCGAGGTCCTGGTCGACACCGGCGACGGCGAGGGCGCGCTGCTGCGCGGCCGGGCGCTGGAGGGTGTACTGGCCGACGAGGCCACGCGGTTGGATGGCGTCGCCCACGCCCATGTGCAGCTGACGGGCCGGCGCGACGCCCCGGAGACCCGCGTACGGCTCCAGCTGGAACCGCACGTGGACCCCGGGACGGCACTGACCCACGTGACGACAGAGGCCCTGACGCACGCTCGCAACTCGGCGGGCCTGGAGTCTCTGCCGACAGAGGTCCGCATGAAGGCCGTCAAGCATCGTGCTGAAAGGGTCAGCTGAGGCTCTTGAGGGGCGCGGGGAACTGCGCGCTCAACCCCCACCGGCCCGCAGCTCAAAAACCGTGCCGCATGCCCCCATCAACGGGCAGCATGATCCCGGTCAAATAGGAAGCCGCAGGGGAGAGCAAGAACGCCGCCGTACGCCCGAACTCCTCCGGCGTCCCGTATCGCCGCAACGGAATCCGCGCCTCATTGGCGGCCCGGGTGGCCTCCGGATCCGCGGACAACCCGTCCAGCTCACGCACGCGATCCGTGTCGATCCGCGACGGCAGCAGGCCTACGACGCGAATCCCGCGCGGCCCCAGCTCGTCCGCGATCGACTTCGCGAACCCGGCGAGCCCCGGCCGCAGCCCGTTGGAGATCGTCAGCCCCGGAATCGGCTCGTGCACCGAGCCCGACAGCACGAACCCGATGACACCCCCCGCCTCCAGTTCCTCCGCCGCCGCGCGAGCGAGCCGTACCGCGCCCAGGAACACCGACTCGAACGCGCTGGTCCAGTGCTCGTCCGTGTTGTCCGCGACGAACCCCGGCGCCGGGCCGCCCACGCTGATCAGGATGCCGTCGAAGCCGCCGAAGCTCTCCCGCGCGGCCGCGATCAGCCGGGCCGGCGCCTCCGGGTCGGCGTTGTCGACGGCCACCCCGATGGCGTTCGGCCCCAGCTCGGCCGCCGCGTCGGCGACCCGCTTCTCGTCGCGCCCGGTCAGTACCACCTTCGCCCCGTCGGCGACCAGCTCGCGCGCGGACGCGTTCCCGAGACCGCGGGTGGCCCCGGTGACGACGTACACCCGGTCCTTCAGTCCAAGATCCATGGCCCCTATCCTGCCTCCTCGTCCCCGAACAGGGCGAGGGCGGTGTTCACCAGCCCGATGTGGCTGAACGCCTGCGGGAAGTTGCCGAGCTGGCACTCGTGCGCCGGGTCGTACTCCTCGGACAGCAGCCCCACGTCGTTGGCCAGCCCCACCAGCCGCTCGAACAGCTCGCGGGCCTCCTTCGTGCGGCCCGTCATGTGCAGGGCGTCCGCGAGCCAGAACGAGCACACCAGGAACGTGCCCTCGTCGCCCGGCAGCCCGTCGACCGTCGTGCCGTCGGTGCTGTAGCGGCGCAGGAAGCCGCCGTGGTCCAGCTCCTCGCGGATCGCGTCGACGGTGCCGATCACGCGCGGATCGTCGGGCGGCAGGAAGCCGACGCGGGGGATGAGGAGCAGGGAGGCGTCGAGCTCGCTCGAACCGTAGGACTGGGTGAAGGTGTTGCGCTCGGCGTCGAAGCCCTTCTCGCACACCTCGCGGTGCACCTCGTCGCGCATCTTCCGCCAGCCGTCGATGTCGCCCTGCAACTCGGGGTGCTCCTCCGCGGCGCGCACGGCCCGGTCGGCGGCCACCCACACCATCACCTTGGAGTGGACGAACTGCCGGCGCCCGCCGCGCACCTCCCACCAGCCCCTCGTCGGGCTGCCGCCACGCCCCACGCAGGAAGTCCATCAGGGCGCACTGGAGGGACCACATGTGCGGCTTGGTGGACAATCCCGAACTCCGGGCCAGCGAGAGGGAGTCCATGACCTCGCCGTACACGTCCAGCTGGAGCTGCTTCACGGCCTCGTTGCCGATCCGCACCGGTGCCGAGCCGCGGAAGCCGGAGAGCCAGGGCAGCTCGAACTCGGGCAGCCGCCGCTCGCCCGCGAGGCCGTACATGATCTGCAGGTCCGCCGGATCGCCCGCGACCGCCCGCAGCAGCCAGTTGCGCCAGGCCTCGGCCTCCTCCTGGTAGCCCGCCGACAGCAGTGCGCCGAGGGTGAGCGTGGAGTCGCGCAGCCAGCAGTACCGGTAGTCCCAGTTGCGTACGCCGCCCAGTTCCTCCGGCAGTGAGGTGGTGGCCGCGGCGACGATGCCGCCGGTCGGGGCGTAGGTGAGGGCCTTGAGCGTGATCAGGGAACGCAGGACGACGTCCTTGTAGGGGCCGTCGTAGCGGCAGCGGGCCGACCACGCCTGCCAGTCCTCGACGCTGGTGCGCAGGGCGTCGAGCGGGTCGGTCTCCGGCGGGCGCGGCTCGTGCGAGGGATGCCAGGTGAGGACGAACGACACCTTCTCGCCTTTCTTGACGGTGAACTCCGAGTGCGTGCCGAAGTCCTCGCCCCAGGTGTGCACCTCGGGTTCGCTGCGCAGCCACGCCGAGTCCGGGCCGGCGACAGCGACCCGGTGCCCGTCGGTCCTGCGCATCCACGGCATGATCGAGCCGTAGTCGAAACGCAGCCGGAGCGTGCTGCGGACGGTGACCTCGCCGCTGAGGCCCTCGACGACGCGTACGAGGTCGGGGGCACGGTCGCGCTGGGGCATCAGGTCGGTGACCCGCACCGAGCCGGTGTCGGTCTCCCACTCGGTGTCCAGGACGAGGGTGCCGGGGCGGTAGGCGCGGCGGGCGCACCGGTCCGGGCCGTCGCGGGGCGCGATGCGCCAGTGGCCGTTGTTCTCGTCACCGAGCAGCCGGGCGAAGCAGGCGGCCGAGTCGAAGCGGGGCAGGCAGAGCCAGTCGACGCTGCCGTCCTTGCCGACCAGGGCAGCGGTCTGTTCGTCGCCGATGACGGCGTAGTCCTCGATACGGGGGTGCACGGGATGCGGGTTCCCGGAGGGGTGCCGGGGCAATCCGGGGTGGAGCCGCCCGAGTGAAGTCGCTGGCGGGCCTCAGACGGCGGCCGGTTCTGTCTCCGGCTCCGCGCCCGACTCCTTTTCCGCCTTCTCCCGGCGGTCCCGCGTCTCGCGTCGCACCAGCACGACCCAGCCGATCGGCACGGCCGCGGCGAACAGCCACCACTGGTAGGCGTACGCGTAGTTCAGCGCGGCGTTCTCCATGCCGGGCTTGCTGCCCAGCAGCTCCGGGGTGTCGCCCTTGGGCTCGGGCGCAGTCTGGGCGATGTAGCCGCCGAGGACGTCGGCGCCGAGCCGCCTCGCCTCCTGCACGCTGTTGATCAGCATGATCTGGCGGTCGGGCAGGCCCTTGAGGTCCTTGATGCCGCTCGCCTCGGTCGTCTCGTCGGGCATCAGGCGCCCGGTGACGGTGATCTCGCCGCGCGGGGGAGCGGGGATCTTCGGGAACGCGGTCTGGCTGGGGCCGTCCGCGGCGATCCAGCCCCGGTTGACCAGCAGCACCTTGCCGTCGTTCAGGACGAACGGGGTCAGCACGTGGTAGCCGACCTCGTCGTCGGAGTTGGTGCGGCGGCGGACGACGACCTCGTGGTCGGTGTCGAACCGCCCCTTCGCGGTCACCGAGTGGTACCGCTCCTTGCTGGTCACGGTGTGCCCCGGGGACGTCAGCGTCTCCACGGGCACCGGCTTCGCGTCCAGCGCGTCGGAGACCAGCTGGTTGCGGGCGGTGCGCTCGTCGTAGCGGTGCATCTGCCAGATGCCCAGCCTGATCATCGTGGGGATGAGAAGGAGGGCGACCAGCGTGAGGATCACCCACTGCCGGGACAACAGGAAGCGGTACACCCCACGACGGTACAACTCGGGCCGTGGGGTGTTCGCACAGGGGTGTGCCGGATCCGGCCGGACCGGTGGTCAGACCCGGTCGACGATGCCCACCTTCCCCTCCGCGCGGCGCAGTGCGCACCGCAGAACCAGTGGCCCTCGACCTCGACGCCCTGGCCGATGATCTGGACCCGGCAGTGCTCGCAGATCGGGGCCATGCGGTGGATCGCGCAGGAGAAGCAGTCGAAGACGTGGACCGCGCCCTGGGCGTGCACCTCGAAGGTCATGCCGTAGTTGTTGCCGCAAACTTCGCAAGTCGCCATGCGCCACAGGGTGAGCCGTCGGCCGGGCGCGGGCGAGCGGCGGCGGGGCGAGTCGCGACGCAATCACCCGTCCGTACGGTCCCGCCTCCGGCGTCGGCGCCGGCGCCACGCGCGCGGGCGGTCCGTCATCCGGCGCGGGTGCCGCCCGTCCGTGCGGTCCGTCATCCGGCGGGGATGTCTCCTGTTCGTGGGTCCGTCATCCGACGCTGACCGCCGCCCGTCCGTGCGGTCAGTCTTCAGATGCCGGTGCCACGTTGCCCAGGAGCTGGCCGAACGCCGCCTCGTCGACGACCGGCGTGCCGTACTGCCGGGCCTTGACGACCTTCGACGTGCCCGAGTCGGGGTCGTTGGTGACGAGGAGGCTGGTCAGTCGGGAGATGCTCGTGGCGACATGCAGCCCGGCCTCGATCGCGCGGTCCTCCAGCAGGTCGCGCTCGGTCGAGGTGTCTCCGGAGAACGCGACCCGCATGCCCTGCTTGAGCGGTTTGCCCTCTTCGTAACGCCCCGGGTTGGGATAAGGGCATGCGGGCCTTTTGCGTGCCGGGCGCCAACTGGTCGGCCGATAGCTGCTGTAGCCGCCGTACCCACCGCCGCCACCGCCGCTGCTCTGCTGCCGGGGCACGCCCGGTCCGTCCACTCCGTCAGCGGCCGGCACTCGTGCAGCGGCAGCCGGATGCTCAGCGAGGCCGCCGCCCTGAGGCTCGGCCGGAACGCCTCCGCCAGCACGCGCGCGTCGTCGAGCGCGTGGTGCGCGCGCTGCTGGACGACGCCGAAGTGGGCGGCCAGCGACTCCAGCTTGTGGTTGGGCAGCGGCAGCGCGAGCTCCTTGGACAGCGCGATGGTGCACAGCCGCTGCCGCACCGGCGCCTCGCGCTCCGCGCGCGCGTACTCCCGGGCGATCATCTGCCAGTCGAAGACCGCGTTGTGCGCGACGAGCACCCGGCCCTCGAGCCGCGCCGAGAACTCCTCGGCGATGTCCTGGAACAGGGGCGCGCCCTCCAGCACGTCGCTCGTCAGACCGTGGATCCACACCGGGCCCGGGTCGCGCTCGGGGTTGACCAGCGTGTACCAGTGGTCCTCGACCTCGCCGCGCGCGTCCAGCCGGTAGACGGCCGCGGAGATTATCCGGTCGTCGCGGGCCAGTCCGGTGGTCTCCACGTCAACGACCGCGTATCCCTTCGGATACGCGGCCGGCCACTGGGTGGGGGTGGACGCCTCGGCGGTACGGTCTTCGAGCATGGTCCCTGAGGATACGGGCCCCCACTGACAGTCCCGCGCCCACCCGTCCCGCAACCCTGCTCCGGTGCCCGGCACTTCACTGCTCTTCCAGCGGGCTCGAATCCTCAGCCCAGCGCCGCCACCAGATCCCCCGCCGCCAGCGCTTCGAGCCCGCAGCCGTCGACCGGCCCCGGCAGCAGCCGGTACGCCGACCCGGTCGCGCCGGCCGGTGCCACGCCCCCGTGCACGAGCGCCAGGAACACGTGCCGGTGTGACGCGGCTTCACCCGCGAGGGCGTCGGCCGTCTCGGAGGGTTGCCGCGCCTCGGGCGCTTCGAGGTCGCGCACGCGCGCGGCGAACGCGGTGTCCGGCTCCCCTTCCTGCCGCCGGTAGCGCCACAGTTCGTCCAGGGCGCGCGGATGCGGTGCGCGCCGTATCACCGCGACCTCGTCGCCGCGCGCGGCCGCCCGCCACACCGCCAGGTCCCACAGGGTCGTACGGCCGACGCGAAGTACTGGTGCAGGTCCTGGGCGACCCGGCCGAGGTCGGCGCCGTGCCGGTAGAGGCTGTGGAAGCCTTCGTCGGCCGGGAGGTGGAGGTCGGTCCACAGGAACGTACGGCGGTCGAGGTCGACCAGCATCGGGACGTGGATGCGCGAGTCGCCCACCAGGTCGTAGCGCTGACGGACCGTACGCGGGTCGTACGACGCGTTCCGGTCCTCCTCGGCCGCGGACGGCAGCGCCATGAAGCCGGCGAAGGCGTCCAGGAGGTCGCCGAACGCGATGTCGTTGAAGCTGAAGACGACCGGCAGGGCGTAGCGCACACCGCGCTCCGCGAGTGCCGCCAGGTCCAGGTCCACGTACTCGGTCGCCCCGTCCGGCGCGGGCGCCGACACCAGGTCGCCGGAGTGGACGGCCGAACGGCCGTCGTGGACGAGGCTCGTGTAGTCGCACAGGCCCGCGAAGTTCCACTCGGCGTCGTAGAAGGCCACCGACAGGTCGAGGTCCACGCGCTGCTTGGCGGGCTCCGTCCAGTGCAGGAAGAGCCGCAGCACCTCGCCCTCGGGCAGGGGTTGCGTGCTGCCGCGCGGGACGGTGACGAGGGCCTTGCTGGCGGCGGTCTCGGCGGCGGGCACCGCGAGCCCGGTGAGCGCCGAGTCGAGCACGGACAGGTCGAGACGGGGCTCGTCATGCCGGCCGAGGCGGCGCAGCGCCTCCACCTCCAGCAGGTCGCAGACCGCCTCCGTCACCTTCGGCGACAGCGGCACGCGCGTGTCGTCGATCGTGAACGAGTGCGCCACCTGGCCACGCGGGAAGAACACCCGCCGCCCGCCCGGGAGATGGCGGATGCGCATCCGCCCGAGCACGGCCAGCAGCGGCCCGGGGCCGGCCTTGGGCAGCATCCGGCGCAGCACGTCACGGCATTCCTCCGGCAGTACGTCGAGTTCGCGCAGCCGCAGCAGGTGGTCGAGGCGGCGCAGCAGCTCGCCGGGGCGCTGGGCGAGCAGGTCGAGGGCGCCCTCGAAGTCGGCTTCCTGCAGCGCCTGTTCGACGCGTCCCGTCCAGGTTGCCGGTCTGATGCGGGTTCCGGCCGTCGGCGTCGCGGTGGGCTGCTCGGCGATCGTCCGCGTCGCGGGCTGTTCTGCGGTCGTCGGCGTCTCGGTGGTCTGTTCCGCGGTCGTCCGCGTCTCGGTGGGCTGTTCCGCGGTCGTCCGTACCGCGTCCCGGTGGGTCACCCGCACGGCGTCGGGATGCTGCGCGGCCGTCCGCAGCAGGGCCTCCCCGAGGGCGCCCTCGGAGACGTCCGTGGCGCGCAGGACCGCGAAGGCGAGCGCGGCCTTCGGGTGGCGCGTGTGCCGCTCGTACGGGTGCAGGATCTCGGCGGCGCGCTTCCAGGCGCCCGGGTGCCTCAGCACGTCCTCGACCAGCGACGGCATCGCCAGCCCGTCGAGGACGCCGAGCAGCCGGCGCCGCAGCGGGCGCGGGAGCGAGCGCATGCGCGGCGGCTCCAGCAGGTCACCGTCGCCGCCGGACCACACGCACAGCAGCCGCAGCACGTCCGTCGCGGTCGTGAGCTGCGTGTCGAGCAGCTCGGTGGCCCCCACGCGCGTGTGCCGGTCGAGCAGGAGCATGCCGAGGGCCAGCGCCTTGGTCTGCCGCACCGGGACGTCCTCGGGGAACCAGCCCAGGTCGGCCGGTGCGTGCGCCAGCAGGATCTTCACGTCGTCGCGGTCCTGCGGCGGCAGCGGGGTCCGCCGGGCCAGCAGCCGCAGCAGCGCCCGCACCGCGTCCGCCCGGGAGTCCTTGCCGAGTGCGAGCAACTTCAGCGGGCCGACGGCGACTTCACGCGCGTGACGCGGTGCCGCGGGCTTCAGGAAGGGGTCGTCGCGGTCGATCCGGCGGTGGCAGATCGGGCAGCCCGCGTAGTCCGCGCCGTCCCAGCACTCCCGGCACACCAGATGCGCGCATGGGGACACGGGGTGCACGCTGCCGACCGTGCCGCACAGTACGCACGGCTGCTTCGGCCACTGCAGCAGCAGCGTGAAGACACGGTCGACGAACAGCTGGAAGGTGTCGTCGGGCACCGAGGCCGGGAAGCTGCGGAACATCGGCATGTGGGTGCGGTCCGCGCCCAGTTCGGCGTCGATGTGCCGGACGAGCTGCTTGCCCGCGTCCGCGAGCCCGGCGGGCCCCAGCCAGGCGAGCGCCGCGTGCAGCTCCGCCGTCGGTGCGAATCCCCGGTCCAGGAGCTCGGCTTCGAGCGCGACGAGCCCTGGTGCTGTCGACGGGTCGCCCGGACGCGGCCCGGCCTGGTCGACGTAGACGGTACGGAGGCGGCGGAGCAGCACGGACGACAGTACGGACAAGCGGAAGCCCCCTGGGGGAAGGTGGAGAGAAGTCTCAGAGGCGGGGACGGAGAGTGGGCGCGCTGTCGTTGTCATAGGAAAGAGAGAAGGAAGCACGCGGCGGAGCCGTCCCCGCGATCACGACTGTAGGAGGACGGTCCCGGCGGGCGCCACCGAATTATTTCCGAGCGGCTTCTCCTCGTTCTCGAGTGGCTCGCCCGCTGTCGAGCAGCGACCGCGCGAGAGCCCGTACGGACGTCACGAACAGCCGTTCCTCGTCGACGGGACGGGCGAAGGCGCGGGCGAGCGCGGGGTCGTCGTACGGGTCCTCCGCGGGCTGCTGTGCGGGCGCCCGTTCACGATTGCGTTCTACCAGGACGAAGCCCACGACCTGGAACTGCACGGCCCGCACCGCCTCCGCCGCGCGGGCACCCCGCAGCCCGGCCGCGTGCACCTCGCGCACCAGTGCCTGCTGCGCGGGCAGGAACATCCGCTCGGTCAGGCCGCGTTCGTGGACCATCGCGACGAGGTGCGGATGCTCGCGCAGCCGCCGGCGCAGGATGCGGGCCACGGACACGACCCGCTCGGCCGGGGTGCGCCCGGCGGGCCTGATCTCACCGAGCTCGGCCACGGTCCGCCGTACGAGGGCGTCCAGCAGGGACTCGCGGTTGCCGACGTGCCAGTAGATCGAGGTGACGGCGGTGCCCAGTTCGGCGGCGAGCTTGCGCATCGTCAGCGCCTCGGGGCCGTGCTGCTTCACCAGGTTCGCGGCCGTGTCCAGGACGTCGTCCCTGGTGAGCGACGCTCTCGCCATGCTGCCCCCAAGTCCTGGTCGTGCACGCGTATTTACCCCGCAGGGGGTCTGCTGTAACTGTGTTACAGGTGACGGCCCATCAGGAGAAGGGCGGTACGGCATGGCACGCGTACGGTACGGCGCGCGGACCGAGGCGGAGATCGCGGCCGCGCGCACCGCGGGCGCGAGGCTCCCGGACATCTGGTCCACCGGGTGGTGCCGTCTGGGAGACCGACCCGGACGCGGTCGCGGCGGTCCTGCCGCCGCCCCTGAAGCCCACGGGCAGGCCGCTGGCCCGGGTCAACATCAGCAAGGTCGACCTGCCCGGATACCCGCTCGGCGCGGGCTCGTTCGCGGTCGCGGCCGCCCATGACGGCGTCGACGGCTGGTACCCCCTGGTCATGCCGATGACCCACGAGCGGGCCCTGATCGGCGGCCGTGAGGTGTTCGGCGAGCCCAAGAAGCTCGGCGAGGTCGTCGTGGAGCGCGAGGGCCTGGTCGTCCGCGCCTTCCTCGCCCGGCACGGCATCGCCTTCGTGGAGGTGCGCGGCGCGGTCGCCGGTGCGCTGCCGCTGCCGGAGCCCGCCCAGAAGACGGACTTCTACTTCAAGTTCCTTCCCGCGGTGGACGGTTCGGGCTTCGACGGCGATCCCGTCCTCGTGCACTGCCTGCGCAACGAGAAGGTGCGCCGCCTGGAGCGGATCACCGGCGACGTGGTCCTGCGCGAGTCGATGTACGACCCGGTGGCCGACCTGCCGGTGCGCCGGCTGGTGGAGATCACCATCGGCGAGAAGACCAGCGACCAGCGCGGCAAGGTCGTCGAACGGGTGGATGCGCGGGCGCTGCTGCCGTACGTCCATCAGCGCTACGACGATCCGGCGCAGGTGCTGGACGGTCCTCCGGAGGGGAGCGCCTGATGGACCTCCTGCCCGGTCAGGTCGCCGTCGTCACCGGTGCCGCGAGCGGTGTCGGTCTCGCCATGGCCCGCCGGTTCGCCGCCGAGGGGCTGAAGGTCGTTCTCGCCGACGTCGAGCGACCGGCGCTGGACGCGGCCGTCGCGGCGCTCCGCGCGGGCGGGGCCGACGTGCACGCGCGCGTGGTCGACGTCGGCGAGCGCGAACAGGTGCTGGAACTGGCGGACTTCGCCTACGAGACGTACGGCGCCGTCCATGTGCTGTGCAACAACGCCGGGGTCGGCTCGGGTGCCGAAGGCCGGATGTGGGAGCACGAACCGAACGACTGGAAGTGGGCGTTCTCCGTCAATGTGTGGGGCGTCTTCCATGGTGTCCAGGCATTCGTCCCCCACATGATCAAGTCGGGTCAACCCGGTCATGTGGTCAATACGTCCTCCGGTGACGGCGGCATCGCCCCGCTCCCCACCGCCTCCGTCTACGCCGTCACCAAGGCGGCCGTGGTGACGATGACCGAGTCCCTGTACGCCCATCTGAAGGCCGAGCACGCGCGCGTGGGCGCCTCGGTCCTGTTCCCGGGACCGCACATGCTCCGCACCGGCCTGTGGGAGTCGCACCGCAACCGCCCCGAGCGGTACGCCAAGGAGCGGCCCCGCAGGACGCCGTACCGCAGCCTCGACCAATGGGAGGCCGCGATGAGGGAGGCGGGCCGGGAAGTGCGCTTCACACCCGTCGAGGAGGTCGCCGAGACCGTCGTCGACGGCATCCGCGCGGACCGCTTCTGGATGCTGCCGCCGAGCGAGCACAGCGACGCGCAGATACGCGCGCGTGCCCAGTCGATGCTGGACCGCGCGAACCCGGCGTACCTGGAGAACTTCATTCTCGACTGAGGGGGTCGACGTGACCGACCAGGAGCCCTATCTGATCATCTCCTCCGACTGCCACGCCGGGCTGCCCACCGAGGAGTACCGGCCCTATCTGGACGCCCGGTTCCACCGGGACTTCGACGACTTCCTCGCCGGGCGCGAGCGGCGCCGTGCGGAGATGACCCGGCTCGGCATCCGCAACGAGGCCTTCGCGGCCAAGTGGTTCCAGGACAACGAGGAAGGCCTGCGCGGAGGTTGGGACACCGCGCAGCGGCTCAAGGAGCTGGACGGCGACGGGGTGGCCGCCGAGGTCGTCTTCCCGGACGCCGACGCGGTCGACAGCCAGACGGCGGCGCCCTTCGGGGTGGGGCTCGGCCTCTCCGGCGACCAGGACCCGGAGCTGGGCATGGCCGGCGCGCAGGCGCACAACCGCTGGCTGGCCGACTTCGTCTCCGAGCACCCCGAACGGCACTGCGGCGTCGCCCTGCTGCCGGTCACGGCCCCGGCCGAGAGGGTCGTCGCCGAGGTGTACCGCGCCAAGGAGTCCGGCCTCGGCGCCCTGATGATCCCGTCCATGTGGGTCGACAAGGAGCCCTACCACGACCGCCGTTACGACCCGGTGTGGGCGGCCGCCGCCGAGTGCTCGATGCCGGTCCTCACCCACTCGGGAGCGGCCCCGCGCCACGAGTACGGCGACCATCTCGGCATCTACGTCAGCGAGGTGACCTGGTGGCCCGCCCGGCCGCTGTGGTTCCTGCTCTGGTCCGGCGTCTTCGAACGCCACCCCGGGCTCAGGTTCGGTGTCGCGGAGTCCGGCTGCTGGTGGCTGCCGAACCTGCTGTGGTTCATGGACCGCCTCTACCTGGGCGCGCACGGCGGCAAGAAGCTCTCCCCGTTCCAGGAGCTGAAGCGCCCGCCGCACGAGTACCTCGACCGGCAGGTCTTCGTCTGCGCCACCAACACCAAGCGCCGCGAACTCGCCCAGCGCTACGAGATCGGTGTCGACAACATCCTCTGGGGCAGTGACTTCCCGCATCCCGAAGGCACCTGGCCCGACACGCGCGCGTGGCTGAAGCGCACCTTCCACGACATCCCGGTCGCGGAGACCCGCCGCATGCTGGGCCTCGCCGCTGCCGACGCCTTCGGCTTCGACGTCGAGAAACTGACCCCGCTCGCCCGCCGCATCGGCCCCACCCCCGCCGACCTCGGCCAGAGCGCCGACCAGACGGCCGTGGAGGCGTCCTGGGCGCGCTCGCGCGAGGTGGGCCGGCACTGGCTGACCGACCACGACTTCCCCGTGCTGGGGGCCACCTCATGACCGACCGCTACACGGTGATCTCGGCCGACTGCCACGCGGGCGCCGACCTCCTCGACTACCGGCCCTACCTGGAGAAGCGGTACCACGACGAGTTCGACGCGTGGGCGGCGACGTACGTCAACCCGTACGAGGACCTGCTCGCCGACACCGCCGACAGGAACTGGAACTCCGAGCGGCGGCTCGCGGAGCTGGAGGCGGACGGGATCGTCGCCGAGGTGGTGTTCCCGAACACGGTCCCGCCGTTCTTCCCGTCGGGTTCGCTCATGGCGCCCGCACCCACCGCGGAGGACTTCGAGCGCCGCTGGGCCGGTCTGCGCGCCCACAACCGCTGGCTCGCGGACTTCTGCGCCGCCGCGCCCGGCCGCCGCGCGGGCGTCTTCCAGATCCTCCTCAACGACGTCGAGGAAGCCGTCAAAGAGGTCCGGCGGGCCGCCGGAGCGGGCCTCAAGGGCGGTGTCCTGCTCCCCGGCACCCCGCCCGGCTCGGGTCTGCCCGAGCTGTACTCCTCGGCGTACGACCCGCTCTGGGCGGTCTGCGCGGAGCTCGGCGTCCCCGTCAACCACCACGCCGGCTCGGCGTCCCCGCCGCTCGGCGACGAACCGGCCGCCCGCGCGGTCTTCATGGTCGAGACGACCTGGTTCTCGCACCGGGCGCTGTGGCACCTCGTCTTCGGCGGCGCCTTCCGCCGTCACCCGGACCTGAAACTGGTCCTCACCGAACAGGGTTCGGGCTGGATCCCGGGCGTGCTGGACATGCTGGACTACTACCACGGACGCCTGGTCGCGGCGGCGACGAAGGCCTCCACCGCGGAGTCCAAGTTCGGCGCCGGACTCGCCGCCCGCATGGGCGACGCGCCCTCACAGGTCTGGCGCGACAACTGCTTCGTCGGCGCCAGCTTCATGCGCCCGCACGAGGTGCCGCTGCGGGACCGGATCGGCGTCGACAAGATCATGTGGGGCAGCGACTACCCGCACGACGAGGGCACCTACCCGTACACGCGCGAAGGCCTGCGCCACGCCTACGCGCGCGTGCCCCGCGACGAGGTCGCGGCGATGGTCGGCGGCAACGCCGCGCGCGTGTACGGCTTCGACCTCGACCTCCTCGGCCCGATCGCGGCGAAGGCGGGGCCGACGGTGGAGGAGATCGCGGAGCCGCTGGAGGAACCGCCGAAGGACGCGACGAGCCCGGTGTTCGCGAAGGGGGCGTCGGTACGGGTGTGGTGACACCCGCGGTGCCATCCTCGCGTCTGTGACAGAACCCACGCATGACGAGACCCACGGCGGTGCGCTCGGCGAGCGGCTGAACTGGCTGCGGGCCGCCGTCCTCGGCGCCAACGACGGCATCGTGTCCACCGCGGGCCTCGTCGTCGGTGTGGCCGGCGCCACCGACGACCGCTCCGCCCTGCTGACGGCGGGCCTGGCCGGACTGCTCGCCGGGTCGATGTCCATGGCGGCCGGCGAGTACGTCTCCGTCTCCACCCAGCGCGACTCGGAGAAGGCGGCCCTGGCGCTGGAGAAGCGGGAGCTGCGTGAGCAGCCGGAGGCTGAGCTGGAGGAGCTCACCGGGCTGCTGGAGGAACGGGGGCTGTCCCGGGAGGTGGCCCGCGAGGCCGCCGAGCAGCTCACCGCGCGGGACGCCCTGCGCGCCCACGCGCGCGTGGAGCTGGGCATCGACCCCGACCAGCTGACCAACCCCTGGCACGCCGCCTGGGCGAGCTTCCTGGCGTTCACGGCGGGCGCCCTGCTCCCGCTCCTGGCGATGGTCCTGCCCCCGGCCGGCTGGCGCCTCGCGGTCACCGTGGTCTCCGTCCTCGCCGCCCTCGTCCTCACCGGCTGGAGCAGCGCCCGCCTCGGCGCGGCCGACCCGGGCAGGGCGATGCTGCGGAACGTGGCGGGCGGCGCGCTGGCCATGGGCGTCACCTACGCCGCGGGGGCACTGCTGGGGGCGGCCGGAGTCTGAAACCGCGCGTGCAGACTTTGGCGGAGATCACCAACAAGTAAGCGCGTACCGCCGGTAATACTTGTGAGTAACAACGTCTAGTCGCGGCCCACCAGCGGTTCTACGGTGCGAGCATGCCGAACCTGCCCGATGTCGTGCTGTGGTCGATACCCGCTTTCGTGCTGCTCACCGTGGTCGAGATGATCAGCGTCCGCATCCACCCCGACGAGGATGCCGCCGGATACGAGACGAAGGACGCCGCCACCAGCGTCGGCATGGGCCTGGGAAGCCTCGTCTTCGACTTCCTGTGGAAGATCCCGATCGTCGCGGTCTACACCGCGGTCTACGAACTCACGCCCCTGCGCGTCCCCGTGCTGTGGTGGACCGTCCCGCTGATGCTGCTCGCGCAGGACTTCTTCTACTACTGGTCCCACCGCGGCCACCACGTCATCCGCATCCTGTGGGCCTGCCACGTCGTCCACCACTCCAGCGAGAAGTTCAACCTCACCACCGCGCTGCGGCAGCCCTGGACCTCGCTGACCGTCTGGCCGTTTTACGTGCCGCTCATCGCCGCCGGTGTGCACCCGGCCGCCCTCGCGTTCTGCTCCTCGGCGAACCTCGTCTACCAGTTCTGGATCCACACCGAGCGCATCGACAAGATGCCCCGCTGGTTCGAGTTCGTCCTCAACACGCCCTCCCACCACCGGGTCCACCACGCCTCGCAGGGCGGCTACCTGGACCGCAACTTCGGCGGCATCCTCATCGTGTGGGACCGGCTCTTCGGCTCGTTCGTCGCCGAGACCGACCGGCCCGTCTACGGGTTGACCAAGAACATCAACACGTTCAACCCGATCAAGGTGGCCACCCACGAGTACATGTCGATCGCCAAGGACATCAAGGCCGCTCGAAGGTGGCGTGATCGCGTGGGGGTCCTCTTCCGGGGCCCGGGTTGGAAACCCGCTACCGCTGCGGAGCCGGCCAAGGAGATCATCGCCGCGTGACACGCCTCCTCCTCAGGGCCTTCGCCCTCGCCGCCGCCGTGGACCTCGCCTCGCTGGCCGCCGGGTGGGACATCGGGCACATGGTCGCCAAGCCGCTCCTGATGCCGCTGCTGGCCGCGTACGCGGCGTCCAGGGGCGCCCCTCGCCTCCTGACCGCCGCCCTGCTCTGCGGCTGGGGTGGCGACGTCCTGCTCCTCTTCGACGCCGACCCGGCCTTCCTCGCAGGGATGGCCTCGTTCGCCGCCGGACACGTCTGCTACATCGTGCTGTTCCAGAAGTACGGCACGGACATCGCGACCGTACGCGCGCGGGGCGGCCTCCTCGCCGTCATCTACGTCGTCGTGCTGTCCACCACGATCCAGTCCCTCTGGCCGGACCTCCCCGCCGACCTCCGCGTCCCCGTCGCCGGCTACAGCGTCCTGCTCACCGCCATGGCGTACCTCGCCGCCGCCCGCATGGGCCGCGTGGCCGGGATCGGCGGTGTGCTCTTCGTCGTCTCCGACACGCTCATCGCGAGCGGTGTCGCCGACTGGGACCAGCTGCCGCGCCCCGACCTGTGGATCATGCTCACCTATGTCGCCGCCCAGTACCTGCTGGTCACCGGCGCCCTCGGCGAGCGACGGCTGCCCGGGGCGGCGTACGGTGAAGTGCGCTCGACCACCCCCTGAGCGCACGTACCGCCCCAGACGAGAAGGACCCTCGCCATGCGCGCCACCACCATCCACGCCCCCTTCGACATGCGCGTGGAGGACGTGCCCGACCCGGTCGTGCAGCTGCCCACCGACGCCGTGGTGCGCGTGCTGCGCGCCTGCATCTGCGGCAGCGACCTGTGGGCGTACCGCGGGCAGGCCGCCCGACAGCCGGGGCAGCGCATCGGGCACGAGTTCCTCGGCATCGTCGAGGAGACGGGCTCCGAGGTGGGCACCGTACGGCGCGGAGACCTGGTCGTCGCGCCCTTCATGTGGTCCGACGGCGTCTGCGACTACTGCCGCGAGGGCCTGAACACCTCGTGCGAGCACGGCGGCTTCTGGGGCTCCGTCGGCTACGACGGCGGCCAGGGCGAGGCCGTGCGCGTGCCCTTCGCCGACGGCACCCTCGTGCAGCTGCCCAAGGAGGCGGCCTCCGACGACCACCTGCTGTCCGGCCTGCTGACCCTCTCCGACGTCCTGGGCACCGGCCACCACGCCGCCCTCGGCGCGCCCGCGCGGGTGCCACGGTCGCCGTCGTGGTGACGGCGCCGTCGGCCTGTGCGCGGTCTCGCCGCCAAGCGCTGGGCGCCGAGCGGATCATCGCGCTGGGCCGCCACGGGCCCGCACCGACATCGCCGCTTCGGCGCCACCGACGTCGTCGCCGAGCGCGGCGACGCGGCGGTCGAGGCCGTCCGCGAACTGACCGGCGGCCAGGGCGCGCACGCCGTCGTCGAGGCCGTCGGCACCGAGCAGTCCATGCGCACGGCGGTCGGCATCGCCCGCGACGGCGGCACCGTCGGCTGGTCGGCGTCCCGCACGGCAGCGGCACCGGGCTCGACCTCGGCGTCATGTTCGACCGGAACATCGCCCTGCGCGGCGGCGTCGCCCCGGTCCGCGCGTACATCCCGGAGCTGCTGCCCGACATCCTGGACGGCAGCATCGACCCGTCGCCCGTCTTCGACCTGACCGTCGGCATGGAGGGCGTCCCGGACGGCTACAAGGCGATGGACGAGCGCACGGCGCTGAAGGTCCTGGTCACCGGCTGAGGCTCAGGCGCGGCCTGAAGACCGTCGCGCGGACCCGAGGCTCAGGCGCGGCCTGAAGACCGTCGCGCGGACCCGAGGCTCACCAGACTCACCAGGCTCACCAGCGGATCGGCAACGGCAGCGCCGTCAGCAGCCCCGACACCACGACCACCATGCCCAGCAGGGCGACCTCCGCCGCGCGGGGGAGCAGGCGGTCAGCGGGTCGGGCGCCCGGCGCAGCCGGAGCCGCGCCCACAGGGCGAGCCCGGCGACCGCGGCCACCAGCAGCACCTTGGCGAGCAGCACGCGCCCGTACGCGGTCGACGTCAGCTGGTCGAGGACCGTCTCCGGCGGCATCCGGCGCAGGGTGCTCCACAGCCCGGTCGCCGTGATCGCGGCCAGCAGAACGGCGGCCACGCGCGCGTAGAGCCCCAGCAGGGCCGAGCCCGCCTCCGACGCCCCCACCCCGGAGCGCTCCGCAGCGCGCACAGCAGTCCGCCCACCCACAGCGCCGCACAGGTCAGATGAACGAGGGTCAGCCCCGACCCGACCAGCGGCTCGTGCTCGGTCGGTGGATGGGCCCGGAGCGCCTCCGCGACCACGACCGCGGCCAGCGGCCAGACCTGGGAGGCGGGGCGGGCCGACCGGGCGCACAGCCCCGCCACGAGGAACGCGTTGACCTCGACGAGCGCGAGCTTGCCGTCCCGGGAGTCGTACAGGCCGCCCACGTCGATCTCGGCGAGGCTGTGCGGCACGAGGTTCCCGGTCGCCACCACCGAGGCCAGCCCCAGGGCGGCCACGAAACCGGCACCCGCGGCGTACACGGCCCAACTACGCGGCATGGCCTTCGGCGCGTCGGGCACCGCGCGGGCCAGCCGCTTCACGAACAGCTCGCCCACCGGAACGCACAGCCCGGCGAACAGCACCGTCCGCAGCAGCGCGATGCCACCGTCACCGGGTGGCGCTGCCTCCCCGGTGCCGTGCAGCGCGGCGGACGGACCGAGCAGGGGTATCAGGGCCCCGAGGGCCACCAGGACGAGGACGGCGACGGCACGGGCGGTGCCGGACCGGCGCGGCAGCGGTTCGCCGGCGTCCGGCGCCCCGGTGCTGGGTCTTATCAAGGTCACCTCAAGATGTTCACCAGCCGTCGCAGAACAGGGCAAGTCCAGAAAAACAACGGGCGTTACGCCATTCCGCCCAGAGGTACGTTTTCCGGCCGACCGCCGCTCACGCCCACCGCGCGGGATCGGCGCCCCAGGGCCCCGGCGGCCGCGCCCAGTCGACCGGCCCGCCGGCGAAGGACACCGGCGACGGGCGTACCGCAGCCGCCCGATGCCGCTGTCGGTCTCGGCGAGGCAGGCGTCCGGGCTGTCGTAGGAGGCCGGAGCGCCCTGCCCGGCCGCCTCTTCCCGCTCGGCCGCCCCGGTCACGCCGAGCCCCCGGACCCATCCGGCCGACCCGTCCGGGACCCCTTCCATCAGCCACCGCGCCGTCCGGGCCAGCGCCAGCCGCACGCACCGGCTGCCGCCGTCGTACGACTGCTCGCGCACCGCCCGCAGCACCTCCGCCGCCAGCAGATACCCCGTCCCGTGGTCGAGCGCCTGCGCAGGCAGCGCGCCGGGCCGCTCCGGCGACCCCTCGACCACCGCGATCCCGGTCGCCACCTGTACCAGGCTGTCGAAGCCCCGCCGCTCGCTCCACGGCCCGTACGCGCCCCACGCCGACAACTGCGCCACGACGATCCCGGGCCGCCGCTCGGCCAGCGCCTCCGCCGACAGCCCGAACCGGTCCAGCGCACCCGGCCGGTACCCGGTGACGACCACGTCGGCCAGCGCCAGCAACTCTTCGAAGGCACCCCGGTCGGCCGCCAGGTCCAGCGTCGCGGACCTCTTCCCGAAACCCGTGTCGGCGTGCTGGTCCGGGAGCTCGGGCATCCGGGGCGGATCGATCCGCAGCACGTCCGCGCCCAGCAGGGCGAGCGTGCGCGTGGCGACCGGTCCCGCGATGACCCGGGTCAGGTCCAGGACCCGCAGTCCGGCGGCGGGCAGCAGGGGAGTGCCGCCGATCGGCGCGAGCACGCGCGCGAGGGCGGAGTCGAGCCGTTCCCGTTCCACAAGAGGCCGCTTCGCCAGCTCCACGGCCTGCTCGTGCGCCGCCCACTCCTCGGGCGTCCGCAGGGCGACGGCGAGCCCGCCGGCCGCGTACACGGCGTCCTCGACCTCCAGAGCGGACCGCTCGGCGAACGCCGCCTCCAGTGAGTCGGCGGGTCCCATCACCCTGAGCAGCCGCTCGCGATGGTGCGGGTAGTTGGCGTGGGTGCGCACCCACCCGTCGGCGGTCCGCCAGAACCTCGACAAGGGCGCGAAGTTGACCGGCGCCCGACCATTGATCAACAGATGCCGCTCACTCGTGAACGCCGTGGCGACGGCCCCGTCGTCCACCCACACATCCGGCACCGCGTCGAGCCCGGCCCGCCGCGCCCCCAGCTCGGCGGCGGCCCGCGCACACGCGTCGACGCAGGCCCGCGCCAACTCCCGGACGGGAAGCCGCGCCTGAAGCGCCCCCCTCGCGCACCACGTCAGTCACGACTTCACTATGCAGTATTGATTCAATCAATCCGAGATCAGCCTACGAGCCGGTCCCGGCGAGTCATGGTGAGCTCAACACGTATGACAAGGACTTCACGAACAAGCCGACCAGCAGTTGCGCGAACCGGTTCTTCGATGCCCGCTCCGTCGGTACGCACGAGGCCGGACACGGCTTCGGGCTCGGTCATGTCGGGGCGGGGCACGAGAACCTCACCATGTACACGGATTCGTTGAGGTGCAAGACGATCGCCAGGCCCCTCGGCAAGGGCGAAATCCTGGCGCTGCGCAGCATCTACTAGTCAGTTCCGAGGGAGGCGTCGATGAGATGGTGCGGGCGATCCGCAGGTCTGCCGCTGCTGATGGCGGCCGTGGCGTGTACGACGAGCAGCAGCAGTGACGGCGACAGTGCGGGACGTACTGGGCGGCGCAGCCTGTCGAGGCCGCGCCGCCCGGTTCGGGTTACTTGACCGCGCGCAGCGCGTTCACGATGCCGAAGCCGTAGAACCCGTTGACCCGCTTGCCGCCCACACAGGTCGCGTCCTGGGTGCCGTCGCCGTCCTGGTCGTAGGAGGCCGGGCAACCGGGGTTGTCCGCCTGCGCCTTCAGCAGCGCCTGGAGCTGCGCCGGGCTCGCCCACGGATGCGTCGACTTCAGCAGCGCGGCGACACCCGCGGCGTGCGGGGACGCCATCGAGGTGCCCTGGAGGAAGCCGTACGAGTTGTTCGGCAGCGTCGACAGGATGCGGCCGTTCTTCGACGGGGTGTCCGGGATCTGGTAGAGCCGGTCGCCGCCCGGCGCCGCGATGTCGACGACGCCGTAACCGTACGACGAGTAGTACGACTTGAGGTTGTTGACGCCCGTCGCGCTGACCGTGACGACACCCGGCAGCATGGTCGGCACGTCGAAGCACTTGTGCGGGTCGACGGTGCGGGTGACCGGCGTGGAGTCGTCGGGGCTGGAGTCGTCGACAAGGGCGTCGGAGTCGAGGTCGTCGTTGGAGTTGCCCGCCGACGCCAGGTTGAGCGTGCCCTTGTGCTGAGCGTAGAGGGACGCCCGGTTGACCGAATCAACAATGGCCCGCTGGTCGGGGTCGTCAAGGCAGTTGTACAGCCATGGATCAACGTAGTAGCTGTTGTTCGTGATCTCCACGCCGTGGTCGGCCGCGAAGACGAACGCGCAGACGACGCTCTCCGGGTAGAAGAGACCGTTGCTCGGGTCGGTCACATTGATGGCCGCGACCTTCACACCGGGCGCGACACCGGCGACACCGATGCCGTTGCGGGCGGCGGCGATCTCACCGGCCACGTGGGTGCCGTGGTAGTCGTCCGCGGTGTACGGCCGCCAGGCGCCCTCGGAGGTGTCCGGGACACCGCCGTCGCAGTTGGCGGACTGGGACTTGGAGAAGTTGGGGGCGATGTCCGGGTGGGTGTCGTCGACGCCGGTGTCGATCACGGCGACGGTGACCTTCTTGCTGCCCGGGTTGATCTGCGCGGCCTTGTCGGCGCCGATCGCCCGCAGGTCCCACTGGTCGGCCTCGAGAGGCTCGCTCCCGGCGTCGGCGGCCGAGGCCTTCTCGACCTTCTCGGCCTGCTCCTTGGTGAGCAGCTGCACCGCGCCCTCGTCCGTGGTGCCGGCCGGAGTCAGCGCCGAGGTACGGGTCGCGCCCGCCGACTGCACGCCACGGACCTTGCGTATCTGGGGCCCGAAGTCGGGGTTGGCCGAGTGGACGACGATCACGCCGATCTTGTCGTACGTGATGACGACCGTGCCACCGGCCGCCGCGATCGCCTTCTTGACCGACGCGATCGTGTAACGGTCCACCTTGGTGTTGACGACGTACGACAGGTTCGGTGCGTCCGCTGTCTGCGCGGTGGGCTCCGCGTAGGGGGCGGCCGACGCGGCCGCCGGCAGGAAGCCGAGCGAGGCGGTCAGTGAGAGCACGACAGGTACGGCAAGGGCGAGCCGACGTCTGGAACGCAGACGGGACATGGGGTCTCCACATCATCCGGAAACGAAACCGCCCGAGACACAGGTGGTGCTCGGGCAGGTACATGACGGGTGGTGCAGGCCCGAAGTTATCTCTCCCAGTCACTGGCCAGCAATGACCTTCCCGAGATGACTTCAAGAAGAAGCAAACCCCGTTGAACCGGTCCTCGCGTGCCTCCGTGACCTTGGGCAGGGAGCACGAGGACGATCGAGCCCCCTGACGAACCGCGAGGAACAGAGCCGTCCATGTCCGTCGTACCGAACCCGTCCCCCACGCCCGAACAGCCCCAGTCCGCCGTGGCAACAGCGCCCGCAACGCGAGGAGACTCCGTGGCTACCGACGCACCGCCCCCCTCGACAGAGCAACACAAACTCCCCAGCACCGAGGAGTTCACCGCGGTGCAGCAGAGCGCGGAGTTCGGTGAACTGCGCCGCTCCTACCGCAACTTCGCCTTCCCCCTGACCGTCGGCTTCATCGCCTGGTACCTGCTGTACGTCCTGCTGTCGAACTTCGCGGGCGACTTCATGGGCACCAAGCTGTTCGGCAACATCAACGTCGCCTTCGTCTTCGGAATCGCCCAGTTCATCACCACGTTCCTCATCGCCTGGTGGTACTCGCGGCACGCCGCCGCGAAGCTCGACCCCAAGGCCGAGGCCATCAAGTCCCGGATGGAGGGCGGCGCATGAGCCCCGCGATCACCCTGGCCGCAGGCGAGGCCAGCGAGCACCGGCCGCTGATCATCACCCTGTTCGCCCTCTTCGTCGTGGCGACCCTCGTCATCACCGTCTGGGCGGGCCGCCAGACCAAGGACGCCGCCGACTTCTACGCCGGCGGCCGCCAGTTCAGCGCCTTCCAGAACGGCCTCGCGGTCTCCGGCGACTACATGTCGGCTGCGTCCTTCCTCGGCATCGCCGGCGCCATCGCCCTGTTCGGCTACGACGGCTTCCTGTACTCCATCGGCTTCCTGGTCGCCTGGCTCGTCGCCCTGCTCCTGGTCGCCGAACCGCTCAGGAACTCCGGCCGCTACACCATGGGCGACGTCCTGGCGTACCGCATGCGCCAGCGTCCGGTCCGCACCGCGGCCGGCACCTCCACGATCGTCGTGTCGATCTTCTACCTGCTCGCGCAGATGGCCGGCGCCGGCGTCCTCGTCTCGCTGCTGCTCGGCATCACCTCCGACGCGGGCAAGGTCGGCATCGTCGCCCTCGTCGGCATCCTGATGATCGTGTACGTCTCCATCGGCGGCATGAAGGGCACCACCTGGGTCCAGATGGTCAAGGCGGTGCTGCTGATCAGCGGCACCATCCTGATCACGTTCCTGGTGCTGCTGAAGTTCGACTTCAACATCTCCGACCTGCTCGGCAAGGCCGCCGAGAACAGCGGCAAGGGCACCGCCTTCCTGGAGCCCGGCCTCCAGTACGGCGCGACCGGCACCTCCAAGCTGGACTTCATCTCCCTCGGCATCGCCCTGGTCCTCGGCACCGCCGGCCTGCCGCACATCCTGATCCGCTTCTACACGGTGCCCAACGCCAAGGCCGCCCGGAAGTCCGTGAACTGGGCCATCGGCATCATCGGCGGCTTCTACCTGATGACCATCGCCCTCGGCTTCGGCGCCGCCGCGCTCATCAAGCCGGACGAGATCATCGCCTCCAACCCGTCCGGCAACACGGCCGCACCCCTGCTCGCCCTGCACCTCGGCGGCGTCGACTCGACGTGGGGCGCGATCCTGCTGGCCACGATCTCCGCGGTGGCCTTCGCGACGATCCTCGCGGTGGTGGCGGGCCTGACCCTCGCCTCCTCGTCGTCGTTCGCGCACGACATCTACGCCAACGTCATCCGCAAGGGCCAGGCGTCCGGCAAGGAGGAGGTCCGCGCGGCCCGCTGGGCGACCGTCTTCATCGGCATCGTCTCCATCGGCCTGGGCGCCCTCGCCCGCGACCTCAACGTGGCCGGCCTGGTCGCGCTGGCCTTCGCGGTCGCCGCGTCCGCCAACCTGCCGACGATCCTCTACAGCCTGTTCTGGAAGCGGTTCACCACCCAGGGCGCCCTGTGGTCGATCTACGGCGGTCTGATCGTCGCCACCGGCCTGGTGCTGTTCTCCCCGGTGGTCTCCGGCGACCCGAAGGCGATGTTCCCGGACGTCGACTTCGCCTACTTCCCGCTGAAGAACCCGGGCATCATCTCCATCCCGTTCGGCTTCCTCATGGGCTTCCTGGGCACCGTCCTGTCCAAGGAGGAGCCCGACGCCGGCAAGTACGCGGAGCTGGAGGTCCGGTCCCTGACCGGCACCGGCGCCCACTGAGTCCCCTCCGGGACGATCCTCCGAGCGGCCGCGTCGTAGGTCCCTACGACGCGGCCGCGTCGTACCTCGTGGGATCGGGCACTGTCGATGTCAGTGCGGTCACGTAGGCTCGCAAGTGACGGAAAATGAATGATCCGCGATGATCCGCAGTGTTCCGCGACGAGGGAGGGGGCCCACGTGCTCATCGACACCTACGGCCGGCAGGCCACCGACCTGCGTGTGTCGCTGACCGACCGGTGCAATCTGCGCTGTACGTACTGCATGCCCGAAGAGGGCCTGCAGTGGCTGGCCAAGCCCGACCTGCTCACGGACGACGAGATCGTCCGCCTGATCGACATCGCCGTCACCTCCCTCGGCATCGAGGAGGTCCGCTTCACCGGCGGCGAGCCCCTGCTGCGTCCCGGCCTGGTCGGCATCGTCGAGCGCGTCGCCGCCCTCGAGCCCCGCCCCCAGATGTCGCTGACGACCAACGGCATCGGTCTCAAGCGCACCGCGGCGGCCCTGAAGGCCGCGGGCCTGGACCGGGTCAACGTCTCCCTGGACACCCTGCGCCCGGACGTCTTCAAGACCCTGACCCGCCGGGACCGCCACAAGGACGTCATCGAGGGCCTGTACGCCGCCCGCGAGGCCGGCCTGACCCCGGTGAAGGTCAACTCTGTCCTGATGCCGGGGCTCAACGAGGACGAGGCCCCCGACCTCCTCGCCTGGGCCGTCGAGCACGACTACGAACTGCGCTTCATCGAGCAGATGCCCCTGGACGCCCAGCACGGCTGGAAGCGCGACGGCATGATCACGGCAGGGGACATCCTCACCTCCCTGCGCACCCGCTTCGAGCTGACCGAGGAGGGTTCGGAGAAGCGCGGCTCGGCCCCGGCGGAGCGCTGGATCGTCGACGGCGGCCCGCACGTGGTGGGTGTCATCGCCTCGGTCACCCGCCCGTTCTGCGCGGCCTGCGACCGCACCCGCCTGACGGCCGACGGTCAGGTCCGCACCTGTCTGTTCGCCCAGGAGGAGACCGACCTCCGCGCGGCCCTGCGCTCGGGCGCCCCGGACGAGGAGATAGCGAACCTCTGGCGGACGGCGATGTGGGGCAAGAAGGCGGGCGCGGGCCTGGACGACCCGACGTTCGTGCAGCCGGACCGCCCGATGTCGGCGATCGGCGGCTAGGCGCCTCAAGGGGCTAGGACTGGGCCTCTTCGGGGGCTTCCCAGTCCATGAGGAGGACCACGTCCTTCAAGAACCCCCGCACCCCGAGGAACTGGGACAGATGCTCGCGGTGCTCGTCGCACGCGAGCCACGTCTTGCGCCGTTCCGGCGTATGGATCTTCGGGTTGTTCCACGCGAGCACCCACACCGCGTCGGCCCGGCACCCCTTCGCCGAACAGATCGGCGCGGTCTCTTCACTCACTGGTCCGTCTCACCAACTGCGCTGAACAAGGCGACGCCGAGCAGCCACGGGGGGAGCTGCCCGGCGTCGGTCTGTCGCTCCGACGGGGGATGCGGAGCGCGTAGGAAGTATGTCACGGGTAACCCGTCGCCCGGCACTGGAACAACATGATTGATCTGAGCTTTTCTTGAGCATGGTCCGGAGGTGACGTCCGGTTGCGAGCCCTCCGCCGAGCGTCACATCCGCTCGTGAGGCTCGCTCCGCACACCCGCCGCCGGACCGCTCGCGGCGTCTTCCGGGACGGATTCCGCGAAGGGTTCGTCGGCCCGCGCCGGCGAGATCATCGGCCGCAGCGGAGCGGCCACGAAGGTGGACGGCAGCCCCGGCGCGTTCTCCCGCCCGGCGTTCGCGATCACCACCGCGATGTAGGGCAGCAGAGCCCCCAGCACCAACGCGACGATCGCGACGTGCCGTTCGACGTTCCACAGGGTGGCCGCGAGGATCACCGACAGCGTGCGCACCGACATCGAGATCACGTACCGCCGCTGCCGGCCGCGCACGTCCTCCTGAAGGCCCGCACGGGCTCCGGTGATCCGGAACACCTGGGCGCCGCCGCCTGCATGCTGCTTCCGCATCACATTCCACCATCCGCCCGCATCGGACTCTCCCCGGCCCGTTCCCGCTCCGCTCCCGGCACGAGAACCGGGCCCGGACACGTCCTACGTTACGCCGCACCTGCGCCGCCTACGAGACCGGGGCACCTCCCGCAGATGCGAACAACCTGCGCTTGCGCACGTACGGCCGACTCGACATGCGGCGTACGGCGCATGGGCCGACACTGACGGTAATGCTCACGTCGAGCCGTACAAGGAGGCAGCCATGGGCTGGTTGTGGGCGATCATCGTGGGATTCGTGCTGGGCCTGATCGCGAAGGCGATCATCCCGGGCAAGCAGCACAGTCCGCTCTGGCTGACGACCATCTTCGGCATGCTGGGCGCCCTCGTCGGCAACGCCATCGCCCGCTGGGCGGGCGTCGACGCGACCTCCGGCATCGACTGGAGCCGCCACGCCTTCCAGCTGATCGCCGCGATCATCATCGTGGGCGTAGGCGACATGCTGTACATGGCGACGCTGGGCAAGCGCAAACAGCGGGCGTGAGAGCAACGCCCTGAGGGGCGCGGGGCTGTGCCGATCTGCGGCTCCGCCGCGTGGGCGCGACCAGCCACGACGAAGCGGCAGTCGCCAGGCCACCCGCGCCCCTACGGCGTTCTACGCTCCGGTCACCTCGACCGCGGCCAGGTTCTTCTTCCCCCGCCGCAGCACCAGCCACCGCCCGTGCAGCAGGTCCTCCTTGGCGGGAACGGCGTCCTCGGCTGCGACCTTGACGTTGTTCACGTAGGCGCCGCCCTCCTTCACGGTGCGCCGCGCCGCCGACTTGCTGGCCACGAGACCGACCTCGGCGAACAGGTCCACGACGAGACCGAGCTCGGCGACCTGGATGTGCGGCACCTCGGACAGCGCCGCCGCCAGCGTCCTGTCGTCCAGCTCCGCCAGCTCGCCCTGACCGAAGAGGGCCTTGGACGCGGCGATCACGGCCGCCGTCTGGTCGGCGCCGTGCACCAGCGTCGTCAGCTCCTCGGCCAGCGCACGCTGGGCGGCACGGGCCTGCGGGCGCTCCTCGGTCGCCTTCTCCAGCTCCTCGATCTCCTCACGGGACTTGAAGCTGAAGATGCGCAGGAACTTGGAGACGTCCCGGTCGTCCGCGTTCAGCCAGAACTGGTAGAAGGCGTACGGCGTGGTCATCTCGGGGTCGAGCCAGACCGTGCCGGACTCCGTCTTGCCGAACTTGGTGCCGTCGGCCTTGGTGATCAGCGGAGTGCCCAGCGCGTGCACCACGGCCTCCGGCTCGACCCGGTGGATCAGGTCGGTGCCCGAGGTGAGGTTGCCCCACTGGTCGCTGCCGCCGGTCTGCAGGGTGCAGCCGTACCGCCGGTACAGCTCCAGGAAGTCCATGCCCTGCAGGATCTGGTAGCTGAACTCGGTGTAGCTGATGCCCGCGTCGGAGTTGAGCCGCCGGGAGACGGCCTCCTTCGCGATCATCTTGTTGACCCGGAAGTGCTTGCCGACGTCCCGCAGGAACTCGATGGCCGACAGGCCCTGCGTCCAGTCCAGGTTGTTGACCATGACCGCGGCGTTCGGCCCCTCGAAGTCCAGCAGCGGCGCGATCTGCGCGCGCAGCCGCTCGACCCACTGGGCGACGGTGTCGGGGGCGTTGAGCGTGCGCTCGGAGTTCGGCTTCGGGTCGCCGATCAGACCCGTCGCACCACCGACCAGGCCCAGGGGACGGTTGCCCGCGTCCTGGATCCGGCGCATCGTCAGGATCTGCACGAGGTTGCCGAGGTGCAGGCTGGGCGCGGTCGGGTCGAAGCCGCAATAGAACGTGACGGGACCGTCCGCGAACGCCTTGCGCAATGCGTCCTCGTCAGTGGAGAGGGCGATCAGCCCACGCCACTTCAGCTCGTCGACGATGTCCGTCACGGTTCTCGCGTCTCCTTGATGATCTTCGGGCAGCCGAGTGACTACCGGCTACGAGGTTATACGCCCCGACTGACAGAGCTCATATTGAAGTCCGGCACCCGCAGGGCCGGCATCGCAGCCCTAGTGAACCAGTCGCTCCACTCCCTCGGCAGCGTCTTTTCCGTGCGCCCGGCCTCGGTGGCCCGGCCCAGCAGGTCCACCGGCGACTCGTTGAACCGGAAGTTGTTGACCTCGCCGGTCACCTCGCCGTTCTCGACCAGATAGACACCGTCCCGGGTCAGCCCGGTCAGCAGCAGGGTCGCCGGATCGACCTCGCGGATGTACCACAGGCAGGTCAGCAGCAGCCCGCGCTGGGTGTTCGCGACCATCTCCTCCAGGGACCGGTCCTCGCCGCCGTCGAGGATCAGGTTGTCGATCCCCGGCGCCACCGGCAGCCCGGTCAGCCCGGCGCTGTGCCGGCTGGTGAGCAGGTTGCTCAGCTCGCCCTCGCGCATCCACTCGGTGGCCGTCAGCGGCAGCCCGTTGTCGAACACCGACGAGTCCCCGCCGGAGGAGTGCGCGAGCACGAACGGGGCGGACTCCAGACCCGGCTCGTTCGGGTCGCTGCGCAGCGTCAGCGGCAGCTCGGTGAGACGGTCGCCGAGCCGGGTGCCGCCGCCCGGCTTGGAGAACACGGTCCGGCCCTCGGCGGCGTCCCGGCCCGACGCCGACCACATCTGGTAGATGAGCAGGTCCGCGACAGCGGTCGGCGGCAGCAGCGTCTCGTACCGCCCCGCGGGCAGGTCGTGCTTGCGCTCGGCCCAGCCCAGGCGTACGGCGAGTTCGGCGTCCAGGGCGGCCGGGTCGACGTCCTTGAAGTCCCGCGTGGACCGGCCCGCCCACGCCGAGCGCGTACGGTCCGGGGATTTGGCGTTCAGCTCGAGGGTGCCGTTGGGCTGGTCGTGACGCAGTCGAAGGCCGGTGGAGGTGCCGAGGTAACTGGAGACCAGCTCATGATTGGCGAAACCGTACAGTTCCCGGCCGCCCGCACGCGCGCGTGCGAACGATTCACCGAGCGCCGGGGCGAAATCCGCGAAGACGGCGGAGGACGTCTCGGACGGCGCGTCCGTGAAGTCGGGGGAGGCCGGTACGTCCCTGACCAGAGGCTGCGCGTCCTCGGCGGGCGCCGCCCCGCGCGCGGCGGCCTCCGCGGCCCGCACCAGGGGCTCCAGCTCGTCCAGGGTGACGGCGGCGCGGGAGACGACACCCGAGGCGGTGCCCTCCTTGCCGTCGACCGTCGCGATCACGGTGAGGGTGCGGGAGCGCGTGACGCCGTTGGTGGTGAGCGCGTTGCCGGCCCAGCGCAGGTTCGCCGTGGACTGCTCGTCGGCGATGACGACACAGCCGTCCGCGCGGGACAGCTCCAGGGCGCGCTCGACGATCTCGTGCGGCTTGTTCGTACGAGAGCTCATCGACCGGCCTCCTGGGTGGTGTTCAGAATGTTGACGCCCGTGAAGAGGGCCGACGGGCAGCCGTGCGACACGGCGGCGACCTGGCCCGGCTGGGCCTTGCCGCAGTTGAAGGCGCCCCCGAGGACATAGGTCTGCGGACCGCCGACGGCGGCCATGGAGCCCCAGAAGTCGGTGGTGGTCGCCTGGTAGGCGACGTCCCGCAGCTGGCCGGCGATCCGGCCGTTCTCGATCTTGAAGAACCGCTGGCCGGTGAACTGGAAGTTGTAGCGCTGCATGTCGATGGACCAGGAGCGGTCGCCGACGACGTAGATGCCGCGGTCGACGCCGCCGATCAGGTCCTCGGTCGACATGCCGGCCGGATCGGGCTGCAGGGACACGTTGGCCATGCGCTGCACCGGCACATGGCCGGGCGAGTCGGCGAACGCGCAGCCGTTGGAGCGCGCGAAGCCGGTCAGCTTCGCGATGCGCCGGTCCAGCTGGTAGCCGACGAGCGTGCCGTCCTTCACCAGGTCCCAGGACTGGCCCTCGACGCCCTCGTCGTCGTAGCCGATGGTCGCGAGGCCGTGCTCGGCGGTGCGGTCACCGGTGACGTTCATCAGGTCGGAGCCGTAGCGCAGCTTGCCGAGCTGGTCGAAGGTGGCGAAGGAGGTGCCGGCGTAGGCGGCCTCGTAGCCGAGGGCGCGGTCCAGTTCGGTGGCGTGGCCGATGGACTCGTGGATGGTCAGCCACAGGTTGGACGGGTCGACGACCAGGTCGTACACCCCGGACTCGACACTCGGCGCCCGCATCTTCTCGGCGAGCAGCTCGGGGATCTGCGCCAGCTCGCTCTCCCAGTCCCAGCCAGTGCCGGTGAGGTACTCCCAGCCCCGGCCGACCGGCGGCGCGATGGTCCGCATCGAGTCGAACTCGCCGCTCGACTCGTCGACCGACACCGCGGTCAGCGCCGGGTGCAGCCGGACCCGCTGCTGGGTGGTCACGGTCCCGGCGGTGTCGGCGTAGAACTTGTTCTCATGGACGGTGAGCAGCGAGGCGTCGACGTGGTTGACCCCGTTCGCCGCCAGCAGCCGCGCGCTCCAGTCCGCGAGCAGCCCGGCCTTCTCCTCGTCGGGCACGGTGAACGGATCGATCTCGTACGACGAGATCCACGTCTTCTCGGCGTGCACCGGCTCGTCCGCCAGCTCGACCCGTTCATCGGAACCGGCGGCCTTGATCACCTGGGCGGACAGCTTCGCCATGGCCACCGCCTGCGAGGCGACCCGCGCCGCCGCGTCCATCGTCAGATCCACGCCGGACGCGAAACCCCAGGTCCCCCCGTGCACGACCCGCACCGCGTACCCGAGGTCGGTGGTGTCCGAGGACCCGGCGGGCTTGGCGTCCCGCAGCCGCCAGGACGCGCTGCGCACCCGCTCGAACCGGAAGTCCGCGTGCTCGGCACCCAGCGCACGCGCGCGTGCCAGCGCGGCGTCGGCGAGGGCGCGTAGCGGAAGCGCTGTGAAGGCTTCGTCGATGGTATGAGGCACCGAGGTATCTCCCTGCTGTCGTGACCTGGACTCCGCATCATGTCTCGTGCGCGGGTCGAGCGACCATACGTTTCCGGGCGCCCACGCGGGTCCTTCTGTAGAGACCCGACAGCGAGTCCCCTTAGCCACTGTCGCTGCCCGATTGTCCGCCGGAGGCCGGGGACCGATAGATTTTCGGAGAAGCCGCCTGTCATCCAGGTGTTCGGGCGGGCATTCAGACCGCTATGGAAAGGGTGATCCGTTGAGCCGCTCGGTTCTCGTCACCGGAGGCAACCGGGGCATCGGCCTCGCCATTGCCCGCGCTTTCGCCGACGCCGGCGACAAGGTCGCGATCACGTACCGCTCGGGCGAGCCACCGGCCGGCTTCCTCGCCGTCAAGTGCGACATCACCGACACCGAACAGGTGGAGCAGGCCTACAAGGAGATCGAGGCCGAGCACGGCCCGGTCGAGGTCCTGATCGCGAACGCCGGCATCACCAAGGACACGCTCCTGATGCGGATGTCCGAGGAGGACTTCACGTCCGTCCTCGACACCAACCTCACCGGCACCTTCCGCGTCGTCAAGCGCGCCAACCGCGGCATGCTGCGCGCCAAGAAGGGCCGCGTCGTCCTGATCTCGTCGGTCGTCGGGCTGTACGGCGGCCCCGGGCAGGCCAACTACGCCGCCTCCAAGGCCGCCCTGGTCGGCTTCGCGCGCTCCCTCGCGCGGGAGCTCGGCTCGCGCAACATCACGTTCAACGTCGTCGCCCCCGGCTTCGTCGACACCGACATGACCAAGGTGCTCACCGAAGAGCAGCGCGCGAACATCGTGCAGTCCGTGCCGCTCGGCCGTTACGCGCAGCCGGAGGAAGTCGCCGCGACGGTGCGGTTCCTCGCCTCCGACGACGCCTCGTACATCACTGGAGCCGTCATCCCGGTTGACGGCGGACTGGGAATGGGTCACTGACACCATGGCTGGAATCCTCGACGGCAAGAAGATCCTCATCACCGGTGTGCTGATGGAGTCCTCCATCGCCTTCCACACCGCCAAGCTGGCCCAGGAGCAGGGCGCGGAGGTCATCCTCACCGCGTGGCCGCGGCCGACCCTCACCGAGCGCATCGCCAAGAAGCTGCCCAACCCGGACGTCAAGGTCCTGGAGCTCGACGTCTCCAACGACGAGCACCTCGCCCGCCTGGAGAGCCAGGTCCGCGAGCACCTGGGCGACAAGCTCGACGGTGTCGTGCACTCCATCGGCTTCGCGCCGCAGGACGCGCTCGGCGGGAACTTCCTGAACACGCCGTTCGAGTCCGTGGCCACCGCCATGCACGTCTCCGCCTTCTCCCTGAAGTCGCTGACCATGGCGCTGCTGCCGCTGATGACCGAGGGCGGCTCCGTCGTCGGCCTCACCTTCGACGCGCAGTTCGCCTGGCCGCAGTACGACTGGATGGGCCCGGCCAAGGCCGCCCTGGAGGCCACCAACCGCTACATGGCCCGTGACCTGGGCAAGCACGACATCCGCTGCAACCTGATCTCGGCGGGTCCGATCGGCTCCATGGCCGCCAAGTCCATCCCGGGCTTCGCGGAGCTGGCGGCCGTCTGGGACAGCCGCTCCCCGCTGGAGTGGAAGCTGGAGGACCCGGAGCCGGCCGGCAAGGGCGTCGTCGCCCTGCTGAGCGACTGGTTCCCGAAGACCACCGGCGAGATCGTCCACGTCGACGGCGGTCTGCACGCCATCGGCGCCTGACGTCTCCCACGATGAGGGCCCGCGTTCTCCGGAACGCGGGCCCTCACCCGTTCGGCCCATCCGGCGGGCGGGGGAGCGGCACAACTGGGCACTCTGGATTACGCGTTCACCGCTTCCCTCCCCAGCACGGCCGAGGAGGTCCCCTTGTGCGCCTGTCCCGCAGCCTGGCCCCGATAGCCGTCGCAGCCGTCCTGCTGATGTCCCTGCCGCAGGAAGCGTCGCCCCACGCGCGCGAGGACAAGGCACCCGATCTGTTCGGCGCCGCGTGCTACAGCAAGATCACCGGCTCCCGTGTGACCGCCTACTGCCACAACCCCTACCCCGACGTCGACCGGGTGCGGCTGCACATCGAGTGCGACCGCTGGTGGGACGTGGACAGCGACGGCGCTCCCGTGGAGGCCGGGCCCGCGCAGACCGTACGGCTCGACGGCCGCTGCTGGAAGGAAGTCCGCTCGGTGTGGGTCAGTCACCAGAAGGCGTGAACAGCCCCGGCCGGCACTGGAACGGATAGCCCGCCGCCTGCGCCGCGGCCGCCTCCGCGTCGCCCGCGCGGATCGCGTCCACCAGCCCCGAGTGGTCCAGATACGACTCCGGCGTCATCTCCTCGCCGACGTCGTCGCGCAGCCAGTCCCGCAGCACCTCGCCCAGATCCGCGTACATCGCCGTCATGACGTCGTTGTGGGACGCGGACACCACGGCGAGGTGGAAGGTCGCGTCCGCCGCCACGAAGGCCTCCTTGTCCCGCGCCTCCCAGGCCTCCTCACGGCGTACCAGGAGCGCGTCGAGCTGCTTGAGGTCCTTCTCCGTACGCCGCCCGGCGGCCAGCTGCGCGGCGGACGACTCCAGCGTGGAGCGCAGCTCGGCGATGTGCCGCGGGTCGGCGTCGGCGAACCGGCGCTGCATCACCCCGGCCAGCTCGCTGGTCGCCACGACGTACGTGCCGGAACCCTGGCGGATGTCCAGCAGACCGTTGTGCGCGAGCGCGCGGACGGCCTCACGGACCGTGTTGCGGGCCACCCCGAGCTGCTCGACCAGCTCCGGCTCGGTCGGGATGCGTGAGCCCACCGGCCACTCGCCGGCGGTGATCTGCTGCCGCAGCGCGGCGATGACCTGCTCGGACAGCGCCGATCGACGGGGGTGGCTCAGAGGCATGGCACACCTTCGCACGGGACGGGCGCCCGCAGGCGGCCAGGGGATGGACAGCCAATCATCCAATGATTCTATGATGGGCGACATGGCAAGCGAGGAAACCCGGACGACGACGTCCCCGCACATCCGAAGCTCGGCGACCGGCGACACCCCCGAACCGGCCACGCGCGCGTGGACGACACGGCTGCTCGTGCTCGGCATCGTGCTGGCCGCCGTCAACCTCCGCCCCGCCATCACCAGCCTCGGCGCCCTCCTGGAGGAGGTCCGCGACGGACTCGGCATGAGCGGCAGCGTCGCCGGGGTGCTCACCTCCGTGCCCCCGCTGTGCTTCGCCGTCTTCGGTGTCATGGCCCCGCGCCTCGCCCGCCGCTTCGGCCCGGGCGCGGTCGTCTGCGCCGGCATGGCCGCCATCACCGCCGGCCTGCTGATCCGGCCCTACGTCGGCGGCACCGCCGGCTTCCTGGCCGCCAGCGCCCTCGCCCTCATGGGCATCGCCGTCAGCAACGTCCTGATGCCGGTCATCGTCAAGCGCTGGTTCCCCGACCGGGTCGGCTCCATGACCGGCCTGTACTCCATGGCCCTGGCCCTCGGCACCGCCACGGCCGCCGCGGCGACCGTGCCGGTGACCGATCTGCTGGGCGGCAGCTGGCAGACCGGCCTCACGGTGTGGGCGGCCCTGGCCGCCGTCGCCGTACTGCCGTGGATCCCGTTCGTACGGCAGCGCGACGGCGTACGGCAGGACGACGGCGTACGGCAGGAGGGCGGCGTACCCCAGCAGGGCGCGGCCCCCGCCGGACAGGCGCCCGCGCGTGAGACGCGGCCCACGCTGCGGATCACCCGGAGCCGTACCGCCTGGGCGCTCGCCGTCTTCTTCGGCCTCCAGGCCACCGCCGCCTACATCACGATGGGCTGGATGCCGCAGATCTTCCGGGACGCGGGCGTGCCCGCGAGCACGGCGGGACTGCTGCTGGCCGTCACGATGGTGATGGGCGTACCGCTCGCCTTCGTCATCCCGCGCGTGGCCACCCGGCTGCCGCACCAGGGCCCGATCGTCCTCGTGCTCGGCGTCTGCGGCCTCGTGGGCTACGCGGGGCTGTATCTCGCGCCGGCCGCCGGAGCCTGGGCCTGGGCCCTGCTGCTCGGCATCTCCAACTGCTCCTTCCCGCTGGCCCTCACCATGGTCGGGATGCGGGCCAGGAGCGGCGCGGGCGTCGCCCAGCTGTCCGCCTTCGCGCAGAGCACCGGCTATCTCATCTCCATCCCCGGGCCGCTCCTCGTGGGCGTCCTCTACCAGCACAGCGGCGGCTGGGGGCTGCCGATCGCCCTCATGGCCGGGCTGATGATCCCGCAGATGGTCGTGGGCGTGCTCGCCGGACGCGATCGCACGGTCGAGGAGGAGGCGGCCCGCTGACCCCCACCCCGACCGGGCTCGTGGCGGACGGGGGTGCGAGACTTGCCGCATGCCAGTGCTCGACCCGAACCCCCAGAACGGCCAGAAGAAGATGCTGCTCGTCTTCGGCTCGTTCCTCGCCATTTTCGTGATCATCGCCGTCATCGCGACGATCGCCTCGCCCTGACCTCCTTCGACTCCGGAGGGCGGGGGTGGGGTTATCCCCCCGTCCCCTAGGGGGCGGGTCTCAGGGTCAACTGGGTGGATCACCGGATGGGTTGGGGGCCGCCGGATCCGTACCTTCGAGATGTGGCCGCGACCGAGCGGACCACCGGCCCACTCGGAGAGACGCGGAGGCACCCATGTCGGCCCCATCGCACACCCCGCCCCACCCGGCGACCCGGGGTCGCGCCGACATCCGGCTGCCCTGGTGGGCTCTCGCCCTGCCGACGCTCGCCTTCATCACCCTGCTCGCGCTGATACTCAACCCGGCCGACGCGCAGGCCGCCGCGGGCGACCCGGCGATCACCCATCTCTTCGAGCGCATACAGCAGCTGGCCGCGCGCTGACCGGCCCGGATTCCCCGGCCCGCGGTGATCGCCAGGCATCGTCGCAGCCGCATGTCAACTCCCTGCGCCCCATGGCCTGTTTCATGCGAAGCTGGGTCCCATGAGCGTCGCAGAACCGCGCAGGATTGTCCTTTTCCGGCATGCGAAAGCCGACTGGCCACAGGTGTCCGACCATGAGCGACCGCTTGCCGAGCGGGGACGCATGGACGCGGCCGTGGCAGGGCGGAAGCTGGCCGACTCCGACATCACCCTCGACCTGGCCCTGTGCTCCACGGCGGTCCGCACCCGTGAGACATGGAAGCTCGCCGTGCACGAACTCGCGCACCGGCCGAAAACCGTCTATGAGGAGCGGATCTACGAGGCCTCTCCCGGCGAACTCATCGCCGTGCTCAACGAGACCCCGGACGACTCCCAGAACGCCGTCCTGATCGGCCACAACCCCGGCGTGCAGGGTCTCGCCGAGATCCTGGCGGGCTCGGCCGAGGGCGACGCCCGCGAGCGGATGACCCGCCGCGGCTTCCCGGCCGCCGCGTTCGCGGTCCTGTCCTTCACCGGTTCCTGGAAGAGCCTGGAGCCGGGCGTGGCCACCCTCGTCGACTACTGGGCACCGTCGGAATGATCCGCACCGAGTCATGACGGCGAGGGCCCGGCACCGCGGAGGTGCCGGGCCCTCACCGCATGATGCGGAGGTGTCGGACGATCCGGGGATGTCAGAGCACGTCGTCGTGGGTGTCCGCCGCCTCGACCTCTTCGCGGGTGACGCCGAGCAGGTAGAGGACGGTGTCCAGGAACGGCACGTTCACCGCGGTGTGCGCGGCCTCCCGCACCACCGGCTTGGCGTTGAAGGCGACGCCGAGGCCGGCCGCGTTCAGCATGTCCAGGTCGTTGGCGCCGTCGCCGATGGCCACGGTCTGCGACAGCGGCACCCCCGCCTCGGCGGCGAACCGGCGCAGCAGCCGTGCCTTGCCGGCCCGGTCGACGATCTCGCCGGTGACCCGCCCGGTCAGCTTGCCGTCGACGATCTCCAGGGTGTTGGCCTGGGCGAAGTCCAGCCCGAGCCGCTCCTTCAGATCGTCGGTGACCTGGGTGAACCCGCCGGAGACGACGCCGACCTGGTAGCCGAGCCGCTTGAGGGTGCGGATGAGGGTGCGGGCACCGGGGGTCAGCCGCACCTCGGTGCGCACCTTCTCGACGACGGACGCGTCCAGCCCCTCCAGCAGGGCCACGCGCGCGTGCAGCGACTGCTCGAAGTCCAGCTCCCCGCGCATCGCGGCCGCCGTCACCTCGGCGACCTTGTCCTCGCAGCCGGCGTGCGCCGCGAAGAGCTCGATGACCTCGTCCTGGATGAGGGTGGAGTCCACGTCCATGACGACGAGACGCTGAGCGCGCCGGTGCAGGCCCGCCGCGACGACGGCGACGTCCACACCGAGCGCCGCGGCGTCGGTCACCAGCGCGGTGCGCAGCGGCGGGGTCTCGACACCGGACACCGCGAACTCCACGGCCGTCACCGGGTACTTGGCGAGCCGGAAGATACGGTCGATGTTGCCGCCGGCCTTGGTGATCCGGGCGGCGATCGCGGCCGTGGCCTCCGCGGTGAGCGGGTGGCCGAGCACGGTGACCAGGGAACGGCCGAGGCCGCGGGGGCGGTTGTCGCCGAGGCCGGAGATGATCTCCGCCTGCATCTTCACCGACTCCGCCCAGCTGTGGACGGTCGACCGCAGTTCACCCTCGAGCCCGCGCGGCGGCTCGGTCACGAGCGCGCACAGCACCATCCGGCCACGGGTGACGACCTGCTCGATGTCGACGACGTCGACCGAGTAGGCGGCGAGGGTGTCGAAGAGACCGGCCGTGATGCCCGGCTTGTCCTTGCCGAAGATCTTGACGAGAAGAGTGGGTACGTCGGAGGTCTGCGAAGCGCTCATGGTGCACCCACCGTATCCGGCACGCAGTGCCTTGCGCCCCTGAGGTCCGCCTGGCGGACAGGGAACACTCGGTGTCGTTCAGATGGACCGGATCTTACGCACCGCCCTGTGGCCCTCGGGCGGTCACCTCCGCCCCTTCGGCCTGCCGGGTGGGGGAGGAGGCGGGGGCGGCGGAGGCGGCGGCGTCCCTTCACCGGGCGCCGACGGCGGCTTCCGCGAGGGCGGCTGGATCGGCCGCACCATGGTGGGCGCGCCGTACACGTCGTCCCCGGCGGGGGGTGGCTCGTCGACCGGCTCCCGGTCGTCGGACCTGCGCGAGTCATCAGGCCGCCCTCGGTCCCCGGGCCACCGCCGGACTGACCGGCGCCGCTGCCTGGCTCCCCGGGGCGTGGACGTCCAGGTCCGGGCGGTGAGCCGTACTGAGGTCGTGAGCCTTCGGGCGGTGAGCCGTACTGAGGTCGTGAGTCTCCGGGCGGTGAGCCGTAGTGCGGCCGTGAGCCGCCCGGCGGGGCGTCCGCCACCCCCCGCGCCCCGCCCCTCGGGCGGCCGAGCGTCCTCGGGGCCTCCGCAGCTCCTCCGGCACACGCAGATACGGATTGGTGTCGGGATTCGGCGGCCGATACGGCGTACCCGGCACGTACGGGTCCAGCCTCCCCCGAGGCCCCGCCCTGTCCCGCCCCTGAAGCTGAG
>MWJO01000129.1 GCA_002027195.1 Streptomyces sp. GKU 895 | reverse complement strand
CGGGGGGTGCCGCATAAGGGGGCTGGGCCTGGGGTGGCTGGGCGGGGCGTTGGGCGGCCTGGGGTGGCTGGGCGGGGCGTTGGGCCTTGGGGGGGGCGGGCGTTGGGACGGTGGCGGGCGCTGGCACTGAGGGGCGTCAGTGGCCGTTTGGGTCTGGGGTTGCCGGGGGCCGGTGGGTCCGGAGGCGGTGGGTGCTCGGTTGGGCGCGCGCGGCGGCTGGTCGGGGGATGGAGCCGGGGGTGTGGCTGAGGGATGCCGCCGGAGGTCTGGCCGAGGGGTGCGGCGGAAGTCTGGCCGAGTGATGCGTCGGAGGTCTGGCCGAGTGATGCGCCGGGAGCGAGGGGCGGGCCGAGCGGGGCCGGCGGCCTCGGTTGCCTGTGGGTGGTGGGTTGATCAGATGCGGGTCAGTGCCCAGAAGCCCACGGCGTAGCAGGTCAGTGCCAGGAGCAGGAGGGGGAGCGCCACCTTGGCCGGGGGACCCGGGCGGCGTCGGGCCCTTGAGCCGCGGCGGCGGGGGACTGCCTGGGCCGGAGGCGGAACCTGCGGGACTCGAGCGGTGTATGAAGCGGTAGAGGCATCGGCGAGCTGACGCGGGAGCGGTGGGCTCAGAGGCGGTGCCGGGTGGGGTGACTGGTGCGGTTGGTGTGGCTGGCCGGGCTGATCGTGGTGCTCGGGCTGGTGGAGTGCTTCGGGACGGGGGTGGGCAGGGACGTGCGTGGGGTCGTGGGGGGCGATCGAGGCTGGGCGTGGGGGCTGCTGTGGTGTGCCGCTGTGCTGTGGTTCTGGGGCAGTCGTCTGTGGCGGCGGGAGGTGGAAGCTGCCGGTGTCCGACATGGAGGACGGCCGGGCTCCGATGGACGGGTCCGTGGTGGGAGGGTGCAGGGGGCGGGGTGGCGTGATGTTCGCCGTGGGGCCGGTGGAGGTGCCTTGTCGCGGATCGGGCGGTACGACTCCGGGGGCGGCGGTGTGACGCGGGCCGGTCGTCGTCGGACTCGCGGCGGAGAGATGCGGGTCAGCCGTCCCCGGACTCGCGGCAGCGCGATGCGGGTCCGTCGTCGTCGAACTCGACGCGGCGTGATGCGGATCGTTCATCGTCGGACCCGCGGCGGCGTGGCGGGGGTCGGTCGTGACCGAACCCGTGCCGGGCCATACGGAGTCGGAGGAGCTGTCCGGCCAGGAAGAGTCCGTCGGCTTGCGGGGCGCGCCCCGTGGAGCCTCTGGGCCGCTGATGCCCTGCGTCCCCGTCGCTCCCTGCGGTTCTGTCGCTTCCCCGGCTTCCCCAGCTTCCCCGGCTTCCCGGGCTTCTCGCGCCTCCCGCGCTGCCCTCGCCCCCCGGGTCGTCTCCACGCCCGGTGCCGGCTTGAGTGGTCCCTCGGGGCCGAACCCCGGTGGCAGGGGGCCGAGTTGGTCGAAGATCTCGATCAGCTCGTCGTCGGGGCCCGGTTCGGGAAGGAGTTCCATGGCCGAGGCGAGCGCTTTGCGCGCCCCCGTGGCCGTACGGAACCGCGCCTGTGGATCGGGCTGGAGCAGCGTGGCCACGACCTGCCAGAGCGGCTCGGGTATGCCCTTGGGCGCCCCCGGTGTGCCGTGCGCCGCGAAGTACTGCACGAGCGCCTTGGTGTCGGGCCGCGCACCCTCCAGGAGATAGAGGGCGACCAGTCCTACGGCGAACAGGTCGGCGGGGAAGTCCGGTTCGGAGCCCATCATCTGCTCGGGCGAGATGTATCCCGGCGTGCCCACCACGAGGTCGGTCTCCGTCAGGCGCGGCTCGCCCAGCCGCATGGCGATGCCGAAGTCGGACAGCCGCAGCCGGGGGCGGCCCGCGCCGGTGGCTTCCAGGAGCAGGTTGGCCGGCTTGATGTCCCGGTGGACGACGTCCTCCGCGTGCACCGCGGCCAGCCCGGACAGCAGCTGGTCCAGCAGCGTGCAGACGAAGAACGGCGGCAGCGGGCCGTAGTCCCCGACCAGGTGGACCAGCGATCCGCCGCGGACCAGGTCCATGGTGAACAGGACCTTGTCGTCGTCGGCGGCCCAGCTGGCGGGCGCGAGCACATGAGGATGGTCGATCCGCAGCGCCTGCTCACGGACGAACCGCAGCAGCGAGTGCGCGTCGCTCTGCTGGAGCACCTTGGCGGCGACATAGCGCCGACGCCGGTGGTCCCAGGCACGCCAGACCGCGCCGACGCCACCGCGCCCGATCGGGTCGACGAGTTCGTACCGGCCGGCGAAGACCTCACCCATGGCTGTGCGTCGCTCCTCCCCCTTCGGTCTCCCCCCTTGCTTCCCCCACTGCGGGGGATACGACTCCCGTCGCATCCCCCGGAGATGAGTGACACCCCTCATGTACCCCTCACGCACGGGAGATGAGAGCCCGCGCGATGAGAACCCGGTGCTGAGGCCCGGGCGGGCCCCTTGGAAGGACACGCCCCCACGTGTCGTTCTCCGGTCCCCCCGTGGTGAGGCGCGACCCCCTCGCGCCTCACCGTGTCAGCTCTGGTGGGACTGGTAGTGCGTGACGGCGTCGGAGGTGCGGCCGGCGCCGTAGACCCGGAGGAACTCTGCCAGTTCCGGGTGGGTCGGGGCGAGGGTGTCGGCGGCGTCGATGATGTCGCCGGCGGCCGCGACCGAGCGCAGCAGCGACTGGATCTCGCGGACGACCCGCTTGACCGTCGGCGCTCCCGAACTGCTCGTCGTGGTCGTGGCGTTGCTGAGCACCGAGCCCCCCTGGGACTTCTTGATCTCGTCCATCCGTTCCGTCGCCTCGGCGGCGCTGACGCTGCCGTCCGCGACCTGCCTCGCCAGGTCCTGGAGCAGCTGCACGCGCTGCACCACGGCCGGGTTGCCGATCTTCGCCCGCTGTCCGCTCATCAGCTGCGACAGCATCGGTGCGGACAGTCCCAGTACCCCCGCGAGACGAGCCTGGTTGAGGCCAAGATCGTCTATGAGCTTACGGAAGAGCGCCCCCAGCGGCTCCCCGTACCAGTTCCGCTGCAGTTCCCGCGCTCTTGCGGTGGCTTCCTGCTGTGCGGCGTCCATTGCGTCTCCCCATCGCTTCCCCAAATACGGCGTTCGCTGTAGCGAACCACGCCGAGCATCTTACGGAGAGTGGTCATTCACCGGGACCCCCAATCTTTTTGCGAGATACCCCGGGTGACCCGGTACTCTGGTCTGCGGCGCCCGCCGGTGATGTGACTCTGCCGGACGGACGCTCCTTTTCCGGGGCCTTAGCTCAGTTGGTAGAGCGCTGTCTTTGCATGGCAGATGTCAGGGGTTCGACTCCCCTAGGCTCCACCATGAGGAACCCCCTGACCTGCGGGAACGCGGTCAGGGGGTTCTTCTGTCCGTTTTCCGTGTGCACAGCGGTGAGCCCGTCGGTGAGCTCGCCCGGCGGAGTGCGCGGAGACCTGACGACGTCTGGATGACGACAGCGACGTGCTCCAGCCAAGCCCCCTGGGTTTGGGGGGCGATGACATCTGAAGCTATGGGGCTCCTCGAGAAGCTCGTCGCCGAAGGGGTCGCGCCGTGGAGCCGTGGCCACTGCCCGGCTGATGTACGGGGCGCGGGAGACCGCGCTGGGCCCTCAACTCACCGGTCCGGTAGGCCTTGAGAGGCGCGCCGACTGGCAGGTCAAGGTGCGCGTCCGTACCAACCTCCAGGAGGCCGAGGCGGTCATCACCCCCCGCCCCGATGTCGCCGGGGCGGGCGTCGTCACCCTCCAGCTCACCGCACCCGAGGGCGCCCCGGACACGGCGGAGGCCGGGAGCCTCTTCGGTTGACGTTTCACGTGAAACGTCGCTGTGGGGCGGGAGGTGCCTTCACACCTCCCGCCCCACAGCACTACTCACAAAGAGCCGAATGAATCCGAATGAACCCCTCGGCTCAGGAATCAGCTGTCACCGCTGTTCGTCGCGGTGCGCCGCCTCCTCCTCAGCCTGCTTGGCCTGCACCTCGGGGTCGAGAACGGACTGACCGCTGCCGTCCACCGACGTCAGCCGACCCGACTCGGGCACCTCCGTCGCGGCGGGCGGCTCGACCAACCAGTCAGGGTTGGCCTGCTTGTCCCACCACTTCCACGCGGCGAAAGCGCCGCCGGCGAGCAGCCCGGCAACCGCCAACGCCTTCGCAAGACGGCCGGCCCTCGCCCGCCGCGCATGCTTACGCGCCAGCTTCTCGATCTCCTTCGGTGAAACCTGGCCACGCAACGCGGCCAGAGCGGCCACCCCACGCGAAGCAGCCTCGTCCTTCACGGGCCCGGCCGCGGCCACGGCCTGCTCGATCCTCGGCCGTGAATAGTCGGCGGCCTGCCGGGCAGCCTTACGGGTGCGCTCGGCGGCCTCATGGGCGGCCTGGTCGACCTTCGGCGGCACATGAGTACGGGCCTGTTCCAGACGCGGCGCGACATGCGCGCCGTACTGGACGCGGGCTTGCTCGGCTGCCAGTGACACCTTCGGCGCGAGCCGTACGCGCGCCTCGTGTGCGTACTGCGAGGCCCTGTCCTTGGCCGTGTCGGCGTAGGGCGCCACCACTTCCGCGGCGTGCAGCACGCTGTCCTTCGCCGAACCGGTCGCGGCGCGCACGCTGTCAATGCGGGTCACGGGAATCCTCCTCCTCGGTGGCGTACGGTAATTCGACTTTCCACCCTTTTACGGATCATGCATGCCAACAGCAGGAGAGGCATGCGAGGGCGGGCATACGGGGCAACGGGAGCTTGCCGTCGACAATGCCACGGATCGCCGGAGAGTGCGCCCGGCCCGGGAGGACTCGCCCCTTTTTCTCTGAACAGCGTCTGAACGAGACCTCCACGGAGGCGACGGGCGCCGAAGCGTCCGGGCCGTGCGAGGATCGGAGGGTCACAGAAAGACAACGGAAGGCACGCCGTGGCAGAGCAGCTCTACGCCACCCTGAAGACCAACCAAGGCGACATCGAAATCCGGCTGCTGCCGAACCACGCCCCCAAGACGGTCCGCAACTTCGTCGAACTCGCCCAGGGCGAGCGGGAGTGGGTCCACCCCGCCACCGGCGAGAAGTCCACCGCCAAGCTCTACGACGGCACAGTCTTCCACCGCGTGATCAGCAACTTCATGATCCAGGGCGGCGACCCGCTCGGCGACGGCACCGGCGACCCGGGCTACCAGTTCGAGGACGAGTTCCACCCCGACCTGCGCTTCGACCGGCCCTACCTCCTCGCCATGGCCAACGCCGGCCCCGGCACCAACGGCTCGCAGTTCTTCATCACCGTCGGCCCCACGACCTGGCTGAACCGCAAGCACACCATCTTCGGCGAAGTCACCGACACCGCCAGCCAGAAGGTCGTCGACACCATCGCCGCCACCCCGACCAACCCGAACACCAAGCGTCCCCTCAACGACGTCGTCATCGAGACGGTCATCGTCGAGACCCGCGCCCGCTGACCCCCGCACCCGCAGGGAACCAAACGCCCCGCCCGTCCGTAAGGATGGACGGGGCGGTTTCATTGCATACGACGACGTAGGGGACGACCTCATGGACCAGGCGCCAGGCAGCCCGCAGAAGGAACAGGGCCTGCCCGGCTGCTACCGCCACCCCGACCGCGAGACCGGCATCCGCTGCACCCGCTGCGAACGCCCCATCTGCCCCGAGTGCATGATCAGCGCCTCCGTCGGCTTCCAGTGCCCCGACTGCGTCCGCACCGGCTCCGGCACCGGCCACGCCCCGGACGCCGCGATGCCCCGCACGCTCGCCGGAGGCACGGTCGCCGCCGACCCCCGTCTCATCACCAAGTTCCTCGTCGGCATCAACATCGCCGTGTTCATCGCCGTCCAGTACTCGGACTCGCTCCTCAGCGACCTCGTCCTCATCGGCTCCTGGCCACCGGCCCCCTTCACCCCCACCGAAGGCGTAGCCGACGGCCAGTGGTACCGCCTGGTGACCTCGATGTTCACCCACCAGGAGTACTGGCACATCGGCTTCAACATGCTGAGCCTGTGGTTCCTGGGCGGCCCCCTCGAAGCCGCCCTCGGTCGCGCCCGCTACCTCACGCTCTACCTGGTCTCCGGCCTCTGCGGCAGCGTCCTTGCCTACCTCGCGGCCTCCCCGACCACCGCCACTCTCGGCGCCTCCGGCGCGATCTTCGGCCTCTTCGGCGCCACCGCCGTCCTCATGCGCCACCGCAACTACGACATGCGGCCGGTCATCGCCCTGCTGGTGATCAACCTGATCTTCACCTTCAACCCGAGCTTCAACATCTCCTGGCAGGCCCACATCGGCGGCCTCGTCGGCGGCGTCGTCATCGGCTACGCCATGGTCCACGCCCCGCGCGAGCGCCGCGCCCTCGTCCAGTACGGGACCTGCGCGATCGTCCTCGTCGTGCTCGTCGCCATGACTCTGCTGCGCACAGCCCAGCTCACCTGAGCGCAAAAAGCCCCGTTGTCCACAGCGGGTTGCGAATCTTGTGCATAGTGTGCGCGAACAACTGTGCCCCCTGTCGCTGACCCGTGTTTCCGCAGGTCAGGCAGGGGGCGAACAGGTATGCGGAGGCCGGTGCGGCGGCGGTGTGGCAGTCGTACCGGCGTCAACCCTCTGTGAGTTATCCACAGATCGTCGTTCTATTGTCCCCAGGTAGCCTGTGGATACTTTCGTGATCTGTGGATAACTCAGCGAACAGCTCGGGGCAGAGCTACTTCCACTGGGTGGAGACGCCGAACCCGGCGGCGATGAAGCCGAAGCCCACCACGATGTTCCAGTTGTCCAGCGCGTCGATGGGCAGGGAGCCGTCCGTCACGTAGAAGACGACGATCCAGGCCAGACCGATGACGAACAGGGCCAGCATCACGGGCGCGACCCAGGCGCGGCTGTTCAGCTTGATGCTGGTCGCCTGCTTCGCCGGCGGCGGCGTGTAATCGGCCTTCTTGCGGATACGTGACTTCGGCACGAGGGTCTCTCCTGTCGATGCGCTGCGTGGCCGCGCAGGTAGCTGGGTCGGGCTCGGGGCAGCGTACAAGGGGACACTGAGTGCTCCCCCGGGCGTCCGTTAGCGTAGTGCTTCCGCGGCGCCGAAGGAGATAAGGGTACGTTGAGCAATTCTGCCAACCCCCAGGGGATGGGATCCAGCCCTGCCCGCGGCCGACGTTTCCGGCCCGTGCGGTTGCTCACGGTGGCCGTCTTCGCGCTCGCGGGGCTCATTTTCTTCACCAGCTTCAACACGGCCAAGGGCACCAACATCCGCACGGACGCCTCGCTGCTGAAGCTGTCCGACCTGATCCTGGAGCGCAGCCACAAGAACGGTCAGCTCGACGAGTCCAACGGTGCCCTGCGTGACGACGTCGAGGCGCTGGCCGAGCGGGACGACGGCTCGACCAAGGCCGAGGACGAGAAGCTGGCGGCGCTGGAGAAGAAGGCGGGCACCCAGCCGCTGAAGGGCGAGGCGATCAGCGTCACGCTCAACGACGCCCCGCCGGACGCGACGGCCAAGCTCCCCGGCTATCCCGAGCCGCAGCCCGACTATCTCGTCATCCACCAGCAGGACCTCCAGGCCGTGGTCAACGCGCTGTGGCAGGGCGGCGCCCAGGGCATCAAGGTCATGGACCAGCGGCTGATCTCCACCAGCGCCGTGCGTTGCGTGGGCAACACGCTGATCCTGCAGGGCCGGGTCTACTCACCGCCGTACAAGATCACGGCGGTCGGGAACCCGGACAGGCTGAAGCAGTCGCTGGCCGCCAGCAAGGCGATCCAGAACTACATGGTCTACGTCAACGTCTACGGCCTCGGATGGAAAGTCGAGGACGACGGAGCGGTGACTCTGCCCGGCTACTCGGGCACAGTGGATCTGCAGTACGCCAAGCCTGTGGAGTAGGTCTGTCCGGGAGCCGCCGGTGCGAGTACGTCTCGTCGTCAGGACCCTCAGCGAACTCTGCATCACCGTCGGCGCGGTCATAGTCCTCTTCGTGGTCTACGTGCTCTTCTGGACCGGCGTGAAGGCCGACAACGTCATGGGCGAGCAGATCGACCAGCTCCAGGAGCAGTGGTCGAAGGGGCAGATGGAGCGGCCGAGGGCCACCGGGGGCGCCGAGGCCTCCGTGAGTCCGTCCGCTCCGGCGCCGTACAGGAAGGACAAGCCCTTCGCGATCATGTACATCCCGCGTCTTGGTTTCACGTGGAACAAGCCCGTGCTGGAGGGCACCGGGGTCGGGACGCTGAAGAAGGGGCTCGGTCACTACGTGCGGACCGCGCAGCTGGGCCAGGAGGGCAACTTCTCGGTGGCGGGGCACCGGCGGACGTACGGCGACCCGTTCAAGGATTTCCCGAAGCTGCGGCGCGGGGATGCGGTGGTGCTGACGGACGGGACGACCTGGTTCACGTATCGGATCGACAAAGGGCCCTACAAAACCGTACCCACGGACGTTGAGGTGATCGATCCTGTGCCACGTAACTCCGGGTATACGCGGTCGGGTCGTTATCTGACCCTGACCACGTGCGATCCGGAGTGGGGTCACAGCCACCGGTTGATCGTGTGGGCGCATCTGGACTCCACACAGCCTGTGGAGGCAGGGAGACCGGAGGCGCTGCGCCGTTAGTCTGGTGGCTGTACGGCGTGAGTCTGGTGCCGTGGTGCGACGGAAGGGACGGCATGTACGGCTGGATCTGGCGGCATCTGCCAGGGAACGCGTGGGTGAAAGCGCTGCTCTCACTCGTGCTGGCGCTTGCTGTGGTCTATGTCCTCTTCCAGTACGTCTTCCCGTGGGCCGAACCGCTGCTGCCCTTCAACGATGTGACGGTGGACAACCAGTGAGTGCGCGGATTCTCGTCGTCGACAACTACGACAGCTTCGTCTTCAACCTGGTGCAGTACCTGTACCAGCTGGGCGCCGAGTGCGAGGTGCTGCGCAACGACGAGGTGTCGACGGCGCACGCTCAGGACGGTTTCGACGGGGTCCTGCTGTCGCCGGGCCCGGGGACGCCGGAGGAGGCGGGCGTCTGCATCGAGATGGTCCGCCACTGCGCGGCGACCGGGGTGCCGGTCTTCGGCGTCTGCCTCGGCATGCAGTCGATGCAGGTGGCGTACGGCGGGGTCGTGGACCGCGCGCCGGAGCTGCTGCACGGCAAGACGTCGCTGGTGGAGCATGAGGGCAGGGGCGTCTTCGCGGGCCTGCCGACTCCCTTCACGGCGACCCGGTACCACTCGCTCGCGGCGGAGCCGGAGACGGTGCCGGCCGAGCTGGAGGTGACCGCCCGGACGCACGACGGCATCATCATGGGCCTGCGCCACCGTGAACTGCCCGTCGAGGGCGTCCAGTTCCATCCCGAGTCGGTGCTCACCGAGCACGGTCACCGGATGCTGGCCAACTGGCTGGTGGAGTGCGGCGACCAGGGCGCGGTGGCGCGATCTGCGGGGCTGGCCCCGGTGGTGGGCAGGGCCACGGCGTGACCGCACTGCGCCCCGAGCGCGAGTCGGAGGCCTCGTACGGGGAGCAGCAGCCGTACGAGCCCTACGAGCCTTATGTGCCGCCCCTCGATGACGAGACGGTGGCACTCAGGCTCTCCGACCTGTCGGAGCGAATAGGAGAGGCTACGTCGGCCTCTGGCGCCTCGTCCGCAACAGGAGTCACGGAGAGCCCCACGGGTGGCCGTGCGGCCCGCAGAAAGGCCGCCAAGCGGCGTGGCGGGCGTCATGGGGCCGGAGCGAGCCCCTCCACGGGGCCCGCGGAGCCTTCGGCTGGCGAGGTGTCCTCCGCGCCGCTCTCCCGTGTGGAGGCCCGTCGGCGGGCGAAGGCCCGCAAGCCCAGTCCCGGGGTGCTCGTCAGCCGGGCGATCGGTGAGGTGTTCATCACCACGGGTGTGCTGATGCTGCTGTTCGTCACCTACCAGTTGTGGTGGACGAACGTCAGGGCGCACGCGCAGGCCGGCAAGGAGGCGAGCAACCTTCAGGAGGAGTGGGAGAGCGGGAAGCGGGCGCCGGGTGAGTTCGCGCCGGGCCAGGGCTTCGCTCTGCTCCACATCCCCAAGCTGGACGTTGTCGTGCCGATAGCCGAGGGCGTCAGCAACAAGAAGGTGCTCGACCGGGGCATGGTGGGTCACTACTCGGAGGGCCCGCTGAAGACGGCGATGCCGGGTGCGAAGAGCGGCAACTTCGGGCTGGCGGGCCACCGCAACACGCACGGCGAGCCGTTCAGGTACATCAACCGCCTGTCCAAGGGCGACGAGATCGTCGTAGAGACGCAGGACGACTATTACGTGTACAAGATGACGTCATCGCTTCCGGTGACGTCGCCGAGCAACACGAGCGTGCTGAATCCGGTGCCGCCGCAGTCCGGTTTCAAGGAGCCGGGCCGCTACATCACGCTCACCACGTGCACGCCGGAGTTCACCAGCAAGTACCGGTTGATCGTCTGGGGCAAGATGGTCGAGGAACGGCCGCGCAGCAAGGGCAAGCCGGATGCGCTCGTCAATTAAGGGCAGATGACCAAGTGGCAGCCACCACCGACCACCAAGAGCACACCGACACGCCCCCTGCTCCGCGCCGCCGCCGCGGCATGGGCCCGATCGCGACGGCGGTCAGTGTCTTCGGTGAACTCCTCATCACGGCGGGTCTGGTCCTGGGCCTGTTCGTCGTCTACTCCCTGTGGTGGACGAACGTCATCGCCGACCGCGCGGCCGACAAGCAGGCCGACAGGGTCCGCGACAACTGGGCCCAGGACACGGGTCCGGGAGCCCTGGACACCGGCGCCGGCATCGGCTTCCTGCACGTCCCGGCGATGAAGAACGGCGAGGTCCTGGTCGAGAAGGGCACGTCGACGAAGATCCTGAACGACGGCGTGGCGGGCTACTACACGGACCCGGTCAAGGCGACGCTCCCCATGTCCGACAAGGACGGAAACTTTTCCCTGGCCGCCCACCGCGACGGCCACGGCGCCAAGTTCCACAACATCGACAAGATCGAGAAGGGCGACCCGATCGTCTTCGAGACGAAGGACAAGTGGTACGTCTACAAGGCGTACGCGATCCTCCCGGAGACGTCGAAGTACAACGTCAAGGTGCTCGGCGCGATCCCCAAGGAGTCCGGCAAGAAGAAGGCCGGCAAGTACATCACGCTGACGACGTGCACGCCGGTGTACACGTCGCGGTATCGGTATGTGGTGTGGGGGGAGCTGGTGCGGGTGGAGAAGGTGGATGGGGAGCGGACGTTGCCGAAGGAACTGCGCTGACTGAGCTCCTTGAAGGAGCCCAGTCGCCTAGCATGACGGAGGCCCGAAGCCGCAACTATCCTTTGCGGCTTCGGGCCTTGTCACGTCTTCGTGCCTACCCCAGGGCCTTCAGAGGTTCCCCGGTGCTCCACTCCTCCAGCACGCCGCGGTGTACGGCGGTGATGCCCGTCTCGGCGGCGAGGGCGAGGGCCTCGGGGGTGAAGGGGCACGTTGCGACGAAGAGGGCCACTTCGGCGCTGTACAGCACCTTTGCCGAGCCGATGAACTTCTGGATGTCGGAGCTGGCGATGCTGAGGTAGGGGGCGCGCCTCTTGCACTGGACGACCATGCGTCGTCCGTCGGCTGTGAGCCCGATGAGGTCGATGCCTCTGTCTCCCTGACCACCCTGTACGACGACGTTGGTGCAGCCGTCCCTGATCAGCAGCTTGGCGATGTGGCGCTCGAATGTCTGGCCGTTCATGGCGTCCATGGCGGCCATGACGCCGATGGCGGGCCGGTCGTCCCGTACTCCTTCGAGCCGCTTCAGCCGCTCATGGTGCTGGTGGAGTCGCCGTTCGATGCGCTGGACTCCTGACCGCAGGGCGATGGCTGTGGGGGCCGGGCTTCCACAGGCTGGGAGCGGGCCAGGTACTCCATGTCCAGGAGGTACACACGCACCTGACGTGCGACTTCGCTGTCGCGGAGGAGCATGGCGACGTTGAGGACGGCTCGGCGGGAGAAGAGCGCGAGAGCTTTGGAGCGGGACTGAATCCCACTGGCCCTCTTAAAGAGGGCCAGTCGCGTACCTGTGAGAACTTGGTAGCCATTGGCTGCCAGCTCCTCCCGATGATCCTCCACGAGTGACTCAAGGGTCTTGACGGTGACCTCGAAGTACGCCGCCACCATCGCCGTAGCCACATGCATCCCATCCGGCAGCAGCGACAACGCCTTGACTCTGTCGAGTACGTCCGTGCGCTCCAGCACGCTGTTGCGCAGGCTCTTCGACTCCAGCAGCGCGGATTCGTTGATCATGACTCGCCTTTCCGTTCGGGGTGTGGACTGATCAACGAGTTGTCGTATGTAAGGGCACGAGCACGACCGAGCCCCGGCCCCCTGAGATTCAGGGAACCGGGGCTCAGTCGTGCGGGGCGCCTATCCGGTCGTGCCTCCGAAGAAGCCTCCGCCGCCGTTGTTGCCGCCGCCCTGGTCGGTGGTGAACAGGGTGACCGTGTCGCCCTTGTTGACCGTGCTGCCCGGTTGCGGGTTGGAGGTGACGACCGTGGCGTTGCCGTCCTGGGAGCCCTGGACCTGAACCTGCAGGCCCAGGCCCTGGAGCGTGTTCCTGACGTCGTTCAGCTTCTTGCCCGCGATGTCCTGCGGGATCTGGACCTGCTGGTTCTCCTTGGCCTTGCCGATGTGGATCTTCACAGTCGAGCCCTTGTCGACCGAGTTGCCGATGCCCGGGTCGGTGCTGATGACCTTGTCGACCAGGTTGGGATCGTCAGTCTCCGTGTCGGTGACGCACTCGCCGGTGAGGTTGTTCTGCGTCATCAGGGCCTTGGCCTCGTCGCACGTCTTGCCGGCGACGTCCGGGACAGTGGACTTCTCCACTTCCTTGGCCACGGTCAGGGTGATCGTCGAGCCCTTTTGGACTTCCTTGCCGAAGACCGGGTCCTGGTCGAGAACGGAGCCCGCTTCCTCTGTGGACTCCTTCGTCTGCTTCTTGACGACGAGCTTGTAGTCGTCGCCCTCCAGTTTCGCCTTCGCGTCGTCGAACTGGTCGCCGATCACGCTGGGCACGGTGACCTTCGGGGCGCCCGTCGAGACCACCACGTTGATGGTGGTCTGCTTGTCGACCTTGGTGCCCTGCTCGGGGTCCTGCGTGCAGATCTTGCCCTTGGGCTGCTCCTCGCAGGCCTTCTCGGTAGTGGCGAGCTTCAGATCGCTGTTCGTCGCCATGGTCTGGGCGCTCTTCAGCGTCTCGCCGACGAACGTAGGCACCGCCACCTTGTCATCGGCCGCGTTGTTGCCGCTGAACGCCCACTTCCCGATCAGGATCGCGCCGATCAGGACCAGGACGGCCGCCACGACCAGCAGGATCGTGGAGGTGTTGTTCTTCTTCTGGCGGCGGCGGTCGGGGCGGTCGTCGTAGCCGTAGCCGTCGTCGCCCGGGGGCATCGGCGGGAGCATCGACGTGGCGCCGGCGTCCGTGGAGCGGAGCGCGGTGGTCGGCTGGTCGTCGGGGTAGCCGCCGTAGCCGACCGAACCCATCGCCGCCGTCGCCGCGACCGGCTGGCCGTCGAGGCACGCCTCGATGTCCATGCGCATCTCGTCGGCGGACTGGTAGCGGTAGTTCGGGTCCTTGACCAGGGCCTTCAGGACGATGGCGTCCATCTCGGGCGTGATCTCGGGGTCGAAGACCGACGGGGGCTGCGCTTCCTCGCGGACGTGCTGGTAGGCCACCGCGACAGGAGAGTCGCCCACGAACGGGGGGCGGACTGTCAGGAGCTCGTAGAGAAGGCAGCCCGTCGAGTAGAGGTCGGACCTCGCGTCGACCTGCTCGCCCTTCGCCTGCTCCGGAGACAGGTACTGTGCCGTGCCGATCACCGCGGACGTCTGGGTCATCGTCATGCCGGAGTCGCCCATCGCGCGGGCGATGCCGAAGTCCATGACCTTGACCTGGCCGTTGCGCGTCAGCATGACGTTGGCCGGCTTGATATCGCGGTGGACGATCTGGTTGCGGTGGGAGTACTCGAGGGCCTGGAGGATGCCGATCGTCATCTCCATGGCCCGCTCCGGCAGGAGCTTGCGGCCGGAGTGGAGCAGCTCGCGGAGCGTGGAGCCGTCGACGTACTCCATGACGATGTACGGGATCGAGACCCCGTCGATGTAGTCCTCGCCCGTGTCGTAGACCGCGACGATCGCGGGATGGTTGAGCGAGGCGGCCGACTGGGCCTCCCGGCGGAACCGGGCCTGGAAGGACGGGTCGCGCGCGAGGTCGGCGCGCAGCGTCTTCACCGCCACGGTGCGGCCGAGACGGGTGTCATGCGCGAGGTAGACCTCCGCCATGCCACCACGACCGAGCACCTGGCCCAGTTCGTACCGGCCGCCGAGGCGACGCGGCTCTTCCATAGTTCCCTACCAGCCCTCTCCGTCGGTCCCGACCGGCACTGGTGTGCGGTCGGGGGCTGCCGTCCGGGCCTACCGTACCCGGCTGGCTTTGTGTGACCTGGCCAAGCCCGTCACCCGATACAGGACCGGTATCGCAACGTGCACCGATGTGAAGGGGACGTGATGGGGGTCACTTCTTGGAGTTGATGACCGCCTCCATGACGCTCTTGGCGATCGGTGCCGCGAGGCCGCTGCCGGAGATGTTCTCGCGGACGGCGTTCTCGTCCTCGACGACCACGGCCACGGCGACCGGCTTGCTGCCGTCGGCGAGCTTGGCGTACGAGATGAACCAGGCGTACGGGTTCTTGCTGTTGTTCTCGCCGTGCTGGGCGGTACCGGTCTTGCCGCCGACCGTGACTCCGTTGCCGATCTGGGCGGTCTTGCCGGTGCCCTTCTCGACCACGGTCTCCATCATCGACTGCAGGATCTGCGCGTTGTCCGGAGACAGCGGCTGGCTCAGCTCCGCCGGGTCGTTCTTCGCGATGGTGTCCAGGTTCGGGGCCTGGAGTTCGTCGACCATGTACGGCTTCATGAGCTTGCCGTCGTTGGCGACCGCGGAGGCGACCATGGCCATCTGGAGCGGGGTGGCGGCGGTGTTGTACTGGCCGATGGAGGACAGGGCGACCTGGGAGTCGTTCATGTCGTCGGAGAAGACGGAGGCGCTGGAGCGGACCGGGGTGAACTGCTCCTCGGTGAAGCCGAACTTCTTGGCCTCGTCCAGCATCTTGTCGTTGCCGAGGTCGTAGCCGGCCTTGCCGAAGACGGTGTTGCAGGACCACTGCAGGGCGACGCGCAGGGTGGCGTTCTTGCAGGGGATGTTGCCCTCGTTCTTCAGCTCGGTCCTGGTGCCGGGCATGGTCCAGGGCAGCGGCGACTTGGTGTTCTCGTCGGCGCTGGAGTACAGGCCGTTCTCCAGGGCCGCTGCGGCGGTGACGACCTTGAAGGTCGAGCCGGGCGGGTAGACCTCGCGCAGGGCCCGGTTGAGCATCGGGTCGTCGGGGTTGTTCTTCTTGTCGAGCTTCTTCCAGGCCTCGGCGTCCGAGTCGCCGCCGCCGGCGATCGTCCCGGGGTCGTAGGACGGGTAGGAGGCCAGCGCCAGGATCTTGCCGGTGGACGGCTCCAGGGCGACGACGGCGCCCTTGCCGCGCTTGGCGAGGCCCTCGTAGGCGGCCTTCTGGGCGGCGGCGTTGAGGGTGGTGACGACGTTGCCGCCCTCCTTCGCCTTGCCCGTGATCATGTCGAGGGTGTTGCGGAAGAAGAGCCGGTCGTCGTTGCCGGTGAGGATGCCGTCCTCGATGGACTCGAGCTGGTTGGCGCCGTAGGCCTGGGACACGAAGCCGGTGACGGGCGCCCACATGGCGCCGTTCTTGTACGTGCGCTTGTACTTGAAGTCGCCGGTGGTCGTTTCCTTGTGCCCGGTGATGGCCTTGCCGTCGACGATGATGTCGCCGCGCGGGGTGGCGTACCGCTCGATGGCGACGCGGCGGTTGTCGGTGTCGGTCCGCAGCTCGTCCGCCTTGACGTACTGGAGCCAGTTGTCGCGGATGAGCAGGGCCAGGACGAGGAAGCCGCAGAAGAGTGCGATCCGGCGCAGGGGCTTGTTCATGACGGGCGGACCACCTGGGTCATCTCGGCGTCGGGGTTGGGGGCGGGGGCCGGCGCGGGACGGCGTGCGGTGTCGCTGATGCGCAGCAGGATGCCGATGAGGGCCCAGTTGGCGATGACGGACGAACCGCCGTACGCCACGAAGGGCAGCGTCATACCGGTCAGCGGGATGAGGCCCATGACACCGCCGGCGACGACGAAGACCTGCAGCGCGAAGGCGCCGGACAGGCCGACGGCGAGCAGCTTGCCGAAGGGGTCGCGGGCGGCGAGCGAGGTACGGATGCCGCGCTCCACGATCAGCCCGTAGAGCAGCAGGATCGCCATGACGCCGGCGAGGCCCAGCTCCTCGCCGAACGTGGCGAGGATGAAGTCGGAGTTGGCGGCGAAGCCGATGAGGTCGGAGTTGCCCTGCCCGAGCCCGGTGCCGAGGGTGCCGCCGGAGCCGAAGGCCCAGAGGGCCTGCATGGCTTGCTCGGAGTGGATGATGCCGTCCTGGACGCCGGAGCGGCTGAGCTCGAACTCGTGCATCGGGTTGAGCCACGCCTGCACACGGGTCTGGATGTGCGGCTCGAAGCTCGCCACGCCGACAGCGCCGACCGCGGACATGAGCAGACCGAAGATGATCCAGCTGGTCCGCTCGGTGGCGACGTACAGCATGATGATGAACATCCCGAAGAACAGCAGGGATGTGCCGAGGTCGGTTTCGAAGACCAGGATGAGGATCGACATCACCCAGACCACGAGGATCGGACCGAGGTCGCGGCCGCGCGGCAGGTACAGGCCCATGAAGCGGCGGCTGGCCAGGGCCAGGGCGTCTCTCTTGACCATGAGATAGCCGGCGAAGAACACGGCCAGGGCGATCTTCGCGAACTCACCGGGCTGGAGCGTGCCGAGGCCGGGGATCTTGATCCAGATCTTGGCGCCGTAGGTGGGCGCGGCGAGACCGGGGATCAACGGCATCACCAGCAGGAGCATGGCTCCGGCCATGGAGATGTAGGTGTAGCGCTGCAGGACGCGGTGGTCCTTCAGGAAGATCAGTACGACCACCAGCAGGGCGACGCCCATCGCCGAGTAGAGCAGCTGGCGCGGTGCCGCCTCCACGAAGGTGCGGCTCTGCTGCAGTCGTTTCGACTGGTCCAGTCGCCAGATGACGACAAGCCCGATGCCGTTCAGCAGCGTCGCCAGCGGCAGCAGCAGCGGATCCGCGTACGGCGCGAACTTGCGTACGACGAGATGGCCGACCCCCGCGAGCAGGCCGAGGCCCAGACCGTAGGCCAGGAGCCCGGCAGGCAGCTCGTCGTTGATGGCGAGGCCCACGTTGGCGTAGGCGAACACCGGGATGACGACTGCGAACACCAGCAGCGCGAGCTCGGTGTTGCGTCGGCTCGGCGTGCCGATCGAGCCGATCGTGGACGTGTGGTGCGTCGGCGAGTTGGTGGTACTGCTCATCGTGTGACGGGGCCTCTCACGTACCGCACTTGCCCGCGACCTGCTTCTCTTCGTCCGAGAGCGTGGGGCCGGGGGTGGGAGTGGGCGCGGTCGGGGTTGCGGACGCGTTCGGGGTCGGTGAGGTCGAGGTGTTCGGGCTGGGCGATGCCTTGGACGTCAGGGAGGAGCGGGTGGTTCCCGTGGTCCCTCCTGCCTCGCCTTCACCGGTCTTGGAGTTCTTCTTGCTCTCGGTCGCCTGCGCCTCGGCCACCTTGCGGCACGCGGAGGCCTGCACGGAGAGTTCGTCGATCTTCTTCTGAGCGGTCTTCAGACCGCCCTCCGCGATGGTGTTCTCGACGAGCTCCTGCTGGTACGGCTGCAGGTACTTGAGTTCGATCTTCGGGTAGTCCTTCTCCACCTTCGACAGCGAGACCCAGGCGAGGTCCTGGCTGATGCCGCGGTAGAGGGCGACGTGGTCGCCGTTGGCGGCGACGTAGTACTGCGTCTGGGTCCAGCGGTAGCCGCCGTAGAGCCCGCCGCCGATGACGCCGAGGGCGAGCGCGATGTAGAAGGATCTCTTCAGCCACTTACGGCCCTTGCGGGGCTTGACGAAGTCGTCGTCGGAGTAGCCGCCGAAGCCGTCGGTGGAGATGAATCCGGTGACGTCGCCGGAGCCGGGCGGGCCGAACTCGCCGCCCCCGCCGCCCTGTCCGGGCACCTGGCGGCCGAGCCCGGAGGCGCGGCCGGCGGGGGTCTGCATGATGCCGTTGTCGTGCAGCTGGTGCTGGTTCTCGGCGACCGCGCCGACCACGACCGGGGTGTCGGAGAGCTGCCCGGCGAGGGTGTCACCGGTGTCGAGGTCGAGGACGTCGGCGACGATGACGGTGATGTTGTCGGGGCCGCCGCCGCGCAGCGCGAGCTGGATCAGTTCCTGCACGGTCTCCTGCGGGCCCTGGTAGCTGGCGAGGGTCTCTTCCAGGGTCTGGTGGGAGACGACGCCGGACAGGCCGTCGGAGCAGATCAGGTAGCGGTCGCCGGCGCGGACCTCGCGGATGGAGAGGTCGGGTTCGACGTGTTCGCCGCTGCCCAGTGCGCGCATGAGGAGGGAGCGCTGGGGGTGGGTGGTGGCCTCTTCCTCGGTGATGCGGCCCTCGTCGACCAGGCGCTGCACCCAGGTGTGGTCCTGCGTGATCTGGGTGAGGACGCCGTCGCGCAGCAGGTACGCGCGGGAGTCGCCGACGTGGACGAGTCCGAGGCGCTGGCCGGTCCACAGGAGGGCGGTGAGCGTCGTGCCCATGCCTTCGAGCTGCGGGTCCTCCTCGACCATGGAGCGCAGCTGGTCGTTGGCGCGCTGCACGGCGATGCCGAGGGAGGTGAGGACGTCGGAGCCGGGGACGTCGTCGTCGAGGGCGACGATGGTGGAGATGGCCTCGGAGGAGGCGACCTCACCGGCGGCGGCGCCGCCCATGCCGTCGGCGATCGCGAGCAGTCGGGGACCGGCGTATCCGGAGTCCTCGTTGCCCTCCCGGATCATGCCTTTGTGCGATCCGGCGGCGAAGCGCAGTGACAGACTCATGCGCACCTCGCCCGTCGGCTCCGGATACATCCGCACGGTGCCCACCCTCCGGTCGGGAGCGCGCCGGGGCCCGGGGTGGGGGCCGCTGCGTGCTCGCTCCGCTCGCGCCTATTCATGATGTAGCACTACTTCCGCAGCTCGATGACGGTCTTGCCGATGCGGATCGGCGCGCCCAGCGGAATCGGTGTGGGGGTCGTCAGCCGGCTTCGGTCCAGGTACGTGCCGTTGGTGGAGCCGAGGTCCTCGACGATCCACTGGCCGTCCCGGTCCGGGTAGATCCGGGCGTGGCGGCTGGAGGCGTAGTCGTCGTCCAGCACGATGGTGCTGTCGTGCGCCCGGCCGAGCGTGATGGTCTGGCCCTGGAGCGCGACGGTGGTGCCGGTGAGGGTGCCCTCGGAGACGACCAGCTTGGTGGGGGCGTTGCGGCCGCGGCGGCCGCCGGCGCTCTGCTGGCGCTGCTGCGGAGGCGCCTGCTGGCGCTGGGCCTGCTGCGGCCGGGCGGCCTCACGCCGGGAGCCGCGCTGGGTGACGCGCGTACCGAACAGGTCGCTGCGGATGACCTGCACGGCCACGATCACGAACAGCCACAGTACGGCCAGGAAACCCAGCCGCATGACCGTGAGGGTCAGCTCTGACATTGCCCCCGCTTCACCCTTCGGCTTGCCTATAGATAACGGTGGTGCTGCCCACGACGATCCGCGAGCCGTCGCGGAGCGTAGCGCGGGTGGTGTGCTGTCCGTCCACCACGATGCCGTTGGTGGACCCGAGATCCTGGATCGTCGAGGGCGAACCGGTCCGGATCTCGCAGTGCCGACGGGAGACGCCGGGGTCGTCGATCCGCACGTCGGCCTCGGTGCTGCGGCCCAGCACGAGCGTCGCGCGGGAGATCTGATGGCGGGCGCCGTTGATCTCGATCCAGTGGCGGGTGCGGCTGCCAGGCGCCGGGGCGCCGACGGGACCGCCGGCGCGCGGGGCCTGGCCGGGCTGCGGTAGCCGTAGCCGCCGGGGCGTCCGCCGGGGGCGGCGCGGCGGCATGGGAGGGGCGCCGGCGGGCGCGGC
>MWJO01000128.1 GCA_002027195.1 Streptomyces sp. GKU 895 | reverse complement strand
TCCCCGCGACCCCCCTGAAACGACCGCTCGTGCACGGCTTTAGTCGGACACAGGCCGTCCTGCGCAGACTCACCGGCGCAGGGTCATTCCCCGCAACCGCGGTTCCGCACCGCTCAACCCCAGCGGCGCACCCCCAGGCGTCCCCTCCCATCGCCAGGAAGGTCATGTCCATGATCGAGCCGTCGGGCGCACGCCGATGAGCGTCACCGTCCGGACACCGGCCACGACCGACCTCCCCCACGGCGTGCGCCCGACGCGGGGGACCGGCCCTCGCGCCTCCTTGCGCACCGAACGGCCGAGCCCGGTCCCGGACACCGCGCACCGCGGCGGTCCCTCTATCCGTGAAGGAGCAGCGTGAACAGTGTGGCGACGTCGGCCCCGGCCGGCGCACAGACCGCGGCCGGGGTGCCGTTCTTCTCCCAGGCGGCCACCTTCGAACGGCTGTGGCCGCAGATCGCGGCCCACACCTCCGACGTGATGGACCGCGGCAAGTACTCGCACGGCCGCAAGGTGCTCGAACTGGAGCGGGCGATCGCCGAATACACCGGCGCCCGGCACGCCATCGCCATGAACAACGGCACCGACGCCCTGGTGCTGCTGCTGCGCGCGGCCGGAGTCCAGCGCGGCGACGAGGTCGTGGTCCCCGCCTTCACCTTCGCGGCGACCGCCACCTCCGTGGCCCTCGCCGGCGCCACGCCCGTCTTCGCCGACATCGACCCGGTGACCTACGCGATGGACCCCGAGTCGTTCGCGCGGGCGGTGACCGAGCGCACCAAGGCCGTCATGCCGGCGCACCTGTTCACCCAGCTCGCCGACATGGACGCGATCGGCGAGGTCGCCGCCGCGCACGGCGTGACCGTGCTCGAGGACAGTGCCGAGTCGATCGGCATGCGGTGGAACGGCAAGCACGCCGGTCTGCTCGGACGCGGCGGCGTGCTGTCGTTCTTCCCGACCAAGACCCTGGGCGCCATCGGTGACGCGGGCATGGTCCTCACCGACGACGACGAGGTGGCCGAGCGGGCCGGGATCCTGCGCCACCACGGCCGTATGGGCAAGACCATCGACCACATCGCCGGCATCTCCAACCTGTCCGGCGCCTCCGGCACCAACTCCAAGATGGACGACATCCAGGCCGCCGTCCTCCTGGCCAAGCTGACCGACCTCGACCAGGACATCGCCCGGCGTGCTCACCTCGCCGAGGCCTACACCGAGCGCCTGAAGGACATCCCGGGGGTCCTGCGCGTGCCCACCGTCGTGGAGCGCGCGGTCCCCACCACCCCGGTCTTCTACGTCTACGAGATCGAGGTCGAGCGGCGCGACGAACTGGTCGCCCACCTCAACGCGCGCGGCATCGGCACCGAGACGTACTACCCGATCCCGCTGCACGTACAGCCCTGCTTCGCCGAACTCGGCTACCGCGACGGCGACTTCCCCGTAGCGGAGGCCGCCTGCCGCAACGCCGTGGCGCTGCCGTTCTACCCGGACCTGTCCGAGACGCAGCTCGACCTCGTCGCCGACACCATCCGGGATTTCTTCCAGGGGAGCCAGAGTTGAGGACACTGCCTTTCTTCCCGCCCGACCTGTTCGAGGCGGACCGCGACGCGTTGCTCAAGGCGATGTTCGAGGTGGGCACCGACCCCGAGCAGCGCTTCATCCTCGGCCGCCGCACCGCCGAGTTCGAGCAGGAGATCAAGAAGGCCACCGGCGCCGGTGACGTCGTGGCGTGCGGCAGCGGCACCGGCGGCCTGGAACTGGCCGTCGGCGCCCTGGACATCGGGCCCGGCGACGAGGTCATCGTGCCCGCGTTCTGCTGCCAGCCCGTCGCCTCCTCCGTCGCCAACGCGGGCGCCACGCCGGTCTTCGCCGACGTGGACCCCTGGACGATGGTCATCGACCCGGACTCGGTGGAGTCCCTGATCACCGACCGCACCCGCGCCGTCATGCCCGCCCACCTGTTCAACAAGATGGCGGACATGCCGCGGATCAACGAGATCGCGCGGCGCCACGACATCGCGGTGATCGAGGACGCGGCCGTCGTGCAGGGCGCGGTCCTCGACGGGGTCCCGGCCGGCCGCTGGGGCACCCTCGGTGTCTTCTCCTTCTTCCAGGTCAAGGCGTTCGGCACGGCCGGCGAGGGCGGTGTCGTACTGACCGACGACCCCGAACTGGCGCGCGCCGTGCGCATGCTGCGCAACCACGGCCAGGACGGCGTCAACCGCTTCCTGCACCACCGCATCGGCCGCAACAGCCGCTTCGACGAGGTCATCGCGGCCTTCCAGCTGCACCGGCTGCCCACCCTCGCCGACCGTCTGGAGCGCCGCGCCACCATCGCGGACTACTACACCGAGCGGTTCGCCCCGCTGGCCGAGCGAGGCGTCAAGCCGCCGCCGGCCGGCCGCAACGGCCGCTGCTACTACGTCTACCCGATCCAGGTGACGCGTCGCGACGACCTGCGCGCCTACCTGACTGAGAACGGCATCGGCTCGCACGTCTACTACCCCACGCCGCTGCCGTTGCAGCCCGCATTCAACGCCTGGGCCCCCGAGGGCGCCGACTGGCCGAACGCGCGCTGGGCCAGCCGGTCGAACCTGGCCATCCCGATCTGGCCGCACCTGACCGACGCCGACGTCGAGCGCATCGCCGACACCATCTGCGACTTCTTCGCCTAGGGAGCCACCTGCCATGACGACAACCGTCCAGAGCGCCGACGCCGCGCAGGAGTACGTCTTCGACTCCTCCTGGGACAAGGAGACCGAGCGGCTCATCACCAACGAGGCCATCTGGGACCCGGGCACCTTCGAGCGGTTCGACAGGCTCGGGGTGAGCGAGGGCTGGCACGTCCTGGAGGTCGGCGCCGGCTCCGGCTCGGCCGCCCGCCGGCTCGCCGAGCTGGTCGGCCCCACCGGCCGCACGGTCGCCGCCGACCTGAAGACCGTGCGTCTGCTCGAGGACCAGAAGAAGGGCACGCTCGACGTCTGGGAGATCGACATCCGCGAGGACGAACTCCCGGAGAACTCCTTCGACCTGGTGCACGCCCGGATGCTGGTCCAGCACCTGCCCGGCCGCCAGGCCGTCATCGACAAGTTCGTGCGCGCGCTGCGCCCCGGTGGCCTGCTGTTCCTGGAGGACACCGACTCCTCCACCCTGTTCCGCTCCGCGTCCGGCGAGGACTTCCTCCAGGACGTGCGCGCCGCCGGCTACGGGCTGATGCGCGAGGCCGGTCACGACCCGCGCGGCGGTCACGTCGACCTCCAGCTGGCGCTCGCCTCGGGTCTGGAGGACGTCACGGCCGAGGGCCGCGTGGTGATGGTGCGCGGCGGCTCCGACCAGGCCCGCCACTACCAGCTGTGGCTGGAGTTCATGGCCCCGCAGATCGTGGCCGCCGGCCTGGTCACCGAGGAGCGCATCGCCGAGGCGATCAGCGAGATGGGCGACCCGGCCCACCACTGGCTCAGCCAGGTCCAGATATCCACCGTCGGCCGCAAGCCCCGTACCGCCTGACGGCCCCACAGGAACGACGAAGAAAGGAGGAGCGGACATGAGCCAGGCCCTCGCGGTCAAGCCGACCGGGCGGCTGCGCGCCTACGCGCGGCTGGCGAAGCTGTCGTTCTTCGACTACTACCTGGCCGCGCCGGTCGTCTGGGCGCTGCTGCCCTCCGATCTGCGCGACGACCCCAGGGTGCTGTGGACGCTGGTCGTCAGCACGCTCGGCTGGGTGGCGATGACCGCCGCCACGGTCGCGTTCGACGACGTGCACGGCTTCCGGGACGGCAGCGACGACGTCAACTACGACCCGAAGGCCGCGCTGCGCAACCGTCAGCGCAAGCCGCTGCTCAACGGCGACCTGACGGAGCACCAGGCCCTGCGCTTCGGATACCTGACGCTGCTGGCGAGCGTGGTGTGGATGGGCGTGGCCGTCGCCGTCGCCCCGCACACCCCGGCCTGGGTGCTGGTGCTGATCCCCTTCCAGATCGCGATCAGCGTCCAGTACTCGCACGGCATGCGGCTCAGCTACCGCGGCGGACAGGAACTGGTGCTGCTGCTCAGCCCCGGCCTGATGGCGCTGATCCCCTACGGCCTGACCGACGGTCACTTCACCGGCGTCATCGCGCTGGAGACGTATCTGATCGGCGTCTGGTCGCTGCTGGTGTCGGTGTACTCCAACGTCAACGACCGTGACGGCGACCGTGAGGCGGGCCGCAAGAACCTCGCCACCGTGCTGTCACCGGCCGCCTACTCGGTGGCCATCGCCCTGATCTCGCTGACCGAGACCACGGCGCTGCTCATCGCCTGGGTGGCCGACGCCGTACCGGGCTGGTTCCTGCTGTGCATGGTCCCCGTCCTGGTGATGCGGGCCCGGCAGCTGCGAGTGGGGCTGGGCCAGAACAACGCGCTGCTGGCCCGCAAGCTCGGCGTCGACACCCACCGACTCGGGGTGGCGGCCCTGCTGATCGCCAACCTGCTCGTCATCCGCTGAATCCCAGGAAGGCAAGGCAGAGCATGAAGAAGACCCCACGCCCCAAGAACCTGGGCGCGTTGTTCGAGTACTACGCCGAGGCGAAGACCCCCACCTGGTACCTCGACCGGCCCTACGACATCGCGCCGAGGGCGGCCGGACCTACGACGTCGCCGGCCTGGCCCGGCTGGTCGCGGACATGTCCGGCCGCCTGCACGCGGCCGGTCTGCGCCGCGGCGACCACCTGGCGATCATCAAGGAGAACCACCACGACGTGGTGCTGCTCGCCGCGGCCGCCGCCCGGATCGGCGCGCTGCCCGCGATGATCTCCTCCTCCAACGCCCCGGACGTGCACGCCAAGATCATGGAGCGCTTCCAGCCGAAGGTGCTCGTGGCCTCCGGCTCGGTGCTCGGCGCGGCCGCCGCCCAGGGTGTGAAGCTGACCGGTCCCGGCTGCCAGGTCATCGCCATCGACGGCGACCCCGCGCTGGCTGAGGGCGGCATCAGCCTGGCCTCGCTCGCCGGCGCGGACATCCCGCCGATGAACCTGCGCCCGGACCACGAGCCGATGATCTGCACCCACACCTCCGGCACCACCGGTGTGCCGAAGCTGGTGGTGCACTCGCCCAACACCCTCCTGGGCGTCCTCACCAAGCTCGAGACCATGCCGCTGCCGGGCCTGTCCATCCGGCCTGACGACGTCTTCGCCTCCTGCATCGCCTTCGTCCACGGCCGGGCCATCACCTGGACCTTCGCCCAGCTGGCCCGCCCGCCGAAGAAGGTCGTCATCCTCGGCGGCAACGAGCCGGACCTGGTCGCCGAAGTGCTCAGCGAGCACCGGCCCACCGTGCTCGAGGCGTGCCCGAACATCTTCCAGCGCTGGGAGCGGCTCACCGAGACGCACCGCTCCGCCTTCAGCCGGGTCCGGTTCTTCGTCAACACCTTCGACGCCATTCACCCGCCCACCGTGCGGGCGTTCATGGACGCCTCGGACCACAGCCGCCCGGTGTGGGGCCAGGTGTGGGGACAGAGCGAGACGGGCCCGGTCGCCATGGCCGTCTACTCCCGCAAGCAGATCCGCAAGAACCAAGGGGCGCTCGACCCGGTCACCAACGTCGTCGGCCGCCCGATCCCCTTCGTCACCCAGGTCAAGATCGTCGACCCCGACACCCGCAAGCGGGTTCCGGCCGGCCAGGCCGGTGTGGTCCTCGTCAAGACCAAGGGCCGCTGCCTGACCTACCTCGGTGAGGACGACCGGGCCCGGGAGAAGGACTGGGACGGCTGGTGGAACACCGGCGACCTCGGCGTGAAGTCCCGCACCGGCGCGCTGCGCCTCCAGGACCGTGAGGTCGACCTCATCCCCGGCACCAGCTCCATCGCCCTGGAGTCGATCCTGCTGGAGCGCATCCGGCGGGCCACCGAAGTGATCGTCCTGGGCGACCCCGAGGGCGGCAAGCCGGTCCCGGTGCTCAGCCTCTCCGAGGGCGAGCTGAGCGAGACGGAGTGGCGTGAGGCCACTCGGGGCCTGCCCGAGCTCGCCCCGCCGCACGTCATCGCGTGGGAGGACTTCCCGCGCACCGGCACCTGGAAGGTGCGGCGCTTCGACCTGCGCCGACAGGTGCTCGATTCACAGGCCACCTTCGGCACCGGCCGCTGGACCTGAGCCGCGACCGCCACCACACGACTTCATCAGAAACGGACGGGTCGATGCCAAAGATCGTCATCATGGGCCAGGGGTACGTCGGCCTGCCGCTCGCGGTACGCGCCGTGGAGGCCGACGAGAACACCACGGTCGTCGGTTTCGACGTCGACGAGGACCGCGTCAAGCGGCTTGCCGCGGGCGAGTCCTTCGTCGAGGACGTCGCGCCGCAGCGGCTCCTTGCCGCACTGGCCAGCGGGCGCTATCTGCCCACCACCGAGGAGCGCGCGGTCGGCGGCTTCGACGTGGCCGTCATCAGTGTCCCGACGCCGCTGCGCGAGGGCGTCCCCGACCTTCGGGCCATCGAGTCGGCCGCCCGCATCCTGGGCCGGTTCCTGCGCCAGGGTGCCACGGTGGTCCTGGAGTCCACCACCTATCCCGGGACCACCGAGGAACTGGTCGCCCCGATCCTGGAGGAGTACTCCGGGCTCACCGCGGGCGCCGACTTCCACCTGGGCTACAGCCCGGAGCGGATCGACCCGGGCAACCGGGTGTGGACCCTGGAGACCACCCCCAAGGTCGTCTCCGGTGTGGACGAGGCCTCCCTCGCCGCTGTCGACGCCTTCTACCGCACGGTCGTCGAGACGACCGTGCCGGTGAAGTCGCCCAAGGTGGCGGAGCTGACCAAGCTGGTCGAGAACACCTTCCGGCACGTCAACATCGCCCTGGTCAACGAACTCGCCGTCTACGCACGGGAGTTGGGCATCGATGTCTGGGAAGCGGTGGACGCCGCCTCCTCCAAGCCGTTCGGCTTCATGCGCTTCACCCCCGGCCCCGGCGTCGGTGGCCACTGCCTGCCCGTCGACCCGGTCTACCTGTCCTGGCGGGTCAACCGGGCCCTCGGCCGCCGCTTCCGGTTCGTCGAGCTCGCCAACGACGTCAACGACCACATGCCCTCCTACGTCGTGCAGCGGCTGCTGACCGCGTTCAACGAGCGCGGCCGTGCCCTGTCCGGCTCCCGGGTGCTGGTGCTCGGCCTGGCCTACAAGCCCGACACCGGCGACGCCCGCGAGTCGCCCGCCGTCCGCGTCGTCGACGGGCTGCTGCGGCTGGGTGCCGAGGTGCGGGCCGTCGACCCGCACGTCGTGGAGAGCGCCCCCGTCGACCCGCGGGTCATCCGCACCGAACTCGACGAGCAGGAGATCGCCGCGGCCGACGCCGTCGTCCTGCTCACCGACCACAGCGCGTTCGACCTCGACCTGATCACCCAGCACGCCTCGTTCGTCCTCGACACCCGTCACCGGCTGCCGCCGGCCCGACGGTGGAGTACCTGTGACCGGCACCGCCCGCCGCGTCCTGGTCACCGGCGCGAGCGGGTACATCGGCGGCGCCGTCGCCCGTGCCCTGCTCGCCGCCGGGCACCGGGTCACCGGCCTGGTGCGCGACCCGTCCCGGGCGGCCGGGCTGGCCGCCGCCGGGGCGGACCTGCGCACCGGCGACATGCTGCGCCCCGAGACGTACGCCCCGCTCGTCCAGGACGTCGACGCGGTGGTGCACGCGGCGCAGCTGCGGTTCACCGGCCGCCTCACCGAGGCACGCATCCGGCGCATCCGCCGGGCCGACGCCACCATGGCCGGCGCCCTGGCCGACGCCTGCCTGACGCACGGCCGGCGGCTGCTGTACGCCAGCGGCGCCTGGGTCTACGGCGACCACGGCGAGCGGTGGATCGACGAGACCGTGCCGCACCGCCCCGCCCCACTCGGGGTGTGGCACGCCGCGGCGACGGCCCGGCTGCGCGCCAAGGCGTCCGACGGCCTCGACGCGGTGGTGCTGCACGCCGGTTTCGTCTACGGACCCGGCGGCAACTTCCGGGCGGCCTTCGCCGACCAGGCGGACCGCACGGGACGCATCCGGCACCCCGGAGACGGCTCCAACTACTGGAGCTGCGTCCACCTCGACGACCTGGCGGCCGCCTACGTGGCCGCCCTGCACGGGGCACCGGCCGGCGCCGAGTACAACATCGCCGACGACCAGCCGCTGCCGCTCGCGCAGTTCGCCCGCGAAGCCGCCCGCGCGCTGGGCGCCGAGTCGGCCGCACCCGTACCCCGGGCCGTGGCTTCGCTCGTCCTCGGCCGCTCCGTCACCACCTCACTGACCACCTCCTACCGGTTGAGCAACGCCCTGGCACGGGACGAACTGGGCTGGCGCCCGGTGTATCCGACCGTCGCCGACGGCCTGCCCTCGGCCGTGGCCGCCCTGCGCGGCAGCCCCACCGCGAGCCCGACCCCGACCTGACGCCCTACCGGACGGCCGGTCACCGGCAGTGCCGCCCTCCGCGTCCCGCGGACCCGGCCCCGGGACGCGGAGGCACCGCACCACGCAACCCACAACGCACGAGAGAGGGCGCACACATGAGCCTCAACCCAGGTGCCCGAGGCGGGCACGGCGGTGCCGACCACGCCGTCGTGATCGGGTCGAGCCTCGCCGGAATGGCCGCAGCGCAAGCTCTGTCCCCGTACCTGAGCAAGGTCACCGTCATCGAGCGTGACCAGCTGAGCGTGGAGCCCCGCTGGCGGCGGGGCGTGGCCCAGGCGCGGCACGCGCACAACCTGATGGCCGCCGGCCACCGGGGCCTGGAGCAGCTGTTCCCCGGCATCACCGACGAACTCATCACGGCCGGCATGGTCCGCGTCCGGATGCCCGAGGACATGCTGCTGCTCGCCCCGGGCGGCTGGATGTCCCGCTTCGAGACCGACATGGCGATGCTGACCGGCACCCGCGACGTCATCGACGCGGTGGTGCGCGAGCGGCTGCGCAAGAACCCCAAGGTGGAGTTCGTCACCGAGCACGAGGCCCTCGGTCTCCAGGGCGGGCGCGACGGCGGCGTCGTCGGCGTCTGGGTGCGCGGCAAGGACGGCGAGGCGCGCACCGGCTGGGGCGAGAAGTACCTGATCGACGCGGACTTCGTCGTCGACGCCACCGGCCGCAAGTCCAAGGCCCCGCAGTGGCTGGAGGAGCTCGGCTACGAGCGCCCGCGGGAGTCCGTGGTCGACGCGAAGACCGCGTACGCCACCAGCGTCTACGAGCCGCCCGCCGACCACGTCGCCGACTGGTCCTGCATGCTGCTGATGGCCTCGCCCCAGACCCCTCGCCAGGGCATCCTCAACCCCATCGAGGGCGGCCGCTGGATGGTGTCGGTGTCCGCCAGCGGCGGCGACCGCCCGCCCACCGACCACGAGGGCCTGCTGCGCGCCGCCGGCACCCTGCGCGACCCGGTACTGCGCGACGTCGTCGAGACCGCCACCCCCGTCGGACCGGTCTACGGCTCGGGCCGCACCGAGAACCGCTGGCGGCACTACGAGAAGCTGAGCCGCTGGCCCGACGGCTTCCTCGTCATCGGCGACGCGTTCGGCGGCTTCAACCCTTCCTACGGGCAGGGCATGTCCGTCGCCGTGCAGTGCGCCCTGGTGCTCAGGGACCGGCTCGCCGCGCGCGGCACCCACGTCGGTCAGGCCGGCGCTCTGCGCAAGGCCTTCGCCCGCACCATGACCCCCGCCTGGCAGCTGGCCACCGGCATGGACTTCTCCTACCCCTGGGTCTACGAGGTCACCCGCCCCGACCTGGTGACCCGGCTCGGCAAGCGCTATGTGGACCGGCTCGCCGCCGCCGCCGTCACCGACCGGCACGCGGCGACGCTGATGCTCCAGCACACCCAGCTCATCGCCTCGCCGACCGCGATGTTCCACCCGCGGGTGATAGCCGCGGCCCTGCGCGGCCCGAGCGGCCCCGGCCCGGTCGGACCGCCCAGCACCACCCACGGCCTCGGTGCCCGCCGCTCCCAGGCCGAAGAGCGCGAGGCCACGAACATCGCGGACCTGTCCGCCCGCCGGAGCACCGGACCGGCGCAGCCCGCGCCCGAACAGGTGCCGACGGCGGCCGCGCCCAGCACCCCCGGTACGCCCGTGCACAACGCAAGGAGAACCCCATGACCGTCGTCCCGGCGCCTCTGCCCGAGGCGGACACCCCGCCCTGCGTCGGCGAGGACATCACCGTGCGCGTGCCCGTGGACGGCACCGACCAGCACATCGCCGGCCGGCTGCTCGTGCCCGAACAGGGGGCGGACACCGTCCAGGTGCTCATCCCCGGTCTCACCTACGACCGCCGCTACTGGACCGTGCCCGGCGCCTACGACTACAGCGCCCACATGCTGCGCGCCGGATACGCCGTGCTGCTGCTCGACCGCCTCGGCACCGGCGCCTCCAGCAGGCCGCACGGCGACGACGTCAACCTCGACAACCACGTGGAGAGCATCCACCGGGCCATCGCGCTGCTGCGCTCGGGCACCCCCGGCGCCACCGCTTCACGCACGTGGTGAGCGTCGGCCACTCCTACGGGTCGGGCATCGCCCTCGTGGAGGCGGCCCGGCACGCGGACGTGGACGGCCTGGTCATCACCGGCATGCTGCACACCACGACCGACTTCTACGAAAAGGTCGACAAGGTCCACGACTTCTTTCACGAGGCGAGCAAGGATCCCCTGCTCGCCGGTCTCGGCGCGCCCGCCGAGTATCTGACGCAGCGTCCCGGACGCCGCGCCAGGATGCTCGAGTTTGCGGGCGGCATCGAACCGGAACTGTCCGCGCACAACGAACTGATCAAGTCCACCGCCACCTGGGGCGAGGGCAATTCACTGCCCGAGACCTACCGGCCCGAGCATTCGCGGGCCGTCAAGGTGCCCGTCCTGGTGGTGGTCGGGGAACACGACGCGCTCTTTTCCAGCCCGGCAGTGGGCTTCGCCGCCCACTCCGAGTCCGTGCACACCTTCGAGCGGGAGTACTACGCACCCGAGGCCCGGCTGGAGACCCACGTGGTCGCCGGCGTCGGCCACTCGCTGAACGTGCACCGGGGAGCCCCCGAGTTCTACGACCTGGCACGTGACTGGTTCGACCGCACTTTCGCGGCCGTGAGCGGACCCTCCCGGGCGGCGTGAAGCCGAAGTTCTCACCCACACATAGGAGGAATACGATGTTCGACAGGCTTTCACGCCTGGTGCTGCGCTCACCGCGCAAGGTGGTCCTCTTCACCTTGCTGCTGGTGTTCCTCGCCGGTGCCGCAGGCGGCGGCCTGCAGGACCGGCTCACCTCAGGCGGCTACGAGGCCACTGGCACCGAGTCACGTGCCGCGGCCGAGGAGCTGGAGAAGACCTTCAAGCAGGGCGAACCGAACCTGCTGCTGCTGGTCGAGGACAAGCGGAGCGTCGACGACGCCTCCGTCGCCGCGGCCGGCCGTGACCTGACGCAGAAGCTGGCCAAGGAGTCCGACCTCACCGACGTCGTCTCCTACTGGACCACCGGCAGCAAGGCGCTGCGCAGCAAGGACGGCCACAAGGCCATCGTGCTGGGCCGGATCAACGGCGACTTCGACGACCAGATCGACTGGGCCAAGAAGATCGACGAGAAGTACTCCGGCACCTTCCAAGGCCTCGAGGTCAAGACCGGTGGCTCGGCCATGATGTGGCACGAGAACATCGAGACCTCCAGCAAGGACGCCTCCAAGGCCGAGGGCATGGTCTTCCCGCTGGTCCTCATCGTGCTGGTCATCATCTTCGGCAGCGCCCTGGTCGCGCTGCTGCCGGTGGCCGTCGCCTTCGGAGCGATGCTGGCGTCGATGGGCGCGCTGTTCGCCATCACCTTCTTCAACGACACCTCCAGCGTCGTCGTCAACACCACCACGTTCCTCGGTATCGGTCTGGGCATCGACTACTGCCTGCTGTTCGTGACCCGCTACCGCGAGGAACTGCGGCTGGGCAAGGACATCAACACCGCGATCACCACCACCCTGCGCACCGCCGGACGCACGATCCTGTTCTCCGCGCTGACCGTGGCCGTCGCCTTCGTCGGTCTGCTCGTCCTGCCGTTCACGATGCTGCGCTCGCTGGCGATCGGCTGCATGACGACCGCCCTGGTCGCCGCCGCGGTCACGCTCGTCCTCGCGCCCGCGGTCCTGCGCTGGATCGGCCCGCGCGTCGACAAGTGGAGCCTGGGCAAGCGCAAGCAGGACCCGGCCAAGGACGGCGGCGGCTTCTGGCACCGCACGTCCACCGCGGTGATGCGCCGCCCGGTGCGGGTCGCCGTGCTCGTCCTGGCCGTCGTCATCACCCTGGGCCTGCCGGCCCTGAACATGAAGCTGCGGCTGCCCGACGAGGCGGTCCTGCCCTCCGACGCCAAGTCCGCCCAGGTCGCCCAGGTGCTCCGCGCCGACTTCGACACCCGTGAGCAGCAGGCGCTGACGGTGGTCGCGGCGAACGCCGGCAACCCGCAGGCGAAGACCGCCGCCATCGACACCTACGCCAAGGACCTCTCCAAGGTCGCCGACGTCAGCCGCGTGGACGCCCTGACGGGCACCTACGTCGACGGCGCCAAGGTCGCCGACGCGACCGAGGCCAACGCCCGGTTCGGGGTGGCCACGGGCACCTACCTGTCCGTGGTGCCGTCGGTCGACGCCTACGGGTCGCAGGGCGAGAAGCTGGTCGACGCGGTGCGTGACACCAAGGCACCGTTCGACGTGAAGGTGGGCGGTCCGGCCGCGGTCAGCGTCGACACCTTCGACACCCTGCGCGACAACCTGCCGCTGTCCGGGGCGATCCTGTTCATCGGCATGTTCCTGCTGCTGTTCCTGCTCACCGGCAGCGTGCTGCTGCCGCTCCAGTCGGTCGTGCTCACCGTGCTCAGCCTCACCGCCACCTTCGGCGCCCTGGTCTTCATCTTCCAGGAAGGCCACATGGCGAGCCTGTTCGGCGACTTCATCATCACCGGCAGCATCACCTGGACCGTGCCCATCATGTGCTTCGGCCTGGCCTTCGCCCTGTCGATGGACTACCAGGTGTTCATGCTGTCGCGGATCAAGGAGGAGTACGACCGCACCGGCGACAACGAGCTGGCCGTCGCCAACGGTCTCGAGCGTGTCGGCCGGGTCGTCACCTACGCGGCGGTCCTGCTCTCGCTGGTCTTCCTGGTCCTCATCACCTCCGGCATCAGCTACATGAAGGCGATCGGCCTCGGCATGGCGCTGGCGATCCTCATGGACGCCACGCTCATCCGCGGCGGTCTCCTGCCGGCACTGATGAAGCTGTTCGGTCGCGCCAACTGGTGGGCGCCCGGCCCGCTGCGCGCCTTCCACGCCCGCTACGGCCTCAGCGAGGCCGAAGCCGAGGCCGAGGCGGCGGAGGCCGCGCCGCGGATCCCCGGCGCCCGCAGCGGAAGCGACAGCGACAGCGGCACCCCGGTCACCAGCCGCCCGCACTGACGCCACACCGGCCGCCGCCGGCCCCGCCCCCGCGCACCGCGGGAGGGCCGGCGGCGGCCCCGGCTCCAGGTGCCCCCCGAGAGGTCCTACGACGGAAGAGAACGGCCGATGCCCAAGACCAAGCGCCCCAAGAACATAGGGGCCCACTTCGACCACTTCGCCGGCAAGCCGGGGCCCATCTGGCACCTGGACCGGCCCTTCGACATCGCCCCGGACGCGGGCCGCGCCTACGACTCCACCTCGCTGGCGCACCTCGTGCAGGACATGTCGGGACGCCTGTACGCGGCGGGACTGCGCCGCGGGGACCGGCTGGCGATCATCAAGCACAACCACATGGACGTCGTCCTGCTGGCCGCGGCCGCGGCCCGGATCGGCGCCCTGCCCGCCATGATCACCTCGACCTTCCCGCCGGACACCCTCGGCAAGATGATGGACCGGCTCGATCCGAAGGTGATCGTCGCCGCCGACGACGTCCTGGTGGCCGCCGAGGAACAGGGCGTGCAACTGGCCGGTCCCGACACCCGGGTCCTGGCCGTCGAGGGCGAGCGGCTGCCCGCCGACGCCACCCGCCTCGCCGACCTCGCCGGCAGCGACATCCCGGCCCCCGACCTGCGCCCGGACTCCGAGCCGATGCTGCTCACCCACACCTCCGGCACCACGGGTGTGCCGAAGTTCGTGATGCACTCGGCGGACACCATCGGCGTGTACGGGGTGATGGAGACCATCCGCATCCCGTTCCTGTCGACGCGGCCCGACGACACCGTCGCCTCCTGCATCGCCTTCGTGCACTCGCGCGCGGTGACGTGGGTGATGGCCCAGTCGGTGCTGATCCCGTCCAAGGTCGTGGTGCTCGGCGGTTCCGACCCGGACGTGGTCGTCGAGACGCTCCAGCGCAACCGGCCCACCACCCTGGAGGCCTGCCCCAACATCTTCCAGCGCTGGGAGCACCTGCCCAAGACACACCCGGAGCTCTTCAGCGACGTGCGGATGTTCGTCTCCACCTTCGACGCCATCCACCCCAGCACGATCCGCGCCTTCATGCGGACCAGCCGCCGGCGCCGCCCGGTGTGGGCGCAGAGCTGGGGGCAGAGCGAGATCGGCCCCGCCACCCTCGCGCAGTACCCCAAGCGCAAGGTCATGCGCCAACGGGCCGACGAGCACGGCACGTTCACCCGCAACGTGGGCCGGCCGGTCCCCTTCGTCACCAAGATCAAGGTGGTCGACCCCGAGACCCGGCGCCCGGTCCCGCGCGGCAAGAGCGGCCTGGTCCTGATCAACGGCAAGGGCCGCTGCCTGGGCTACCTCGGCGAGCCCGAGCGCTACAAGGAGAAGGTCTGGGACGGCTGGTGGAACACCGGTGACATCGGCGTCCACCGCTGGAACGGCACCGTGGACATCCTCGACCGCGAGGTCGACGTCATCCCCGGCACCAGCGGCATCGAGCTGGAGAGCCTGCTGCTGGAGCGCCTGGAGGACGCCTCCGAGGTCATCGTGCTCGGCAACCCCAACGGGCTGCCCGTGCCGATCATCTCCACCCACAGCGGCACCCTGGACCGCGCCGCGTGGGAGCGTGCCACGGCCGGACTGATCCCGCTCGACGAGCCGCGGATCATCGACTGGGAGGAGTTCCCGCGCACCGGTACCTGGAAGGTGCGCCGGTTCGACCTGCGCGCGAAGGTGCTCCAGAGCCAGGAGACCTTCGGCAGCGGCCGGTGGACGTGAGCGTGCCCGACACCTGACCGGGCCCGCGAGCCCTGAACACGCGTGCCCGGCCGACATCGGCCGGGCAACGCCGTGTTCAGGGGGTGTGTTTCCTCACGCGGCCGGCACCGCCAGGCCGGCCAGCGCATGCTCGGTGATCGAGGCGGCCAGCTGCGGTGTGAGCGGGCCGGTGGCCAGCAGCAGCCGGAACCACAACGAGCCGAAGACCAGGTCGACGGCCGTGTCCAGGTCGATGTCGGTGCGCAACTGACCCTGTTCCTGGGCGAGTTCGAACCGGGCGCGGGCGACGGTCCGGTTGGGTGTGTACACCTTGCGCAGGAAGGTCTCGGAAAGACGGGCGTCGGTGTGCATCTCGGAGATCACCGCCCGCAGGTGCGGGCCGATTCCTGGGTCGGCGAACAGCCTTGCTGTGGCGGCCAGTTGCTGCTCCAGGTCGGCCCGGATGTCACCGGTGCGCGGGAACCTCATGTGCGGCGCGACGGCATGCAGCAGCGCTTCCATCACGACGAGGTTCTTGGCGGGCCAGCCGGCCCGCACCGCCTCCTCGTCCACCCCCGCGCGGCGGGAGATGTCGCCGACGTCGAACGCGTCGTAGGCCCGCTCACGGCACAGGCCGAGCACGGCCTCGAAGATCCGCTCACGTGTCGTCACATCGTCTGCCACCAGGGCGGATTGCTCCACGCTTGTCATGCGCAAAAGCGTATGGCCGAAGTCCTCCACGGCCCGAGCCGAGCACCCTGACAACAACTGGCCATGCAGGAAATGCCAGCTCCCCCACCCCCTGTCCGCTGTGGTTCCGTGAGGCCCACTGGCCGAAAGAGACAGCGAGCCCGCGCGGAACGGCGTGGGCGGAGCCGAATGTCCTGCGCGTCTGCGCCAGGGGACAGCAACTCCATTCGGAGGACATGTGAGCGGCACGACGACAACGCGGGCCGGCGCCGGGGGCATGCTCGGCTTCGATCCCACGGACCCCGAGTTCCAGAAGGACCCCTACCAGCACTACCGGCGGCTGCGTGAGAGCAGCCCCGTCTTCCGCAGCCCGGCGGGCTTCTGGGTGCTCACCCGCCACCGGGAGTGCGACCTCGTCATGCGGGACCAGCGGTTCGGCTACCCCTCGCCCGCGGCGGCGACCCAGGAGGCGGCCGGCGAGGGGGCGCTGCCCGGCGGGTTCGCCGACCAGCGCCACATGCTCATCTTCATGAACCCGCCGGACCACACCCGGATGCGCCGCGTCCTGCGCGACACCTTCGGACCGCGGGTGATGCGCAGCGCCAACGGCTACATCGAGGAGCGCACCGAGCAGCTCATCGACGAAGCCCTCGGCAACGGCCCCGAGTTCGACCTGATCGCCGCCCTCGCCCACCGGCTGCCGTTCGGCGTGATCTGCCACCTGCTCGGCGTGCCGGAGCCCGACCACCCCATGATCGAGAAGTGGGCGCAGGACTACCTGGCCGGCGTGAGCCCCTCCTTCACCGTCTCCCAGGCCAACCACCAGGCCAGGGACGAGGCGCTCGCCGCGCTCAACGACTACTTCAGCGCGCTGGCGGCCGAGCGGCGCCGGACACCGGGGGAGGACGTGCTCAGCCGTCTCGCGGTCGCCGCCGACGCCGGGGAGATCAGCGAGCAGGAGCTTCTGGGCACCTGCATCCTGCTGTTCATCGCCGGACACGGCACGACCACGAACCTCATCGGCAACGGTGCCCTCGCCCTGCTGCGCCACCCCGACCAGCTCGCCCGGTTCCGCGCCGAGCCGGAGCTGGCGGGCAGCGCCGTGGAAGAGCTGCTGCGCTACGACTCGCCGTCCCACCTGTCCATCCGCGTGGCCTTCGAGGACGCCGACCTGGGCGAGGGGAACGTCGTCAGCGCCGGCGAGCAGGTCATCATCGTCCGGGGCGCCGCCAACCGTGATCCCGAGGCCTTCCCGGACCCCGACACCCTCGACCTGGGCCGCACCGACAACCGGCACCTCAGTTTCGCCTCCGGCCTGCACGTGTGCTTCGGCGCGCCCCTGGCCCGCACCCAGGGCAAGACCGCCCTCGGCACGCTCTTCCGCCGGGCCCCCGGCTTGAGGCTGGCCACCGACCGGTTCGCGTACAAGCCCAGCCTGCTCTCCCGCGCGCTGGAAGCCCTGCCGGTCACCACCGGCAGCTGAATTCCCTGGCCACGATCACACCTTGGAGATTCGTATGAGCACGAAGAACCTCATCGTGGAGGGCGTGCTGGCGCTGACCGGGGGGCCGGACACCGACGGTGCCCTCGAGAAGTACTACGCCCCCGACTTCATCCAGCACAGCCCGCTGACCGCGGGCGGGCACGAGGGCCTGCGCCAGCTGACCGAGCGGGCCAAGGGCGCGGGCGCCCGGTACGACCTGCTGCGCTCGCTCGGCGAAGGCGACATGGTGCTGCTGCACGCCCGGGTCACCGGTCTCGCCGAGGTGCCCCTCATCCTGTTCAACCTGTACCGCGCCGGCGACGGCAGGGTCCAGGAGCACTGGGAGGCGGTGGCCCCGGAGGTCGGTCCGACCGCGTCCGGCCACGACATGGGCGACGGCGTCGCCGAGGTCACCGACCTCGACCGCACGGCCGCGAACAAGGAACTCGTCGGCCGCCTGGTCGAGGAGGTCTTCGTCGGCGGCGATCTGCAGGCCCTCGACGGCTACACCGAGGGCGGCGAGCTGATCCGGCACGCCCCCGGAGCCGCCGACGGCGTGGCCGCACTGCGCGAGACGCTCACCGGCACCCAGTACCTCAAGGTCCACCACGTCGTCGCCGAGGGCAACTTCGTCTTCGCCTACTCCGAGGGCACCCGCGACGGCAAGCCGCACGCCTTCGGTGACCTGTTCCGCGTCGCCGACGGCAAGGTCGTCGAGTACTGGGACGTTCGGACCGAGGTTCCGCAGAACCTGGCGCACGGCAACGGCATGTTCTGAGCGGGGAGATCCGACCATGACCGATCCAGCGGGTCACACGTTCTGGAACACCCCCTCGGCGCACACGTATCGGGAGCGTCCGCCGGCGGACGGGCTCCCGGCCGAGGGCGACGACACCAGGGCGCGCGACACCGGGGCCGCTGGCACCTTTCCGCGCGACCCGGGCCGCGGAACGTCGCCGTGTCACCTCGCGGAGACCCCCGCGCCCGGCCGCGGGAGCAGCGGATGAGGGCGGCGCCGGCCCGGCTGCCGGCGGCCGCCGACGCGCACGCGTACGCCAGCGACGAACAGCGCTGGCGTGCGGTGCGCGAGCGCGACGACGCCGCGGACGGGGCGTTCTACTACGCGGTGACCACGACCCGGATATACAACCGGCCCTCCTGCACGGCACGGCTGGCCCGCCGGGAGAACGTGGAGTTCCACGCCTCGCTGGAGGAACTGCGCCTGCGGGGCTACCGGCCCTGCCGCCGCTGCCGGCCCGGCGAGCCGGAGCCGACCCGGGAGCACGCCGCCCTCGTGGCCCGTGTCTGCGGGCTCATGGACACCGCGGCCGCGCCCTTGAACCTGGACGAGCTGGCGCAGAGCGCCGGCTACAGCCGGTTCCACTTCCACCGCATGTTCAAGTCGCTGACCGGGCTGACGCCGCACACCTACTGGAGCGCCGTGCGGGCCCGACGGGTCCGCGAGGAGCTGCTCCGCGCGCGGACCGTCTCCGACGCCATCTACCAGTCCGGCTTCACCACCACGGGCCAGTTCTACGCGGTCTCCTCGTCGATCCTGGGCATGACCCCGCAGGAGTTCCGCGCGGGCGCGGCCGGCGTCGAGATCCGCTTCGCCCTGGCGGACACCGACGAGTCGCCGGTGCTGGTGGCCGTGACGCAGACCGGCGTGTGCGCGGTCCTGGAAGGCCCCGAGCAGGCGGCGCGCGAGCGGCTCGCGGAGCTCTTCCCGTACGCGGTACGGCGAGCCGACGACCGGTGCTTCGAAGCACGGCTCGGCCAGCTACTGGCGCGCCCCGCGGCCCTGCATCCGGTGCATCCGCTGCTGCCGCGGGAGGTCCGCCTGCTCTGCCGGGACGAGCGGATCCGCCAGTTGCTCCGGCCCCCTGTGCACCCGGCCCCCGCCCCCGCCTCCAGGTAGTCACTTTCACACGCACAGTGCGTGCCCGACACATGCCGTCGGGCACCGGCACTGTGGCGTGATCTTTACTGTGGAAAACCGCCGTCCGAGTCCGTGACCGGCTGAAAAGGCCCCCCACGTGCACCCCTTCACCTGGGACGAGCCCCCTGTGTTCACCCGCTTGTCGGCCGCTGTGCCAAGGCTCGGGGACGGCGTGAAAAGCCGCCGAGTACGAGCGCAATTTTCTGAGTGCCCGTGGCGTGAACCGATCTATAGCGTGGCCGTATTGACTCACCAGGACAAAGGGGTTGGCTCGATGGCTCGCCACGCTGAAGGCATCCACAGACGGAACTTCCTCACCGGGGGCGCGGCTGCCGGCGGCGCCGCCCTGCTGACGGGTACGGCCATGGCCGCACCGTCCGCGGCCGCGGAGAACGCCGCGAGCACGGTGTCACCGATCACCTCGGTGGGCCCCGGCGACAAGCGGTACAAGGACCTGAGCCAGGGCTGGAACCAGCGCTGGGCCGCCACACCGGAGAGGATCTGCCTCGCCGAGACGACCGCGCAGGTCCGCTCCGTCGTCCAGGCCGCCGTGACCGCCGGCAAGCGCCTGACGGTGCGCAGCGGCGGTCACTGCTTCGAGGACTGGGTCTACAACCCCGAGGTCCAGGTCATCCTCGACCTGAGCCGGATGGACCGGATCTACTACGACGCCGAGAAGAACGCCGTCTGCGTCGAGCCCGGCGCCCAGCTGCTGAACCTCTACGAGCGCCTGTACCGCACCTGGGGCGTCACCGTCCCCGCCGGCACCTGCTTCCAGGTCGGCGTCGGCGGCCTGGTCAGCGGCGGCGGCTGGGGCCTGCTGTGCCGCCAGCTCGGCCTGGTCGTCGACCACCTGTACGGCGTCGAGGTCGTGTGCGTCGACGCGACGGCACCGCGTCGGTCAAGGTCGGCACCCGCGAGCCGAGCGACCCCAACCACGACCTGTGGTGGGCCCACACCGGCGGTGGCGGCGGCAACTTCGGTGTCGTCACCCGCTTCTGGTTCCGCTCACCCGGCGCGACCGGCACCAACCCCGCCAAGCTGCTCCCGCAGCCTCCCGGGGAGGTGTTCCTGCACGCCACCGCCTGGCCCTGGGCCGACATGACCAAGGACCGCTTCGCCCGGCTGGTCAAGAACTTCGGCGACTGGCACACCAAGAA
>MWJO01000127.1 GCA_002027195.1 Streptomyces sp. GKU 895 | reverse complement strand
CTCCCCCGCCGTCCACGGGAACAGCCGGTGTTCGCCCCACACCAGTGCCCCGTTGATGACCAGCCCCAGCACCCCCGCCCACACCACGCCCGCGAGGACGTCCCGGGTGCCGTCCGTGGCCAGGCCGGACTGGGCTATGAAGATGCCGAGGCCCTCGCCGAAGCCGGAGAGGATCTCAGTGGCGACGGCCAGGATGAGGGCGACGGACGCCGAGATACGGATGCCGGCGGCGATGAAGGGCGCGGTGCCGGGGAGTTCGACGCGGAGGAGCACCGCGAGGCGGCCGAAGCCGAAGGCGCGCAGGGTGTCCTTGGCGAGGGGGTCGGTCTCGCCGAGACCGTAGACGGTGTTGAAGAGGATCGGCCAGAGGGAGGCGTACGTGACGAGCGCGACCTTCGTCTCGGTGCCCGAGCCGAGCAGCAGGGAGACCAGCGGGATCAACGCCACGGACGGCAGGGGCCGCAGGAACTCCACGATCGTGCGGACGGCGGCGTCGACGACGGGCACGCTGCCCAGCAGCAGGCCGAGCGGGACCGCGAGGGCGATGGCGAGGCCGAGGCCCAGCACCCAAGCGCGCAGGGTGGCGCCCACACCCTCGAGGAACGCCCGGTCGCCTGCCAACTCCGCTGCTCTGAAAAGGACTTCGGATGCCGGCGGCAGATAGCTGCGGCGGACGATCCCGGCCCTGCTGACCGCCTCGCACACCCCGAAGGCGAGCAGCACCCCGAGCGCCCCGAGCACCAGTTCCTGCCCCTGTCGCCGCTCCTGCCGCCGCTGCCGCCGCCGCCTCACCGCACGCCCTCCGGTGACCTCTCCCTCACTTCACCAGCAACGCCGTCGGATCGATCGCCTTCTGCACCATCCCCTGCTTCTTCATCAGCTCGGTCAGCCGGGCGATCTGCGCGGCGTCCATCGTCGGCGGGAAGACCGGCAGGTCGATCTGCTTCGCCTGCTGTGCGGTCACCTCGGTGTAGGTCGGCAGGATGTCGCGGACGGTCTCCGGGTCCTTCGCCGCGATCCTGACGGCGGCCCTGATGGCGCGCTGGAACGCGGCGAGGGCGTCCGCATGCCCACGCGCGTACCGCGCGGTCGTGAGGTAGCCGCTGAGCGGGATGGACTGCACCGGCGCGGACGCCCCGTCCACCAGCACCCGTGCCCCCAACTCGTCCTGGATGGCGCTGTCGTAGGGCTCGACCGCGTGTACGGCGTCGACCTGCCCCTTCTCGAGGGCGGCGCCCATCTGCGGGAAGGGGATCTGCCGGTAGACGGGCTTTCCGGCGCCCTGTTCCGCCACGATCTCGTTGAAGGTCAGTGACTGGACGTTGTTGAGGACGTTGACCGCGAGCTTGCGGCCCGTGAGGTCGGCGACGGACTTGATGTCCGAGTCCTTCGGCACCAGCACGTCCATCATGTGCGGCGCGGCCCGGATGGCCTCGGCGACGATGCGGATGTCGAGGGTGCCCTTCTCCTGGGCCTGGAAGTAGGTGACGTAGTTCGCGCTCGCGACCATGTCGATCTGCCCCTTGGACAGGGGCGGCAGCGCCTGGAGGCTCTGCTGGATCTGCTGGATGCGGACGTCCAGCCCCTCCTTCTCGAACAGGCCGCGGTCCTGGGCGATGTAGAGCATGGCGCAGTCGACCAGCGGCAGCGCGGCCACGGTGATCTTCGTCCGCCCGCCGTCCGCCGCCCCGGAGTCCTCGTCGTCGCCACAGGACGTCAGCGTCAGGGCGAGGGCCGTCGCCAGCGCCACCGCCGTTCCCCTTTTCGCACTTCCCGAACACGATCGCCGTAACGCCATGGGCGCATGATGACGCTCGACTTGGCATGATCACTACACACATGCCAGCCGATTCGACATCCTTGGAAAATCACGCGGCGTCGGCCACCGTGGGGCGCATGACCCCTACGGCGCCCACGGCCCCGCCGGTTCCCGATGTGTTCGATCCCCGCCGGTACGCGGCCGGAGTGCCCTACGACGCCTATCGCGTCCTGCGCGACCACCACCCGGTGGCCTGGCAGGAGGAGCCCGAGGTGCTGGACTGGCCGGCCGGGCCGGGGTTCTGGGCGGTGACCCGGCACGCGGACGTGGTGCGGGTGCTGCGGGACCCGGCGACGTACTCCTCCTGTCTCGGCGCCACGCAGATCCGCGATCCCGATCCGGCCGACCTGCCGTTCATCCGTCGCATGATGCTCAATCAGGACCCGCCCGAGCATGGGCGGTTGCGGCGTCTGGTCAGCCGGGCGTTCACCCCCGCGCGCATCGCCCGCTTCACCGAGGTGGCCGAGGAGCGGGCCCGCACCCTCTTCGCCCATGCCCTGGAGACGGCCCGGGCCACGGACGGCACCGTCGACCTCGTCGCCGCGGTCACCGACGACTACGCCCTGCTCAACCTCGCCGACCTGCTCGGCCTCCCGGAACAGGACCGCGGCCTGCTGCTCCGCTGGACGCAACGGGTGATCGGCTACCAGGACCCCGACGAGGCCGGTGCTCCGGTGCGCGACACGGCGGGCCGGCCGGTGAACCCGCGCTCCCCCGCGATGCTCCAGGACATGTTCGCGTACGCCCGCCAACTGGCCGCGCACAAACGCCGGCACCCGGCGGACGACGTCATGACCACCCTCGCCGAGGACACCGGACTCGCCGACGCCGAGCTGGAGATGTTCTTCTTCCTGCTCACCGTCGCGGGCAACGACACCGTCCGCAGCGCGGCCCCCGGCGGGCTGCTGGCACTCGCGGACCACCCTGAGTCGTACGCACGACTGCGCACCGGCGGAGTCGAACTCACCACCGCCGTGGATGAGTTGCTGCGCTGGCATCCGCCCGTCCTCAGCTTCCGGCGCACCGCCGTACACGCCACCGAGCTGTCGGGGCGGCGCATCCGGGCTGGTGACAAAGTGGTCGTCTTCCACGCCTCCGCCAACCGGGACGAGCGGGTCTTCGACGCCCCCGACCGGCTGGATCTGTCCCGTGCGCCGAACCCGCACGTGTCCTTCGGCGACGGCCCGCACGTCTGCCTCGGCAGTCACTTCGCCCGGCTTCAACTCCGGGTGCTGTACGCGGAGGCGCTGCGCACGCTGCCCGTCCTGCGGGCGGCGGGACCGGCCCGGCGGCTGGTGTCGAACTTCATCAACGGGCTCAAGTCCGCGCCGGTTCAGGTCACTTGAGGCCGGTCACGGCCGCACCTGGATGAGCGCGTGAGTACCCCCGGTCCGCCAGCGCTGTCCCTCCGCCGCCACCAGGGCGGCCTCGGTGGCGGGCGTGAGGCCGGTGATCACGTCGGACTTCAGGGTGCGCAGGGCCGCCACCGGGCCCGGGAAATACGCCGTGACCTCGGTGAAGGGCGTGGTCGGCGGCCAGCGCCGATCCCCCACCAGGCGGCGGTAGTTGAGGTCGCCCTTGAGGATGGTCAGGGTGGCGTCGGCGAGTTCGGCGCGCAGGTCGTCGGGCATGGCCTCGTACGGCAGCGGGGCGCAGGAGAAGGCGTGGGCGCGGACCGTGAGGCGGCCGTCGGCCATCGCCGACCAGAGCTCGCGCCCGTACGCGGCCGCCGCGCCCCGGGCCCGGGTCAGCCGGCGCAGGGCGTCGACCACGTCGGCGGTCGTGGCGTCGGAGACGTAGTACGGGTGGGGCTTGACGTGCAGGACCGCCCGCCGGACCCGGCCCTGGGCGAGGAGATGGGCGATGAGGAGCAGGTCGGGGACGAGTTCGCGGCCCGCGTTGTCGGCGACGAGGCACAGGGTGTCCGCGCCGTCGAGGAGCGACCAGAGGGCGGCGCTGTCGTCGGCGACCAGCGCGGGGACGGCGGCGCGGGCCTCGGCGTCCCCGTCGGACAGCCGGAACCCGAGATCGGCGCGGTTGCCCCACAGGGAGCCGTGGAGCAGGGCTTCGGCCTGTTCCTCGACCGGCCGGTCGGCGAAGTCGTCGAGTGCGGCCAACTCCTCGTCGGTCTCCGCTGATTCGAGCTCGGCGAGCTTGAAGGGGCGGAAGGGGTCCATGCCTTGCCAGGGTCCGGGGCCGAAGTAGCCCACGGCGTCGAGGAGTCGGCGGTAGAACCAGCTCTCGGACCACAGCCAGGGGATGTCGAACCAGGACCGCCCGGTGTGCTCGGCCATCCCCCAGGCCGCCCAGAGGTCATGGCCGGAGGCGCCGGCCGGGAGCGGCTCGATCACGCCCTTCGTGCAGTTCTCCAGGAGCACGTCGAGGGCGCGCTGCTGGTCCGGGCCGTAGGGGAAGGCTTCCCGGACCTGCCCCACGATCGCGGGATGCCGCTCGGCGAGCACGCTGTAGGGAAACGAGCCGGGCTCGTCGGCGAGGAGCACGGGGGCCGACCAGGGCGGGGACGGGACGGACGGCTCGGGCGGGGTGTGGGGCATGGGCGCCACCGTACCGCCCCCGTCAGGGGATTCTGATCTCCCGCTCCGCTGGGTGGCGAGGCTCAGATAGCGGGCGCGGCGGGGTACCGGCACCATGCCGCGGATCAGGAGGTGCCACATCTCGGCCAGCCGGCGCGGCTGCCGGGTGACGGGTTCCAGGGAGCGGCCGACGACCCGGGTGCCGACGAGGGAGCAGACCAGGGAGTGAGCTGCGGCTTCGACATCGATGTCCGGGTGGAGGTCGGCGTCCTTGACCGCGCCGAGGAGTTTGCGGGTGGTGATGTCCAGCCATTCTTCGAAAGGGTGGGAGAGCGGCGGCGGTACGTCGAGTCCGCCGGTGGCCAGCCGGAGCCCGGCCCTGGGGACGGGACCTTCGACGACAGCCGCGCGATCCCGAAGGTGGTGCGGATCAGGGCTTCGAGATGGGAAAGGCCGCGGCTGTCCATATCCGCCGCCATCCGGCGCAGTGTTCTCGACTGAAGCTCCAGAATGGCGTGAGCGAGCTCCTGTTTCGCCGCGAAGTGGAAGTAGAGGGCGCCCTTGGTGACTTGGGCGTGCTCGACGATGTCGCTCAGGCTGGTCGACTCGTAACCCTGCCGGTCGAACAGGTCCGCGGCGGCCGCGATGATCGCCGCTCGGGTCTGCTCGGCGCGTAACTGCCTAGCCATCGATGGGACGCTCCTGGGGGCGAGGAGAGCAGGACCCGAAAAGAACAGGCCATGCCGTTTGTTTCTTACTCCCCGTACACGATATCTCACCGTACGACGGTCATTCGAGGCCACCCCAATTCGCTTCAGTCTTCAGACCTCCCACAACTTATTCACCGGTTGCGTGTAGGACGCAATGGGCGTTTATAAAAACCGGTCGCTCAGTACACAAAAAGGCGGGCCGACCGGTGCCCCATCCGCACCGGTCGGCCGCCCGTTCGGCGGGGGTGGCTCAGAAAGTCAGCTTCCAGCTGTTGAGCGTGCCCGTGTCCTGGGCCGCGGTGTCCTGGACGCGCAGCTTCCAGGTGCCGTTGGCCGTCTCGCTCGAAGCGTCCACGGTGTAGGTGGTGTTGACGTTGTCCGCGGAGTCCGAGGAACTGGCGGACTTCAGGCTGTAGACCGTGCCGTCCGGGGCGACGAGGCCGATCACCAGGTCACCGCGGTAGGTGTGGGTGATGTCGACGGCGACCTTGAGGGCCGAAGGGGCGTTGCCGGTACGGCCGCTGACCGTGATCGGGGACTCGATCGCCGAGCTGTTGTCCGGGATGGCGACCGCGGAGGTGCTCGAGTACGTCGTCCCCGTCGTCGTGCCGCCACCGCTGACGGCGGCCACGGTCTTCGCGGCGTCCGCGAGACCGGCGCCGCAGCCGCCCGAGCAAGCGCCGGGCAGGGCACGGGCGTTGGACTTGATGGCCGACTCGATCTGGGCCGGGGTCAGCGAGGAGTTGGCCGACTTCAGCAGGGCGGCGAGGCCCGCGATGTGCGGGGTGGCCATGCTTGTGCCCTGGTAGTAGGCGTAGTTCTCGGTCGACGCCGTCTTGGTGCCGGAGTTCAGCGTGGACAGGATGCCGTTGGCGGTACCGGTGCTGGTCTGGCCGCCGGGGGCCGAGATGTCCACCAGGGAACCGTAGTTGGAGTACGAGGCCTTCGCGCCGGTGCGGTTGGTGGCGGCCACGGATATGACGTTGTTGCAGTTGCCCGGTGAGTGGTTCGCGACGTTGTCGTTGTCGTTGCCCGCGGCGACGGCGATCGTGGTGCCGCGGTTCACGGCGGCGGTGATGGCGCTCTGGGTCGCGCTGGTGCAGGCACCGTCGCCGCCCAGGCTCATGTTGATGACCTTGGCGACGTTGGTGTTCGCGGGCACGCCCGAGACGGTGCCGCCGGACGCCCAGGTGATGGCGTCGATGATGTCGGAGTCGTAGCCGCCGCACTTGCCGAGCACGCGCAGCGGGGAGATCTTCGCGCCGTAGGCGATGCCCGCGATGCCCTTGCTGTTGTTGGTGACCGCGGCGATGGTGCCGGCCACGTGGGTGCCGTGCCAGGAGGAGTTGGACGCCGGGATGCCGGAGCCGCACTCATTGGCGGCGTAGTAGTCGCCCGGGTCGGCCGGGTTGCTGTCGCGGCCGTCGCCGTCCACCGAGACCGCGGTGTCGGAGATGAAGTCGTAACCGGCGACGATGTTCGCGGCCAGGTCGGTGTGGGCGACGTAGCCGGTGTCGATGACGGCGACGGTCACGCCGGAGCCGGTCGCGGTGGACCAGGCGCCGGGGACGTTCATGCCGGCCGTGGCCTCGAACAGGTCCCACTGCTTGGCGTACTCGGTGTCGTTCGGGTCGGCCTGCGGCTTGTTCAGGCGGTCCGGCACGACGTAGGCGACCTGCGGGTCGGCCTTGTACTCGGCCACGACGTCGGCGACGTCCGCGCGGGTGGCGTCGGCGCCCAGGTCCACGAGGGCGGCACCGGTGCCCAGCCGACGCTGGAAGTCGACGTCCTCGCCGGCCTGCTTGCCCTTGGCGGTGGCGTCGGCCTCGGCGGCCTTGTTCGACTTGGCCTCGGTGGCACCGGACTTGTAGCCGACGATGAGCCGCTCCGCGGTGACGCCGGGGGCGGCTTCGGTCTGGGCGGTGGGCACGGCGGCTGCCTTCGGGGCGGCGGCCTCCTGGGCCGTGGCCACCGTGGCGGTGGCCGCCGTGAACAGCGCGGCCGAGACCGCGGCGACGGAGATCATCCTCCGTCGGAGGGAGGGCGGGGTACGCAAGGGCTTTGCCTTTCGTGGCCGTGCTCCGGGCAGCGCGGAGCAACGGTGGGGAACGCTTCGTCGATGAAGCGGCGGGGGGCGGGGCGAAAAGCGGCGTGGGACCGGCCGAGCGCCAGCGGACCAGGGAGGGGGTTACCTGTGGGTCAGCTGTGGCCTGAACGATAGGCAAAGGGCTGGTCATGTGAATACAGGGGAAACCCTCGATCCGGCCGGAAACCCACCCTCGCCGTCCGGAAGTCGGGGGCGAATGCACCCCGGGTGCACCCTTTCGCGGCCGATGTCCCGCGGTGAACGCGCCGGGCCCGGTTTCCGTACTGCACGGGAGCAAACCGTTCCCGCCTCGGCCGAGGAGACGTTCCGGATGTCCCGGATGACCGCATACCGCATGGCCGCCCTGACGGTCGTGGCACCGCTCCTGACCGCCGTCTGGGCGGCCACCCCGGCCCAGGCGCACGGCGCGCCGACCGATCCGGTGAGCCGGGTGTACGCCTGCTCCCCCGAGGGCGGCCGGGCCGCAACCGCCGCCTGCCGGGCCGCGATCACCGCGAACGGGACACCCTTCACCGCCTGGGACAACCTGCGCATCGCCAACGTGAACGGCCGCGACCGGCAGACCGTCCCCGACGGGGAGCTGTGCAGCGGCGGCCTGCCCGCCTACAAGGGGCTCGACCTGGCCCGTGCGGACTGGCCCTCGACACATCTGACGCCGGGCGCGACGCTGACGATGAAGTACGCCTCGACGATCCCGCACACAGGGAGCTTCAAGCTCTACCTCACCAAGCCCGGTTACGACCCGACGAAGCCGCTCGCCTGGTCCGACCTGCCCGAGAAGCCGTTCGCGACGGTCAAGGACCCGGCGCTGACGGACGGCGCGTACCGCATCCGCGCGACGCTGCCGTCGGATCGTACGGGCCGCCATGTGCTCTACACGATCTGGCAGAACACGAGCACGCCGGACACGTACTACTCGTGCTCGGACGTGGTGTTCCCGACGGCGGAGAAGGAGAAGAAGGAGAAGCAGCCGAACACGCCGGCGCCCTCGCCCTCACCGTCCGCGGCTGCCGGCACCAAGACCCGCACGAGCGCCTCGCCGAGCGCCTCCCCCAGCGCCACGGCACCCTCGCAGACGCCTCCGAGCACGGACCCCACCCCCGTGGCCGCCAACCCCACCGCCGGCTCGGGTCCCTCCGCCCCTCTCCTGGCAGGCGGCGCCGCGGCGGTGCTGGTACTCACCGGGGGTGTCGCGCTCGCGCTGCGACTGCGCCGGGGGCTCGGGTGAGCCACCAGTCCGGCACAGCCGGTCCACAGAGTTCGCAAAAGAAGCGACTCTAAGACACCCCGGACGACCGGGTGCGGGCGGGTGAGGCACCCCGTGAGCCGAGCCGATCGGAGTCGCCTTCACTGTGAGTTTCCTTGGTGGAATCAGTGAATCCTCTTGGCGTTCGCATGGTTGACAAGCCCGCATCGCCCAACTCTCGCCGCCCTTTAGGCCGTTGCGCCGAAGTTGATCACTGCGAGTAAGCGCCACCCGCGCCCGCGCCACATCTCCGACATCACTCTCCGTGACTCGCGAATCGCCCCCTACACCTCTTAACCATCGATACCTGCAGGTCAGGGCGTTGTGAGAATGTGATCACGTGACACATGTCACATTGACGGAGAGCTACTGCCCGGCATTGACTCCCTGGGTTCATGAAGGACTTGTGACGCTGAGGTAGGCGCCGTGAAGTTGGGGTGGGGAAGATCGCGCTCCGCGATCTTGAGTTTGGCCGTGATCGCCGCGGTCGGAGTGTCGGCGTTGCCCGGTTCACCGGTCGTGACCGCGGCGGCGGCTGTCGGGACCTCGTCGGGGAGCATCGACGAAGTCACCGCGCTCGCACAGGCGAAGGCTTCGGGTGAGTCGGTCGAGGTGACCGGCGACCGCACGGAGTACTCGACCACCGAGGCGAATCCGGACGGTTCGTTCACCCTCACGCAGTCCACAACTCCGCAGCGCGTGGAGCGGGCCGACGGCACCTGGGGTGCGGTCGACCCCACCCTGGAGCGCCGGTCCGACGGCCGGATCGCGCCCAAGGGGGCCGTGGTCGACCTGTCGTTCTCGGGCGGGGGCAGCGGTGCGCAGATGCTCCGGCTCGCCGAGGACGACCGGGCCGTCTCGCTCGGCTGGCCCGACACGTTGCCCGAGCCGGTGCTCGACGGGGCGACGGCCACCTACCCGAACGTATTCGCCGGGGTGGACCTGCAACTGACGGCGACCGCCGAGGGGTACCGCGAGGTGCTCGTGGTCAAGACCCCCGAGGCCGCGAAGAACCCCGAGCTGGAGCACGTCGAACTCGCCGCCTCCGGCAACGGGTTGAGCATCGTGCCCGGTGCGGGCGGCGGCCTGCGCGCCCTCGACGAGGACGGCAACGCGGTCTTCCGCGGGCCGGCCGGGCAGATGTGGGACTCCGCGGGCGACGAGGAGACGGGACCGCGGACGCAGTTGCTGTCCCGCGCCGACGCCACCGGCTCGGGAGACCCGCTCGACGCCTCCGGCGACCCGGCCCAGGAGGACCCCTCCCAGCCGGGCGAGGGCGACACCACCGCCGTCCTGCCGGTCGCCGTCGCCGACGGGACCGTCGCCGTGCGGCCCGATCTGGAGCTGCTGCGCGGCGAGGACACCGTCTACCCGGTCTTCATCGACCCCTCGATCGGCCTCGGCGCCTCGGAACGTACGAAGATCTCCTCCGACGAGGACGAGTTCTGGATGTTCGACGGCGACAAGGGCGTCGGCAAATGTGGCACCGCGGACGGCTACTCGTGCGGCAGCGGTTATGTCGACCGCATGTACTTCGAGTTCGCGCCGACCAAGCTCGCGGGCAAGTACGTGCTCGACGCCACGTTCCGGGCGCACGAGACCTGGTCGTTCAACTGCGATCCGCACTGGGTGGACCTGGAGCGCACCGACAACATCTCCGAGGGCACCAACTGGCCCGGCCCGGCCCAGCTCGACCAGATGGGCGACCGGTATGTCTCGGCGGGCCGCGGCGGGCTGTGCAGCCCGGACCAGCCGGACGCTTGGATCGAGTTCAACGACAACCCCGACGAAACGGACGAGAACCTCAAGAGCACCGTCCGCTCCTTCGCGGACGGCAAGATCAACCGTCTGACGCTGATGCTGCGCGCGAAGGACGAGTCCGACCCGCGCGCCTGGAAGCGGTTCGACGACAACGCTGAACTCCAGGTCACCTTCGCCTACAGGCCGGGTGTGCCGACGGACGTCGGCCTCATCCCGGGCGACGGGACCACCGCGTACTGCAAGAAGTCCTCGTCCGACCCGCTGATCGTGACCCGCAAGGACCCGATGGTCCAGGCCCGGGTGCAGACGCAGGTGGAGTCCAACAAGGGCGCCGAGGAAGGCTCGTTGCAGGCCGAGTACGTCGTGGAGCGCGGCGACGACGCCGCCTGGCACTCGGTGTGGTCCGGGCACATGCCGGACACCGGCTGGCATCCGGACGGCACGCTGGAGAAGCTGCGCACCACCGACCGGGCCGACGGGGGTCTGTACCGCTACAAGGCGCGGACGCAGTCGCACTGGTCCTACAGCGGCAAGTCCGGTGACCTGTGGTCCTCGTACTCGTCCTGGTGCTACTTCAAGATCGACTCGACGGCGCCCAAGGCCCCGCAGATCACCGCCGGTTCGCCGTACACCGAGTGCACCGCCAATCTGTGCGAGGGCCACGGCGGTCCGGGCACGCCCGGCAGCTTCACCTTCAAGCCGAACGCGGCCGACACCGACATCACCGCGTACGAGTGGAAGCTGCTGTCCACCTCCGCCAAGTCGGTCTCCGGGTCCACGGTGACCGTGAAGGACGTGACGCCGCCGCTGTCGGGCAGCCAGGTGCTGTCCGTCCGGGCCAAGGACGTGCGCAACCGCTGGGGCGCGTACGCCGAGTTCTCTTTCAAGGTGTCCCCGGCCGCGGGCGCGGTGGGCCGCTGGAACCTCAACGGGGTGCCCGGCTCCGGAACGATGACCGCGACGGACACCGCGACCGAAGGCACCCGGCACAACGCCACGCTGGCCGGCGTGGACGGCACGGGCTGGTCGACCCGGGCCCGGCGCGGTGACGCGGACTACTCACTGCGGCTGAACGACGACACCACCGACCCGGCGCTGCAGACCGGGTACGCGGCCACCGCCACCCCGGCGGTGAACACCAAGGACTCGTTCACGGTCTCGGCGTGGGTGCAGCTGTCCAACGCCTCGGCGAACCGTGTGGTGCTCTCCGAACCCGGCACCAACGGCAGCGCGTTCGCGCTGTACTACTCGTCCGCGTACAAGAAGTGGATCTTCAACCGTACGGACAAGGACATCAACGGCCCTGCGTTCGCCCGGTCCTTCGCCGACCAGGAGAACCCGCCGCTGAACGTGTGGACGCATCTCACGGGCGTCTTCAAGACCGAGGGCGACGACAACCTCCCCGACACCGATCCCGCGAACGACACCATCCAGCTGTTCGTCAACGGGCGGGCGCAGGGCAAGCCGGTGGTGCTCGCCACGGCCACGCCGACGTACACCCCGTGGACGGCCACGGGCGGTCTGCAGTTCGGCCGTTCGAAGAGCGACGGCTCCCACGGCGCCTACTACTTCGGTCTGCTGGACGAGGTCGCGGTGTGGCAGCGGGCCCTTGCGCCGGAGCAGGTGGCCGAGGAGGCGCAGGCGCTGCAGGACGGGGTGCCCGCCAATGAGCTGGTCGCCCGCTGGGACGCCACGTCCGCCAAGGGCACCGAGGTCGCCGAGGGCACGTCGTATCCGGTGCCGTCGATGAAGCTGTCGGCCACGGGCGCGGTGCTGGACGAGGCCGACAACGCGCTCGTCCTCGACGGCAGCGCCGGTTACGCAGCGGCCACCGGGCCGGTGGTCGACGAGGGCGGCTCCTTCACCGCCTCGGCCCTCGTCAAGGTGGACTCCGCGAAGCTCGCCGGAAAGCCCGTGGGTTATCAGGGGCAGGTGGCCGGGCAGCGGGTCGGCGGGGAGTCGTCCTGGGCGCTGTGGGTGGTCAAGCCCGCCGACGGTGTCTACCAGTGGAAGTTCACGCGTACCGCGGTCGGTTCGGACGGCAAGGTCACGCAGAGCGCGGTGGTGCCCGGGGCGGACATCGCCGAGACCGACACATGGGTGCAGGTCACCGGGGTCTTCGACGCGCAGGAACGCTGGGAGTGGACCGACCCGAGCGGGACCGGCACGGAGATCCATTACGGGAAGCTGCATCTGTACGTGGGTGAGTACGACCAGCCCTCGGAGGGTGAGGCCGGGTTCACCGCGGCACAGCAGGGCGCCGGCGAGCTGGCCGTGGGGCGCGGTGCGCGTGCGGGGGCCGTGGGCAACCATCTGCCGGGTGGGCTGGCGGAACTCCGTATCTGGACCGGTGCGATGACTGCGGACCAGGTCCGTAATCAGGTTCTTGCCACGCCGGACGCCGTCTAGGGGCAGGCTCGCGAGCAATCGTGTCGGGTGCGGCTGGGTGGGGGCTGGTCGCGCCCACGCGGCGGAGCCGCATGTCGATGCAGTCCCGCGCCCCTAGGTGGGTTGGCGCCGGCCTGCGATCAGTCGTGACCTTCCGAGATCGCCTCCCATCTGTCCCCGTTCATTCATCAACCCCGGCCACACCGCCGGGCCACCGCGCCCCGTGACTTGTGGTGCGCAGGAAGAACTCATATGAACCTCTTCGGGATGTCCCGGGCTGCCAGTGGGCGGTGGTCGCGGCGGTTTGCCGTGGTCACCGGTCTGCTCATGGTTCCCGGGCTGCTGTCGCCGGTCGCGTTCGCGGCCGATACGGACCCTCTGGGCAAGCCCGACCTCAAGGCCCCGCAGTCCGCGAAGGTGCGGGCGCTGACGGTCGCCGTGAACAAGAAGGCGAGCCGGACGGTTGCTCGTTCGGAGGCCGCCGACCGGAGCGCCGCCGAGCGGGCGGCGGAGGACCGGGCGCGGACGGTCACCTGGCCGTCGGCCGGGAGGGCCACGCTCACGGTGCCGGCCGCCAGTGCGCGCACGGCCCGGCCCGGTGCCCTGCCCGTCACGCTCACCGCGGCGGCCAAGGGCAAGAGCAAGGCCACGGGCAAGCAGGCCCCGTCCGTCACCGTTCAGGTCCTCGGCCGCAAGGAGACCAAGGCTCTCGGCGTCAACGGCGTGGTCCTCAAGGTCAGCGCACCCGAAGGCGGCGGCAAGGCCCGCCTCGGCGTGGACTACGCGGCGTTCGCCTCGGCGTACGGCGGTGACTGGGCGGGGCGGCTCCGGCTGTTCCGGCTGCCGGGCTGTGCCCTGACGGAGCCCGGGCGGGCGAAGTGCCGTACCCGGGACGTGATCGACTCCACCAACGACCGTGTGGAGGAGGAGGTCTCGGCGCCGCTGAACCTCTCCTCCGGCGGCGCGCCGATGATGCTGGCGCTCGCCGCCGGGACGGGCACGCAGTCCGGCTTCGGTGACTACAAGGCGACGCCGCTCGCGGCCTCCTCGACGTGGGAGGCGGGCGGTTCGTCGGGCACGTTCACGTGGTCGTACCCGCTGCGGGTGCCCCCGGCGGCCGCGGGTCCCAAGCCCGATCTGGCGATCTCGTACGACTCGGGGAGTGTGGACGGCCAGACGGCGACCACCAACAACCAGGGCACGACGGTCGGTACCGGCTTCGACCTGACCTCGTCGTACATCGAGCGGCAGTACGGCTCGTGCGACGACGACGGGCAGAGCGAGAAGTACGACCTGTGCTGGAAGTACGACAACGCCTCGATCGTGCTGAACGGCAAGGCGACCGAGCTGGTCAAGGACGACACCGACGGCCAGTGGCGGCTGAAGGACGACGACGCCTCCACGGTCACGCACTCCACGGGCGCGGAGAACGGTGACGACAACGGCGAGTACTGGACCGTCGTCACCGGCGAGGGCACGAAGTACGTGTTCGGCCTGAACAAGCTCGACGGCGCGGGCACCGACGACCGCACGGACTCTGTCTGGACGGTCCCGGTCTTCGGCGACGACAGCGGTGAGCCCGGCTACGCCGACGGCACCTCCTTCTCGGGCCGTGACAAGAAGCAGGCCTGGCGCTGGAACCTCGACTACGTCGAGGACACCCACGGCAACGCGATGTCGTACTGGTACACGGCCGAGCACAACAACTACGACAAGCTCGGCGACGACACCACCGGAACCGACTACGTCCGCGGGGGCTACCTCAAGGAGATCCGCTACGGCCAGCGCGCGGGCGCCCTGTTCTCGGGCGCTCCGGCGGCCTCCGACAAGGTCGTGCTGTCGTACGACGAACGCTGCACGGCGTCCGGGACCGGCTGTGCCTCGCTGACCGAGGACACCCGGGACAACTGGCCGGACGTGCCGTTCGACGCGATCTGCAAGGACGGCGACAAGTGCACCGGCAACGTCGGCCCGGCGTTCTTCACCCGCAAGCGGCTGACCACCGTCACGACGTACGCGTGGAACGCCGCCGCGGCCACTCCCGCGTTCGAGGCGGTCGACGCCTTCACGCTGAAGCAGCTGTACCTGGACCCGGGCGACACGGGTGACTCCAGTGACCAGTCGCTGTGGCTGGACGAGATCAGGCACACCGGCAAGCGCGGCACCGATCTCTCTCTGGACCCGGTGAGGTTCACGCACGAGATGCGGCCCAACCGGGTCGACGGCGCGGCCGACGACATCCTGCCGCTCAACCGGCCCCGGCTGAAGACGGTCACCTCGGAGACCGGCGCGCAGACCATCGCGACGTACGCCGACGCGGACTGCGTGGCGGGCCAGACGATGCCGAAGGCCGACGAGAACACCCGGCGCTGCTACCCGGTGTACTGGTCGCCGAACGGGGAGAAGGACCCGGTCCTGGACTGGTTCCAGAAGTACCCGGTCACCTCGGTGTCGACGACGGACCCGCGCGGCGGCTCGGAGGCGGTGCAGCACAGCTACCAGTACTCCGGCGGCGGGGCCTGGCACTACAACGACGACCCGCTGACGCCGGCCAAGCAGCGCACCTGGTCCATCTGGCGGGGCTACGAACAGGTCACCCACCTCGTGGGCATCTCCACCGGCACCCGCGGCAAGACGGTCACCGTCTATCTGCGCGGCATGAACGGCGACCGCGTCCTCGGCAGCGACGGCAAGACACCGGACCCCGACGCCCGTAAGTCAGTGACGGTGTCCGGCATCAAGGCCGCCGCGATCACCGACTCCGACCAGTACGCCGGCCTCACCCGCGAGACCGTCACCTACGACGCTCGACGGAGGTGTCCGGCACGGTCAACGACCCCTGGTCGAAGCGGACGGCGACGCAGCACAAGTCGTACGCGGACACCGAGGCGTACTTCGTGCGCACCGGCGCCACCCATGAACGCACGAACGTCACCAGCAAGCTCACCCCGTACGACCGGGTGCACACGGTGAAGACCTCCTACGACGCCTACGGCATGGCCGAGACCGTCGAGGATCTGGGCGACGACGCGGTCACCGGCGACGAGACATGCGCCCGCACCTGGTATGCCCGCAACGCGGCCAAGGGCATCAGCTCCCTGGTCTCCCGCACCCGTACGGTCGCGAAGACGTGTGCCACGGCGGACTCGGCGCTCGACCTGCCGGCGGACTCGACCCGCACGGGCGACGTCGTCTCCGACACGGCGACGGTCTACGACGACGCAGCGGCCACCGCCTGGTCGGCGACCCAGCAGCCCACCAAGGGCGACCCGGTGTGGTCGGGTCGCGCCAAGGGCTACGGCGCCGACGACAGCGCGCTGTGGCAGAAGACGGCGACGACGACGTACGACGCGCTCGGCCGGCCGCTGATCACCAAGAACACCAATGACGTGCCCACCGCCACCACGACGTACAACCCGCCGGCCGCGGGCCCGCTGACCTCGTCGTCGGCGACCAACGCCAAGACGCAGAAGACCGTCACGGCGGTGGACTTCGCGACCGGTGCGACGGTGAAGGTCACCGACCCCAACAGCAAGATCACGGAGTCCGAGTACGACAGTCTCGGCCGCGTGGTCCGGCTGTGGCTGCCCAACCGGTCCCGGGCGCTGGGCAAGACGCCGAACTTCGTCTACGACTACAAGGTCACCAGCGCGGCCATGTCGTGGGTGTCCACGGGCAGCCTCAAGGGCGACGGCTCCGGGTACAACACGACGTACGAGTTCTACGACTCGCTGCTGCGCCCGCGTCAGACGCAGTCCCCGTCGCCGTCCGGCGGCCGGCTCATCGGTCTGAACCTGTACGACGCGCGCGGGCTCGCCGTCAGCGCGCAGTCGGACATCTGGGACAGCACCTCGGCCCCGTCCTCGACGCCCGTCGAGACCGACGGCGGTCAGGCGCCGCTGCAGACGGACACCACCTACGACGGCGCGGGCCGCGCGGTCAAGGCGGTGACCAAGGTGCACGGCGTGACCCGCTGGTCCGTCGACACGGTGTACACGGGCGACACCATGACCACCACCGCGCCGGCCGGCGGTCAGGCCACGGCTGTGGTGACCGACGCCCTGGGGCGGACGACGGAACGCCGTGAGTACGGCGGCCCGCAGCCGACCGGCCAGGACTTCACCACGACCGGCTTCACCTACACGGCCGCCGGACAGCAGAAGACCGTCACCGGCCCGGACCAGACCTCGTGGTCCTACACCTACGACCTGTTCGGCCGCCAGACCGCTGTGACCGACCCGGACCGGGGCACCACGACCACCCATTACGACACCCTCGACCAGGCAGACTGGACGCTGGACTCGGAGAACCGCAAGGTCCTGTACGAGTACGACGACCTGGGGCGCCGGACCGGCATGTGGCAGACCGACAAGACGGAGGCCAACAAGCTCGCCGCCTGGACGTTCGACACGCTGGCCAAGGGGCAGCAGGACACCGCGGTGCGCTACGACGGCGGGGTGGCCGGGAAGGCGTACACCCAGAAGGTGACCGGCTACGACAGCCTCTACCAGGTCACCGGCAGCCAGCTGATCCTGCCCGACACCGATCCGCTGGTGACGGCGGGTGTGCCCAAGACGCTGTCGTTCAGCACCGGTTACAACCTGGACGGCACGGTCAGCCAGCAGGGCGCCCCCGCGGTCGGCGGGCTCGCCGCCGAGACGGTCTCGTACACCTACGACTCCACCGGCCACCAGCTCACCTCGAAGGGCACCACCGGCTATCTCCAGGGCGCCGCGTTCTCCCCGCAGGGCGATCTGCGGCAGCTCACCCTCGGCACGGACGGCACGAGTTCGGCGAAGAAGGCGTACCTCAACTGGGACTACGAGACCGGCACCCGTCGGCTCACCCGGTCGTATGTCACCGACGACGTGCACGGCTTCATGCCGCAGGAACTGAAGTACACCCGGGACGACGCGGGCAACGTCACCTCGATCTTCGACGCCACCACCCAGGGCGGTACCACGAAGGCCGACTTCCAGTGCTTCGCGTACGACGGCCACCGCCGGCTGACCGAGGCCTGGACCCCGAAGACCGCGGACTGCGCCGCCTCCGGACGGACCGTGACCAACATCGACGGGGCCGCCCCGTACTGGACGTCGTACTCCTACAACGCGGCGGGCCAGCGCAAGACCGAGACGCAGCACACCGTCTCGGCCGACAAGACCACGACGTACACCTACGACGACACCACGGAGAAGAGGCCGCACACCCTCGACCGCACCTCCGGCGCGACCACGGCCTCCTACGGGTACGACAAGACCGGCAACACCACCTCGCGGCCCGGTGCCTCGGCGCAGCAGACGCTGCTGTGGAACGGCGAGGGCAAGCTCGCCAAGCTCACCGAGGGCGCCAAGGAGACCGGTTACCTGTACGACGCGGGCGGCGAACTGCTGATCCGCCGGGCCAAGGGTGACGGCGACACGGTCCTCTATCTGAACGGCACCGAGGTCCGGCTGACGGTCGCGGGCACCGCCAAGACGGTGTCCGGCACCCGCTACTACCAGGCCAACGGGCAGACTGTCGCAGTGCGTACCGCGGTGTCCGGTACGACGGGGTCGAAGCTCTGCTTCCTCGCCGCCGACGAACACGGCACCTCCAGCCTGTCGTTGGAGGCGGGCACGTACGCGATCACCAAGCGGTACTCGACCCCGTTCGGCGGGACCCGCGGCGCGAAGGCCACCACCTGGCCCGACGACAAGGGCTTCCTGGGCAAGCCCGCCGACGCGGCCACCGGTCTCACCCATGTCGCCGCCCGCGAGTACGACCCGGGCATCGGGCAGTTCGTGAGCCTCGACCCGCTCCTCGCGGTCGACCAGCACCAGTCGCTCAACGGCTACAGCTATGCGAACAACACCCCGGTCACGGCGAGCGACCCGACCGGTCTCAAGCCGGTGCACGACAGCGGCGGCGGTGGCGGCACCTGCTACTTCGTCCTGCTGGACCCGTGCGGCGGCACCACGAGCACACCGGGCGGGGGCGGTGGCGGCACCTGCTACTACGTGCTGCTGGACCCGTGCGGCACCGGTGGCGGTGGCGGCGGTACGGCCACGACCACCAGCACCGGTACCACCGAGAGCCAGTGCTACTACGCCATGGGCATGAACTACTGCACCGGCGGTGGCGGCGGCGCGGTCGCGGGGCCGGGGGACAGTTACAGCAGTGCCGGCAACTCCGGGTACACCGGCGGCTATCCGGTGGCTCCGGGCGCCATATCGGGCGAGGGAGACGGCAAGAACGCAGTTCTGATCAAGGAGATCGGTCTCATCGTCTGTGGCTGGATCCCGGTCCTGGGCGCGGGCTGCGACGCCTACGACGTCAAGCGCTCGGTCGACGAGAAGGACGCCGTCGGGGCGACGCTCGGCATGTCGGGCTTCATCCCGTTCTTCGGCGACTTCGCCAAGTTCCCGCACCAGTTGAAGCATCTGGACGACGTCATGGAGGCCGCCGAGGCGGCGGGCAAGGGCGCCAACAAGGCCCAGAAGGTCGTGCGCAGCCTGGACGATCCGGAGTCGCTGCGCGGCGCGACGGCGGGAGAACTGGAGAAGCTGCTGGCCGGAAAGGAGCGCATTCCCGCGCCCGCCGCGACCGGTGGCGGATTCCGGATCAAGATCCCCGGCGGAGTCATGATCTTTGAGGCAGGGAACAGCGCGAAGAAGAACGGCGAGTACGAGTTGCGCGACATCCTGCACCGGGCGCCCTATGTCAAGATCCAGCAGGGCAAGAAGGCCTACCGGGTCCCGCTGGCCGGCAACCCCGCGCTGGATCAGTGAGAAAGGAGGTCACCCCGTGAAGAAATGGGAGGACGACGAGTACTGCCTCTTCGTCAACGGCGGAGAGGGCTCCGATCTCTGGAGTGTTCTGGCCGACTGGACGCAGAGCGAGGACGAGGAGGAATGGAAGCGGCACATCCCGCGCTTCGCCCGTCTGATCAGCTGCTGGCAGCCGCTGGGGTTCATCAAGGTGTTCCGGTCGGACTCGCCGCCGGCCTACTACACGGGTGAGGAAGTGACCGGCGAGGCGCTGACCGAGCTGCTCGCGGACCCGCGCAGCTGGGAGTACTCCGAGCATCCGACGCAGTGGTTCTGTGTCGCCTCCGGCGATCGCGAGATCTCCGAGCTGGAAGAAGGCATGTGCGACGAGGACCGGTGAGCCCGGTCCACTGACGGCACACAGGGTTCGCGCCCCCACCGAGCGTGGGGGCGCGAACCCTTTGGCGTGTCAGTTGACGTAGACCGCCGCGCCGTCGGTGGCGACCGGGGCGTACTTCGCGGTCCAGAAGCCGCTGCTCGGGCAGAGCGAGGAGCCGGAGCTGCGGGTGAACTGCTGGTTGGTGAACTTGATGCTGTTGTCGGCGTTGTCGGCCGCGCCGGAGAGGCTGCCGTTCGTCGCCTGGTAGACACAGGTGACGCTGCCGAGCAGGGTCCTGAGCACGACGGTGGTCTGGATGGGACCGGCGGTGCCCGGGGTCACGGCGACGGTGCCGTCGGAGGCCACGGTGGTGGTGTACGCCAGGTTGTTGACCGTGACGCTGGTGACGCCGAGCACGCCCACGTTGTTCGAGGTGCAGTTGCTGAAGGTGTGCCCGGTCAGGGTCTCGGAGGCGGTGCCGGGAGCGGTCGGGTTGCTGTCGACCGTCGCGGTGAACTGCGAGGTGGTGCAGGTGATGCCCGTGGTGCCGGTCGCGGTGGAGTAGAGCGTCGCGGTGGTGCCGCTGGCCAGGGACGCGGTGACCGCCGTACCGGTGGCGACGGCGTCGCCGCCCGTGGACCCGGTGGTGAGGACGTTGTCGGCGGCCGACGCGGGGCTCACGCCCGACAGGGCGAAGGCGGCGACGGCGGCGGTGAGGGTGAGCAGAGAACGCGTACGCATGCGGGAATGCCTCTTTTCCGAGGTGA
>MWJO01000126.1 GCA_002027195.1 Streptomyces sp. GKU 895 | reverse complement strand
CCTTGACACCGAACTGCTCGCTCTCGCGACGCCGCCGCCCCCGTCCCCCGCGCCCGGTCCCGGCTGCTCGCCCTCCGCCTGCGGCCTCACCGTCGGCAACCTCTACCTCGCCCTGCCGCTCCTGGACACCATCGCCGCCGACCTCGGCCGCTCGCATCTCGCCGCGAGCCTGCTGGTGGTGGCGACGCAGGCCGCGTACGCCCTCGGCCTGGTCCTCGTCGTCCCGCTCGGCGACCTCCTCGACCGGCGCCGGCTCATCCTCACGCTCCTCACCGCGGAGACGGCCGCACTGCTGCTCGCCGCCACCGCCCCCGGCATCGGCGTCCTCTACGCGGCGGCCGCCCTGATCGGCCTCGCCTCGGTCGCGGTGATGGTGATGGTCCCGTTCGCCGCGTCCCTGGCGCCCGAGGACCAGCGCGGCCGGGTGCTCGCCGCCGTGATGAGCGGCGTCCTCGTCGGCTCGCTGCTGATCCGCTTCCTGTCCGGCGTCGTCGGCGACCGCACCGGCTGGCGGCCCGTGTACTACGGTGCCGCGACCTGCGCCGGCCTCCTGGTGCTGGTCCTGCGCGGCCGGCTGCCCCGGGCCGGCGGCGCCCCGCCCACGGTGACCGGCCTCGGCTACGGGGCGCTGCTGCGCTCCCTGCCCGGCCTGGTCGCCGCCCACCGCACGCTGCGCCGTCGCACCCTGTACGGCGCGCTGTGCTTCGCCGCGTTCACCGCGTTCTGGACCCCGCTGCCGTTCCTGCTCGCGGGCGACCACTACGGCTACGGCGCCGACGCCGTGGGCCTGCTCAGCCTCGTCGGGATCGGCGGGGTCGCGGCCGCGGGGCTGGCCGGCCGGGCCACGGACCGCGGCCGCGGCACGGCCCTCACCGGAATCCTGCTGGCCGGGGTGTGCCTGTCCTTTCTTCCTGCGGCCCTAGGGAAAACATCCCTGGCATTTCTCGTCCTCGCCACCTTCACCCTGGATTTCGCGGTCCAGGGTGCGCACATCGCCAATCAGGGTGCGATCTACCAGGTTCCTCCGGAAATTCGTGGCCGAGTCACGTCGGTCTATATGACCGGATATTTTCTGGGCGGCGCCGTGGGAGCCTCCGGAGCCGCTCTCGCGTATTCCGCTTCCGGGTGGACCGCGGTGTGCGCACTGGGTGCCGCACTGTCCGGTGCGGCCGCTCTGACCTGGCTCTTTCATCTGATCCGGCACTGACGGTCCGCTGGTGGCGGCACTGCTATTAGTTTTTCCACCATTGTGCGCGGAAGTCCCCGTGCATACGCTGAAAAGCCGGGGCCCATGTGCTGGAAAGCTGGGAATTCGGCTTCTTCCGAGACGACTGGAGTAGCAAATGGATGTGCCGCGTCGCGAACTCGCGAAGGGCCTCGAAGTGTCCGCACTCGGGCTCGGCTGCATGGGAATGGCCGAATTCTACGGCGACCGGAACGACCCGGAATCCATCGCCACGATCCACCGCTCCGTCGACCTCGGCGTCGACTTCATCGACACCGCCGACATGTACGGCGACGGGGTGTCCGAACAGATCGTCGGCAAGGCGCTGCGCACCGGCGGACTGCGGGACAAGGTCGTCCTGGCCACCAAGGGCGGCATGATCCGCACCCCGACCGGCGTGGAGCTCGACGGCTCACCGGCCCACCTCCACAAGGCGATCGACGCGAGCCTGGCCCGCCTCGGCACGGACCACGTCGACCTCTACTACCTGCACCGCATCGACCCGATCGTGCCGGTCGAGGAGTCGGTGGGCGCGCTGTCGGAGATCGTGCGGGCCGGCAAGGCGCGCTTCATCGGCCTGTCGGAGGCCGGCGCCGAGACCGTCCGCCGGGCCCACGCGGTCCACCCCGTCTCCGTCCTCCAGACCGAGTACTCGCTGGCCAGCCGTGGCGTGGAGGACAAGATCCTGCCCACCTGCCGGGAGCTCGGCATCGGCTTCGTCGCCTGGGGCCCGCTCAGCCGGGGGCTGCTCGGCGGTCAGATCCTCACCGACGAGGACCTCGCCACCGACGACCTGCGCCGCTTCCTGCCGCGCTTCGAGCCGGACAACCTCGCGGTCAACGGCGCGATCGTCGCCCGGCTCGGCGAGATCGCCCTGGAGAAGGGGTGCAGCACCGCCCAGCTGGCCCTGGCCTGGCTGCTCGCCCAGGGCGTCGTCCCCATCCCGGGCAGCCAGACCCGCCGCGACTTCGAGGAGAACACCGCGGCCCTGCACGTCGACCTCACCCCGGCCGACCTCGCCCGCATCGAGACGGTCGCGCCGCCCGGCGCGTTCGCGGGGGAGCGGTTCCCGGCCGGCCTGATGCATCTGGTGGAGGACGAGTGAACGACCCCACCGCCACCCCCTCACGAACCCGGAGGCACTCATGAGCCCCACCTCGTCCGCCCCCGTCGCCCTCGTCACCGGCGCGGCCGGTGGTCTCGGCAGCGCGACGATCAAGAAACTCTCGGACGCCGGCTGGCAGGTGATCGCCGCCGTACGCACCCCCGAGGCGCTCAGCCAACTGCCCCTCGGTCTCGCCGCGGTCACCCCCGTCGTCCTCGACGTCACCGACCCCGACTCCATCCACGCGGCCGCTACCGCCGTGGCCCCCGTCCTCGCCGACCACGGCCTCGACGCGCTGGTCAACAACGCCGGCGTCGTCGTGCAGGGCCCCGTGGAACTCGTACCGCCGCACGCGCTGCGCCGCCAGTTCGAGATCAACGTCCTCGGCCAGATCGCCGTCACCCAGGCGTTCCTGCCCGCGCTGCGCCGGGCGGGCGGCCGCGTGGTCAACGTCGGCGCGGTGACCGCGCGGACCGCCGTGCCGTTCTTCGGCCCGGTCGCCGCGTCGAAGGCGGCCCTCGCCTCCCTCAACGACACCCTGCGCCTGGAGCTGAAGTTCCTCGGCGTGGACGTCGTCCTCGTCGAACCCGGCGCGCTGGAGACGGAGATCTTCCACAAGGCGGACAAGGCCGCCGCCGACGACGGCTGGGCCGGCGACACCGAGGCCCGCCAGCGCTATGTGAAGGCCCTCGGTGACGCCCAGGCGGCCGCCGCGAAGCAGAAGGCCACACCGGTGGAGAAGGCGGCCGGGACCCTGACGAAGGCGATCACCGCCCGCCGCCCCGCCACCCGCTACCTCATCGGCCAGGACGCCCGCGCCCTGTCGTTCCTGCGCATCCTGCCCGACCGCTTCCGCGACGGACTGCTCCTGCGCACCCTCGGCCTGAGCCGCGCGAGCTACCCGAGCCCGGCCGAGCCGGTGCACCCCCGCTGAACCACCCCCGCCTCAGCCCCTCGAGCGCCCCCGCACCGCACCCGCGTCCCCACCCGCGTCACCTCCGGAGGGAACCACCACCATGTTCGAGCGTCTGGCCAGGCTGACCACGGCGCGGCCACGTCTCATCCTGTTCCTGGCGCTGCTCTTCGCCGTGGGCGCCGTCGTCCTCGGCGGCGGGGTGGCCGACCGGCTCCAGGGCGGCGGCACCACCGACCCCGCCGCCGAGTCCTCGCAGGCCGCCCGGCTCCTCGACCGGGAGTTCGCCGCGGGCCGACCCAATCTGGCGCTGCTCGTGAAGGCGGACGCCGGTGTCGACGACCCGGCGGTGACCGCGGAGGCCGAGCGGCTGACCCAACGGCTGGCCGCCGAGCACGACGTCCAGGGCGTCACCTCGTACTGGCAGGCCAAGTCCCCGGCGCTGCGCAGCGAGAACGGCCGCTACGGCCTCGTCGTCGCCCGCGTCACCGGCACCGAGACCGAGGCCGACGACACCCTCAAGGCCCTCGCCCCGCACTACCGCGGCCGCCACGGCCCGGTCGACGTCTCCATCGGCGGCGCCGCCCAGATCCGCGCCGAGGTGCAGGACACCAGCCGCGAGGACCTGGCCCGTGCCGAGGTCATCGCGCTGCCGCTGACCCTGTTCATCCTGGTCCTGGTGTTCCGCAGCGCCGTCGCCGCCCTGCTGCCCGTGATCATCGGCCTGATCGCCATCGTGGGCACCAACGCGAGCCTGCGCGTGATCACCGCCTTCACCGACGTGTCCGTCTTCGCGCTCAACCTGACCACCGCGCTCGGCCTCGGACTCGCCGTGGACTACGGCCTGTTCATCGTCCGCCGCTACCGCGAGGAACTGCACGGCGGCGCCCCGCCCCAGGCCGCCGTACGCACCACGCTCGGCACCGCCGGCCGCACGGTCGCCTTCTCCGCGCTCACCGTCGCCGTGGCGCTCTCGGCGATGCTCCTGTTCCCCATGTACTACCTGCGCTCCTTCGCCTACGCCGGCATCTCGGTGGTCCTCATCGCCGCCGCGGCGGCGCTCGTCGTCCTGCCCGCCCTGCTGCTGGTCCTGGGCAAGCGGATCGACGCGCTCGACCTGACCCGGATCTTCCGCCGCCGTACGGCCGAGGGCACCGCACCGGACGCCTCGGGCCGCCGCTGGCGGCGGATCGGCGAGGCCGTGGTGAAACGCCCGGTCGTGTTCGCCGTCACCGCGGTCGCGTTCCTCGTCGCCCTCGGCGCCCCCTTCCTCGGCGTGACGTTCGGCAACATCGACGACCGTCAACTGCCCAAGGACGCCGAGGCGCACCAGGTCCACCAGGTCATCCGCGACGGCTTCACGTCCCGCCCCACCGGCGAACTCGACGTGGTGGCACAGGGGGTGGACGGCAGGAGCCGCGGCACGGACATCGCGTCGTACGCGACCACCCTGTCCCGTCTCGACGGGGTCGTACGGGTCAACTCCTCGGCCGGCACCTACGCCGACGGCCGTCTGGTCCAGGAGCCGGGCCCGGCCGGCACCCGCTACACCACGACCGGCGCCTCCTACCTGGCCGTCGAGCCGTCCCTGGAGGACGTCTCCCCGGAGAGCCAGGACCTGGTCCGCGCGATCCGTGACGTGCCGTCCCCGTTCCCGGTCCTGGTGGGCGGCGGCGCGGCCGAACTCGTCGACACCCAGGACACGTTGGCCGACCGGCTGCCGTACGCGCTGCTCGCGATGGTCGGCGTCACGATGATCCTGCTGTTCCTGATGACGGGCAGCGTGGTGGTCCCGCTGAAGGCGGTGGTCCTCAACGTCCTCAGCCTGTCCGCCACGTTCGGCGCCCTGGTCTGGGTCTTCCAGGACGGCCATCTCAGCGGCCTGCTCGGCGACTTCACGTTCACCGGCTTCATCCCGGCCACCCTTCCCGTGCTGATGTTCTGCGTCGCCTTCGGACTCTCCATGGACTACGAGGTGTTCGTCCTGTCCCGCATCAAGGAGGAGTACGACCGCACCGGTGACACCACCCGCGCCATCGTCTTCGGCCTCCAGCGCAGCGGCGGCGTCGTCACCGCGGCCGCCGCCGTCCTGTCGGTCGTCCTGGTGGCCATCGGCACGTCCCAGATCACCAACATGAAGATGCTGGGCCTGGGGCTGGCGCTGGCCGTCCTGATGGACGCGATCGTGGTCCGCGGCGTCCTGGTCCCGTCGGTGATGCAGCTGCTGGGCCGCGCCAACTGGTGGGCGCCCGGCCCCTTGCGGCGCCTGCACGGCAGGTTCGGCATCAGCGAGGGCGGCCCGTCCGGGACGGTGGTGCCCGTACCGGCCCCGGCCAAGGCGGGAGAGCGGGTATGACAGCAGAACAGACCGGGCCATCGGAACAGACGGAGCACTGGACCATCGAGATCGACTCCGCGGTCTGCGTCGGCTCGGGTCTGTGCGCGGGCAGTGCCGCACGGGCCTTCACCCTCGACACCGCCGGCCGCGCGACGGCACCGGAGTCTCCTGTCCCGGCCGACTCCGACCTGCTCGAAGCCGCCGAGAACTGCCCCGCGGCGGCCATCACGCTCCGCACGGCGGAGGAGGGCAAGGAGATCTTCGCGCCCTGAACCCCCACAGCGACGCGGACCTCCTGCCCGTCCCCGATGCCCGGACCGCCCCTGGTCCGGGCATCGGCATGTCGGCACCCCGGCATCGGGCGGCTAGACGAGCACCTCGCGCTCCCACTGCGCCCGCGGCTGGGAGTGCAACCGCCAGTACTGCTCGGCGATCTCGTCGGGGTCCCAGGCGGTACCGGGGGCGACCGGGCCGCTCACCGTGACGGTGGCGACGTGCACGCCGGACGGACCGTACTGCCGGTCGAGCAGATCGACGAGCGAGCGTACGCCCGCCTTCCCCAGCGACAGGCTGACGTACTCCGGCTTCGGCTCCGGCATCCCGCCGGTGACGACGAAGGTGCCCCGGCCGCGCTCGGCCATGCCCGGCGCGGTGTGCGCGGCGGCGGTGAGGGCGCCGAGGACGTTGACGGCGTAGGTGTCGAGGTGAGCGCGCAGGGGGAGTTCACCGACGGTGTCGGGGCGGATGGCGGCCGCGTTGTAGACGACGACGTCCGGGGCGCCGAGTTCGGTGGCGGCGGTGTCGAGGGCGGCGCGGAGGGCGACCTCGTCGCCGCTGTCGGCGACGAGCGGCAGGGCCCGTACACCCTCCAGGCTCTCGGCCACGCCGGTCACCGTCTGCTTGCTCCGGGCGACCAGCGCGAGATCGAACCCCTCCCGCGCGAACCGCCGGGCCACCGCGAGCCCGATCCCCGGCCCCGCCCCGATGACCACCGCTGACGTCATGAAAGCCCCCTTGTCCTGGTCCCGACCTGACCCTTACAAAGGTCAACTCCGGTCGGCGGAGGGCTTGTTCCCGCAGAGCCGGTCGCTGGGGCGGGTCAGAGCACGGCGAGCCGGTCGACCAGCAGCTCCACCCTCCGCTCGGTCTCCTCCGGCGGCAGCCTGCGCGTGCGGGTCAGGGTCGCGATCCCGTGCAGGGACGCCCAGAACAGCTCGGTGAACAGCCCCGGTTCGACCCCGTCCCCGGCGACCTCGGCGAGGGGCTCCAGCAGCGCGGCGAAGGCGTCCTTCAGGGGCTCGGGGGTGTCCTCCTGCGCGTACGGCAGACCGCCGTCGAGCTGGAACAGGGCGTCGTAGACCGCGGGGTTGCGCTCGGCGAAGTCGAGGTAGCCGCGGGCGAGGGCGGTGACCCGGGCGCGCGGGCCGTCGGTGGCGGCGGTCGCGGCCCGTACGGCGGCGGCCAACTCGGTGGCGCCCTGGAGGGCGACGGCGCCGATGATCTCCCGTTTGCCGCGGAAGTGGCTGTAGAGGACGGGCTGGCTGTACTCGATGCGCTCGGCGAGCCGACGGGTGGTGACCGCGTCCCAGCCCTGCTGCTCGGCGAGTTCGCGGGCCGTCGCCACGATGAGGCGCTCACGCTCCGCCCGTTCGCGCTGCTTGCGTTCCTGTACCGACATGACTCGATCCTAGCACCGCTAGACAATCGAGCGGCAGTAGGTCTAGCGTTGCCTCAACAGCTAGCGACGCTAGATTCCATGCGGCGCTAGATCCAGCCTTCAGCTCAGGGGGTCACCATGCTCAGCACACTCGAGGTCGTCACGGTCGTGGTCGTCGGCGTCATGGTGGGGGTGGAGTTCGCCGTCGCCTTCGTCATGAACCCGATCCTCAACGCGCTCCCGGAGGAGAGCGGCCAGCTCGGTCACGCCCACGGGGGCCGGATGCTCGGGGCGGTGATGCCGGTCTGGTACATCGGCTCGCTGGCCCTGGTGGCGGTCTGGGCCGTCGCCGGCCGGCATCACGACGGCATCGGCCTCGTCATCACCGCCGGCGCACTGCTGCTCCTCAGCGTGATCATGTCGATCCTGCTGCTGGTCCCGATCAACAACCGCAACAAGACGTGGACCCCGGAGAACCGCCCCGCGGACTGGAAGCAGCAGCTGAACCGCTGGCTGCGCTGGCACTACGTCCGCGTCGCGGTCATCGTCGGTGCCTTCGCCCTGCTGGCCGCGGCCCTCGTCTGAGGCGCGGGTGGGGTGGCGGAGCCGCTCAGTCGGTCAGATCCACCCGCACCGTCAGCAGCTGCGCCCCCATGGCCCGCACCCCCACACTGTTCACCCGGGGCAGGCCCCGCAGGCGCGCGATCGGGTCGTCGTCGGGCAGCAGATGAGCGACGCCGTGGTGCCAGCGCCCGCGCAGCCGCACCCGCACCCGGGGGTCGGCCTTGATGTTCCGGACGTACTGCGACCGTTCCCCGAACTCCGACACCAGCCAGAACGAGTCCCCGACCCGCCGTCCGCCGAGCGGGGTGCGGCGGGGCAGGCCCGAGGTGCGGCCGGTGGTCTCCAGGAGGGTCTGGGTCGGCAGCCGGCGCATGACGGCGTTGAACCGGCGCTGGAAGGCGGCGACGATCCGGTACTTGCGTTCGTTGTGGCGGGGCATGGTCACCAAGTCTGCTGGAGAGACCGGTGAGGTGGTCGTGCGGGTCGTGACATGGAACCTGTGGTGGCGGTTCGGCCCGTGGGCCGAGCGGCAGAAGGCGATTCTCGCCGTACTGCGTGAGCTGCGGCCGGACGTCGTCGGCCTGCAGGAGGTGTGGGCCGACCGCCGCACCGGCGAGAACCTCGCGGAATGGCTCGCCGCCGAGCTGGACCTGCACTGCGCCTGGGCCCCGTCCCCCGCCCCGAACGCTGGCGGCGCCGCATAGCCGACGACTCGGTGGACATCGGCAACGCGGTCCTGAGCCGCTGGCCGGTGACGGACCGGGCGACCCTGCGCCTGCCCGCGCCACCGGACCTGGACGACGGCCGACAGGCCCTGTACGCCCGCGTCGAACCGCCGGGCGGCGCCCCGGTCCCCTTCTTCACCACCCACCTCACCTCCCCCCTCCACGCGTCGGCGGTCCGCGTCCAACAGGTCAGGGCCCTGGCCGAGTTCGTGGCCGAACACAGTGGCGGCACCCCCTTCCCGCCCGTCGTCACCGGCGACTTCAACGCCTGGCCGGACTCCGACGAGATCCGCGCCTTCGGCGGCACCCGCACCGCCCCGGCCGTCCCCGGCCAGGTGTTCTTCGACGCGTGGGAGTACGCCGAACAGGGCGCCCCCGCGGCGACCTGGACCCCGGAGAACCCGTACGTCCATCCGGGCCTCGGCCCGGGCGGCCGCATCGACTACATCCACGTAGGGGGTCCGGCGGGCCCGGACGGCGAGGGCACGGTCCGAGGGACAGGGCGGGCTGGGCACGGTCCGGTGGACGGGGTGTGGCCGTCGGACCACGCGGCGGTCGTCGCCGACCTGACGGGCGGGGTCACTGCGTGAAGAGCGACGCCGGATGCCGAGGGTCGGCAGCGCAGACGTACAGCCCCGCATGACCGCCCCGCCCGACGATCATCCCGGTCGGCTCACGCGCCGCGCGGCCGGAAGCGGTCCGCCGCCTCCATGGTGTGGTCGCACGTCGTCCAGCCCGCGTTCCGCCGGCTCGACCCTGGGGCCTGTTCGGCGGATGCCGCCGGGACCCTGGGGGCTGGCCGCCTCACCGCCCCAGGAAGATCGGGTTCGTGAACGCCGCCAACGCCCCCGGCAGCGGCCCCGCCGCCGTCTCGTGCCGCACCTCGGCGCGTACGTACGCCGCGTAGGCCGGAGTGGTCCGCCACTCACACCCGACCGCACGCACGCGGCGCTCGTGAACAGCACCCCCTGGTCGGTGACGAACCGGACGGTGCAGCGCGGCGCCCCCGAAACCTCCAGCCGTACCGTCACCGGCGTGTCCGTGTCCGCTCTCAACCGGTCGCCGATTCCCGCGTGTTGGCCCTTGCTCCCGACCGCGGTGAAGTCCAGCGAGACCCGGGCGGACTCGGCGATGTACGACCGCCCCGCCCGGATGCCCTCCTGGATCGCCTCCCGTGTCAGGTCGTCGGCCAGGACGACCGTCTGCGGCGAGCCGACCACGTCCGGGTCCCGGTGCGCGTCGCTGTTCCCCATCGCCGGAATCCAGGCCCGTCCCTCGCGCGCGGACGCGACCAGCATGCTGTCCCAGTCGGCCAGCGCCACCTCGTCGTCGGGTGTGTAAGGCCCGTTCCAGACCTCCACCGCGTCCGCCTCGCCGAAGCCGAACCGCCATCCGCACCCCACGCAGGTGGCGTGCGGATGGGCCGGGACGACGAGACCCCCGGCCCGGCGGATACGGCGGGCGAACCGGCCGAAGCGGTTGTCGCAGGCCCGGTAACGCCAGTCCACGAAGGTGCCGGGATCCGTGCCGAGCGCGAGGACGTGCCCGTTCCTCGTCGTGATCTCCTCGCCCAGCATCACCAGCAGGTCGTCCCCGGCCACGTCCGCCCAATGGGCGTGCGCCGCATGGGTGTTGTGCTCGGAGGTGTTGATGAAGTCCAGCCCCGCGGCTCGCGCCAGCGCGCCGATCTCGGCGGGGGTGCGGCGCCCGTCCGAGTACCAGGAGTGCAGATGGCAGTCACCGCGGTACCAGGCCCGGCCCCGCCCCTTCGCGCGCGGCGGCGGATACGTCGGCTCGACGACGTCACCCGGCTCGCCGTACGTCAGCGTGACCGTGATCTCGTACGACAGCCCCTGCGGCGCCACCGTGTACGGGCCGAGCGCGATCGACCAGGTGCCTTCGCGCACCGGCCCCGGGACGTACCCCGGCGTCGCGTCGTCGGCGCGGAGGAAGAACTCGCTCCTGGCCCCTCCCGACCAGCCCCGGAAGCCCTCGCCGCCCAGTTCGGTGCCGCGCTCGTCGAAGATGCCGATGTCGAGGGCGTTGCCGGGGGTGCCCGCCGGGACGGCCGGGCGGTCGTAGGTGTAGGCGACCTTGATCTCCCGTACCCCGGAAGGGACTTCGACCGGCACGTACACGAAATCGGGGGACCCGGTGGGGAGCGTGCCCCGGATCGTCCTCGTCTCCGTCTCGCCGTCCGCCGCTGAAGCGAAGGTCACGCTTCCCAACGTAAGCGCGGCGGCGGCTCCCGTCACGACGAGTGTGCGTCTTCCGATGTGGCGCTCGTCCTCACACATGCGTCCCACTGTCGGGGAGGAGAGTGAACTGCCGTGAAAGAAAAGGGAATCAGGGGCAGCCGACCACTTCCGACACCGATGCCGACCAGTCGGTATGGACATATCGCCCTCGGCGCGGTACAGATGCGGCTATGCGTATCTCCGTCACGATCTTCCTCACCGACGAGACCATCACCCCGACCCGGCTCGCCCGTGAGCTGGAGGAGCGGGGGTTCGCGGGCCTGTACCTGCCCGAGCACACCCACATCCCCGTCGAGCGGACCACTCCGTACCCGGCGGGCGGCGACCTGCCCCCCGAGTACGGCCGCACCCTCGACCCCTTCGTCGCCCTCGGCCAGGCGGCGGCGGTCACCGGGACGCTCGGCCTCGGCACCGGCATCACCCTGGTCGCCCAGCACGACCCCATCGACCTCGCGAAGCAGATCGCGACCCTCGACCACCTCTCCGGCGGCCGCTTCACCCTCGGCCTCGGCTTCGGCTGGAACGTGGAGGAGGCCGCGACCACGGCGTCGAGTGGCGCACCCGACGCGAGCTGGTCCGGGACCGGATGGCGCTGATGCGGGCCCTGTGGTCCGAGGAACCGACCGCCTACAAGGGGGAGTTCGGCGGCGTACGCCCCAGCCACGCCCACCCCAAGCCCCTGCGCGGCCACCTCGGCCCCCGCACCCTCGTCGGCGGCGCCGCGGGCCCGAAGCTCTTCGCCCACATCTGCGAGTACGCGGACGGCTGGATGCCGATCGGGGGGAGGGGCCTGACGGAGACGCTGCCGGTCCTGAGGGCGGCGTGGGCAGAGGCGGGGCGCGAGGAGGGCGCACTTCAGGTGGTGCCGTACGCGGTCTATCCGTCGCCGGGGAAGCTGGCGCATTACGCGGAGCTGGGCATCGAGGAGGTGGTGGTTCAGTTGCCACCGGCGGGGGAGGCGGAGGTGCTGCGGGTCCTGGACGCATATGCCGAGTACCTGTAATCGAGCGAGGGCCTGACGTCCGTCAGGCGCGGGAACTGCGCGACCAGCCCCGCACCCGCACCCGACAACGCACCACACCGCACCACCCTGATCACCCGAACGTATGCTCAAGAGATGACGACTTCCGCCACCGGAACCGGCCCCACCGAAAACTCCCTGCGCCGCGCCCTCAAACGCGCCCGCACCGGCGTGGCCCTCGACGTCACCGAAGCCGCGGTCCTCCTCCAGGCCCGCGGCGAGGCCCTGGACGACCTCACCGCGACCGCGGCCCGCATCCGTGACGCGGGCCTCGCGGAGGCAGGCCGCCCGGGCGTCATCACGTACTCCAAGAGCGTCTTCATCCCCCTGACCCGCCTGTGCCGGGACAAGTGCCACTACTGCACCTTCGTCACCGTCCCCGGCAAGCTCCGCCGGGCCGGCCACGGCATGTTCATGTCCCCGGACGAGGTCCTGGACATCGCCCGCAAGGGGGCCGCCCTCGGCTGCAAGGAAGCCCTCATCACCCTCGGTGACAAGCCCGAGGACCGCTGGCCGGAGGCGCGCGAGTGGCTCGACGCGCACGGCTACGACGACACGATCGCGTACGTCCGCGCGATATCGATCCGCATCCTGGAGGAGACGGGCCTGCTGCCCCACCTCAACCCCGGGGTGATGTCCTGGACGGACTTCCAGCGCCTCAAGCCGGTCGCGCCCAGCATGGGCATGATGCTGGAGACCACCGCCACCCGCCTGTGGTCGGAGCCCGGCGGCCCCCACTACGGCTCCCCGGACAAGGAACCGGCTGTGCGCCTGCGCGTCCTCGAGGACGCGGGCCGCTCGTCCGTGCCCTTCACCTCCGGCATCCTCATCGGGATCGGTGAGACGTACGAGGAGCGGGCCGAGTCCCTCTTCGCGCTGCGCCGCGTCGCCCGCTCCTACCACGGCGTCCAGGAACTGATCATCCAGAACTTCCGCGCCAAGCCGGACACCGCGATGCGCGGAATGCCGGACGCGGAGCTGGACGAGCTGGTCGCGGCCGTGGCGGTGGCCCGGATCGTCATGGGCCCGGCCGGGAACATCCAGGCCCCGCCGAACCTGGTGGACAGCGAGTACGAGCGGCTCATAGCCGCCGGCATCGACGACTGGGGCGGGGTGTCGCCGCTCACCATCGACCACGTCAACCCGGAACGCCCCTGGCCGCAGATCGAGGAGCTGGCGGCGAAGTCGGCGGCAGCCGGGTTCGAGCTGCGCGAACGCCTCTGCGTGTACCCGGAGTTCGTCCAGCGCGGCGAACCCTGGCTGGACCCGCGGCTGCTGCCGCACGTGCGGGCGCTGGCGGACGAGGAGACCGGCCTGGCGCGCGAGGACGCGGTCGTCGAGGGGCACCCCTGGCAGGAGCCGGAGGAGGTCTTCGTCCCGTCCGGCCGCACCGACCTGCACACCACCATCGACACCGAGGGCCGTACGACCGACCGCCGGGACGACTTCGACGTCGTCTACGGCGACTGGGGCGCCCTGCGGGAGGCGGCGGCGCCCGGGATGGTGCCGGAGCGCATCGACACCGACGTCCGGCAGGCCCTCGCGACGGCCGCCGACGACCCCACCAGGCTCACGGACGCCGAGGCGCTCGCCCTGCTGCACGCGGACGGCCCGGCGCTGGACGCCCTGACGCGGATCGCCGACGACGTCCGCAAGGCGGCGGTCGGCGACGACGTGACGTACATCGTCACGAGGAACATCAACTTCACCAACGTCTGCTACACCGGCTGCCGCTTCTGCGCGTTCGCCCAGCGCCGCACCGACGCCGACGCCTACACCCTCTCCCTGGACCAGGTCGCCGACCGCGCCCAGCAGGCGTGGGAGGTCGGCGCGGTCGAGGTGTGCATGCAGGGCGGCATCCACCCGGACCTGCCCGGCACGGCGTACTTCGACATCGCGAAGGCGGTCAAGGAGCGCGTCCCCGGCATGCATGTGCACGCCTTCTCGCCCATGGAGGTCGTGAACGGCGCGACCCGTACCGGCCTGTCCATCCGCGAGTGGCTGACGGCGGCGAAGGAGGCGGGCCTGGACTCCATCCCCGGCACGGCCGCCGAGATCCTCGACGACGAGGTCCGCTGGGTCCTCACCAAGGGCAAGCTGCCGACGGCCACCTGGATCGAGGTGATCACGACGGCCCACGAGGTGGGCATCCCGTCGACCTCGACCATGATGTACGGCCATGTCGACCAGCCCCGCCACTGGCTGGGCCACCTGCGCACCCTGGCCCGCATCCAGCAGCAGACGGGCGGCATCACCGAGTTCGTGACGCTGCCGTTCATCCACACCAACGCCCCGGTCTACCTGGCCGGCATCGCCCGCCCCGGCCCGTCGATGCGGGACAACCGGGCGGTGACGGCGATGGCCCGCCTCCTCCTCCACCCGCACATCCCGAACATCCAGACCAGCTGGGTGAAGCTCGGCACCGAGGGCGCGGCGGAGATGCTGCGCTCCGGCGCGAACGACCTGGGCGGCACGCTCATGGAGGAGACGATCTCGCGCATGGCGGGCTCGTCGTACGGGTCGTACAAGTCGGTGAAGGACCTGATCGCGGTCGCCGACGCGGCGGGCAGGCCCGCCAAGCCCCGCACCACGCTGTACGGCGAGGTCCCCGAGGAGCGGCAGCAGGCCGCAGCGGTGTCCGACGGGCATCTGCCGGAGCTGCTGCCGGTGCTGGACTGAGGCTGCTGGGCGAGGGCTGCTGGACGAAGAGGGCGGGCGCACGGCAGTACGATGATCCGACCCTGTCGGTGAGCTGAGGAGATACGTGCCGTGCCTGCCCCGAAGGTCTGGGTGACCGGTCTGACGGTGGGAGCGATAGCCGTGGTCGCCGCTCTCGCCGTCCAGGCGGACAAGGGCGCCAAGCCCGAGGCGACGGGCGCCGCGCGCCCGAGCGCGTCGACGTCCGCGCACCCCTCGGCCGGTCCCACGAAGGCCGCGCCGACCGCCGTGCCGGACGACTCGGGCACCGGCCGCCGCATCGTCTACTCGCTCGGCGAGAAGCGGGTGTGGCTGGTCGACGCGAGCGACGCGGCCCGCCGCACCTTCGCCGTGTGGCCGGGGACGGTCTCCCCCGACCCGGGGAACTACACGGTCGGGACCCGCTCCGGCGACCCGATCACCGGCTCCGACGGGGTCAGGATCGAGCACGTCGTCTACTTCGCCGCGAAGTCCGGCAAGAACATCGCCTTCTCCAACGCCGTCGACGGCTCCTCCCCGCCCCCGCCCGCCGCGGGCACCCAGACCGGCGGCATCCGCATGAAGAAGGCGGACGGCTCCGCACTGTGGACGTTCGGCGAGACGGGCACGGCGGTCGTGGTGGTCAAGTAGGGGCGCAGGGACTGCACTTGGGCCGCCGATCTCCGTACGGTGACCGGATGGACAGCTCCGTCGTCTTCAACATCGTGACCACGGCCATCGCGGTCGTCGCCGTGGTGACCTCCGTCGTCTTCAGCGCCCGGCAGGCCCGCATCGCGAAGCACGCCAACCACATATCCGTGATGATCGACCTGCTCGCGGAGTTCCGGTCGGTGGAGTTCCACGGGCACCACGACTACGTCACGCTGCGGCTGGGGGCCGAGAACGATCCGGCGGCCGGGGTGCGCGGGCTGCCCGCCGAGGCCAGGACCTCTTTCTACAGTGTCGTGTACTACTACCAGTCCTTCGCCAACCTGGCGGTCTTCGGGCTGCTCGACGAAACCCTGCTGGTCACGGTCCTGCGCACCCGGATCGTCTCGGTGTGGGAGGCGATCCGGCCGTTCGTGGCCCGCGAGCGGGAGCTGCGCGGGCCGAACGGCGGAACGTATCTGTCGAGCTTCGAGGAACTGGCGAGGCTGGCGGCGCAACTGCCGCCGGAGCACGTCCGCGAGCGGATCGCCGAGATCCGGCGCAGACGCGAGCGCGGGCTGAGCTGACTCAGGCGTCCCGCGCCGCGGCGGGCAGCTGTACGACGATCAGCGCGACCCCGCTCAGCACGAACACCCGCAGCGCGGCGTCCAGCCCGTTCCAGTCCTCCGACTGCCACATCGAGAACCACTCCCCGCCGATCGCCATGAACCCGGCGCCGAAGAGGAGCATGACCATGAGCAGGCCGTAGGTGGCGAAGCGGCGGGCGCGGGGGGCGTCGCGGCGGGCGTGGAGCCAGGTGCCGTACACCAGCACCAGCGCGGCCACCGTCTCCCAGACGATGATCGCGACGTACGCCGCGTCCTGAAGTCCCTTGCTGGTGACCGCCCGCCACATCAGGTCGTCGTCCTTGAAGGTGGTGTCCATCGCGAGGACATGCCGGACGAACTGCTGGTTCGTCCCGAAGTCCGTGATGTTCCCGAAGGCCACGAGGGCCATGTAGAGGGCGACGGTGGCGGTGAGGAGGGTGGCGGCGAGGTGGAGTGGGGTGCGTGGGGGTGTGGTGGCCATGGCGATCATTTTTCCCTGTGGGGGTGACGCCTCGCCGTACGCATTGAGCCAGAATGACGGGGAGTCGCCGCAGCGAGGAGACGTACGGGGATGGCGCAGTCGCCTGGATCGGAGCCGGCGGACCGGTTCGTCGGCCGGGAGGCCGAACGGGCCCGGTTCCTGAGGAACTTGGACCTGCCGGTGGGAGACCCGGACCACCGCTCGCGGTTTCATGTGCGCGGTGACTCAGGTGTCGGGAAGACCTTCCTGGTCGAGGAGTTGAAGAGGCTCGCACGCGAACGCGGAGCGCTCACGGCCTACGTCGACGAGGACGCGGGGAGCGTGCCGGACGTCCTGGAGCTGATCTGCCGTCAGTTCGCCGCGCAGGGACGCAGACTGAAGCCCCTGGAGCGCCGGCTGGCCGTCTACAAGGAGCGGCGGCGCGAGGCGGAGGCGGCGATGCGGGCGCAGGAGCCGGAGGCGGCGTCCGCCGGGAGCCGGGCCGCCGTCCAGCTGGGCATGGGGGCGCTGGAGACCGCGGTGCCGGGGTCCGCCCTGCTCACCCGGGCGCTGCCCGCCGACCTGATCGCCCAGGGCGCGGACCGGCTGCGGGCCGGGCTCAGCACCCGCTTCCGGAACGCCGACGACATCGACCTCGTCCTGCACCCGGAGGCCGCGCTCACCCCGGTCCTGCTCCGTGAACTGCGTGCCGCCGCCCCGGCCGTACCGCGGATCGTGCTGTTCTTCGACACCTACGAGAGGACCGGCCCCTTCCTGGACCCGTGGCTGCACGGCCTGTTCCGGAAGGGGGACGAGCACGGCGGGCCGCCCGATACGGTGGTCGTCGTCACCGCCGGTCAGCTGCCCCTGCCCGCCGGCCGCTGGAGCGGCGCCGTGGAGCTGCCCCTCACCCCGTTCACCGACGCCGAGGCGCGTCGACTCCTCGCCGGGAAAGGGGTGGTGGCCGAGCCGGTGGTCGCCGAGGTGCTGCGGGTGACCGGCGGCCTGCCCGTTCTCGTGTCCACCCTCGCCGAGAAGCGGCCCGGCGGACCCGACCAGGTCGAGGACCCCAGCGCCGACGCCGTGCAGCGCTTCCTGCGGGCCGAGCCGGAGGTCCGCCATGACGTCGCCCGGCTCTGCGCGCTGCCGCGCTGGCTGGACGGCGACGTCTTCCGCGTCCTGGTCGAGCTCCCGGACGGTGAACTCGACGCCCAGTACCGGTGGTTGCGGGGGCTGCCCTTCGTCGGGGAGCGCGGCGGCCGCGTCCGGTACCACGACGTCGTACGGGAGCCGATGCTGCGCCAGGAGCGGCTGCACTATCCGCACCGGTGGCGGGAGCGGCACCGGCGGCTGGCGGCGGCGTTCGCCGCGTGGCGTCAGGACGTGGGGGAGGGACTGGACGCCGAGGGCCGCTGGGCGGACGAGGAGTGGCGGGCCCTGCGCCTGGAGGAGACGTACCACCTGCTCTGCGCCCGGCCGGCGGCCGCCCTCCCCGACGCGCTCGGCCTGTTCGTCGAGGCCTGCCGCGAGGACGAGGTCGAGGGCCGCCGCTGGGCCCGCATGCTCCAGGACGCGGGCGGCGCCACGGACCACGTCCAAGCGGCCGACTGGGGAAGGGAGTTGGGCGAGGCGCTCGATGCCGAGGCCGGTCTGGCCCGCGCGCTGGACCTGCTCCTGACCCGTCCGGGCCTGGACCCGCGCGGCCGGGCGGCGGCCCACGCGCTGCGGGGCCGCGAGTGGCGCCACGAGCGGGAGTACGGGCGGGCGCTGGAGGAGTACGACCGGGCCATCGAACTGGATCCCGACACGGCCCGCGCCCACTACGGACGGGGCCTCACCCTCCAGCTCATGGAGGACCACCCGGCCGCCCTGGCCGCCCTCGACCGCGCCGACGCGCTCTCCCCGGACACCGGCTGGATCATCGCCGAGCGGGCCGAGACCTACCGTCTGGCGGGCCGGGTCGAGGAGGCTGTCGCCGACTTCGACCGCGCCCTCGCCCTGGACCCGACCGACGCGGGCGCCCTGACCGGGCGGGCGGTGTGCCGGCAGGCGCTGGGGCGGTACGACGAAGCGCTCGCCGACTTCAACCGCTCGCTCGCCATCGACGAGGACCTGTGGACACTGGTCCGCAGGGCCCGGCTGCGGCGCAGCCGGGGCGAGTCGGAGCAGGCGTTCGCCGACTTCGACCTCGCCGTGTCCCGGGCCCCGGACGCGGCGTGGGTCGCCTCGGAGCGGGGCGACGCCTACCGGCTGGAGGGCCGCTACGAGGACGCGGTCACCGAGCTGGGCCGTGCGATCGCCCTGAATCCGGACCACGCCTCGGCGTGGGCGAGCCGGGGCGAGGCGCTGGAGCAGCTCGGCCGCGCCGAGGAGGCGCAGGCTGACTTGGACCGTGCGATCGAGCTGCGGCCCGGCTATGCGTGGGCGCTGGCCATGAGGTCCCGGGCGAAGTTCGCGAACGGCGACGTGGCGGGCCATTTCGCCGATCTGGAGGAGGCCGTGGCGCAGGCCCCGGACGCGATCTGGATCCGTCTCGAACTCGGCTCGGAGTATTTGGACGCGGGCCGCCACGAGGAGGCGTTGGCCACCCTGGAGCGCTGTCTGGAGCAGGAACCCGAGGAGGCGAGCTGCTGGGCGATCGCGGGCGCGGTCCACCGGGCCCGCGGGGATCTGGCCGAGGCGCTCCGGCACCTGGACCGCGCCCTCGCCCTGGCCCCCGAGTACGGCTGGGCGTACAGCCAGCGCGCCCGTGTGGGCCTCGCGACGGGCCGTGTGGACCAGGCGCTCGCCGACCTCGACCGTTGCGTGTCCCTGAACACGGAACCGAACTGGGCCCGCCGCACGGCCGTGGAGTTGCTCCTGCTCTGCGAGCGCTGGGACGAGGCCGAGGCCCGCCTCACCGACGACATGGACGACCTGTCCCTCGCACTCCACCGCCATGCCGGCCGCTGGACGGAGGCCCGCCGCGTCGCCGAACGCCTCCGCGAGGGCGGCGAGCCGCTCGCGGGCACCTTCGGGCTGGCGCTGACCGTGAGCCGATCGGAGGGCCTCCCGGCAGCGGCCCCCCTCTGGCACGACCTGGTCCGCGCGGTGGGGGAGAGCACCACCCTGACCCCCCTGGAATGCGCCCAGGCCCACTGCTTCACGGCCTGCGCCCTCACCGACCGCCCCACAGCGGAACAGGGCCTCGCCGAGGTCCTGGCCCTGAACCCCGACTGGCTGGAACTGGCCGACCTGACATCCATCCTCAGGGAACTGAAAGCAAGCCCGGGCGCGGACGCCTCCCTGATCACCGACTGCCTGGAGGGGGCGCGTCACGCGGGGTAGCGGTGAGGAAGGCCGACCGTGTGTTCGGTGGAAGCCGACCACCTGTGACCAATAGCGACCACTCCGTACACACCCCGCATACCGATCCGTCCCCTGAACTGACCGTTCCCGGTCGATTACAGTGCTGAGTCGTTGTGTCCGCGGGCGGTGCCGCTGGGGAGGTCTTGGTGGGTGTGACAGCCGGGGCCATATGGGGCCGCGCCGAACAGCAGGACTTCCGCAGCCGGGTGCGCGGCACGCTGCTCGGGGGTCGCCGTCGGGGGACGCGCTCGGGGGCGCCCGTCGACCGGCTCGACCTCGCCGCCGTCCAGGAGACCTACGGCGTCGAAGGCGTCGTCGACCTCGCGCCCGCGTACGGGCGGCGCGGCGCGGTCTCCCACCTCACCCAGCTCACCCTCTTCTCCGTCGACGGCTGATCCGCGCCCAGGTCCGCCGGGACACCGGCGCCTGGCATCCGCCCACCGACCTGCACCGCGCCTATCTGCGGTGGGCAGCCACCCAGCGGGACTGGGGGCCCGACGAGCGGCGCAAGGACGACGGATGGCTGGCCCGGGAGGAGTGGCTGTACGCCCGGCGCGATCCCGCCCGCTCCCTGCTCCTCGGCTTCGGCGACGACACCATGGGCACCCTCGACGCCCCCAAGAGCCCCGGCGAGGCCGGGCCCGAGGCCGCCGCCCGCTCCGCGCCCTTCGGGCTGCTCGTCGGCTGGGAGCCGCAGCTCGTCGTGCAGCTCGCCGTGGAGTGCGCCGCGCAGACCCACGGCCATCCCGTCGGCTACCTCGCGGCGGGCGCGTACGCCGCGATCGTGCACGGGCTCGCCCGCGGCGAGAGCCTGGACGCCGCCGTCCAGCAGACGCTCGCCCTCGTCGCCGCCCGGCCCGGACATCAGCCCGTGTCGGACGCGTTGCAGCACGCGCTGGGTGCCGTACGGCAGGGGATGCCGACGCCCGCGAGGGTGGGGGAGCTGGTCGGGGCGGCCACCGCCGAGGGGCTGCTTGCCGCCGCCGTCTACTGCGCCCTGGTCAGCGAGGACGTACGGCACGGTCTCTGCCTCGCCGTCAACCACGACGGCCCCTCGGCTGCGGCCGGCGCCCTCACCGGCGGCCTCCTGGGTGCCCTGCACGGCGAAACGGCCCTCCCGCCGGCCTGGCTGGCCGAACTGGAGGGCCGCCCCACGCTGCTGGAACTGGCCGACGACTTCGCGATGGAAATGACCCAGGGCCCGGCGCTGCACGGTCCTGCGGGGTCGTCGCCGGGTTGGCTGGCGCGGTATCCGCGGGCCTGAGCGCGGTTCGCGGCTTGGGTTTCGTCGTGGGTCGGGGCCGCGCCGGGGGGTGTCCGTCCTCGGAACGGCGCGGAATCGGTCACCTGTAGAGGGCGGCCGTGTCGACGCGCCAACCGCTGCGGGCGGACACCCCCCGACACGTCCCCCTTCCCGCCGTACCCGGCTACAGGTGCGTGGGGGGGCCAACGCCCCCCAGGGGCGCGGGGGAACTGCGCGACCAGCCCCCCACCGACCCGCCACCCCGCCCAGCCGATCCCCCGG
>MWJO01000125.1 GCA_002027195.1 Streptomyces sp. GKU 895 | reverse complement strand
GCCGGCGGGCGCGGCGGCCGGCGGGTAGCCGTAGCCGCTCGGCGCGGTGGGCCGCGCGGCCGGTGCGCCCGGCGTTCCGGGGGCCTGCTGGTCGGTGGAGGAGGCGAGCGTACGGCTGCGCACCCGGTACAGGCCGGTGTCGAGGTCGTCGGCCTTCTCGAGGTGGACCTTGATGGGGCCCATGAAGGTGTAGCGCTGCTGCTTGGCGTAGTCGCGGACCATGCCGGCGAGTTCGTCGCCGAGCTGGCCGGAGTAGGGGCTGAGCCGCTCGAAGTCCGGCGTGCTCAGCTCCACGATGAAGTCGTTGGGTACGACGGTCCGGTCGCGGTTCCAGATCGTCGCGTTGTTGTCGCACTCGCGCTGGAGCGCGCCGGCGATCTCCACGGGCTGGACCTCGGACTTGAACACCTTGGCGAAGGTGCCGTTGACCAGACCTTCGAGACGCTGCTCGAACTTCTTCAGGACTCCCATGGGGCACCTCCTCCGTAGCTGCTGCCGTCCTGCACCCCGCAGAGCGGGTACTGCCTTACCTGGTACTGCACCTGGTACTGCTTACTGATCGTATCCACGCGCGGGTGGATCGGCTGGTTCCCCCTGTCGGCCTCGTCGACGGGTGTCGACGCCTCCGAAGTTCCCTGTGGAGCTCGTCTTCGAACTCCCGCGGCCGGCTCCTCCTTGTCAAGGATCGTAGAGGCGGCCGCAGACAAGTGTCCCGCACCTGACTGTGGACCCCGACCGGCTCCTGGGGAGACGGACGGGACCGGTACGAGGTTGATACGTGAAGCGGTCGACGTTGATACGTAGCCGGAGGGGCGGAGGTTCGGTGCCGTCCGACGAACGTCCTGGTCGGCTGCTGCCCCGGGGAAAGGGATGTGAACCCACCCCGGTCAGCGTGCTAATGTTCTGGGTGTCGGAAGGCGCCAGGCCCGAAAGGGAGCAGGGCCCGAAGACACACCCAATGCGCGGGTGGCGGAATAGGCAGACGCGCTGGATTCAGGTTCCAGTGCCCGCAAGGGCGTGGGGGTTCAACTCCCCCCTCGCGCACCAGCCGAAAGCCCCCAGGTCTTGAGACCTGGGGGCTTTCGCGTTGTCCGGACGCACATCCCGCGAGTGTCGGTGGTGAGGACAATCACATGATGTGCGGCCGGTGATGGGCGCGTGATGTGCGGCCGGTGACGGGGCTAGGCGGCCAGGCGCTCGGTGAGTTCCTTCGCCCTGGTCGTCGCGTCATCGAGGGCGCGCTCGCGGGAGGCCTCGTAGAGGGGGACCAGTTCGGTCATCGCCGGGTTCTGCGGGGCCATGGTCAGCTCCGGGACGATGAAGTGGACGTCCAGGCCGAGGGTGTCGGCGAGGACCGCCCGCAGGTAGGTCTGCACGTACTCGTAGTCCTCGCGCGGGGTGCCCGGCGCGTACGAGCCGCCGCGGCTGGCGACGACGGTGACCGGGGTCCCCTTGATCTTCGAGTCCTCCGTCATGAAGGTGCGGCCCCCCAGGATCACGTTGTCCAGCCAGGCCTTCAGGGTCGAGGGGATCCCGTAGTTGTACATAGGGGCGCCGATCAGCACCGCGTCCGCCCCTTCCAGCTCCTCGATCAGCGCCACGCGCGCGGCGAAGGCGGCGGCCTGCTCGGGGGTGTGGGTCGACGGATCGGAGAAGCCGGCGAGGTGGGCGTCGGCGGTGAGGTGCGGCACGGGGTCGGTGGCGAGGTCGCGGTAGATCACCCTGCCCTCCGGGTGCTGCTCCTCCCAGGTCCTGCGGAAGGCGTCCGTGACGGAGCGGGAGGCGGAGGCGCCGTGCGGGAACACGGAGGAGTCGATGTGGAGCAGCGTGGCCATGGGCCCTCCAGGCAAGAGGCTCGCGTGAGCGGCTGAGGGAAGAGGCTCCCGTGAGCGGCTAATAATTCGTACTCGACTATGAATAACACAGGGACTTACTTTTTTTCATCCCCCTACGACCAGGGCAGTACTCTGGGGGCATGGCGGGCGAGCTGAGTCACGGCACCGAAGCGTGCAAGCGGGTCGACGACGGGATCAGCCGTGTCTTCCAGCTGCTGGGCAAGCGCTGGACCGGGCCGATCGTGGCCGTCCTCACCCCGGGACCGGCCTACTTCGTCGATCTGCGCCGGGCGGTGCCCGGCATCAGCGAACGGATGCTGTCCGACCGCCTCACCGAGCTCGCCGCCGCGGGACTCGTCGTGCGCGAGGTCGACGCGGGTCCGCCGCTGCGGGTGTCGTACCGGCTGACGGAGGCGGGGGCCGCGCTGGAGCCGGCGTTCACGGAGCTGGGGCGGTGGGCCAAGCAGTACCTGCCGGGGGGCGGATGCTGAGCCGCATGGTCGGGCGGTGGGTTTTCCACAGCGATGGAGTTGTCCACAGGGTCTGACGCGTTTCGGCCACCGGCTGTACGGTCTGCACGAGTTGATGTTCGGGCGCGTGCGTGTTCGGGGGAGGCGGTCGGGATGACCGAGGTCGGAGCAGAAGCTGCCGTGCGGGTTTCCGTGGAGGCGGGGCGCAGGCTGCCCCGGGTGCGCGGCTTCGCCGCATGGCCCGTGCAGGGGTCGCCCAAGGGGGAGGGCAAGTCGCTGCGGGGCAAGGTCCCGCGCGGCGCGCACGCCGCGCTCGACCTGGACGGCTCCCGTCCCGGCGCGGTCGCCGCGGTCGAGGAGTCCAGCAGCGGACGCCTGCCCCACCTCACCCCGATCCGCGTCGGACGGATGGCGGCCACGCCCTTCGCGTTCCTGCGCGGCTCCGCCGGACTCATGGCGTACGACCTGGCGCGCACCCCCATGACCCGTATCGTCGCCCAGATCTGCGGCGACGCCCACGCGGCCAACTTCGGTCTCTACGGCGACGCGCGCGGCGACCTCGTGATGGACCTCAACGACTTCGACGAGACGGTGCCGGGCCCCTGGGAGTGGGACCTCAAGCGGCTCGCGGCCTCGCTGGTGCTCGCCGGCCGGGAGGCGGGCGCGGACGAGGACACCTGCCGCCAGGCGGCGCACGGCGCGGTGGGCGCCTACCGCCGGACCATGCGCCTGCTCGCCAAGCTCCCGGTGCTGGATGCGTGGAACGCCATCGCGGACGAGGAGCTCGTCTCCCACACCGACGCGCACGACCTGGTCGGCACCCTGCAGCGGGTCTCGGAGAAGGCGCGGGCCAACACCAGCGGCCGGTTCGCCGCGAAGTCGACCGAGTCGACCGAGGACGGCGGGCGCCGCTTCGTCGACGCGGCGCCGGTGCTGCGCAGGGTGCCGGACGCGGAGGCCGCGGCCGTCGCCGGCTCCCTGGAGGAGTACCTGGACACGCTCTCCGAGGACCGCCTGCCGCTTCTGTCCCGGCACGCGGTCCACGACGTCGCGTTCCGCGTCGTCGGCACGGGCAGCGTCGGCACCCGCTCCTACGTCGTCCTGCTCCTCGACCACCGCGGCGAACCGCTGGTCCTGCAGGTGAAGGAGGCCCGCCCCTCGGCGCTGCTGCCGCACCTGGTGACCGCCGGCTTCGAGACGCCCGCCGCCGGGCACGAGGGCCGCCGGGTGGTGCTCGGGCAGAAGCGCATGCAGGTCGTCAGCGACATCCTGCTGGGCTGGACGACGGTCGAGGACCGGCCCTTCCAGGTACGGCAGTTCCGCAACCGCAAGGGCAGCGTCGACCCCGCCGCGCTCGCCGCCGACCAGATAGACGACTACGGCCGCATGACCGGCGCCCTCCTGGCCCGCGCCCACTCCCACAGCGCCGACCCGCGCCTGGTCGCCGGGTACTGCGGCAAGAGCGAGGAACTCGACGAGGCGATCGCGACGTTCGCCGTCACCTACGCCGACCGCACGGAGGCGGACCACGCGGAGCTGGTGGCGGCGGTGCGGGCGGGGCGGATCGCCGGAGAGATGGGGTCTGAGGCGGGGAGGAGAGCCGGGGTCGGCGAAGGACCGGGGAAGCCGGGGCTGCGAAGGACCGGGAGAGCTGGAGGTCTGCGGGACGGGTGAGAACCGGAGGTCTGCGGGGACCGGAAGCTGGCGGGGTCGGGTTGCGGCGTGCGCGGTGCCGGGGGCTTCCGGCGTGCGCGGTGCCGGGTGGGCGTGGGGGCCGGTGTACGCCGGGTCGGAGGCGGCGCCCCGGCCGTGGCCTACGCTGGTCGGGTGACGACCCCGGAAGCTGAGCAGGGTGGTGTCGCCGGCGGGACGCGGGCGGTGCCCGAGGAGGCTGCGCCCCGGTCCGAGGGCGATGAGCCCAGGCCCGAGGAGCGGCTCGAGCGGGCCGTGCGGGCCGCCGAGCAGGCGCTGATCGAGTACGAGATCGCGGTGGAGACCTTCCGGGTCGAGGTCGAGAACTTCTCGCGGCTGCACCATCAGAGGCTCGGCCCGATGTACACCCGCCTCGACGAGCTGGACGCGCAGATCGCCGAGGCCAGGGCCGCCCGCAGCGGTGATCCCGAGGACCAGCGCAAGGCGGACGAGGCCCGGGCCCGGGTGATGCCGATGCCGGCCGTGGAGGAGCTGTTCCACGGCTGGATGGACGGCGACGGGCTGTTCCCGGAGGCCGCCGCGATGCTCACCGACCAGCCGGTGCGGCCCCCGCAGCGGGTGCGGCCCAGCGACGAGGCCCGCAAGCTCTACCGCGAGCTGGCCCGCAAGGCCCACCCCGACCTGGCCCAGGACGACACCGAGCGGGCCCGGCGCGAGGAGTTCATCACCCGCGTCAACGCCGCCTACGGCCGCGGTGACGAACCGCTGCTGCGAGAGCTCGCCGAGGAGTGGGCGGCCGGACCCAAGCCGCCCGAGCAGGGGCCGTCGGAGAGCGAGGAGCTCTATGCCCGCCTGGAATGGCTCGCCCAGCGCAAGGAACTGCTGACCGTCGTCGCGCGGGAGCTGGAGGAGAGCGCGATCGGCGCCATGCTCCGCCTCGCGCCGGACGACCCCGACCGGCTCCTGGAGGAGATCGCCGAGCAGTTGCTGGCGCAGGTGGCGGAGCGGGAGCGGGAGCTGGCGGAGCTGCTGGGCGGGTAGCCGAGGCGTGGGCGAGAGGCGGACGTCTGCAGAGCAGCAGGGCTTCGTCCGGGCTCAGGTAGCCTCGGGCCATGAGTTTTGGAGCTGCTTTGCCTTCGGTGGACGTCGCCGGTGTTCCGGCCGACGCGCTCGTGCTGGACGTCCGTGAGGCCGAGGAGTGGGACGCCGGGCATGTCGAGGGCGCCCTGCACATCCCCATGAGCGACTTCGTGGCCCGGTTCGGTGAGGTGACCGAGGCGGTGGCGGAGGGGCGGCGCGCCTATGTGATGTGCCGCGTCGGCGGCCGTTCCGCGCAGGTCACGCAGTATCTGGTGCAGCAGGGCATCGACGCGGTGAACATCGACGGCGGCATGCTGGCCTGGGAGGGCGCGGGCCGCCCGATGGTGACGGACAACGGCTCGCCCGCCTTCGTCCTGTAACAGCCGGGGCCGGCGTCAGCCCAGCGGGTGCGCCGCCAGCAGGTCGCCGAGGGCGTCCTCGTGGGCCGCCGCCGGGCCGAGCGACAGCTCCAGGTGCTTGGCCCAGGCGTGGTACCGGTGCAGCGGGTAGTCGACGTCGGCGCCGAAGCCGCCGTGCAGATGCTGTGCCGTCTGCACGATCCGCCGGGCGCCCTCCGAGGCCCAGATCTTGGCGACGGCGACCTCACCGGAGACCGGCAGCGTCCCTTGCGCCCCGGCACCGAGCCGCCACGCGGCCTGCCACAGGGTGGCCTCCATGGCCTTGAGGTCGATGTAGCGGTCGGCGGCCTGCACGGCGACCGCCTGGAACGTGGCGACCGGGAACCCGAACTGCTCCCGCTTGCCGGTGTATTCGCTGGTCATGCGCAGCACCTGCCGCCCGAGCCCGAGCGCCTGCGCGCAGGTCCCCACGGCCAGCAGATGACGCAGCCACTCCCAGGCGCCCTCCGCGTCGAGCACGTTCCGCGCCGCGATCCGCGCCGACTCCAGGCGCAGCTCGCCCAGCCGCTCCCCCGTCGTGGAGAACTGCTCGGCGAGGACCACCCCGGCACCGTCCGGCGCCACCAGCGCGAGCACCGGGTGGCCGGATGCCGTGTGCGCGGGTACGACGACGAGGTCGGCGTCGTATGCCCACGGCACCGCCGTCTGCATGCCGTCCAGCACCCACTCGGCGCCCTCCTGCCGTGCGGTCACGGCGAGTTCGGCCGGGTCATGGCCGGTGCGGCCGCTCGCGGCGACCGTGAGGACCAGCTCACCGCGGCCCGCCCGCTCCAGCAGGGCGGACTTCAACTCCTCGCCGCCATACGCCTGTACGGCGGCCATGGCGGCGCTGCTCTCCAGCAGCGGCACCCGGGCCAGCACCTTCGCCGACTCGCTCAGCACCAGGCACAGGGCGACGGCGTCCAGGCCGGCACCGCCGTAGGCGCCGTCCAGCAGCAGACTGAGCAGGTCCGCGTCCGCGAGCTTCCGCCACAGCGCGCGGTCGAAGGTGTCGGCGACGGCGCCCACGGCGAGCGCGGGGCTGGGGACCGCGTCCGGTGCGACCCCGGCGAAGACCCCGCGCGCTGCCTCGGCCGCCGCCTGCTGCTCCTCGGTGAAGCTGAAGTCCACGGTCCTGTCCTCCCGACGGGTGGCCGATCGGCCCACGGTCGCTGCGACCGGTCCGAGCTGACGGGACGTCAAGATAGAACAGGTTCTAGAAGAAGGGAACGGCGTGGCGCCGCCCGTCTCCTGACCCGACGGCTACCGGTCGAAGTCCAGTTCCACCTTCTCCGTCGCCGGGTGCGACTGGCACGCCAGCACATAACCGGCCTCCGTCTCCTCCGGCTCCAGGGCGAAGTTGCGGTCCATGCGGACCTCGCCGGAGACGAGGAAGGCGCGGCAGGTGCCGCAGACCCCGCCCTTGCAGGCGTAGGGGGCGTCGGGGCGGTTGCGCAGGACCGTCTCCAGGAGGGACTCGCCGTCCTGGACGGGCCAGGAGCCGCCGCGGCCGTCGAGCCGGGCGGTGACCGTGCTGTGGGCGGGCGCCGGGGTCGTCGGGGCGGTGGGGGTGCCCGCGTCGACGTGGAAGATCTCCTCGTGGATCCGGGTGCGCGCGACGCCGAGCTCCTTCAGGGCCCGCTCCGCGCCCTGCACCAGGCCGAACGGCCCGCACAGGAACCAGCCCGCCACCTCCGCCACCGGCAGCAGCGCGGGCAGCAGCCCGGTGAGCCGCTCCCGGTCGAGCCGCCCGGACGGCAGGCCCGCCTGCTGCTCCTCCCGGGACAGCACGGTCACCAGCTGCAGCCGCTCGGGGTAGCGGTCCTTCAGGTCCGCGACCTCGTCCAGGAACATCGTCGAGGCGGCCGTACGGTCGCTGCGGATCAGGCAGAAGCGGGCGGCCGGTTCACGGGCCAGCAGCGTCGAGACGATCGACAGCACCGGCGTGATGCCGCTGCCGCCGACGATCGCCGCGTACAGCCCGGGTGCGGGTTCCAGGGTGAAGCGGCCGGCCGGGGTCATCACCTCCAGCTCGTCGCCGACGTTGATCTCCTTCAGCGCGTACGTCGAGAACGCGCCGCCCTCCACCAGCCTTACGCCGACCCGGAGCCGGCGGGGAGCCTCGCCGTGCGGGGCCGGGGAGCAGATGGAGTACGTGCGGCGGATCTCCGTGCCGTCGGTCCTGCGGCGCAGGGCGAGGTGCTGGCCCGGGGCGTGGCGGTACTCCTCGGCGAGTTCCGGCGGCACGGTGAAGGTGAGGGCCACGGAGTCGTCGGTGAGCCGGTCGACCGCCGCCACCGGGAGCGCGTGGAAGCGGGCCATCACAGCTCCTTGAAGTGGTCGAACGGTTCACGGCAGGCCAGGCAGCGGCGCAGCGCCTTGCACGCGGTGGAGGAGAAGCGGCTGAGCAGTTCGGTGTCGGCGGAGCCGCAGTGCGGGCAGTGCACGGGGGGCACGGTGCGGGTGCGGGTCGCGCCCAGGGTCAGGGGGACCGGTCCCGTGGTCCGCTGCGCGCGCGGGGGCGCGATGCCGAACTCCTGGAGTTTGCGGCGGCCTTCGGCCGAGATGTCGTCCGTCGACCAGGCGGGCGTGAGCACGGTGCGGACGGTGACGTCCCGGACGCCGTGGGCGTGCAGGGCCCGCTCTATGTCGAGGGACATCGCCTCGATGGCGGGGCAGCCGGTGTACGTCGGGGTCAGTTCGACCTCGACGGTGTCGCTGTCGTGGGCGTGCACCGCGCGGACGACGCCGAGCTCCTGGAGGGTGAGCACGGGCAGTTCGGGGTCGGGGACCGCGCCGGCGATCTCCAGGAGTTCCGCCTCCAGCGGGGTCGTGGTCACCATGACGCCCCCGGGTGGCTGCGGTGCAGATGCTGCATCTCGGCGAGCATGCGTCCGAACGACTCGGTGTGCAGGCCCTGCCGGCCCGCTCCGGCCGCCCACGCGCCCGTGCGCGGCCCTTCGGGGACCGGGAGCGTGGCGCGGTCGAGGACGGCCGTCACGGACGCGAGCCAGGCCGCCTCCAGGGCCGTCCCGTCGACGTCGAGGCCCGCCACCGGCTGGAACATCTCGCCGGTGAACCGCCACAGCGCCCCGCACGCCCGCCGCATCCGCTCGCGGCTCTCCTCGGTGCCGTCACCGAGCGCAGGGTCCACTGCTCGGCGTGGTCGCGGTGGTAGGCGACCTCCTTGACGGCCTTCGCGGCGAGCGGCGCGAACGGGCCCTGTCCGGCGGCGAGTTCGGCGTAGAGCAGGTGCTGGTAGGTGGAGAAGTACAGCTGGCGGGCGATGGTATGGGCGAAGTCGCCGTTGGGCTGCTCGACCAGCTGGAGGTTGCGGAAGGCGCGCTCCTCGCGCAGATACGCCAGCTCGTCCTCGTCGCCGACCATCGACAGCAGCACCCGGGCCTGGCCGAGCAGGTCCAGGGCGATGTTGGCGAGGGCGACCTCCTCCTCCAGCACGGGCGCGTGGCCGGCCCATTCGCCGAGGCGGTGGGAGAGCACCAGGGCGTCGTCGCCGAGGGCCAGGGCGGCCGTGCGGGTGGTCGCGTCCAGGGTCATGTCGGCGGTCACAGGTGCTTCACCCCCTCCGGGATCTCGTAGAACGTGGGATGGCGGTACGGCTTGTCGGCGGCCGGTTCGAAGAACGGGTCCTTCTCGTCCGGGGAGGATGCGGTGATCGCGGCCGACGGGACGACCCAGATCGAGACGCCCTCGCCGCGCCGGGTGTACAGGTCGCGGGCGTTGCGCAGGGCGAGTTCCGCGTCCGGGGCGTGCAGGCTGCCGGCGTGGGTGTGGGACAGGCCGCGGCGCGAGCGCACGAAGACCTCCCACAGGGGCCAGTCGGTGTTCGTCATGCCTGCTGCTCTCCCGTCCCGTTGCCGTGCTTGGCGGCGTAGGCGGCCGCCGCCTCCCGGACCCAGGCGCCCTCTTCGTGGGCGCGCCTGCGCTGGGTGATCCGCTGTTCGTTGCAGGGGCCGTTGCCCTTGAGGACGTCCCAGAACTCGGTCCAGTCGATCGGGCCGAAGTCGTGCTGTCCCCGTTCCTCGTTCCACTTCAGGTCCGGGTCGGGGAGGGTCAGGCCGAGGGACTCGGCCTGCGGGACGCAGATGTCGACGAAGCGCTGGCGCAGTTCGTCGTTGGAGTGCCGCTTGATCTTCCACGCCATCGACTGCGCGGAGTGCGAGGACTCGTCGTCGGGCGGGCCGAACATCATCAGCGACGGCCACCACCAGCGGTCCACCGCGTCCTGCGCCATCGCGTGCTGCTCGGGGGTGCCCTTGCTGAGGGCCAGCAGCAGCTCGTACCCCTGGCGCTGGTGGAAGGACTCCTCCTTGCAGATACGGACCATCGCGCGCGCGTACGGGCCGTAGGAGCAGCGGCACAGCGGGACCTGGTTGGTGATCGCGGCGCCGTCCACGAGCCAGCCGATCGCGCCGACGTCCGCCCAGGTCAGGGTCGGGTAGTTGAAGATCGAGGAGTACTTCTGGCGGCCGGAGTGGAGCTTGTCGAGGAGCTCGTCGCGGCCGGTGCCGAGGGTCTCGGCGGCGCTGTACAGATACAGGCCGTGGCCCGCCTCGTCCTGGACTTTGGCCATCAGGATGGCCTTGCGGCGCAGGCTGGGCGCGCGCGTGATCCAGTTCGCCTCCGGCTGCATGCCGATGATCTCGGAATGGGCGTGCTGGGCGATCTGGCGGACGAGCGTGGCGCGGTAGGCGTCCGGCATCCAGTCGCGCGGCTCGATGCGCTCGTCGGCGGCCACGGCGGCGTCGAAGGCACGCTCGTACGCGTCCTGACCGGCGGTGTCCGTCCTGTCGTACGCCTGTGCTGCTGTTGCCATGTGGCCCCCTCGACCCCGTTCCCGTCCGGAGCATGCTCCCGACCGATCGTTCGGTTCGTCGCATCCATGGTGTGCCGGGCGCCGTAAGGTGTCAACCGCTGTGGATAACCTGCCGGGGTCCCTGTGCGCGGCAGGGGCCGAGTGACAGGCCGCGGACACGGTGCGGACATCGGGAAACGGGGCGGAATGGACGCGTACGACACAGGCTCGGAGGCCCGGCGCGGGGCCGACGAGCCGCGTGCCCCCGAACCGCCGGCCGAGCCGGCTCCCCCGTTGCCGCCGGCCGCCCTGCTGCCTTCGGCTCCTCCGTCGCCGCCGCCCGCCCCGGCCGCCCCGCCCGCACTCCGCCGATCCCCGCACCGGTGTCGCCGCGCTGTCCCTGCCGTACCAGATCGGGGCCGCGCTGGCCCTCGCCATCGTGGCGGTCACGGTTTGTGTGCACCTCGGGATGACCTTCCTGCACGTCGCGCCCGCGAACGCGGTCACCAAGCAGCACGGCAGGGCGATCGAGGACTGGGTCTACCCGGAGTTCGAGCAGAACTGGAAGCTGTTCGCGCCGAACCCGCTCCAGCAGAACATCGCCGTGCAGGTGCGCGCCCAGGTCCTGGCCGCGGACGGCACCGTCCGCACCACCGGCTGGTACGACCTGTCGGCCGAGGACGGCCGGGCCATCGACGGCAATCCGCTGCCCAGCCACACCCAGCAGAACGAGCTGCGCCGGGCCTGGGACTTCTTCACCGCCACGCACGGCACCGACAACCGGCCGGTCGGGCTGCGCGGCGCGCTGTCGGAGACGTATCTGCGCCGGATCGTGGTGATGCGGCTCGACCGGGACGACGCGGCGGGGTCCGGCGGGAGCGTCGAGCGGGTGCAGGTACGGTCCGTGTCCAGCAACGTCCGGCCGCCCGGCTGGAGCCAGGAGCAGGTCTCCGACAAACCCGCCTACCGGGAGCTGCCCTGGTGGGCGGTCGCCCGGCCGACCGCCCGGGAGGTGCACGGTGAACCGGTTCTCCCTCGCGGTCTCCCAGGCCATCGCCCGCATCACCGGGTCGGCGCTCGGCCCGTACCAGTCCGCCGTGGTCCGTATCGGCTTCAGCGCGACCTGGCTGCTGTTCCTGCTGCGCGAGCTGCCGCACCGCAATGAGATGTACGGCCCCGACGGTCCGTGGAGCTGGGACCTCGCCGAGCAGCTGATCGCGGGCAACGGCGCGTTCACCGCGCTGATGTGGTCCGACGGACGGTTCTGGTTCGAGCTGATCTACGGCCTCGCCGTCCTGTCCAGCGCGTTGTTGCTGCTGGGCTGGCGCACCCGCACGATGTCCGTGCTCTTCATGGTCGGCGTGCTCTCGCTGCAGAACCGCAGCATCTTCATGGGCGACGGCGGCGACAACGTCCTGCACCTGATGTGCATCTACCTGGTGTTCACGCGGTGCGGCCAGGTGTGGTCGCTGGACGCGCGCAGGGCACGCGCGCGTGGGGAGCAGGTTGCGGACCGGGTCGGGCCCGTGCTGTGGGTGGTGCTCGGGCTGGTGCTGATCGCGGCGACGGGCGCGGGCCGGCTCTTCGAGGGCGACCCGTTCGTCCCCACGCTGCTGTGGGCGGTGTGGCTGGCGCTCGGTGTGCGCTGGGCGGTCGACCGTCTCGCGCGGACCGACCAGCCGCGCATCTTCCTGGACGTCGTCACCGACATCGTGCACAACGGCGCCCTGCTCGTGATCATGGCCGAGGCCTGTCTGATCTACGCGACGGCCGGCTGGTACAAGATCCAGGGCTCGCGCTGGCAGGACGGCACCGCCGTCTACTACCCGCTGCACCTCGACTACTTCTCACCCTGGCCCGGCCTCGCCGACGCGCTGACCTCCAGCTCCACCATGGTGCTGCTCATCACCTACGGCACCGTCGCCGTGCAGGTCGCCTTCCCCTTCACGCTGTTCAACCGGCGGGTCAAGAACGTCCTGCTGGCGGCCATGATGACCGAGCACGCCGTGATCGCCGTCGTCCTCGGGCTGCCGTTCTTCTCGCTGGCGATGATCGCCGCCGACGCGGTGTTCCTGCCCACGCCGTTCCTGCGCCGGCTCGGCGGCTGGGCGGCACGCGCGCGTGGGCGGCTCACGGCCGGACGGGCCGTACGACGCTGCCGCAGCCCCGCGCCCCCGAGAGCGCCGAGGAGACGCACGTAGGCTTCACGGCATGACCGACCCCGCCGCCCCCGCCGGTCCGGTGGCCGTCTGGCACCGGCTCGCCGACTTCGCCGTCCTGCTCGACGGCTTCCACGCTCTCAAGCACGCGCTGCGCTTCGGAGCCGAGGTCCCGGTGGCGGTCACCACCGACCGCGCGGCCACGCTCGCCCTCGCCGGCGAGCTGGCCTCCGACGTGGGCGAGACGCTGGACGCGCTGCTGACGGAGGTCGCGCCGGGGACGTACGAGAAGCTCGTGCCGCGCCCGCATCCGACGGGGGTGGCCGCGCTGGCGGTGCGACCGCCCCGCGCGGCGAACCTTCAGGCGCTGGCGCGCCTGCCCCGCCCCGCGCCGGTGGTGGTCCTCGACAACCCGCGCAACCTCGGCAACGCGGGGGCCGTGATCCGGCTGGCGGCGGGATTCGGGGCGACCGGTGTCGTCACCACGGGCACGCTCGACCCCTGGCACCCCACCGTCGTGCGCGGGGGCGCGGGGCTGCACTTCGCGACGGCGGTGGAGCGGGTCACGGTCGAGGAACTGCCCCCGGGGCCGCTCTACGCCCTCGACCCGGAGGGCGACGACATCCGGCGCGTGAAGCTCCCGGACGACGCCGTCCTCGCGTTCGGCTCGGAGCGCAGCGGGCTGTCCGCCGAGCTGCGCGCGCGTGCCGACCATCTGGTGGCGCTGCCGATGAGGCCCCAGGTCTCCAGCTACAACCTCGCGACGAGCGTGGGGATGACGCTGTACCACTGGAGCCTCACGGCGGACTTCCAGGGAGGGGTCCAGGCCTCCCGGGGACTGCTCGGGCAGGCCTAGGCCTCCCGGCGTACCTCCACGACCCGGAAGCGGTTGGCGACGAACGCGCCGTCCGTGAGGGCCGCGTTGGCCGCCGGGTTGCCGCCCGAGCCGTGGAAGTCGGAGAACGCGGCCGTCTGGTTGACGTACACCCCGCCCGTGAGGTTCAGCGACAGCTGCGCGGCCTCGTCGAAGCAGACCTCCTGGACCGCCCGCTCGACGTCCTCGTCGGTCGTGTACGCGCCGACCGTCATGGCGCCCTTCTCGCGGATGGTGCGCCGCAGCAGCTCCACCGCGTCCGCGGACGAGTCGACCGCGACGGCGAAGGAGACCGGGCCGAAGCACTCGCTCATGTAGGCGGCCTCGTCGTCCGGCTTGGCTCCGTCGAGCTTGACGATGACCGGCGTGCGCACGACCGCGTCCGGGAACTCCGGGTTGGTGACCTCCCGGGACGCGAGGGCGACCTCGCCGAGCCCGGCGGCGGCCTCCAGGCGGGCCTTGACGTCCGGGTTGACGATCGCGCCCAGCAGGGCGTTTGCCCGGGCGTCGTCGCCGAGCAGGCCGTCGACCGAGCGGGCCAGGTCGGCGGCGACCTCGTCGAAGGTCTTGGGGCCCTCGTCGGTGCGGATGCCGTCGCGCGGGATGAGGAGGTTCTGCGGGGTGGTGCACATCTGACCGCTGTACAGGGACAGCGAGAACGCCAGGTTGGAGAGCATGCCCTTGTAGTTCGCCGTGGAGTCGACCAGCACGGTGTTGACCCCGGCCTTCTCCGTGTAGACCTGCGCCTGGCGGGCGTTGGCCTCCAGCCAGTCGCCGAACGACGTCGAGCCGGTGTAGTCGATGATCCGGATCTCCGGGCGCGTGGCGAGGGTCTTGGCGATGCCCTCGCCCGGCTGCTCGGCGGCCAGCGCCACCAGGTTCGGGTCGAAGCCCGCCTCGGCCAGCACCTCGCGGGCGACCTGGACGGTGAGCGCCAGCGGGAGCACCGCGCGGGGGTGGGGCTTGACCAGGACCGCGTTGCCGGTGGCGAGGGAGGCGAACAGGCCCGGGTAGCCGTTCCACGTCGGGAAGGTGTTGCAGCCGATCATCAGCGCGATCCCGCGCGGGACCGGCGTGAACTGCTTGGTCAGGGCCAGGGGGTCGCGCTTGCCCTGGGGCTTGGACCACTCGGCGGTGTCGGGGGTGCGGACCTGCTCCACGTACGCGTACGCCACCGCTTCCAGGCCGCGGTCCTGCGCGTGCGGGCCGCCCGCCTGGAACGCCATCATGAAGGCCTGGCCGGAGGTGTGCATGACCGCGTGCGCGAACTCGTGCGTCCGGTCGCTGATGCGCTTGAGGATCTCCAGGCAGACCACCGCGCGGATCTCCGCTCCGGCCTCCCGCCACGCCTTCTGGCCCGCCTTCATGGCCGGCAGCAGCACGTCCACGTCCGCGTGCGGGTACTCGACGCCCAGCTCCGGGCCGTACGGGGACACTTCGCCGGACACCCAGCCGTCCGTGCCGGGCTGGCCGAGGTCGAGGCGGGTGCCGAGGAGGGCGTCGAAGGCCGCCTTGCCCGCCGCCGCGTCCAGGCTGCCGTTCTCGCCGTAGGCCTTCGGGTGCTCGGGGTGCGGGGACCAGTACGCACGCGTGCGGATCGCTTCCAGCGCCTGGTCGAGAGTGGGCCGGTGCTGGGCGATCAGCTCGTGGGCGGTCAGTTCGGCGGCCATGCGGGACCAACTCCTCGTCTGGAGAACTCTGCGTCGAGCTCATGACCTGGGCACAACCATGGTCGGAACCATGGGCAGGAACGGCCAGTCAGAGTTAGAGTAACCGAACGATCGGTCGGGACAAGGGGGTCCGCCGCATCTGTGGAAAACCCCGTGCGGGAGGATCGCGCACATGACAGCACTCGACCTCAGCAGCCCCGTGGCCGTCGTCGGCACCGGCACCATGGGCCAGGGCATCGCCCAGGTCGCGTTGGTCGCCGGCCACCCCGTACGGCTGTACGACACCGCCCCCGGGCGCGCCCAGGAAGCGGCCGACGCGATCGGCGCCCGCCTCGACCGGCTCGTCGAGAAGGACCGCCTCACCGGCGCCGACCGGGACGCGGCACGCGCGCGTCTGACGGCCGCCGGCACGCTCGCCGACCTCGCCGACTGCTCCCTGGTGGTCGAGGCCGTCCTGGAGCGGCTGGACGTCAAGCAGGAGCTGTTCCGGGAGCTGGAGGACGTGGTCGGCGAGGACTGTCTGCTCGCCACCAACACCTCGTCCCTGTCGGTCACCGCGATCGGCGGCGCCCTGCGCAGTCCCGGCCGTCTCGTGGGCCTGCACTTCTTCAACCCGGCCCCGCTGCTGCCGCTCGTCGAGGTCGTCTCCGGGTTCGCCACCGACGTCACGTCGGCCACGCGCGCGTACGAGACGGCACGCGCGTGGGGCAAGACGCCGGTCGCCTGCGCCGACACCCCCGGCTTCATCGTCAACCGCATCGCCCGGCCCTTCTACGCCGAGGCGTTCGCGGTCTACGAGGCCCAGGGCGCCGACCCCGCCACCATCGACGCGGTGCTGCGCGAGTCCGGCGGCTTCAGGATGGGCGCGTTCGAGCTGACCGACCTGATCGGCCAGGACGTCAACGAGTCCGTCACGCACTCGGTCTGGCAGTCCTTCTTCCAGGACGTCCGCTTCGCGCCCTCGCTCGCCCAGCGCCGCCTGGTCGAGTCCGGCCGCCTCGGCCGCAAGAGCGGACACGGCTGGTACGACCACGGCCCCGACGCCGAGCCCGCCGAGCCGCACACCGCGGAACCCTCCCAGCCGCCCGCCCACGTCACCGCCGAGGGCGACCTGGGCCCGGCCTCCGAGCTGCTCGCCCTGATCCGCGAGGCGGGCATCCAGGTCCGCGAGGACGAGGAGGACCACGGCACACGGCTGGTGCTGCCGAGCGGCGGCCAGCTCGCGCTCGCCGACGGGCAGACGTCGGTGGAGTTCCGCGACGTGGTCTACTTCGACCTCGCCCTCGACTACCGCCGCGCCACCCGCATCGCCCTGTCCGCCTCCCAGGACACCGCCCCGCAGACCCTCGCCGAGGCCATCGGCCTCTTCCAGGCGCTCGGCAAGGACGTCAGCGTCATCGGAGACGTCCCCGGCATGATCGTCGCCCGCACGGTCGCCCGGATCGTCGACCTCGCGCACGACGCCGTGGCCAAGGGTGTGGCCACGGAGGAGGACATCGACACGGCCATGCGGCTCGGGGTCAACTACCCGCTGGGCCCCTTCGAATGGAGCCGCCGCCTGGGCCGCAACTGGGCCTACGCGCTCCTCGACGACCTGCACCTGCGCGACCCCTCCGGGCGGTACGCCCCGTCCCTCGCGCTGTACCGCCACGCGTACGCCACCGACAAGAGGGAGGGCAGTACGTCATGACCACCGCCAAGCGCGACACGTACACCCCCGAGACGCTGCTGTCCGTCGCCGTCCAGGTCTTCAACGAGCGCGGCTACGACGGCACCTCCATGGAGCACCTCTCCAAGGCCGCCGGGATCTCCAAGTCCTCGATCTACCACCACGTGGCGGGCAAGGAGGAACTGCTGCGCCGGGCCGTCAGCCGTGCGCTGGACGGTCTGTTCGGCATCCTCGACGAGGAGCACGCGCGCGTGGGGCACGCCGCCGAGCGTCTGGAGTACGTGGTCCGGCGCATGGTCGAGGTCCTCATCGCCGAACTCCCCTACGTCACCCTGCTGCTGCGCGTGCGCGGCAACACCGGTACCGAGCGCTGGGCGCTGGAGCGCCGCCGCGACTTCGACCACCGGGTCGCCGAGCTGCTGAAGGCCGCGGCCGCAGACGGGGACGTGCGCGGCGACGTGGAGGTCCGCCTCGCGACCCGGCTCGTCTTCGGGATGATCAACTCCATCGTGGAGTGGTACCGCCCGGACGGTCGCGGGATGAACGAGCGCGAAGTGGCGGACGCGGTGGCGCAGCTGGTCTTCGGGGGGCTCAGGAACGCCGGCTGACTCAGCCCTGCGGCTCCAGGTCCTCCTCCTCGAAGACCAGCAGCGTGCGGGTGCTCAGTACCTCCGGGATGGCCTGGAGGCGGGTGAGGACCAGCTCGCGCAGGGATCTGTTGTCCGGCGTGTGCACCAGCAGCAGGACGTCGAAGTCACCGCCGACCAGGGCGATGTGGGAGGCGCCGGGCAGCTGGCGGAGCTGTTCGCGGACCGTGCGCCAGGTGTTCTGGACGATCTTCAGGGTGATGTACGCCGAGGTGCCCTGGCCCGCCCGTTCATGGTCGACGCGGGCCCCGAAGCCACGGATGACGCCGTCCTCGATGAGGCGGTTGATACGCGCGTAGGCGTTGGCGCGGGAGACGTGGACGCGTTCGGCGACGGACCTTATCGACGCGCGGCCGTCGACCTGGAGCATCTGCAGGATGTCCTGATCGATGGCGTCGAGCGGGCGCGGGGGCGGCAGGGGCACGCCGCCCTCCGGTCCTTCGGCCATTTGTTCAGGTGCCATGTCCCCCCGCCTCCCTACCATGGACGTACTGCGTTCATTGCAGGCTGTGGAGAACCGTTTGTCCACAGCCTGAGGGGGCCTGTAGCCAAAATGTGCCGACGACCGAACAATCGGTAGGTGAGGCGCATCACAACCCGTGACGCGTCTGAAGCCGCTCCCACGAGGAGGTGCCGTCATGACGGTCATGGAGCAGCGGGGCGCGTACCGGCCATCACCGCCGCCCGCCTGGCAGCCCCGCACCGACCCCGCGCCGCTGCTGCCCGACGCGGAGCCGTACCGCGTCCTCGGCACCGAGGCCGCCGCGAAGGCCGACCCCGGCCTGCTGCGCCGCCTCTACGCCGAACTGGTGCGCGGCCGTCGGTACAACGCGCAGGCGACCGCCCTCACCAAGCAGGGCCGCCTCGCCGTCTACCCCTCCAGCACCGGCCAGGAAGCCTGCGAGGTCGCCGCCGCGCTGGTCCTGGAGGACCGTGACTGGCTCTTCCCCAGCTACCGCGACACCCTCGCCGCCGTCGCCCGCGGCCTCGACCCCGTCGAGGCGCTGACGCTGCTGCGCGGCGACTGGCACACCGGCTACGACCCGCACGAGCACCGGATCGCCCCCCTGTGCACCCCGCTGGCCACCCAGCTCCCGCACGCCGTGGGCCTCGCGCACGCCGCCCGCCTCAAGGGCGACGACGTGGTCGCGCTCGCCCTGGTCGGCGACGGCGGCACCAGCGAGGGCGACTTCCACGAGGCGCTGAACTTCGCCGCCGTCTGGCAGGCGCCGGTCGTCTTCCTCGTCCAGAACAACGGCTTCGCCATCTCCGTGCCGCTCGCCAAGCAGACCGCGGCCCCGTCGTTGGCCCACAAGGCCGTCGGCTACGGCATGCCGGGCCGGCTGGTGGACGGCAACGACGCGGCGGCCGTGCACGAGGTCCTGGCCGACGCCGTACGGCACGCGCGCGCGGGCGGCGGCCCCACCCTCGTCGAGGCCATCACGTACCGCGTGGAGGCCCACACCAACGCCGACGACGCGACCCGCTACCGCGGCGACACCGAGGTCGACGCCTGGCGCGACCACGACCCGATCAAGCTCCTCGAACACGAGCTGACCACGCGCGGCCTCCTCGACGACGCGGGCATCCAGGAGGCCCGCGACGCCGCCGAGGCCATGGCCGCCGATCTGCGCGAGCGCATGAACCAGGACCCGGTCCTCGACCCGATGGACCTGTTCGCCCACGTCTACGCCGAACCCACCCCGCAACTGCTCGAGCAGCGCGCCCAGTTGCAGGCCGAGCTGGAAGCCGAGGGGGAGACTCCATGACCACCGTCGCGGTGAAGCCCGCCACCATGGCGCAGGCCCTCACGCGCGCGATGCGCGACGCGATGGCCGCCGACCCCACCGTCCACGTCATGGGCGAGGACGTCGGCACCCTCGGCGGCGTCTTCCGCGTCACCGACGGCCTCGCCAAGGAGTTCGGCGAGGACCGCTGCACCGACACCCCGCTCGCCGAGGCCGGCATCCTCGGCACCGCCGTCGGCATGGCCATGTACGGGCTGCGCCCGGTCGTGGAGATGCAGTTCGACGCGTTCGCCTACCCGGCGTTCGAGCAGCTCATCAGCCATGTCGCCCGCATGCGCAACCGCACGCGCGGCGCCATGCCGCTCCCGATCACCATCCGCGTCCCCTACGGCGGCGGCATCGGCGGCGTCGAGCACCACAGCGACTCCTCGGAGGCGTACTACCTGGCGACCCCGGGACTCCATGTCGTCACGCCCGCCACCGTCGCCGACGCCTACGGCCTGCTGCGTGCCGCGATCGCCTCCGACGACCCGGTCGTCTTCCTCGAACCCAAGCGCCTGTACTGGTCCAAGGACTCCTGGAACCCCGAGGAACCGCAGAGCGTTGAACCGATAGGCCGCGCGGTGGTGCGGCGCTCCGGCCGGAGCGCCACGCTCATCACGTACGGGCCGTCCGTACCCGTCTGCCTCGAAGCCGCCGAGGCGCCCGGGCCGAGGGGTGGGACCTCGAAGTCGTCGACCTGCGCTCCCTGGTGCCGTTCGACGACGAGACGGTCTGCGCCTCCGTACGGCGGACCGGACGTGCGGTCGTCGTGCACGAGTCGGGCGGGTTCGGCGGCCCGGGCGGGGAGATCGCGGCCCGCGTCACGGAGCGCTGCTTCCATCATCTGGAGGCGCCGGTGCTGCGCGTGGCCGGGTTCGACATCCCCTACCCGCCGCCGATGCTGGAGCGTCACCACCTGCCCGGCGTGGACCGGATCCTGGACGCCGTGGGGCGTCTGCAGTGGGAGGCCGAGAGCTGATGGCACAAGTGCTGGAGTTCAAGCTCCCCGACCTCGGGGAGGGGCTCACCGAGGCGGAGATCGTCCGCTGGCTGGTCGAGGTCGGTGACGTCGTCGCCGTCGACCAGCCGGTCGTCGAGGTCGAGACCGCCAAGGCGCTGGTCGACGTGCCCTGCCCCTACGGCGGCGTCGTCACGGCCCGCTTCGGCGAGGAGGGCACGGAACTGCCCGTGGGCGCGCCGCTGATCACCGTCGCGGTGGGGGCGCCTGCCTCCGGCGGTTCGGCGGAGGAGACCGGCGCGAAGACCGAGGGCTCCGGGAACGTGACCGAGGGCTCCGGGAACGTGCTGGTGGGATACGGCACTTCGGAGGCACCGGCGCGGCGCAGAAGGGTGCGCAGGCCCGCGGCGCCAGTGGTGGCCAACGGGCGGCCGGCGGTTCCCGAACCGGCGGAAGGGCCGGTTCCGGTGATCTCGCCGCTGGTGCGCAAGCTGGCCCGGGAGAACGGCCTGGACCTGCGGGAGCTGACCGGTTCCGGCCCCGAGGGCCTGATCCTGCGGGCGGACGTGGAGTACGCGCTGCGGGCGGCCACGGCACAGGGGCGCACCGCCTCCCAGCCGACGGCCGCGCCGGCACTCACGTCGCTCCGGAACCGACGCCCGCCTCCACCGCCCCTGTCGCCGGAGGCATCCGCACCCCCCTCAAGGGCATCCGCGGTGCCGTCGCCGACAAGCTGTCCCGCAGCCGGCGGGAGATCCCCGACGCCACCTGCTGGGTCGACGCCGACGCGACCGAACTCATGCGTGCGCGTGCCGCGATGAACGCCGCCGGGGGACCGAAGATCTCCCTGATCGCCCTGCTGGCCCGGATCTGCACGGCGGCTCTGGCCCGCTATCCCGAACTCAACTCCACGGTCGACATGGCGGCGAGGGAGGTCGTCCAGTTCGAGCAGGTCCACATCGGCTTCGCCGCCCAGACCGAGCGCGGGCTCGTCGTGCCGGTCGTCCGCGACGCCCACGCGCGCGACGCGGAGTCACTGACCGCTGAGTTCGCCCGGCTGACCGAGGCGGCCCGCACCGGCACCCTCACGCCCGGCGAACTCACCGGCGGGACCTTCACGTTGAACAACTACGGCGTCTTCGGTGTCGACGGCTCCACCCCGATCATCAACCACCCCGAGGCCGCGATGCTGGGCGTCGGCCGCATCGTCCCCAAGCCGTGGGTGCACGACGGGGAGCTGGCGGTCCGGCAGGTCGTCCAGCTGTCGCTCACCTTCGACCACCGTGTCTGCGACGGCGGCACGGCGGGCGGCTTCCTGCGGTACGTGGCGGACTGCGTCGAACAACCGGCGGTGCTGCTGCGCACGCTGTGAAAGGGCGGCGCCGCAGGGTGCTTGGTGCTCGCGGCGATTCCGTCGCGCACTCCGCCAGGGCGGCACCCCCCACGCGTTCCCTGTGATCGCGGCGGCCCGCATACTCGAAGGGTGACCTCGTACGAGCCCGCGGGCGCCGCCGGTGCCGACCTCGCGGCCCCCGGTGCCGACCTCGCGTACGACGCCGTCGTGCTCGCCGGGGGTGCCGCCCGGCGGCTCGGCGGCGCGGACAAGCCCGGCGTGCGCGTGGGCGGGCGGGCGTTGCTGGAGCGGGTTCTGGCCGCCTGCGCCGACGCCCGTACCACCGTGGTGGTCGCCGACCCCCGGCCCACCGCCCGGCCCGTCACCTGGGCCCGCGAGGACCCGCCCGGCGGCGGCCCGGTCGCCGCGCTCGGCGCCGGTCTGCACCACACCACCGCGCCGGGACGTCGTCGTCCTCCTCCGCCGACCCTGCCCCTTCCTCCACCCGCTGAACCACCGTCCGCCCGTCTCGCTGACCGCGCTGCCGCGCGGCCGGGACCGACGGAGCGCTGCCTCACCGAC
>MWJO01000124.1 GCA_002027195.1 Streptomyces sp. GKU 895 | reverse complement strand
TCACCCGGCGCGGCGCCGGCATCGGCTTCGGGGGCGGGCGGCGCGGAGGGGTGCCACATGGTCCTCGGGGGCGCCTGCCGCCTCCAACTTGGCTGTCATATAGGCGAACCAGCGCTCGGGGCGGGTCTCGCCGGTGCGGCGGACGATCGCCGCGTCCGCCGCGTGCATCGCGATCCAGGCACCGGACGCGTCCCGCACCTGGCCCGACAGGCCGTGGTGGTCCGGGTGGTGATGGGTGATCACCACTCCGTGGATCTCGGTGGGCGAGGTGCCGCAGGCGGCCAGCCCCGCGGCGAGGGTGTCCCAGGACGCCGGGTCGTCCCAGCCGGTGTCGACCAGCACCGGGCCGCCGTCGGTGTCGACGACGTACACGAGCGTGTAGCCGAGCGGGTTGTCCGGGATCGGCACCCGGATGGAGCGGACGCCGCCGCCGTGGTCGGTGACCTCTGGGCTGACCTGTGCCATGGGTTCCCCCGTCTCCGCGTCCCGGCGTCCTCGCGGGCCGAGGCAACTATAACTAGAACGGGTTTCGATGGGAGCCCAAGTCATCCATCAGTCGCGTGTGCGGGGCTGTGGACTCATGGGAGTAGAACTGGTATCAGTTCCGGTAACTGAGTATCTGATGAACCGTCAGAGTCAGCTCCCGGGGAGGCAGTCGGCCATGACCGAGCTCGTGGAACACGGACAGCTGTTCATCGGCGGGGAGTTGACCGACCCCCACGGCAAGGACGTCATCGAGGTGATCTCCCCGCACACCGAGGAGGTCATCGGACGCGTCCCGCACGCCGCGCAGGCGGACGTGGACGCCGCCGTCGCCGCCGCCCGGCGCGCCTTCGACGAGGGGCCCTGGCCGCGGATGAGCCTCGACGAGCGCATCGAGGTCGTCACCCGCATCAAGGACGGCATCCTCACCCGGCACGAGGAGATCGCCCGCGTGATCTCCTCCGAGAACGGGTCGCCGTACTCCTGGAGCGTGCTCGCGCAGGCGCTCGGCGCGATGATGGTGTGGGACGCGGCGATCACCGTCGCGCGGAACTTCACGTACGAGGAGCAGCGCGACGGCGTGCTCGGCAAGATCCTCGTCCGTCGGGAGCCGGTCGGCGTCGTCGCGGCCGTGGTGCCGTGGAACGTCCCGCAGTTCGTCGCCGCCGCCAAGCTCGCGCCCACGCTGCTCACCGGCTGCACGGTGATCCTCAAGCCGTCGCCGGAGTCGCCGCTGGACGCGTATCTGCTCGCCGAGATCACGCGCGAGGCCGGGCTGCCGGAGGGTGTGCTGTCGATCCTCCCCGCCGACCGTGAGGTGAGTGAGTACCTGGTCGGGCACCCCGGCGTGGACAAGGTCTCCTTCACCGGGTCGGTGGCCGCGGGCAAGCGCGTGATGGAGGTCGCGTCGCGGAATCTCACCCGGGTCACCCTCGAACTGGGCGGTAAATCGGCGGCGGTCGTGCTGCCGGACGCGGAAGTCGAGTCCACGGTCGCCGGTGTCGTCCCGGCGGCCTGGATGAACAACGGGCAGGCGTGCGTCGCCCAGACCCGCATCCTCCTCCCGCGCTCCCGCTACGACGAGTTCGCGGACGCTTTCGCGGCGGCGGCGAGCGCGCTCGTGGTCGGCGACCCGCTGGACCCGGCGACCCAGGTGGGTCCGCTGGTGGCACAGCGCCAGCAGCGCCGGAACCTCGACTACATACGGATCGGCCAGGAGGAGGGCGCAAAGATCCTCACCGGCGGCGGCCGCCCGCCCGGCCTGGACAAGGGCTGGTACGTGGAGCCCACCCTCTTCGGCGACGTCGACAACTCCATGCGGATCGCCCGCGAGGAGATCTTCGGCCCGGTCATCTGCCTTCTCCCGTACGGCGACGAGGCCGATGCCGCGAAGATCGCGAACGACTCCGACTACGGACTCAGCGGCAGCGTGTGGACGGCGGACGTGGCCCACGGCATCGAGTTCGCGCGCGGGGTGCGGACGGGCACGTACAACGTCAACACCTTCAGCCTGGACATGCTGGGCCCGTTCGGCGGCTACAAGAACTCAGGCCTGGGGCGGGAGTTCGGGCCGGAGGGCTACGGCGAGTTCCTCGAACACAAGATGATCCATCTGCCGGCCGGCTGGGAGGCGTGAGCGCGGCCATGGGGGACCGCTGGCAGGTAGAGGTCGACCGTTCGATCTGCATCGGCTCGGCGCAGTGCGTCCACCGCGCCCAGGGCGCCTTCCGGCTCGACTCCGGCATGCAGTCCCACCCCGTCGAACCGGAGACCGACGCCAACGAGAAGGTCCTGGAGGCCGCCGAGAACTGCCCGGTCGAGGCGATCATGATCACGCTCCTGGGGAGCGGGGAGCCGGTGTTCCCGCCGGAGGAGTAGGGCCGCCCCGCCAAGTCCGCTCCACTTCCTGGAACTCGGCCTCGTACTCGCCCTTCTCCAGCGCGGCCCGCAGTGGCCCCAGATCCGAGGGGCGCAGGAGGCCGAAGGCCTCGGCGGGCAGCGCGCTGAGGATCTCGGCGGCGTGCGCGGAGAGCCAGTGGCCCAGGTCGAGTTCGGCCGCGAGACGGAGGAGGTCGACGAGAGCCGCGGGGCGGCTCGCGGCGGTTTCCCGGAGGTCGAGATCCGCGAGGACGCCGTCGAGACGGTGGGCCGCTTCGGCGCCGTACAGGGGGCCGGTCCACTGCCAGGTGTAGGTGGAGTGGCCGAGAAGGGTCAGGTGGATTGCGTCGTGCCCGTCGAAGTACACGCGGAGCGAGTCGAGCACTTCGGCCAGATGAGGGCTTGTGCGTCCCAGGGCGTCGCGGACGCAGGGCAGCAGCAGTTCCACCAAGACAGGCGCGAGGCCGGACATGCCTGCCGTGGCCATCCTGTGCAGAGTGGAAAGGACGAGAGCGAGGGCGTCGTCGGGCATCGAGGGGGCGTCATGGGCGAGTTGGCGTAGCACCGCCTCGAGGTAGGGGACGGCCTCGTCGCGCGGCAGCCAACCCGACTGGTTCAGGCAGCGGACGTAAAGGTCGGGCAGCGTCAGTGGCGGGATCACGTCCTTCACCAGCAGGGTGAGGAGCAGCTCGGCCGGGGACCGGACTTCCCCGTCCTCGGGAGCTGTGGCGCGAGGGAACCGGGACAACAGTGAATAGCTGTGGTGCAGGAGCAGTTCCGCATCGGCGTCCGCCGTGAACATGACCCGCCTGACCAGGTCCGCGGTGTTGCTGACGTACAGCTCGGGCAGACGCTCCGGCCAACGGAGTTCGTGATGGTCGCGTGGCGTGTACGTCGTACTGATGCGCAGATCATCCGCCACCGTGACCTGGCCGGCGACGCTGAGTTCACGCGGGCATGGCTCGAGGGTGAGCGTCGAGGTGAGCAGTTCCCAGGAGCTCGGCGACAGCTGCGCCTGCCATCCCCTCGCGTGCCGCCGCCACTCCCCCAGCAGGTCGTCCCTGTCGTCGACGAGCCGTGAGGCGTGCACTGCCCCTGCCGCGAGCACCGTGATCAGCAGGAGGTTGACCTCGTAGACCGCGTCCCGGCACGCCCGTGTCTTTCTGACGGGGGCATAGGCCACCTCCGTGCGGTGCGCGGGTTCCCACGCCGCGTCCCGGAACAGGTCTGTGAGCCGGGATACCAGGCCGGCCCTTTGTTCGTTCACCGGCCAGGCCTCCAGCCTCTCCCGCAGGTTCTGCACGAGCTGCGCTCGGTCGGTCAGCGGGGTGAAGGAGAGCAGGGCGTACAACTCGCCGTCGTCCAAGGGGGCCAGGGGGTCGGTGCTCGCGGCCTCCGCCAGCCGTTGCAGTGCGTGGTCGATGAGCCGCACCGCCAGATGCTCGCCGAAGGTCGCGTGCATGAACTCGTAGCTGCGCAGCCGTTCCTCCGCGACGATGGCCTGGGCCTCGTGCACGAAGAAGAACCGGCCGAACAGCAGCCCGGTGCCACCAGCCGCCGCGGCGCCGAGCGCGCTCAGGTCCCGGTCCGTCTCCTCGCTGCGGATCGCCTGGGTGCCGCGGTGGAACATGCCGAGGGCGACCACCGAGAGACGGTAGAGCTCACGTTGGACGGCGAAGGCCACCTCGGGCGGCGGCATCGGGCCGTCCTTCTCGGCTTGGCGGCGGACGAACTCCGTGAGCAGCCGGTCGTACAGCTGCGTCCGGCTGAGTTCTTCGTCGTGCAGCCTGTGCTGTGCGTTGTCGACCGCGTCGTACAGGGCGAGCATGAGCAGCAGCAGAGGCTGGGCCGCGAGATCACGGTGCGGGAGAACGGCCTGCAGGGACAGGGGATGCAGGCCGTGCCGGTCGAAGTGGTCGGCATTCGTGGTGTTCCAGATGTCCAGCCATCGTTCGATCTCCGGCTCGGCGAACGGCTCCAGCCGCAGTACCTCGCTGTGGTACGGGATCTCCGCGTGATCGGCGACTACCGTGCGGCTCGTCACGATCACGATCAAGGGGCGGCCGAGCTCCGCCTCGCGTTCCTGGAACTGTTGGACCTCGCGCAGGTACCCCCAGTGCCGTGCGGAGTCGAGCCGTTGCGCGCCCGCCTGGAGGAGTTCGTCGAACCCGTCCAGCAGGACGACGGGGATCACGCCTGGCTCCGCCTCGGACCAGTCCGGCCAGCTGAGCGACCGTCCCGTGGCTCGCCGCAGGGCGTGCTCCAGCTGTGTCTGGAGGTCGGCCTCCGCCGGTGTGTGGCGCAGCTCGACCCGCAGCGGCCGGAACTCGCCGGCCGGGAGCCGGGCCGTGAGCAGCTTCGTCAGCAGCGACTTGCCGGCACCGGGGTCGCCGAGCACCAGCAAGGGGGAGAGCAGGGCGGGCAGACCGAGCAGGTACCCCGGCGAAAAAGCGCTCGATCGTGTCGTACGACGGTTGCTGCTGCCACCACTTGTCCGAGGCGACGCCCGACTCCCGCCCGCTGTATTCCTCCCGGTCGGCCAGGCGGAAGCGCGGGTTGACATAGCCCTGGGCCAGGTTCGGCAGCCGGGGGCCGACCGAATCGAGCGCGGCGATGGGGTCGCGCAGCCGGGCACGGCCCGACGTACAGGCCTCCGCGCGGCCCGCACACTCCAGCAGGATCGCTTCCAGCCCTGCGAGTCCGGTCCCGCCGTGAGTGCCTGCCATGTCGCGTACGGGCGCGGTGGGCGTGGCCGTCACCAGCGCGAACTCCGTGCAGGATGAGGTAAGTTGAGTGATCACTTCGACGCAGTGGTCGTACAGAGCCAGCCGGGCGGGGCCGTCGGAGCCCGCCTGGAGGACCGACCGGGAGCCGGCCCAATCGAGGAGTGCGCGTCCTGCCGAGGGCCCGTCGCGCAGTACCCACTCCGTCAGGAGCCGGACCATGGACGGACCTCCGCCGATCCGGGCCGCCCCGCACTGGACCAGTGCCGCGGCGAGCACCACCTCGGCGGCCCGGAGCAGGACGCTGCGCAGCAAGCCGTGCACAGTGCGGATCCGGGTGGGAAAACCCTCCAGCAGGGCGTCCAGGACGTAGCCGGACCGCTCGCCGCCGGCAAGTGGATCGAGCAGATGGTTGCCCAGGCGCCACATCAGATCGGGACGGCCGTCGGCCAGCAGCCGCACGGCCTGATCCGCCTCCATTTCCATGCAGCCGGCCGCGTCGAGATACGGCGAGGGAGCGGAGGCCGGAGGAACAGGCGTCACGGGAGGCGGGGCAGCCCATCGGGACGCGGGCGCTGTGCCCGACCGTTCGACGGCCCTCTCCAGCTCGGAGTACCGCCCCTGCCACCACTGCACATCCAGCCGCACCCCCTCGGGTCTCCGGTCGCGCGATGCGCACCGCTCAGCGCACAGCAGCACGATCTGCCGGACGTCCTCCCAGCGGGGCGCCTTCTGCCGTCGCCCGTTGAGCAGTTCGGAGACCGAGCTGTCGCTGAGCCCGACAGCCTTCGCGATCGTCGCCTGCGGGACGTCGCTCAGGCGCACGAGCCGCCGGAGTTCGGTGCAGAAGTCCGCGACGGGACCCGCCGTCGGTGTGGCCAACTCCCCATCCCTTCGGTGCGGTTCGGCGGACTGCTCCGAAGCGTACGGTCTGAGCTGGGGCTTCCGTCGGGAGTTCGGTGTGCGCCGGAATCCGGCGGGGGACCGGTGCCGGCGGGCGATCGTCGTAGCGCACCCCACGCCGTCGACCGCAGTCCCGGAGGAAGCGCCATGTCAGTGCCTGTGCTCGAAACGCTCCAGACGCTCCACGTGCCCGACCTCCCCCTCGTGCTCGCCTCGGTCGCCTTCACGGCGATCTACGCAGGCGTCGTCCTGCCCGCCGTCTGGTCGCGTAAACCGGCCCGCAGGACCGCCGCCGCCAAGGTGCTCGCTCAGCTCCTCGGTGCCCTCGGCACTCGTGGGCGCAGGAGGAGGCGGTGAGAAGCAGGACGGCAGAGGAGAACCACGTGTCCTCAGGTGCCGCGCTCCGGATCCGTGAGGTCGATCAGTCGGCACACCGTCTCGATGTCGATCTTGACCTGGGCGATGGAGGCGCGCCCCGAGAGCCAGGTGATCAGCGCCGAGTGCCAGGTGTGCTCGATCACCCGGACCGCGGAGAGCTGGTCCGGGGTCGGGTCCGCGAGGCCCATCGCGTCCAGGATGATCACCGTGGTCTGCCGGGAGACCTGGTCGACCTCGGGGGAGACGCTGCGGTCGGCGAAGGTGAGGGCGCGGACCATCGCGTCGGCCAGATGCGGCTCACGCTGGAGGGCGCGGAAGGCGCGCATCAGGGTCTCCGCGACCCGCTCGGCCGCCGTCTCGCCCTGCGGGGGCTTCTTCCGCAACGTGCCGTGCATGTGCTCCAGTTGGTCCTGCATGGTCGCGACCAGCAGATGCACCTTGGAGGGGAAATAGCGGTACAGCGTGCCGAGCGCCACCTGGGAGGACTCCGCGACCTCCCGCATCTGCACGGCGTCGAAGCCGCCCCGGCTCGCCAGCTGGGCGCTCGCGTGCAGGATGCGGCGCCGGCGGGCCGCCTGCCGCTCGGTGAGCGGCGGCGAGTCGGTCCGCACCGTACCGGCTTCGACCTTGACCGGCTTGACCGGTTTGGCCGGTGGCTTGGCTTGCGCAGGCATGGGTCGGGTCCCGTTCCGTGACAATCGGTGAGGGCGAATGATCGCACAGCATGACAGGGGCTTCGGCCGTGGCGCGAATCACCTGATCCACTGCTCACACCGCCCCTACCTGCCGGTAGATTCAGAGCCTCTTGGACGATCAAGTCTGAAACTTGTTCTAGATTAGCGTCCCGGCGTAATCTCGCGGGAAACAGCAGGAAGAAGGGGGCCCGGAGTGACCGCTGAGGCCAGTCAGGCGGGGTCCCAGGAGGACCCGGCCGCGGACGGCGAGCGACCGCTCAACATCGCACTCCTCACCTATAAGGGAAACCCGTTCTGCGGCGGCCAGGGCGTCTACGTCCGCCACCTCTCCCGCGAACTGGCCCGCCTCGGCCACCGTGTCGAGGTCATCGGCTCCCAGCCGTACCCGGTCCTGGACGCGGGCCTGGAGGACCGGCTGTCCCTCACGGAGCTGCCGAGCCTCGACCTCTACCGCTCTCCGGACCCCTTCCGCACCCCTAAGCGCGACGAGTTCCGCGACTGGATCGACGCCCTCGAGGTCGGCACCATGTGGACCGGCGGCTTCCCCGAGCCCCTCACCTTCTCGCTCCGCGCCCGCCGCCATCTGCGCGCCCGACGCGGCGAGTTCGACGTCGTCCACGACAACCAGACGCTGGGGTACGGGTTGTTGGGAGATGTGGGGGCGCCTTTGGTCACCACCATCCACCACCCCATCACCGTGGACCGGCAGTTGGAGCTGGACGCGGCCGAGGGCTGGAAGCGCCGCTACTCGGTCCGCCGCTGGTACGCCTTCACTCGCATGCAGAAGCGCGTCGCCCGCCGACTGCCGTCCGTCCTGACCGTCTCCGGCACCTCCCGCCAGGAGATCGTCGACCACCTCGGTGTCCGCGACGACCGCATCCACGTCGTCCACATCGGCGCCGACACCGACCTGTTCAAGCCGGACGCGTCGGTACGCCGGGTGCCCGGCCGGATCGTCACCACCTCCAGCGCCGACGTCCCGCTCAAGGGCCTCATCTACCTCATCGAGGCCCTCGCCAAGGTCCGCGTCGAGCACCCCGAGGCCCACCTCGTCGTCGTCGGCAAGCGCGCCGAGGACGGACCCGTCGCCCAGGCCATAGAGCGGTACGGCCTCGAAGGCGCCGTCGACTTCGTCAAGGGCATCTCCGACGCCGAACTCGTCGACCTGGTCCGCTCGGCCGAGATCGCCTGCGTCCCCTCCCTCTACGAGGGCTTCTCCCTCCCGGCGGCGGAAGCCATGGCCACGGGAACGCCGCTCCTCGCGACGACCGGCGGAGCGATCCCCGAGGTCGCCGGCCCCGACGGGGAGACGTGCCTAGCCGTCCCGCCCGGCGACGCGGGGGCGCTGGCCGCTGGACTGGGCCGGTTGCTGAGTGACCCGGCCTTGAGAGCGCGACTCGGCTCGGCCGGGCGTGAGCGGGTACTGGCGAAGTTCACCTGGGCCAGAGCCGCCGAGGGAACGGTGGCCAGATACCGAGACGCGATGGCCCGCTCCGCGACCACGCTTCCAGGCCGCTCCGCGGCCTCAGTGACTGTTGCAGGCATCTCATCCGAAAGCAGGGCCACGTGCTGACCGTCGACTTCTCCCGGTTCCCGCTCGCCCCGGGCGACCGCGTCCTCGACCTCGGCTGCGGAGCCGGCCGGCACGCGTTCGAGTGCTACCGGCGCGGCGCCCAGGTCGTCGCCCTGGACCAGAACGCCGAGGAGATCCGCGAGGTCGCGAAGTGGTTCGCGGCGATGAAGGAGGCCGGCGAGGCCCCCGAGGGCGCCACCGCCACCGCCATGGAGGGCGACGCCCTCGCGCTCCCCTTCCCGGACGAGTCCTTCGACGTCGTGATCATCTCCGAGGTCATGGAGCACATCCCGGACGACAAGGGCGTCCTCGCCGAGATGGTCCGGGTGCTCAAGCCCGGCGGCCGGATCGCCGTCACCGTCCCGCGCTACGGCCCCGAGAAGGTCTGCTGGGCGCTGTCCGACGCCTACCACGAGGTCGAGGGCGGCCACATCCGCATCTACAAGGCGGACGAACTGCTCGCGAAGATCCGTGAGGCCGGCCTCAAGCCGTACGGCACCCACCACGCGCACGCGCTGCACTCGCCGTACTGGTGGCTGAAGTGCGCGTTCGGCGTCGACAACGACAAGGCGCTGCCGGTGAAGGCGTACCACAAGCTCCTGGTCTGGGACATCATGAAGAAACCGCTCGCGACCCGGGTCGCCGAGCAGGCCCTCAACCCGCTGATCGGCAAGAGCTTCGTGGCCTACGCGACCAAGCCGCACCTGCCGCGGGTGGACGCCAAGTGACCACTCCCCGGACAGAACACCTCGTCCTGCCCGGGGTGCTGACCGCCGAGCAGGCCGCCGCGACCGTCGCCGGCATCCTCGCCGTACAGCGCGAGGACGGCGCGATCCCGTGGTTCCGCGGCCACCACCTCGACCCGTGGGACCACACCGAGGCTGCGATGGCCCTCGACGCGGCCGGCGAACACGAGGCGGCGGAGCGGGCGTACGAGTGGCTGGCCCGGCACCAGAACGCGGACGGCTCCTGGTACGCCGCGTACCGGGACGGGGACTTCGCGGACGTCACCGACCGGGGCCGCGAGACCAACTTCGTCGCCTACATAGCCGTAGGGGTGTGGCACCACTACCTCTCGACGGGCGACGACACCTTCCTGGACCGCATGTGGCCGTCGGTCTACGCGGCGATGGAGTACGTGCTGCGGCTGCAGCAGCCCGGCGGCCAGATCGGCTGGAAGGGCGAGGAGGACGGCAGCTTCACGACGGACGCGCTGCTGACCGGTTCCTCGTCCATCCACCACGCCTTGCGCTGCGCCCTGGCCATCGCCGAACAGCGCGAAGAGCCGCAACCGGACTGGGAGTTGGCGGTAGGAGCCCTGCGCCACGCGATCCGCCGCCACCCGGAGCGGTTCCTGGACAAGGACCGCTACTCCATGGACTGGTACTACCCCGTCCTGGGCGGCGCGTTGACGGGCGCGGAGGCCAAGTCCCGGGTGGAGAAGGACTGGGAGCGCTTCGTCGTGCCCGGGCTCGGGGTGCGCTGCGTCGTCCCCAACCCGTGGGTGACGGGCGGCGAGTCGGCCGAACTCGCCCTGGCCCTCTGGGCGATGGGCGAGTCCGACCGCGCGCTGGAGATCCTCCAGTCCATCCAGCACCTGCGGGACGAGGAGTCCGGCCTGTACTGGACGGGCTACGTCTTCGAGGACGACGCGATCTGGCCGCGGGAACTCACGACCTGGACGGCCGGATCGCTGCTGCTCGCGGTCGCCGCGCTGGGCGGCGACGAGGCGACCTGCACGGTGTTCGGCGGGGAGCAGCTGCCGAGGGGGCTGGATCCGGACTGCTGCGCCTGATCCCCGTGCACAGCCGGGCGGCTGGTCAGTGCCGCGTCATCCGTCCGGCGATCGCGTGGCCGACGAACAGGTAGACCACCGCTGCCAGGCCGTAACCCGCGACCACGCGGGCCCAGGCCTCGTCGAAGGTGAACAGGTCGCGCGACCAGCCGGCCAGCCAGTTGGCCACGTTGTGGACGAACTGCACCAGCTCGTTGGCACGGTTGGCGTCCAACAGGTACATCAGAATCCACAGGCCCAGGATGAGGGCCATGACGTCGGCGACGATCGCTATGACCGCGCCGGCTCGATTACCGCTTCTGTATCGAGACATGCCTTTCGGATTGCCGCCGGATGCTATATGAAACCCGAACGGCTGCCCTCAGGAGTTCAGCTCCGCCAGCACGCGCAGCGACTCCCGGTCGGGGGAGAGGGCCAGCAGGTCCGTCACGGGCCCCTTGCGCCACGACTCCAGCCGCTCGGCGATGCGTTCACGCGGGCCGACGAGAGAGATCTCGTCGGCGAAGGCGTCGGGGACGGCCAGCACCGCTTCCTCCCTGCGGCCTTCGAGGAACAACCGCTGAATCCGGCGCGCCTCCTCCTCGTACCCCATGCGGGCCATGAGGTCGGCATGGAAGTTGCGGCGGGCGTGGCCCATGCCCCCGATGTAGAAGCCGAGCATGGTCTTCACGGGCAGCAGCCCCTCGCGTACGTCGTCACAGACGCGGACCTGGGCCATCGGCGCGACGAGGAAGCCGTCGGGCGCCTCGGCGAGCGAGGCCTCGTACACCTCGGGGCGGGTGGGGGACCAGTACAGGGGGAGCCAGCCGTCGGCGATACGGGTGGTCTGGGCGATGTTCCTGGGGCCCTCGGCACCGAGGAGGACCGGGAGGCGGCCGGGGCGTAGGGGGTGGGTGATGGGCTTGAGGGGTTTGCCGAGGCCGGTGGCGTCGGGGCCGGTGTAGGGGTGGGCGTGGAAGCGGCCGGCCAGCTCGACGGGGCCCTCGCGGCGCAGGACCTGGCGTACGACGTCGACGTACTCGCGCGTCGCGGTCAGCGGCGACTTGGGGAACGGGCGGCCGTACCAGCCCTCGACCACCTGCGGCCCGGACAGCCCCAGCCCGAGCATCATGCGGCCGCCGGAGAGGTGGTCGAGGGTGAGGGCGTGCATGGCGGTGGTGGTGGGGGAGCGGGCCGCCATCTGGGCAACGGCCGTGCCGAGCTTGATCGTTGTGGTGTGGGCGGCGATCCAGGTGAGGGGCGTGAAGACGTCCGATCCCCAGGACTCGGCGGTCCACACGGAGTCGTAACCGAGCCGCTCGGCTTCCCGCGCGAGCGGAACGTGCTCCGGGTTGGGGCCACGCCCCCAGTAGCCGAGCGCGAGACCGAGCCGCATGCCTGCCTCCTGACGGTACGTCAGACTCCGGTCGAGGGAGGCGACTGTACGACAACGGCCCCTCACCCGGAAGGGAGAGGGGCGTGCGTTGGTTGTCGCTCCGGGCTCAGCCGCGCTGGATGCCCGAGGTGTCCTGAAGGACGCCGCGACGGCCGTCCTGCGTCTGGGCGACCAGGGCCGGACCGCGCTGCTCGACGGCCAGGTACCAGGTGCCCGGCGCCAGTTCGGCGATCGGCGTCTGCGAGCCGTCCTCGGCGAAGAGGGGGCGCGGGACGGGTACGGCGAACCAGAACGGGGAGAAGTCCGACGCCGCCTGCGTGGGCTGACCCGGCTGCGGCTGCGGCTGGCCGGCGTTGAACGGGGCCGTCGGCTGCGGCTGACCACCGCCGTAGGGCTGACCGGGCTGGGCACCGGCGCCGGTAGCCAACGCCCTGCGCTGCGCCGTAGGGCTGGGGCGGCGGGCCCTGGGCGGGAGGAGGGCGCCCTGGAGGGCGGAGCAGCGGGTGGCGACGGCGGCCGCAGCCAGGGACCAGAGCCGCGATGAAGCCGAGGATGAGACCGGCGGCAGCGCTGGCGCCGTCACCGACGTCCACGAGGGCCCAGAACAGGCTCCAGGCCGTGAGCACAGTGAAGGCCGCTCCGACCGTCCCGAGGTCCAGGCCGGCAACCTTGCGCGGCTGCGGCAGGAGACGGTTGATGACGATCAGGGCGGCGCCGATGACACCGCCCATGTAGGTGCCGAGGCCGTTGCCCAGGTTGTCCCACGCATTTACGTCGAGGTCGTAGCCCTTGACGGTGTAGAGGTTGAGGAACGACGCGATGAACAGCAACACCGCTGCTCCGATCACCACGCCGTCGCCTCGAGTGAGGGAGCGGATATTCACTTCAAGGTCCTTCGGTTCAGTCGTCTCGTCATCGGCTCGCTGGAGGCGTCGCTGTCACCATGTCGCCGTCAGGCCCCGGTGTGAAGCGCGGGGGTGGCCCCTCATCGTAAAGACGACCTTATCGTCCGTCCGACGAGGCTGTCCGCAGGGATCAACCCGCGAACCGCTAGCCGCGCAGGAAACTCACGATTCCTTCAGAGATTCCCTGCGCCGCCTTCTGCCGCCAGGCACCGCTGGTCAGCTGTGCCGCGTCCTTGGTATCGCGCATGTTGCCGCACTCGATGAACACCTTGGGAACCGTTGACAGATTGAGACCGCCCAGGTCCTTACGCGTGACGAGGCCGGTGTCGTCGCCGACGTAGTTGGAGGGGGCGCTGCCCGTGACGCGGACGAAGCTGCCCGCGATGCGCTCGCCGAGGTCCGCGGAGGAGGCGACGATCGGCCGGGTGTCGGCGGCGCCCGCGTGGACGCTGCCCGGGAGGATGACGTGGAAGCCGCGTTGGCCGGCGCCCGCGCCGTCGGCGTGGACGGAGACGACGGCGTCGGCGTGGGCGTTGTTGCCGATACGGGCCCGCTCGTCGACGCACGGGCCGTACGGCCGGTCGCCGTCCTGGGTCAACTTCACCGTGGCGCCCTGCTGTTCGAGGAGCGTGCGCAGCCGGTGGGCGACGTCGAGGGTGAACTTGGCCTCGGTGTAACCGGAATTGGTGGACGTGCCCGTCGTATCGCATTCCTTCCAGTTCGTGCCGATGTTCACCTTCTTGTTGATCTCGGCCGTGTGCTGGAAGTTGCTCGGGTTGTGCCCGGGGTCGATGACGACGACCTTGCCCTTGAGAGGGCCGGAGGCGGCCGGGGCGGAGGTGGTCTTGCTCGGAGTCGGACTCGGACTAGGGCTCGGCTTCGCGTCGTCGGTCGCCCTAGTCGTCCTGGGGTCGGAAGCCGAGGCCGGCGCGCTCGACGAGGAGGTCGGCGTCCCCACGGCCTCGCTCGCGCCGCTCCCCGACCCGCCCACCGCCTCGTACACCAGCCAGCCGAGCAGCGCGCCCGGCACGAGAGCGGCCACCGCGACCGTGAGAGGGCGGCGCCTGGGACGGCGGGGCTGGGGAGGATCGAAGTCCGGGCCTACGTACGACACGACAGCCACCCTAGCGGCGGGTGAGTGGCGAGGCGGGGTGGTGTACGCCGGGCGGGTCGTTTCATCCGAACGGCACACCGGCGTCGCTCACGGCTGGGCGGTATGCGAAGAATCGCCCATGAGATCACATGTGCGCGTCATAGCCGGCGCTCTCACGACCGTCACCGTCGCCGCGACCGTCGCCCTGGGCGCGCCCGCGGCCCAGGCCGACCCGTTCCCCTGCACTCCGCCGGAGGACGCCTGCGCCGTCGACTACGTCTACAACCAGCCGGGCGTCGGCACCGGCAACGTCATCCAGACCCCGATCGACATCGACATCAACGTGAAGCCCTGAAGCCCTGAAGCGCTTCAGATACCCACGCCCGTGCGCCGCAGCACGCGCAGTGTGTCGGTCGCCGAGACCTCCGTGAAGGCGCCGGACTCCAGCGCCCGCAGATAGATCCGGTACGGCGCCTGCCCGGTGAACTCGTCCTTCGGGTCCGGATGCACGTCGTGGATGAGGAGCAGCCCGCCCTCGGCGACGTGCGGGGCCCACCCCTCGTAGTCCGCGCTCGCGTGCTCGTCGGTGTGGCCGCCGTCGATGAAGACGAGGCCGAGCGGCGAGTTCCAGATCTTCGCCACCTGCGGGGAGCGGCCGACGAGGGCGACGATGTGGTCCTCCAGGCCCGCCCGGTGCAGGGTGCGGCGGAACGTCGGCAGCGTGTCCATCAGCCCGAGTTCGGGGTCGACCGTCTCCGGGTCGTGGTACTCCCAGCCCGGCTGCTGCTCCTCGCTGCCCCGGTGATGGTCGACGGTGAGCGCGGTCACCCCGGCCGCGCGGGCCGCGTCCGCGAGGAGGATCGCGGAACGCCCGCAGTACGTACCGACTTCGAGGAGGGGGAGCCCGAGCCGCCCGGCATCGACGGCCGCCTCGTACAGGGCAAGCCCTTCGTGCACGGGCATGAACCCCTTGGCACCCTCGAACGCGGCGAGGATCTCGGGCTTGGGTGCCGAGGCGGTCATGGGGGTCCCTTTCGGTCGTACGGGGTCATGGGCGCCCATGGTGCACCACACCCCCGTCACGCAGGTGACGGGGGTGCAGGTCAAGGGCCTTCAGGGGCGCGGGGAACTGCGCGACCAGCCACAGCCGACCCGCACCCGACAACGAACCCTTACGCGGTCACCGTCTCCCCGGGCAACGAAAGATCCACGTCCACGGCACTCTCATCCCCCGCATGCGTGGCCGACGAAGCAAGCGGCCCATGGCCGGAGGCCTTCGCGGCGAGCACGTACGCCCCCTCCGCCGGAACGGCGAGCGCATAGCTCCCGTCCTCCTCGGACAGCGTCGCCCCCGCCTGCCGCCCCCGCCGGTCGATGAGCGTCACCTTCGCACGCGCGACAGGCGAACCGTCGGCGCCGAGGACCCGCCCCCGGAAGCCGCGCAGCACCGCCTCCGCGCGCTCCAGGTTCGCGTCCTCCTCGCTGCTCGCGTTGAGCCGCGGCGCGCGGTCGGGCTTGGGGAGGAACAGGGCCATCAGCAGGCCCACCCCGACCGCGCCCGTCGCGATGAGGAACGAGACGCGGAAGCCGTGCATCGTGGGGATCTCGACGCCGTTCACGGTGTTCGCGGTGTTGGCGAGGACCATGCCGATGACGGCGCTGGACACCGACGTACCGATGGACCGCATCAGGGTGTTGAGGCCGTTCGCCGCACCCGTCTCCGACGCGGGCACCGCGCCGACGATCAGGGCGGGCAGCGAGGAGTACGCGAGGCCGATGCCCGCGCCCAGCACGACCGCGATGACCAGGCTCTGCCAGGCCGCGCTCATCAGGCCGAGGCCCGCGCCGTAGCCGATCGCGATGATCAGCATGCCGAGGATGAGGGTGAACTTGGGGCCGTACTTCGCGGACAGGCGGGCGTAGACGGGCGCCGTGAACATCATCGTCAGGCCCAGCGGGGCGACCAGCAGACCGGCGACGACCATGGACTGGCCGAGGCCGTAGCCGGTGGCCTTCGGGAGCTGGAGCAGCTGGGGAAGGACGAGCGAGACGACGTAGAACGAGACACCGACCATGATCGAGGCCAGGTTGGTGAAGAGGACCGCGGGGCGGGCCGTGGTGCGCAGGTCGACGAGGGGGGCCGCGGCGCGGAGCTCGTAGACGCCCCACAGGACGAGGACGACGGCGGACGCGGCGAACAGGCCGAGCGTGGTGCCGGACGTCCAGCCCCAGTCGCTGCCCTTGGTGATGGGCAGCAGGAAGAGGACCAGGCCGGTGGAGAGGCCGAGGGCGCCGAGGAGGTCGAAGGTGCCTTCCGCGCGCATCGTCGATTCCGGTACGACGAGCAGGGTGAGCACGATGGAGAGCGCGCCGAGGCCCGCGGCGCCGTAGAAGAGGGCGTGCCAGTCGGCGTGCTGGGCGATCAGGGCCGCGAGGGGGAGGGCGAGGCCGCCCCCGACGCCGATGGAGGAGCTCATCAGGGCCATCGCCGAGCCGAGCTTCTCGCGGGGCAGCATGTCGCGCATCAGGCCGATGCCGAGGGGGATCGCGCCCATCGCGAAGCCCTGGAGGGTGCGGCCGGTGATCATCAGGAGCAGGTCGCTGGTGAGCGCGCTGACGAGGGCGCCGACCACCATGACCGAGAGGCTGGCGATCAGCATGCGGCGCTTGCCGTACAGGTCGCCGAGACGGCCCATGATCGGGGTGGCGACGGCGCCGGAGAGCAGGGTCGAGGTCAGGACCCAGGTGGCGTTGCTGGGGGCGGTGTCCAGCAGCTGCGGCAGGTCCTTGATGACGGGGACGAGCAGGGTCTGCATCACCGCGACGACGATGCCCGCGAACGCGAGCACCGGGACGACGGCGCCGCTTGCGGTGCGGGCGGGCTGGTCGGTCGGCGTAAGTCTCATGTGTGCAATGAACTCGGTGTGCCGGGGCAACTATTCCGATGCTTCGAGCCACTAACGATTTCTTTATCTTCTCTTGACACTGAGACCACGGGCCGAGGGCCCTGGACCTAGACCTAAATCCCGATGCCAGGGGCGCAGAGCGGTTGAGAGTATGACGCCCATGTCCCGAGCCGCCGAAGTCCCGATCACCGTCGCGCCCCCTCGCCGTACCGCCCCGCCCGCCTGGGTGGTGGTGGCGCTCGCGTGCGCCGGACAGTTCCTCGTCGTGCTGGACGTGTCCGTGGTGAACGTCGCGCTGCCCTCGATACGGGCCGATCTGGGTATGAGCGCCTCCGGGCTGCAATGGGTGGTGAACGCGTACGCGATCGCCTTCGCCGGGTTCATGCTGCTCGGCGGGCGGGCCGGGGACCTGTACGGGCGCAAGCGGATGTTCCTCGTCGGGCTCGGTCTGTTCACGCTGGCCTCGCTCGCCGGCGGGCTCGCCCAGGACGGCTGGCAGCTGCTGCCGGCGCGGGCCGCGCAGGGGCTCGGCGCGGCGGTGCTCGCGCCCTCGACGCTGACGATCGTCACCTCCGCCGTCCCGGAGGGACCCGCACGCGCGCGTGCCATAGCCACCTGGACCGCGGTCGGCGGAGGCGGAGGCGCGGCGGGCGGCCTGGTCGGCGGGGCGCTGGTGGACGCGTGGTCGTGGCGCTGGACCCTGCTGATCAACGTGCCGGTCGGGGCCGTCGTGCTCCTCGGCGCCCTGTGGTGGCTGAACGAGAGCCGGGCCGGGGACGGGCGGCGGCTCGACCTGCCCGGCGCGGTGCTGGTGACCGCGGGGCTGGCCACACTGGCGTACGGCATCTCCCGGACGGAGGCCTCGGGGTGGGCGTCGGCGGCGACGGTGGTGCCGCTGCTCGCCGGGCTCGCGCTGATCGGGCTCTTCCTCGCCGTCGAGCGCGTACGGCCGCCCCGCTGATGCCGCTCGGGCTGCTCCGCGTCCGGTCGGTGGCCGCGGCGAACGTGGCGATGTTCCTGTCCGGCTCGGCGATGTTCTGCATGTGGTTCTTCATGACGCTGTACGCCCAGAACGTCCTCGGCTACTCGCCGCTGGAGGCCGGGCTCGCCCTCGTGCCCAGCTCGCTCGCCGTGATCCTGGGCTCCAAGACGGCACCGCGGCTGATGCGGGCCGTGGGCGCGCGCATGGCGGCGGTCCTGGGGACGTGCGTGGCGGTGGCCGGGTTCGCCTGGCAGTCGACGATGAGCGTCGACGCCGGGTACGTGGTGACGGTCATGTGCCCCGGCATCCTGATGATGCTGGGCGCGGGCCTGGCGACGACACCGCTGGCCGCACTGGCCGACGTCGGGGGCGGGCGCCCGGGGAGGCCGGGCTGGGTGTCGGGGCTGGTCAACACCTCGCGCACCATGGGCGGCTCGCTGGGGCTCGCGGTGATGTCGACGGTCGCGGCGTCGCGCACGGGGGACCGGGCGACGGCGGAGGCGCTGACCGACGGGTACGCGCTGGTGTTCCGCACGGGGACCGGGGTGCTGATCGGCGGGGTGCTGCTCATGCTGGTGTGGCTGCCCCGGAGGGTGGTGGCGGCGCCGTCGAAAAAGTCCTCGAACTGAGGCAACGGTCCGAGGGGCCCATGGACTCCTTTGAACATCTAGGAGGTGCCCATGGGGGATCGCAAGGAGGCTCGGGACGCTGAGTTCCAGAGCTTCGTCATCGGCCGCTGGCCGCGGCTGATGAGGACGGCATTTCTCCTCACGGGGGAGCAGCACGCCGCGGAGGACCTGGTCCAGTCGACCCTGGAACAGGTCTACGTGGCCTGGCGCAGAGTCGGCTCGGCCGACGACCCGGAGGCCTACGTACGGCGCGTGATGATCAACGCGCACGCGAGAAAACACCGCAGAAAGCTCAGGGAGTTCCTGGCTCCCAAGGACGACTCGGGACTGGTCCGCGAGATCGCCGACACCGGTGACCGCATCGCGCAGGCCGAGGACCGCAGCGCCCTGCTGAAGGCGCTGGCCCAGCTGCCGCCGCGGCAGCGCGAGGCCGTGGTCCTGCGCTACTGGGAGGACCTGACCGAGACCCAGACCGCCGAGGCGATGGGCTGTTCCGTCGGCTCGGTGAAGAGCAACGCGGCCAAGGGGATCGCGAAACTCCGCGCCATACCGGGGCTGGCCGACATGGTGACGCAGGGAGGGCGGAAGTGATGAGCGCGGACCGGGAGACGAACCACGACATGGCGAACAGCGACATCACCCTCCTGCTGGCCGACGCCACGGACGAGGTCGAGATCGGCATAGCCCCTTACGAGGCGGTGATCCGGGGCGGCCGCCGCCGCAAGGCCCGCCGCTGGGCGGTGGCCGCGGCCACCGCTCTGGTGATCGCCGGCTCCTCGGCGACGCTCGCGGTGGCGGGGCTGCCGGGCGGGAGCGGCACGGTGACACCACCGGCCACCCAGGCCCCCACGGCGACCCGGGCGGACCTCTACACCCCCCAGCGCACGACGCTCCGGACCGGCGTCGAGGACGGCAAGGAGTGGCGGGTCTTCATCGACGTCTGGGCGGCCCCGAGGAGCGAGGCCGAGGCCGCGGGCCAACTGGCGGCGATGGGCGAGTACGGCGACGTCCCCACGGGCGTGACCAAGGCCTCCGAACTGATCGGCAAGAGCTCGTACGTCACGTTCTTCAGCGACGGCGACAGCGCCGACCGGGACAACCGCCGGGGCGTCTACGAGGACGCCTTCGAGGCGGCCGACGACCCCATGTGGAGCACGGACGTCCAATCCGCCGCGATTCCCTTCAGGACGACGAACGAGCATGTGCAACGCCTGGTCGTCGGCATGGTCGGCAAGGACGCCGAGCAGGTCACCTGCACCTGGAGGGACGGCACGAAGACGAAGGTCGATCGCCCGGGCCAGGACACCGAGGTCAGCACCGACCAGGCGGCGATCCGTACGGCGAAGGGCTCACCCGTGGACTGGTTCGTGTGCCTGGCACCGAAGGGGACCGGATACGGGACGGCCGATGTGACGGCGGTCAGGTAGGGGAGAAGGCCGGTCGGGGCCGGCCTGGGCGGGGCAGCGGGGGTGTCCGTCCCGGCCGGCGCCGGCGACACGCGGTGCGGGCGCGGCCGGCGTTCAGTGGATGTCGTGGTCCGGGTGGGTGCGGTCGTAGGCGTCGCGGGCCTCGGCGATGACGGGGCGGTGGGTCAGGGACCAGTCGGTGAGGGCCTTGACCAGGTGGGTGAGGCTGCTGCCGGTCTCGGTGAGGCGGTAGTCGACCTGGGCCGGGACGGTCGGGTAGACGGTGCGCAGGACGAGACGTCGCGTTCCAGGCGGCGCACGGTGAGGGTGAGCATGCGCTGGGAGATGCCGTGGATCGCGCGCTGCAACTCCCGGAACCGGCGCGGGCCGGAGGCGAGTTCGACGATCACGTACACGGACCACTTGTCGCCGATGCGGTCGAGGACGTCACGGATGCCGCAGTCGGGGTGGTCCTCGTGGCCGCAGGGGTCGAGGTCGGCCGGGGCGGGTGGTGAGGGGCGGGGCGGGCGCGGTGGTTACCCCCGTGTGCGTGGGTGACATGGAACTGCCTCCTTGTGGGCGGTAGTTGGCCGGGCAAGGATCAAGCGTAGTCACCGCGCAGATCCACGACGGGGGAGACATGACCGGCATGATTCTGGTGACCGGAGCGAACGGCGGCCTCGGCTCGGCCACACTCGCGGCACTGCGAACGGGCGGTGCGACCGCGACCGGCGGCAGCCGCACCCCGGGCGAGGGGATGAGAAGGCTCGACTTCGACGATCCCGCCGGCATCGACCTCACCGGGGTGACCACCCTGGTGCTGGTCTCCGCCGGCTACGCCGAGGACGACCGAGTCGTCGCACGGCACAAGGCGGCGGTCGACGCGGCCGTGCGGGACGGCGTACGGCACGTCGTCTACACGAGCCTGGCAGGCGTCGGTGACCATCTCGGCTTCGCGCTGGCCCACCGCGCGACGGAGCGGCTGCTGCGCGCGTCGGGCCTGCCGTGGACGATCCTGCGCAACGGGCTGTACGCCGAGCTCTTCGGCGGGCTGCTGATGTGGTCGGCCGACGGGGCGGGCGTGGAGTCGGCGTTCGGCGACGGCGCGCTGGCCGCGGTCACGCGGGCGGACCTCGCCGAGGCCGCGGCGGTCGTGGCGGCGGACCCGGCCCGCCATGCCGGGCGCGTCCACGAGTTGGTCGGTACGCCGATCACGGCGGCGGACGTGGCCGGCCGGCTAGGGGTCCCGCACCGGGGCATCGGCCTGGGCGAGTACCGGCGCAGGCTCCTCGACGAGACGCCTGGGCTGCTGCCGTTCCAGCCGCCCATGCTCGCCTCGATCGCGACCGCCGTACGGCACGGTTTCCTGGACGGCACCCACCCCGACCTGACCGAACTCCTCGGCCGACCGTCCGAGGACCCTCTGGAGACGGCGGTGGCGGCGGCGTCGGCCACGAGGCCGCGGGTGGCGGCGTAGCCCGGCGGTCGTGCAGCGTCTCCCGCCGACCCCTACAACCACCCCTGCTGACGGGCCTCCCGCAGGGCCTCGGTCCGGTTGCGGGTGCCTGTCTTGCCGATCGCGGAGGAGAGGTAGTTGCGGACCGTGGACTCCGACAGGTGCAGGGCGTCGGCGATGTCGGCGACCGTCGCGCCGTCCGCCGAGGTGCTCAGGACCTCGCACTCACGAGCCGTCAGCGGGTTGGGACCGGCGCTGAGGGCGGCCGCGGCGAGGGCGGGATCGATGACCGTCTCGCCGGTCAGCACCCGGCGGATCGACGAGGCCAGTTCCTCCACGGGGCCGTCCTTCACCAGGAAACCGGCGGCCCCGGCCTCCATGGCCCGGCGCAGATAGCCGGGGCGGCCGAAGGTGGTCAGGATCAGCACCCGGCAGTCGGGGGCCTGGTCGCGGAGCTCGGCGGCGGCGTCCAGGCCGCTCTTGCCCGGCAGTTCGATGTCGAGGAGCGCGACGTCGGGACGGTGCGTCAGCGCGGCGTCCACGATGAGGTCACCGGCCGCCACCTGCGCGACGACCTCGATGTCCGCCTCCATCCCGAGCAACAGCGCGAGCGCGCCCCGCATCATGCCCTGATCCTCCGCGAGGAGACCCGGATGGACTTGGCAGGCCGATAGTCCCGCGGCATCGTCGTTCACGGCCCAAGGGTAGGACGCGCCCGCCTGCGGCGCTGGGGCGCGCGGGGGGCGTGTGCGGTTGGGGTGCGGGGCTGGGCGCGCGGGGGTAATTGCGGGT
>MWJO01000123.1 GCA_002027195.1 Streptomyces sp. GKU 895 | reverse complement strand
GACGCGGTGGGAGTGGGGGGCCGATGCGGGGGGGTGAACTCGGGTGAGTCGCAGGCGCATCGCTCAAGCGTTCCGGGTGGTTGCCGGGCCCGGCAACTGAGATTCCGCGGGACTACGGGGCTACGGGAGTGCAGGGCTGCGGGCCTACGGACCGGACCTACGGACGTACGGGCCTACGGGCCTACGGGCCTACGGGCCTACGGGCCTGCTAAAGGGTCACGCCGACCGTCACCGGCTCGTTGACGAGGGTCACGCCGAAGGTGCGCTGGACTCCGGCGACCACCTCCCGGGCGAGGGCGAGGAGGTCCTCCGTGGTCGCCTCGCCGCGGTTGGTGAGGGCGAGGGTGTGCTTGGTGGAGATGCGGGCGGGGCCGGTGCCGTAGCCCTTGGTGAAGCCGGCCTTGTCGATCAGCCAGGCGGCGGAGGTCTTGGTGTGGCCGGGGCCGGCGGGGTAGGCGGGCGGTTCGGCGTCCGGGCCGAGGTGCTGCTTCACGCGCGCGTGGAAGGCGGCGAAGTCGCTGTCGCTGAGGATCGGGTTGGTGAAGAACGAGCCGGCCGACCAGGTGTCGTGGTCGTCGGGGTCGAGGACCATGCCCTTGCCGGAGCGCAGCTTCAGCACGGTCGCGCGGGCGTCGGCGAGGGGGACGCGGTCGCCGGGTTCGACGCCGAGGGCGCGGGCGGTCTCGGCGTACTTGAGGGGCGCGGAGAGTCCGCCGGCGTCCTCGAGTTCGAAGCGGACGCGGAGGACGACGTACCGGTCGGGGTCGGCCTTGAAGCGGCTGTGGCGGTACGAGAAGGCGCAGTCGGCGTTGGTGAGGGTGACGGTGTCGCGGGTGACGCGGTCGTAGGCGATCACGTGGGTGATCGTGGCGGAGACCTCCTGGCCGTAGGCGCCCACGTTCTGGATGGGGGTGGCCCCGGCGGAGCCGGGGATGCCGGCGAGGCACTCGATACCGGCGAGCCCGGCGTCCACGGTGCGGGCGACGGCGTCGGTCCAGACCTCACCGGCGGCGAGCTCCAGGCGGGTGCCGTCGAGCTCGATGCCCTTGGTGGCGATCAGGAGGGCGGTGCCGTCGAACCCCTTGTCGCCGATGACGAGGTTCGATCCGCCGCCGATGAGCAGGAGGGGCGTACCCGAGTCGTCCGCCTCGCGCACGGCGTCGATCACCTCGGCGTCGGTGGTGGCGGTGACCAGCCGGGTGGCGGGGCCGCCGAGACGGAAGGTGGTGAGCGGGGCGAGGGGGGCGTCGTGTCGTTCCTGCACGGGTCAAGGGTACGTGGGCGCTGCCGCTGGGCTGAGCGCGGTTCGGCGCGTTGTGGGTCGGGGGCCGCGCCGGGGGGGTGCCGTCCTCGGAACGGCGCGGAACGGGTCTCCTAGAAAGGGCGCCCGTGTTGACGCGCCAACCGCTGCGGGCGGACACCCCCCGACACGTCCCCTTGCCGCCGTACCCGGCTACAGGTGCGTGGGGGCCAACGCCCTCAGGGGCGCGGGGAACTGCGCGACCAGCCACGACGCGCCGGCAGCCGACCGACTGCCGTCCCCCTCATGCCGCCAACGGCCCCGCCCCCCACCAGAGGGACGGAGCCGTTCGCACGGTCAGGCCGCGACCGTTTCGCGTACGGACGTCGTGTCGTCCAGGGTTACGTCCCGTCCGGCACGCGCCCGGGGAATCATCAGCGCCGCGACACCCGCCAGCGCCACAACCCCCGCCCCGGTCACCAGCGCGGGCCGCAGCCCCTCGACGAACGTCTGGACGGTCTCGTAGCCGCCCTGCGCCGAGAAGATCGACCCCATGATCGCGATTCCGAGCGCGCCGCCCACCTCACGCAGCGCGTTGTTCGCCCCGGAAGCGATCCCCTGCTCCGAACGCCGCACGCTGGACATGACCAGGTTGGAGGCGGGTGCGAAGAACAGCCCCATGCCGATGCCGCTGATGATCAGGCCGGGCAGCTGGACGCCGTACGACGCGTCGACGGTGATGACCGACGCCAGGTACGCGAGCCCCGCCGCCTGGAAGAAGAGGCCGGTGGCGACCACGGGGCGGCCGCCGATCCGGTCGGAGAGGATGCCGGCGATCGGCGCGACGAGCATCGGCATGCCCGTCCACGGCAGCATCCGCAGCCCCGCCTCGGTCGGCGAGTACCCGAGCACTCCCTGCATGTACTGGCTGAGCAGGAAGATCGACCCGAACATGCCCAGGAACATCAGCAGACTGGCCGCGTTGATGCCGGAGAAGGCCCGCGAGCGGAAGAGCCGCATCGGCAGCATGGGGTTCTTGGCGCGGGTGCTGTAGATCACGAAGCCGGCGAGGAGGGCGGCGCCCGCGAACAGGGCCGTGAGGACCAGGCCGTCCGTCCAGCCGTCCGCCGGGCCGCGGACCAGGCCGTAGACGATCCCGAAGAGGCCGCCGCTGGCGAGCAGCGTGCCGGGGATGTCGAGCGGGGCGCCGGTGCCGTACGACTCGGCGAGGCGCAGTCGGGCCAGCGGCAGCAGGGCGACGCCCAGCGGAACGTTCAGCCAGAAGATCCACTGCCAGGAGATGTGCTCGGTCAGGCTCCCGCCGATCAGCGGTCCGGAGGCCACGGCGAGTCCGTTGACCGCGCCCCAGATGCCGTACGCCATCCCGCGCTTCGCGGCCGGCACGGCGGCGGTGAGCAGGGTGAGCGTCAGCGGCATCATGATCGCCGCCCCCACGCCCTGGACCGCGCGGGCGGCGATGAGGCTGTCGATGCCGGGTGCGAGGGCCGCTCCCGCGGAGGCGAGGGTGAAGATCGTCACGCCGGTGAGGAAGAGCCGTCGGCGGCCGAAGCGGTCCCCGAGGGCCGCGCCGAACATGAGCAGGACGGCGAAGGTGAGGGTGTAGGCGCTCACCGTCCATTCCAGGTCGTGCAGTCCGCCCCCGAGGTCCTCGCGGATGGAGGGCAGGGCGGTGGTGACGACGAGGTTGTCGAGGGCCGCCATGAACCCGGCGACGCTGGTGATGACGAGGGCCCAGACCATTCCCCCGCGTGACGTCTTGTCTGCGACTGGCTGTGACATTGCTCCCCCAAGAGCTGCCTAGGTAGTTATGGATTACTAACTTTCGCGCTCATGAAAAGGCGCCGCTGACGCCTTGTGACTCACTTCTCCAGCAGACCCGTGTCCCCCGCGGACGGGTACATCCCTTCCCACACCCGGTGCCCGGGCGGAAAGCCCATCGCGACCAGGCAGTTGATGAGCATCCCGTGCGCCAGGAAGTCCGTCGTCTGACCGACGTCGGCACCGAGCGGCAGATGGACCGTGTCCCACAGCCGCATCCAGCCCTCCCGTACCGCCGCCCCGAACTCGTGGTCGCCCTCTCCCTCGGCGGCGCCCACGGCGACGTACATCTGCATCTGCATCAGCAGCCGCTCCGGATGCTCCGAGATGACCCTGGTGTACGCGTTCGCCATGGCCAGCAGGGCCTCTTCACCCTGGAGCCCCTTGGAGGCCTCCTCGAAGGTGCGGATGGTTTCCTCCACACACCGCTCCGACGCCGCCAGGAAGATCGCCTTCTTGCCGGAGAAGAGCCGGAAGAGATACGGCTGCGACACCCCGACCCGCTTGGCGATCGCCTCGGTCGAAGTGCCGTGGTAACCGCCGCGGGCGAACTCGATCGTCGCCGCGCGGATCACGCTCTCGCGCCTCTCCTCTGCGCTCATCCTGGCCATGAAGAGAAAGTTAGTACTCAATCACTAACTAAGTCAAGGGCTTCCCCGTAACTCAGTCTTGGGTCCTCTCGGACAGTCACGGCTCCCTCGGACAGTCACGGGTCCCTCGGACAGTCACGGGTCCCTCGGAACGACTTCACCGCACCGGCCGTTCGGGCCGGTAGGGGGCCTCACACCAGTAAGGGGCGCCCCACCATGGAGGGCGCCCCTTACCCACGCGCGCTGCCCGTCAGGCCAGTCGTACGACCGCCCGGGACATCCCCAGCACTTTCTGTCCGGCGCTGGTCGCCGTCAGGTCCACGCGGACCGTGTTGTCGTCGAGCTTGGCCGCGACCTTGCCGCTGACCTCGATCACGGCGCCCTGGTCGTCGTTCGGGACGACGACGGGCTTGGTGAAGCGGACGCCGTACTCGGCGACGGCCCCCGGGTCGCCGACCCAGTCCGTCACCACGCGGATCGCCTCGGCCATGGTGAACATGCCGTGCGCGATGACGTCCGGCAGTCCGACCTCCTTGGCGAACTTCTCGTTCCAGTGGATCGGGTTGAAGTCCCCGGAGGCGCCCGCGTACTGGACGAGGGTGGCGCGGGTCACGGGAAAGGTCTGGGCGGCAGCTCGGTGCCGACCTCGACGTCGTCGTATGCGATCTTCGCCGTCATCGTCTTCCTCACGCCTCCTCGGCCGCGCGCGCGACGAGCTTGGTCCAGGCGGTCACCACGTGCTCGCCGGCCTCGTCGTGGACCTCGCCGCGAATGTCCAGGATGTCGTTGCCCGCCAGGGATTTGATCGCCTCGATGGTGGAGGTGACCGTCAGCCGGTCGCCCGCGCGGACCGGGCGGCTGTAGGCGAACTTCTGGTCGCCGTGCACCACACGGCTGTAGTCCAGGCCCAGTTGCGGGTCGGCGACGACCTGGCCGGCGGCCCTGAACGTGATCGAGAACACGAAGGTCGGCGGAGCGATCACATCGGGGTGACCGAGCGCCTTGGCCGCGTCCGGGTCGGTGTACGCCGGGTTGGCGTCCCCCACGGCCTCCGCGAACTCACGGATCTTCTCCCGGCCCACCTCATAGGGGTCGGTGGGCGGGTAGGTCCGCCCCACGAAGGACTGGTCGAGCGCCATGGACTCGGCACCTCCTGATCGCTGGGTCATCGCAGTACTGGCCGGTATCGGCCCATGAACGACGCGAGGCCGCCCCCCTGACTGCTGGGGGCGGCCTCGCGTACGAGCCTGATTTATCGCGTCTCGCGGTGCGCGGTGTGCGCGTTGCAACGCGGGCAGTGCTTCTTCATCTCCAGTCGGTCCGGGTTGTTACGCCGGTTCTTCTTGGTGATGTAGTTCCGCTCCTTGCACTCCACGCAGGCCAGCGTGATCTTCGGGCGGACGTCGGTGGCAGCCACGTGAGTGCTCCTTGACGAACGGATAGGACTGATTTAACGCAAAGAAGAGTAGCCGATCGAAGGACCGACCCCACAATCGGCTACTGTCAGTAGCGGTGACCGGACTTGAACCGGTGACACAGCGATTATGAGCCGCTTGCTCTACCGACTGAGCTACACCGCTGTGATGCGATCCGTCCCCGCCTTGCGACGGGAACCTCACACACCAGAGCCCCAATACGGAATCGAACCGTAGACCTTCTCCTTACCATGGAGACGCTCTGCCGACTGAGCTATTGGGGCGAGCGATGAAGACATTACACGGTCCGCAGCGGTTCACCCAAATCCGTTTCGAGGCCCCGCCCGCGCCCGCTCCGGCACCCTTCCCACCAGCCTCCGAGGCCCCTCCCGTACGGCGGACCACACCGGTACGACTATTGCGCTCCTCCGCGCCGTGAGCGGATCGCCACCCTAGGCTCGACTCACTCTGCGTGATCTTGCGTCCCCGCCACGAGCCTTGACCTGAGCCCCTGGAGCGCGATGCCCGACAGCCAGCCGCAGCCGCACCCCTCGTCGTCCTCGTCCGGCGCCTCCGACACCACCTCTCTGCTGCTGTGCGGGGCACGGCTGACCGACGGCAGGACCGTGGACGTGCGGCTCGGCGGCGGGCGCATCGAGGCGGTGGGCACGGCGGGCAGCCTGGCGGCGGGCGGCACGCGCGCGTGCGGGACTCGCGTGGACCTCAGCGGCTATCTGCTCCTCCCGGCCCCCCGCCGAGCCGCACGCCCACGGCGACACCGCCCTCTCCGCCGACACCGGCGGGCCGGTCTCGTACGACCCCCCAGGACGTCCAGCGCCGGGCGACCGAGGCCGCGCTGCTCCAACTCGGCCACGGGGGCGACCGCGTTGCGGGCCCATGTGCGGGTGGGCGACGTCCAGGGGGCTGGGCGCGCTGGCCGCCGTGCTCCAGGCCCGGCGTTCGCTGCGCGGGCTCACCGAACTGACGGCGGTGGCGATGCCACGGCTGCTGACCGGCGTGGCCGGGGCGGAGGGGCTCGCGATGCTGCGGGACGCGGTGAAGATGGGCGCCTCGGTGGTCGGGGGCTGCCCGGACCTCGACCCGGACCCCACCGGCTATGTGCAGGCGGTCCTGGACGTGGCCTCGGAACACGGCTGTCCGGTCGACCTCCACACGGACGCCGGCGACCCCGCCCGCCTGTCCCGCCTGGCCGCCATGGCCGGCGGCCTGCGCCCCGGCGTCACCCTGAGCCCCTGCGGCAGCCTCGGCCGCCACCCCTCCGAGATCACCTCCCGCACCGCCGACCAGCTCGCCGCGGCCGGCGTGACGGTCGTATGCCTGCCGCAGGGCGGCTGCGGAGGCGTGGAACGGCGCGGCACGGCTCCCGTACGGCTGCTGCGCGCCGCCGGTGTGCGGGTGGCGGCCGGCAGCGGCGCGCTGCGGGACGTCTCCAACCCGGTGGGCCGCGGCGACCCGTTGGAGGCGGCGTACCTCCTGGCCTCGCGGCACGGCCTGCGTCCCGAGGAGGCGTACGACGCCGTCAGCATGTCCGCGCGCGCCGCGCTGGGGCTGCCGGAGGTGCGCGTGGAGGCGGGTTTCCCGGCCGAGCTGCTCGCGGTGCGCGGGGAACGGCTGGCGGGGGCGCTGTCGCTCGCCTACAGCCGCATCGTGGTGCATCGGGGGCGGGTGGTGGCGCGGACGGAGCGCGGTACGGGAGTTCTGCGACTCGGCGGCTGCTGTGGAGGTTGGGCTGCCTCGGCAGGGGCGGGTTGAGCCGTCTTGAGGGGCGCGGGGACGTGTCCGGCACGGAGGCGCGGGGGTCTCCGGCGGGCGTGAGCGTGAGTTGGTGGCGGCGGCGGGGGCCGATCCGGCTGGGCCGGGGGCCCGGGGCGGCGGGTGCCGTCGCGATGGCCGGATCGGAGCTCAACTCTCCCGGCCGGCGCGGTCGTACGCCTGATACGGGCGCGTGCCGGACACGGTCGTACGGCGGATGTCGGCGTACGGGCGTACGGTCGAAGTCATGCGCATCGTCATCGCTGGTGGTCATGGTCAGATCGCGTTGCGGCTGGAGCGCCTGCTCGCCGCGCGTGGGCACGAGGTCGCGGGCATCATCCGCAAGGCGGAACAGGGTGACGCCCTGCGGGAAGCCGGTGCCGAACCGGTTCTGCTGGATCTGGAGTCGGCCTCCGTCGAGGAGGTCGCGGCCCATCTGCAGGGGGCGGACGCGGCGGTCTTCGCGGCGGGCGCGGGTCCGGGCAGCGGCGTGGCCCGCAAGGACACGGTGGACAAGGGCGCCGCGGTGCTGTTCGCGGACGCCGCGGTCCGGGCTCGCGTACGGCGTCACGTGGTCGTGTCGTCGATGGGCGCCGATCCCGAGCACAAGGGCGACGACGTCTTCGACGTCTATCTGCGGGCCAAGGGCGAGGCCGACCGCTACGTCCGTGGCCTGGACGCCCTGGACTGGACGATCCTGCGCCCCGGCCAGCTGACGAACGACGCCGGCACCGGTCTGGTGCGGCTGGAGGCCCACACCGGCCGTGGCCCGATCCCGCGCGACGACGTGGCCGCAGTGCTGGCGGAGCTGCTGGAGACTCCGGCGACGGCCGGCCTGACGCTGGAACTGGTCGCTGGGTCGGTGCCGGTGTCGGTGGCGGTGAAGTCGGTGGCCGGGAACTGAGGGCGGGACCTGGGGCGGCGGTGCGTGCGGGGGCTGTGCGCGAGCCGTACCGCGGCTAGAACAGCGGCATCTGCCCGGGGAACTCGGGAACGGCGTACCCGTCCAACGCGGGCTGCGCGGCTCCCAGTTGGGCCTGTCGGCGGGAGCCCGCGCAGGAAGTGAGCTCGCCGCTCTCCCGGGCCCCGGGCGGGTCGTGCCGCGCGAAGCGCCCGGCGACCACGGCGATCTCGCGCTGACATTCGGGGCAGTTTCTGCGACGGCTGGACATGGGGTCAGTGTGCCCCGGACGAGCGTTCGCCCCACATCGTGAGGCACATCACCACTCGCTTTCCTCACGTTGCCCAGGAATACGAAGAGACCCCCTCCGCTCTGCGTTTCCGCAGTTCGGAGGGGGTCTTCCCCAGTGTGGCGGCGCCAGGATTCGAACCTGGGAAGGCTGAGCCGGCAGATTTACAGTCTGCTCCCTTTGGCCGCTCGGGCACACCGCCGGGGTTCGCTGCCCTTCGAACCGCTTTTCGGCGGTGCTCCGTGGCAACGACGTAAACAATACCCGATGGAGCGGGGTGCTTCGCCACCCGATTGATCAGCGCTCGGGGGCGGCGGGGTGGCTAGGCTTGTCCGGATGCGGCCCGGGGACTGTGCCCGGCTCGGCGGCAGCCCCGCGCACGCCGAAACGCACCCGGTACGCACCCCGATACGCACCCCGATACAAGGAGCCACAGGACATGGCCGACTCCAGTTTCGACATCGTCTCGAAGGTCGAGCGGCAGGAGGTCGACAACGCCCTCAACCAGACCGGCAAGGAGATCTCCCAGCGCTACGACTTCAAGGGCGTCGGCGCCTCCATCTCGTGGTCCGGCGACAAGATCCTGATGGAGGCGAACTCCGAGGACCGGGTCAAGGCCGTTCTCGACGTCTTCCAGTCCAAGCTGATCAAGCGCGGCATCTCGCTCAAGGCCCTGGACGCCGGCGAGCCGCAGCTGTCCGGCAAGGAGTACAAGATCTTCGCGTCGATCGAGGAGGGCATCTCCCAGGAGAACGCGAAGAAGGTGGCGAAGATCATCCGCGACGAGGGCCCGAAGGGCGTGAAGGCCCAGGTGCAGGGTGACGAGCTGCGCGTCAGCTCCAAGAGCCGCGACGACCTTCAGGCCGTCATCAGCCTGCTCAAGGGCAAGGACTTCGACTTCGCCCTGCAGTTCGTGAACTACCGGTAGTCCACGGCCGGTTCACGGCTCGTGCCGTGTCGTACGAGGAAGGGTGGGCACCTGGCCGGCGCCCACCCTTCTCGCCTGCTGGCCGCGGTCCGGGGTGGATCAGTCGCGCGAGTTGCCGAACAGGATGCGGTAGCCGATCAGGAGCACGAGAGAGCCTCCGATCGCCGCTGCCCAGGTGGTGCCGTCGTAGAAGTCCTTCGTGATCGGGTGGTCCAGCCAACGGGCCGAGATCCAGCCGCCGATGAACGCGCCCGCGATGCCGATGAGGGTCGTGCCGATGAAGCCGCCCGGGTCGCGGCCCGGCAGCAGGAACTTGGCGATGGCTCCGGCCAGAAGCCCCAGGATGATCCAACCGATGATGCTCATGCCCTGAACCTGCCCTTCCGCACTGTGCCTGCACTGTTCCGGCCCTGTGATCTACGTCCGGTCGGACTGTGCGCCCGGGCGGATGCGCGAGTGCGTCCCCACCTCGGCGGCAGCGCGAGTTCGTGCCGTGTTGATGAAGAGGACGTCACGAGTGCACCGGTTGGTTGCACTGCTCAGTAGGGTGCGGCGCATGGCACCTTCCCCACCCCGTTCCAGCTCGGATTCGGAACTGCGACGCACCCTCGGCGTGGGTGACGCCGTCGTCATCGGGTTGGGCTCGATGGTCGGGGCCGGCATCTTCGCCGCGCTCGGCCCCGCGGCGCGCGCGGCCGGTTCCGGGCTGCTGATCGGGCTGGCGGTCGCCGCGGTGGTCGCCTACTGCAACGCCACCTCGTCGGCCCGACTGGCCGCGCTGTATCCGGCTTCCGGCGGCACGTACGTGTACGGCAGGGAGCGGCTCGGGCCTTTCTGGGGTTATCTCGCGGGCTGGTCGTTCGTCGTCGGGAAGACGGCCTCCTGTGCGGCGATGGCACTCACCGTGGGCGCGTACGTCTGGCCGGGGCATGCGCACGCCGTGGCGGTGGCGGCGGTCGTGGCGCTGACCGCGGTGAACTACGGCGGTGTCCAGAAGTCCGCTCTGCTCACGCGGGTGATCGTGGCGGTCGTGCTCGCTGTCCTCGCTTCCGTCGTGGTCGTGTGCCTGGGGTCGGGGGCTTCCGATGCCGGGCGGCTGAGCAGCGGCGCCTCGGGCGGTGCGGGGGGCGTGCTGGAGGCCGCCGGTCTGCTGTTCTTCGCGTTCGCGGGGTACGCGCGCATCGCGACTCTCGGGGAGGAGGTGCGGGATCCGGCGCGCACCATCCCCCGCGCGATCCCGCTGGCTCTGGGGATCGCGCTGGCCGTGTACGCGTGTGTGGCGGTGGCTGTTCTTTCCGTGCTGGGGGCCGAGGGTCTGGGGCAGGCCGGTGCGCCGCTGACCGACGCCGTGCGGGCGGCCGGGGTACCGGGGCTGGTGCCGGTGGTGCGGGTCGGTGCTGCCGTGGCCGCGCTGGGCTCGCTGCTCGCTCTGATCCTGGGTGTCTCACGGACGACGCTGGCCATGGCACGTGACCGGCATCTGCCCGGCGCCCTGGCGGCTGTGCACCCACGTTTCCAGGTGCCGCACCGGGCCGAACTGGCCGTGGGTGCGGTGGTCGCGGTGCTGGCCGCCACGGTGGACGTGCGGGGCGCTATCGGGTTCTCCTCCTTCGGGGTGCTGGCGTACTACGCGGTGGCCAACGCCTCGGCCTGGACGCTTGATTCGGCTCCGGCGGCACGGGCGGTACCGGCGGTGGGGCTTCTCGGGTGCGTGGTGCTGGCGTTCGCGCTGCCGGGGGTGTCGGTGGTTGTGGGCGCGGGTGTTCTGGTCGTGGGTGTGGTGGCGTACGGCGTGCGGCGACGGGTGGGCGGGGCGTCGCGGTAGTAGGGCGGTCGCCGGGCCCGCCGATGCTCCCGCACGAAGGGCGTGGCCCGGATCGGCGTTCAGCGCTCTGGCTGGGCTGATACGGCCGTGGCTCTGGCGGCCGTGGTCCCCTCAGTCCCTCGTGAAGTGCGGGCCTGCAGACGGGCATTGCACATCCTGGCTGCCCCCTGTGCCCGCGTCTGCTCGTGCGCGGTCATGTGTTCATGGTGCAGGCGGGCACTGACAATCGGGGCGAGCTGTGGATAACCGTCCCGCTGTGGACAACCGCCGGACCGTGAGCAACCGGCGCGGTGGCCGGGAGCTCTACCGAGTCCTACCAGCCCGACGACGCGAACGGCCTGTCGGTCGAGACGATTTCGCGGCCCAGCGGGAACAGCGAAACCGGGATGAGCTTGAAGTTGGCGATGCCGAACGGGATGCCGATGATCGTGACGCACAGCAGGAGACCGGTGACGATGTGGCCGAGGGCCAACCACCAGCCCGCCAGGATCAGCCACAGCACGTTGCCGACGCAGGACGGGGCGCCCGCGTCGCGGCGCTCGACCGTCGTGTACCCGAAGGGCCACAGGGCGTAGATGCCGATGCGGAAGGCGGCGATGCCGAAGGGGATGCCGATGATCGTGATGCACAGCAGCACGCCGGCGGCGAGATAGCCGAGGAACAGCCAGAAGCCGCTGAGGACGAGCCAGATGACGTTCAGGATTGTCTTCACTGGTGGCGACCTGCCATCTTCTCGAGGCGGGCAATGCGTTCCGCCATCGGCGGGTGCGTGGAGAACATCTTCGAGAATCCCTGGCCCGGGCGGAAGGGGTTCGCGATCATCATGTGGCTCGCGGTCTCGATGCGGGGCTCCGGGGGCAGCGGCAGCTGCTTGGTGCCGATCTCGAGCTTGCGCAGCGCGCTGGCCAGGGCGAGGGGGTCCCCGGTGAGTTGGGCGCCGGAGGCGTCGGCCTCGTATTCGCGGGAGCGGCTGATGGCCAGTTGGATCAGGCTCGCGGCGAGCGGGCCCAGGATCATGATGAGCAGCATGCCGAAGATGCCGGGGCCGTCGTCGTCGTTGGAGCGGCCGACCGGGATCAGCCAGGCGAAGTTGACGAGGAACATGATGACGGAGGCGAGGGCTCCGGCGACCGACGAGATCAGGATGTCGCGGTTGTAGACGTGACTGAGCTCGTGGCCGATGACGCCGCGCAGTTCGCGCTCGTCGAGGATGCGCATGATCCCTTCGGTGCAGCAGACCGCGGCATTGCGCGGGTTACGGCCCGTCGCGAACGCGTTCGGTGCCTCCGTCGGAGAGATGTACAGGCGCGGCATGGGCTGGCGGGCCTGTGTGGAGAGCTCCCGGACCATGCGGTACAGCGCGGGGGCCTCGAACTCGCTGACAGGGCGGGCGCGCATCGCGCGGAGCGCCAGCTTGTCGCTGTTCCAGTACGCGTACGCGTTGGTCCCCAGGGCGACCAGGACCGCGATCACGAGCCCCATACGGCCGAAGAAGCTGCCGATGACGATGATGAGTGCGGACAGTCCCCCGAGGAGTACTGCGGTCCTGAGCCCGTTGTGCCGGCGGTGCACGGTACGCCCTCCAAGTCGTGCAGCAGGGGAACCCTTTGCTTGCTGATCTGCGGTCCTTCTGGTGTATGTCCAGTGGACCCTCCCGTTCTGGTCAACGCCAGGCGAGAGCCGCTAGTTCCCTTGTGCGTGCGGGGCGGGGTGTGAGCCGTCCGGGTGAGGGTCCGGAAGCGGCCTGGTCGTGCGGTGGTGGGTGCCCTCAGAAGAGTCCGGTGTCGGCGAAGCGCAGGACCAGTTGGGGAGCGCCCGACAGGGCGACGCCGAGGACGCCGGTGAGGGCGAGGGCGGCGGTGAGGGGCGCGGGGACCCTGTGGCGTACGGCTTCGCCCTCGGGCGCGCGGAACAGCAGTGCCGTCCACTGGAGGTAGTAGTACAGCGCGATCACGACGTTGGCGGCCATGACCACCGCGAGCCAGCCGAGACCGGCGTCGACGGCGGCCGAGAAGACGGTCACCTTGGCGAAGAGGCCGATGATGCCCGGCGGAAGTCCGGCGAGGCACAGCAGGAAGAACGCCAGGAGGAGCGCGGCGAGGGGGTTGGTGGCGTACAGGCCCCGGTAGTCGCTGAGGCGGTTGCGGGACTTGGTACGGCCCACCAGTGCGGCCACCGCGAAGGCGCCGAGGTTCACGGCGGCGTACATGAGGGCGTAGGCGACGGTGGAGCCGATGGAGTGCTCGGCGTCGTCGGAGTAGGCGGCCGCGGCGATCGGCACCAGCAGGTAGCCGGCCTGGCCTACGGAGGACCAGGCGAGGAGGCGTACGGCGCTGTACGCGCGCGTGGCCTGCTGTCGGAGGGCGCCGACGTTGCCGACGGTCATGGTGAGGGCGGCCAGCGCGGCCAGTGCCGGGCCCCACACGTCGGCGTAGGAGGGCAGGGCGACGACGGTGAGGAGGATCAGGCCGGAGAAGCCGACCGCCTTGCCGACGACCGACAAGTAGGCGGCGATCGGGAGGGCGCCCCGACGTAGGTGTCCGGAACCCAGAAGTGGAAGGGCACGGCGGCCGTCTTGAAGGCGAAGCCGATGAGGGTGAGGACCACGCCGGTCTGGGTGAGGGTGTGGAGCTGACCGTCGACGTGCTGGACGCGGTCGGCGATCTGGGTGAGGTAGAGGGTGCCCGTGGAGGCGTACACGAAGCTGATGCCCATGAGGCTGACCGCGGTCGCGGTGACCGAGGACAGGAAGAACTTCAGGGCCGCTTCCGAGGACTTGCGGTCGCCTTGGCGCAGGCCCACGAGGGCGAACGCCGGCAAGGAGGCGACTTCCAGGGCGACGATCAGGGTGGCCAGGTCGCGCGAGGCGGGCAGGAGGGCGGCACCGGCGGCGGAGGAGAGCAGCAGGAACCAGTACTCCCCTTCGGGGAGTCCCTTGTCGGCGTCCTTGAGGGCCGTGACCGACAGGAGGGCGGCCAGCAGGGCTCCGCCGAGCACCAGGAGCTGGAGGACGAGGGTGAAGCGGTCCGCGGTGTAGCTGCAGACGTCTGCTTCGCCGGACAGGCAGAAGGTGGCCCGGTCGCCGTCCAGGAGGGGCAGCAGCATGAGCGCGGAGGCGGCCAGGCCCGCGACGGACAGCCAGCCGAGCAGTGCCTTCTTCGCGTCACCGACGAAGAGATCCGCTACGAGGACGGCGAGGCCGACGACCGCCGCGATGGTGGGCGGTGCGATGGCGAGCCAGTCGACCGACTGGACGAGGTTCGCGGCCAGGGAGCTCATCGGGTGCCTCCTGCGAGGAGCTGCTGCACGGCCGGGTCGGTCAGGCCCAGGAGGGCCTTCGGCCACAGGCCGGCTACGACGGTGAGGGCGACGAGCGGCGTCCAGGCCGCGAACTCGTACGCGTGGACGTCGGCGAGTTTCGGCGCGTCCTGCGGTACGGCGCCCATGCAGACGCGGCGGACCACGGCGAGGAGGTAGGCGGCCGTGAGGAGGGTGCCGAAGGCCGCGATCGCCATGAAGGTGAGGAAGGCGGGGCGGCTGAGGTCGTCGGCGGGGTCGAACGCGCCGAACAGGGCCAGCATCTCGCCCCAGAACCCGGCCAGGCCGGGCAGGCCGAGGGAGGCGACCGCGGCGAACGCGAGCAGGCCGCCGAGCCGCGGGGCCTTGCCGTAGAGCGCGGCGCCGGTCTGTTCGGCAAGGGTGTCGAGGTCGGTGGTGCCCGTGCGGTCCTTCAGGGCGCCGACCAGGAAGAAGAGCAGGCCGGTGATGAGGCCGTGGGCGATGTTGGCGAACAGGGCGCCGTTCACGCCGGTCGGGGTCATGGTGGCGATGCCGAGGAGGACGAAGCCCATGTGGCCGACGGAGGAGTAGGCGATGAGGCGCTTGAGGTCGCCCTTAGCGCCCTGCTTGGCGAGGGCCAGGCAGGCGAGGGATCCGTAGATGATCCCGACGACGGCGAAGGCGGCGAGATAGGGCGCGAAGTCGGCGAGGCCGTCGGGCGCGATCGGCAGCAGGATCCGGACGAACCCGTACGTGCCCATCTTCAGCAGGACGCCGGCCAGCAGGACCGAGCCGACGGTCGGCGCGGCGGTGTGGGCGTCGGGCAGCCAGCTGTGCAACGGCCACATCGGGGTCTTGACCGCGAGTCCGAGCCCGATCGCCAATACGGCGATGACCTGCACGGATGTGGTCAGCGACCGGCCGTTGTCAGTGGCGAGTGCCACCATGTCGAACGTGCCCGCCTTGATTCCGATCAGGAGCAGGCCCAGCAGCATGACGACCGAACCGAGCAGCGTGTACAGGATGAAACGCCAGGCGGCCGCCGTCCTGCCCTCGCCACCCCAGCGGGCGATGAGGAAGTACATCGGGATGAGCACCATCTCGAACGCCAGGAAGAACAGCAGCAGATCGAGAACGGCGAAGGTCGCGAGGGTGCCGGACTCGAGGACGAGCAGCAGTGCGACGAAAGCCTTCGGGGTGGGACCCGCAGGCATCTTGAAGTACGAGTAGAGCGCGCAGAGGAAGGTCAGCAGCGCGGTCAGGACCAGAAGGGGGAGGGAGATGCCGTCGATGCCGAGGTGGATGCGCACGTCGAGTGCGGGGATCCAGCCGATGTCGGTCGTGGCCTGCATCTTCGACGGATGGTCGTGGTCGAAGCCGAGCGCGAGGACGATCGCGGCGACGAGAATCGCGCCGGTCACCGTCACACCGTGCCGGAGCACGGCCTGCTCGGGCGACTTCCCCTTCAGCCCGGGCGGTGCGGGCAGCAGGGCGGCGACGGCACCGAGGAGCGGGCCGGCGACGACGAACGCCAGAAGGAACTGCATCACGGACTCGTTGATATCGATCACGCCTGCTCACGCTCCCGTGGCGACGAGGACTGCGGCGACCGCCAGGACGACGGTGCCGGCGAGCAGCGCGCTCACATAGGTCTGCACATTGCCGGTCTGGGCCCGCCGTACGGCCCAGCCCAGCGCCCGGGGCGTGGCCCCGGCGCCGCGTACGTAGGTCTCGACGACCGCGCGGTCGAGGAACCGGACGAGGGTGGCGCCGGCCTGGACCGGGCGGACGAAGAGGATCGAGTAGACGGCGTCGAGGTGGAAGCCGACGGCCGCGTGCCGGTGCAGCGGGCCGAGCAGGAGCCGGCCGGGATCGGCGGGGTCGGGCGCGTAGGCGATGTCCCCGTACGCCGGCTCGTGACTGGCGATGGCCTCGGCTTCGACGAGGGCGGCGTCGCCCTCCGGGTGGGCGGCGACCGCGCCCAGCGGCACGCGGGCCGCGAGGGCGGTGGTGTGCCGCCAGGCGGCGTAGGTGACGATGCCGCCGACCAGGGCGACTCCCGTGCCGACGACGGACGTGGTGAGGGTCGGGGTCAGGTCGCGGCCGTCGAACCAGTCGGGGAGCACGCGGTAGGCGAATCCGCCGACGGCGAGGGACGGGACGGCGAGCACCCACAGGACCACGTTCATGGTGAGGGGCTGGCGGCCGTGGTCGGGGGCCTCGACGCCCTGGCCGCGGAAGGCCAGCAGCCACAGGCGCGTCGCGTAGGCCGCGGTGAGCAGGGCCGTGAGCAGGCCGGCGACGAGGACGACCCAGCCCGCCGCGCCGGGGGCGTGCTCGGTGTGGCCGGTGGCGACGTGCTCGGCGGCGCCGAGGACGGACTCCTTGGAGAAGAAGCCGCTGAACGGCGGGATCGCGGCGAGCGCGAGGAGTGCCACGGTCATCGTCCAGTAGGCGTCGGGTACGCGGTCGCGCAGGTGGCCCATGCGGGACATGGCGGCCAGTGAGTTGGTGCCGGCGGCATGGATGATCACGCCCGCCGCGAGGAACAGCAGCGCCTTGAAGGCGCCGTGCGACAGGAGGTGGAAGACGGCGGCACCGCGGTCGCCGACGGCGAGGGCGCCGGTCATATAGCCGAGCTGGCCGATGGTCGAGTAGGCGAGAACGCGCTTGATGTCGTCCTGGGCGAGCGCGGCGAGCGCCGAGCCCGTCATCGTCACGGCTGCCATGACGGCGAGGACGACCATCGCGGCCTGCGAGGCCTCGAAGACAGGCAGGAGACGTGCGACGAAGTAGACACCGGCGGCCACCATCGTCGCGGCGTGGATCAGCGCGGAGACGGGCGTGGGGCCCGCCATCGCGTCCGGGAGCCAGGTGTGCAGCGGGAACTGCGCCGACTTTCCGGCCACGCCCGCGAGGAGCAGCAGGGCGATCAGGGTGGGGTGGTCCAGTCCTCCGCTCGCGACGGCGTCGAGCACCTTCGTGATGCGGAACGACCCGGCGTCGGTGGCCAGCGCGAACAGGCCGATGAGGAAAGGGACGTCGCCGAGCTTGGTGACCAGGAACGCCGTGATGGAGGCGGCGCGGGCCTCCGGGGTCTCCCAGTAGTGGCCGACCAGGAAGTACGAGCAGATGCCCATGACCTCCCAGCCCACCAGCAGCACCATCAGGTCGCCGGAGTAGACGACGAGGAGCATCGCGGAGGTGAAGAGGGAGACCAGAGCCGCGTACGACGGGTAGCGCGGGTCGTCGCGCAGATAGCCGGTCGAGTAGATCTGCACACAGCTCGCGACGAGCCCGACGAGCACGGCAACGAGGGCGGCGAAGCCGTCAATGTGCAGGGCGAGTTCGATCGGGACCGAGCCGGTGGGCGTCAGCTCGGTGGCGGCGTTCACCGCCTCGTCCCCACCCTGGCGTACGGCGACGATCGCGGCCAGTACGAGGGAGGCGAGCGTCGGCATCACCGCGAGCGGGCGGACGAACCCGGGGGCCGTGCGCCCCAGGAGCAGGCCGGTGGCCGCGCCCAGGAACGGAAGGAGGGGGACGAGGACGGCGAGGGTGGTGGTGGTCACGCGGTGGCCTCTGCCTTCTCGGCCGCGGGGGCGTCGCCTTCGGAGTCGTCGGAGTCGGGGCCGTCGGACTCGTGGCCCTCGGCGGTGTCGCGGAGCCTGTCGATGTCCGAGGTGCCGCGGTTGCGGTAGACGGCGAGGACGATCGCCAGGCCGATGCCGATCTCGGCGGCGGCGATGGCGATGGTGAACAGGGTCAGGGCCTGGCCGGAGTGCAGGGTCTCCTCGGCGGTCCGGCTGAGCCAGACGTCGAAGGCGACGAGGTTGAGGTTGACGGCGTTGAGCATCAGCTCGACCGACATCAGGACCAGGATCGCGTTGCGGCGGGCGAGGACGCCGTACAGGCCGGTGCAGAAGAGGAGGGCGGAGAGTACGGCTGGATAGGCGAGGTGCATCAGCGGACGCCTTCCTGCTCGGCCGACTCGGCTGCCGGGCCCGGCGTGGTTCCGGCGGCGGGCTCGGCTCCCGTGGCGGGTCCCACGCCTGTGGCGGTCCCCGTGCCTGTGGTGGATCCGGTGCCTGGCGTGGACCCGCTGCCTGGCATGGATCCCGTAGATGCGGTGGATCCAGTACCTGTGGTGGGCCCGGTGGCTGCGGTCGATCCGGTGGCTGCGGTGGCTCGAGTTCCCGTGACCGGCTCTTTTCGCCGGATCGGGTGATTGCGGGAATCCGGGACGGATGGGGAACCACCGGACACGGGCCGGGAGTTCACAGGGGGCGAGGCCGACTCCGCCTTCGCCTTGCGGGACAGGACGATCGCGCCGACCAGCGCCGCGAGGAGCAGGACGGAGAGCGCCTCGAAGGGGAGCACCCAGTTCTGGAAGAGGCTCGCTCCGGTGGCCTCCGTCGAGCCGGCGGCGGGGCCGTCCAGATCGATCCAGGTCGCGCGGAAGGCGTCGACGACGACCCAGATCAGGGCGGCGGCCGAAGCGACGGCGACGGTCAGGGCGGCCCAGCGGTTGCCTGAGTCGGCGTCCGGGGAGCGGCCGATGGGGGCCTTGGTGAGCATCAGACCGAAGAGGAGGAGCACGACGACGGAACCGACATAGATGAGGACCTGCACCCAGGCGATGAACTCGGCCGTGAGAAGGAGGTATTCGACGGCGAGACCCCCGAGGGCCACCACCAGCCACAGGGCGGCGTGCACCAGCTGCCGGGTGGTGACGGTGACGAGGGCGGCGCCGAACGTCACCAGTCCGACGAGGAGAAAGGCGATCTCCACACCGGTCGGGGAGAGGAAGCCGTGCGTTTCGGCGGCGAGGCTCACGACTCTCCCTCCTGCTGTTCCGCCTGGGCGGCCAGCTTCTCGGCGGTCTTGCGGGCGGCGGCGATCTCCTTCGGCTCCTCGGCGGCGGGGTCGAGGGCCGGCGGGGCCGGGACGGTCCACATCCACTCGCGGAGCTTGTCGCGTTCGTGGGTGAGGTCGCGGATGTCGGTCTCGGCGTACTCGAACTCCGGGGACCAGAACAGGGCGTCGAAAGGACAGACCTCGATGCAGATACCGCAGTACATGCACAGGGAGAAGTCGATGGCGAAGCGGTCGAGGACGTTGCGGCTGCGCTCGCGGCCACCGGGGGCGGCGGGCGGGACCGTCTCCTTGTGGGAGTCGATGTAGATGCACCAGTCCGGGCACTCCCGGGCGCAGAGCATGCAGACCGTGCAGTTCTCCTCGAACAGGCCGATGACGCCGCGGGTGCGGGGCGGGAGGTCGGGCTGGACGTCGGGGTACTGCTCGGTGACGGTCTTCTTCGTCATCGTGCGGAGGGTGACGGCCAGGCCCTTGGCGAGGCCACTGCCAGGAATGCGGGGCCGGGTGGGCGGGAGAGGCTCAGCCATGGTTACTGGATCACCACCTTGACGATGCCGGTGAGGGCGATCTGGGCGAGAGAAAGGGGGACGAGGAGGGTCCAGGAGAACTTCTGGAGCTGGTCCTCGCGGAGCCGGGGGTAGGTCACGCGGAGCCAGATCACGACGAAGGCGAGGACGGCCGTCTTCAGGAGGGTCCACACCCAGCCGAGGCCGTCGGCGCCCCAGGGGCCGTGCCAGCCGCCCAGGAAGAGGACGGTGGTCAGGCCGCACAGGACGATGATCCCGGCGTACTCGGCGAGGAGGAACAGAGCGAAGCGGAGGCCGGTGTACTCCGTGTACGCCCCGAAGATGATCTCCGAGTCGGCGACGGGCATGTCGAAGGGCGGGCGCTGGAGTTCGGCGAGGCCGGCGACGAAGAAGACGATCGCGCCGACGATCTGCCAGGGCAGCCACCACCACTCGAAGGCGTCGACGATGCCGGGGAGGGAGACCGTGCCGGCCGCCATGGCGACGGAGGCGGCGGTCAGCAGCATCGGGAGTTCGTAGGCGAGGAGCTGAGCGGCGGTGCGGAGGCCGCCGAGGAGGGAGAACTTGTTGGCGGAGGCCCAGCCGGCCATGAGGGAGCCGAGGACCCCTACACCCATGACGGCGAGGACGAAGAAGACACCGGCGTCGATGACCTCGCGACGGCGCCCTCGCCGGGGCCGATGGGGATGGCCAGGAGGACCAGGAGGTAGGGCAGGAGGGCTACGGCGGGGGCGAGTTGGAAGATGCGGCGGTCGGCGCCCGCGGGTACGACGTCTTCCTTCTGCGCGAACTTCACGCCGTCCGCGACGAGCTGGGCCCAGCCGTGGAAGCCACCGGCGTACATGGGACCGAGGCGGCCCTGCATGTGGGCCATGACCTTGTGCTCGGTCTGGCCGACGATCAGGGGGAAGGTGAGGAAGACGACGAAGACGATCAGGAGTCGCAGGGCGACGTCGAGAGCGTCGTTCACTGCGGGCCTCCTGCGGGGTCTTCGGGGGTGTTGCGGGTGTTGCGGGTGTTGGCGGGCGGTTGGGGGAGCTAGGGGCGTCAGGGGTGCTGGGAGTGTCGGGGACTTCGGGTGGTCCCGGGAGACTCGGTGGCGCCGGAAGACGCGGGGTGGCCGGGAGGCTCGGAGTCGTCGACGGGGGTGCCGCGTGTCTCCGGGGCTTCAGGCGCCGCTTCGGGGGCGGAGGGCTGATCGGCCTGAGCCTCGCGGCCTGGGCCCGGCTCGGATTCCGGGCGGGGCTGGGCCTGGGCCTCGGGACGCGGTTCGGCCTCGGTCTCCGGCCGCTGCTCGGCGCCGGATTCCCGCCCGGTGTCCGTCCCAGGCTCCGCTTCCCTTCCGGTGTCGGACTCGGCATCCCGTCCGGATTCGGGTTCGTCGAAGGCTGGGCGGGCGTGATGCCACGGGGCGTCGGCGCTGCGGGGAGCGCGCGAGGTGGGCTTCGGGGGCGTGGCGGCCGGGGTCGGCGCGTCAACCGGGGTCGGCTCGTCGGCCGGGGTCTGCTCGTCGGCCGGGGTCGGCGTCGTCGGCCGGGGTCTGGCTCGTCGGCCGGGGTGGTGCCGGAGGCGTGGGGTCAGGTGTCGGGCGCTGGCTCGCGGAGCCTTCCGAGGCGCTGCGGGAGCGACGCGGGCCGGTGGTGGCGGAGCCAGTGCCAGGGGCGCCGGTGGCCGAGCCCTCGCTCGGAGTGGCAGCGCCGCCGTCCGCCCGTCTGGCTCGCCGAGCCTTGGGCAGCCGAACGCGACCGACGCGGACCGGCAGCCGGAGCACCCGGCACCGCCGAGGTCCCAGCCCCCTCCACCGACTCGCCGAACCTCGGCCGCCGAACGGAGCGGCGCGGACCGGCAGCCGGAGCACGGCACCGCCGGTCGCCTCCATGACTCGCCGAACCTCGGGCCGAACGGCAGCGGCGCGACCGGCAGTCGAGTGGTCGGGCACCCCTCCTGGCTTGCCGAACCCTCTGATGCCGTGCGGGTTCGGATGGGGCGTCGGTTGTTGCCCTCGGGCTGTTGGGCGGTGGGGCGGGTTGGGGCAGGGGGCTGGCCTTGGGGCCCCAGTCGTTGGGTCGGGACGCCTGGGGAGCATCTGGCGGCGCTTGGGGCCGCCGTGGTCGGACTCGCCCGGTTCCTTCGCGCCGGGCCAGGCCTTGGCGACGCGGGCGGCCAGGACGAAGTCCTTGCGGAGGGGGTGGCCTTCGAAGGTTTCCGGGAGGAGGAGGTGGTCCAGGGCCGGGTGGCCCTCGAAGGCGACGCCGAACATTTCGTGCGTCTCGCGTTCGTGCCAGGCCGCGCCAGCGAAGACGTGGACGGCGGTCGGCAGGGTCGGGGCGTCGTGCGGGACCGTCGTGCGCAGGAGGAGGCGGCGGACCGGGGAGAGGGCGGCGGAGGTGGGCGGCGACGCGGAAGCCGGTGCCGGGTCGTCGACGGCGCTGAGCCCTTGATGTCGCAGCCGACCTGCACGACCGTGGTCACGCCCACCGACGCGGCCTCGCGAGCGCCTCCTCCACCGTCCGGACTGCCGATGCG
>MWJO01000122.1 GCA_002027195.1 Streptomyces sp. GKU 895 | reverse complement strand
CGCCCCCAAGCATCCACTCCAACTGAAAACCCGCAGGTCACAGGGCAACCACTACCCACACCCACCGAGCAACGACATACGCGGCGGGACAACTGCCTTGCTTCGCAAGGCAGTTGATGGATCGTCACTCCGTGACGATAGCCGGATCACTCCGTGATCCGGGAATCTGACCTTCGGTCAGATTCGTTCTGTGGCGGCCTGCTCCGCAGTCCGTCACAGAACCTGACGCCCCCTCCGGGCGCGTCAGGGGCAGCAACAAGGACGGGGCGGGTTTCCGGCCATCTTAAGGGGGTGTCAGTTTGGCTTAATCGATGGATTCTGGCCTGATTCACGGTCCTCGCCCCCGCTGTGTAGCGGAGCGTAGCGAACTTCCTTGCGCTTTATGGGCGTTGGAAACGTTCTACTTATTGGGTGATCGATAGGTCATGGCTGGTTTTCCGAGAATGCTTCAACTCCCCGTTCTCGTGAGCTTGTTCGGGAAATAGAATTGAGTTACCCGGTAAGGCGGCAACCTCACCGGGGACGAATTCTCTCCAAGTAAGTGAAGGGAAACTGAAATGGCGAAGTTGAAGCCGATTTCTCCGGCGCGTATCGCGGAGGCCCGGGAGGAGGCTTATGCGGTGCTGGCCCGCCTGATGGGCCGTCTGGCGCCGGGTGAGCACGTGGTGCGGCTGGGCGTGACCATGGACGGTGAGGAGAAGCCGCTGGCGGCGGTCCTCCGGGTGACTGTGGAGGGTGACGGCGGTCTGGACGACCTCGTGGGCGCCGAGGGGAAGTACCTGGACAACATGGCGTTCTTGCTGATGGTCGGGCTGGCGCAGCCGTTGTCGTACGGCACGCTGTACCTGCGCTCCCCCGCTCCGGCCGACCAGGGCGCGGCGTATGTCATCCGGGCCTGGCAGCTGGTCTACTGCGCGCTCAGCGAGTGCAGCGCGTCGGAGGCGGCTGAGCTGATCGGTGAGCGTGAACCGGCGGTGTTCGTGGATGCGTTCGGGCTGCACGGCAGCGACGAGGACGACGAGAAGGGGACCGAAGCGGTGTATCCGCCTGTGGCCTACACCGTCCTGTAGCTGCCCCGTAGGCGGGCTGGGATGGCGACCTGGCCCGCACCCCCCTGCCCCGTGAACGCCGGGCACGGAGCAGGGCAGGTGGGGGTGCCGATCAAGGAACTCCGGCGCCCCCGCCCACAAACGACGCGGAGCGTCGTGGAGAAGCGAGGTAGGGGCGGCCCGCATCAGCGGCGCCCCTACCTCGTGCATCGCGTAGCGATGCCACCGCCGCCCTTTCCAGGGGGCGGAGCGCCCTGGGGGTGTCCGCCGCGTAGCGGCGGCGCGACGCGTCTGCGGAGCAGACCGCGCGCAAAAGGAATTCAGGGAAACAGGGGCGGGATATAAGCGTTCCAGCATTTTTTCAGTGTCGTCTCTTGCGGCGCCCTGACGTCTTCTTATGGCTGGGATTTACCTGCTGACGGGGAACGGCAGATCCGGTGGGTCGGCAAACCCGTATCCGGAACTCCCCGCCAGCAGTGCTTCTCTCCAAGAAGCGTTTCCATCGTAGGTGATGGTTTCAAGCCTGGGGGAAGCTGCGCGCTCTTTGGCGGCGCGCTGTTGTCGGAAGCAGTGCTGGCGGGCTGGTGGCGCGCTCGCTTGTGTGGGGGATGTGTCGGGTTGGCTGCAGACACGGGGAAGGGCTTCTGGTCGACTTCTGTGGTGTGGGGGAAGCTGGCCGGCGGCTCCTCCGCCGGCGTCAACCGGACGGTCCGCCTGAGCCGAGTCTGGCTCCGCCCGGACGGGAAGCCTGCTCGCCGTCAAAATCGGCATGCCAAACACGGCTGCTCGGTGTGATCATGCTGTGCGTCGACAGAGCGGGGAGAGCGTATGGCAGGCCTGACCGTGACGGTGTGTCTGCCGCCCGAGGTCGCGGATGATATTGAGGCGGCGCTCGATGGCGCTCTCGCGCCGTTCGACCTGAACGGTGACCATCCCCCGGGCCGCGGTATGTGGGATTCGCGCCGCATCCTCGGTGGCAGTGACGGGCGGGGGTTCGCGGTCGTCCGCGGGTATGAGGACGATCCCCGGCTGGTCCACGACGAGCCCCGATACGACGGCACCCCTGCCCCCAGCGCGCCAGGAGTCTGTGCCGGCGGGCCGCGTGCCCTGCTCGACTTCTCGCGGCCGCAAGCCGCTTCCGAGCGAGCGGCAGCGGCCTCCTGGGACCTGTGGCAGCATCTGTGTGGCCTGCACCCTCCAGCGCTGCCCCTCGAGGTCTTCGTAGAGCGTTGGAGAGACGATCCCCATGCGTTTCCAGGCGGCCCCTGGGATGACGGGATGGTGGCCGCCTACCGAGCCCAGCCACTGATCAAGGCATACCTCGATCACCCGTGGAGTCTGGGACTGGGCTATCCGGGCTCTCCGTTCCATGACGAGCATCCCGTCATCGGCTATCCCCGCAGCCGCGCCGACTACATCCGCGAGTTCTCCCGCAAGCGTCCACCGGACACCGACATACTCACCGTGGACGGCTGGTGGCGAGAGAGCGACGGACGAAGTGTCGCTCACGCGTCCTGCGACCCGCAATCGTGTCCCCACACTCCCCCAGGGCCCGTTGGATGGCCGGGCAGCGAGGCGTACCTGGCTCAGGTGCCCGACGCCACGATTCTGGTACGGGTGCACTGCCACGGCTGACACCCACCGGTCAGCCGTGTGCGACGTTTCAGATCAATACAGCTAGAGCCGCTACTCGCGTACACGGCCATCGGGTGGAGGCGGCCGAGGCGGGCAGCGCGCCAGCCGGAGCATCAGTGGCCTGCTCTCCTCCGCGTGACCCGGCCCGCGGGCCGGCTGTGTGCGGGGCACGGCGCGGAGGCCTCGCCGGCGCGCAACAAGGAAGCGGAGGGCGCCCCGATCCCCCGAGGCACGCCCACACCCGCCCCCGCCCTATCCCTTTCCCTTCTCCTTGCTGGTTGGGGGGCGTGGGGGGTGTGCAGAGGGGGGATGTCGGGCTGGTGACTGTGCCTGGTCAGGGGTGGTGAGCTGCGGATACACCGTCAGACGCCGGACACGCACGGGCTGTTGTGGGTGGGGTTGTCGGCGGGGTTATCAGCCGGGTTATGGGTCTGGTTGAGGGCGGGGTTATCACATCGTGACGCTGGTCAGGCCTGGGTGGTCACCGGTCCGGTCAGGGGCAGCTGCTGTCGTGGGCTCCAGGCGCGGCGCCAGAGGGGATGCCGCCGGCTGCTGAGAAGGGGCTCGCTGACGATGGACACTCAAGTGAATCCAGCTGCGGGTGCGGGTGCGGGTGGTGGGGATCGGCTGGCGGTGGCGGTGCTGGCGCAGTACCGGACGGCCACCACCGAGCAGATGCACCGGCTGCTCGCACCCGAGGTACGCATCGAGCAGACCCGGCGCAGGCTCGCCAAGCTGCGGGAGGAAGGGCTAATCGATCGGATCACGTTGCCGCAGGCGGGCCGGACACGGGTGTGGTTCACCACCGACTACGGGGCCGAAATCGCTTCCGAGTGGCCCGAGTTACACGGATGGCGGCCCACGCGGCTGGGCGCAGACCCCACCGCCGCCCGGCTGCGGGCCGGGCATGCGCTGACGGTCACCGAGACCGGGCTGGCGTTCGTTACGGACGCCCGCCGGTGCGGGGATACCTGCCAGCCACTGGACTGGATACCCGAAGTCCACCACCCTCTTGGCGGCGGGGAAGCCGTCATCCCGGATGCGCTGCTCTACTACCGGCGCCGTCTCGGTGAGGGCGCGGGTGAGGGGGCGATGCTGCGGGCCTTCGTCGAAGTCGACCGCGCCACCATGGGACCCGAACGCCTCGCCGCGAAAATCCACGCCTACGAGCGGCTGTTCAACTATGTACCGGTGACCGTGGGTCGGCCGCGTACCGGCGTGCGGGAGCCGGTGGAGGTGGGATGGCGGCGGCGGTATCCGGTCTTCCCACGACTGCTGTTCGTCCTCAGCGGCACCGGGCCTGCCGGCGTCGAGAATCGCCTTACGGCCCTGACCGCGAGTGCGAGGCTGACCGGGGCCGGCTTCCGCGCCAGCGTGCCCATCCTCGCCGCTTCCCTCACCGACCTCCTGCGTGACGGGCCTTCCGCGGCCCTCTGGCGGTCCGTCACCACACCCGAACAGCAGGTCCGGTGGACAGACCCGCAAAGCGACTGACCAGCTGGCGCCGGATGTGTGTCGTCCGCTTTCCGATCGCCTACGGTCTCGCATCCTGTCTCGGCTTGAGGGGTAAACACGAAGCGCCACGTGCCTGACCGCAGGCATGGTGCAGGCACAAGGGGGGTGGGGTGCATGCGACCGGTGGTCAATCTGCAGTCCGTTGAACAGAAGTTGCTGTTGCTAGCTCTTCTGTTTGTCATTGGCGGGTCGATTGTCGCCAACCTCTTCGCATGGGACGTGAAGTGGCAGATACCGCTCATCTATGCAGTGCTCTATGTCCTGTTGTCCGTCGTTGTTGAGGTTCGTGATCGGCAGGCCCCAACAGCTTCGACGCACTATCGCACCAGTGACGAATTCTTCCTGTCGTTTGCCCGTTTTGTGCGTACTGCCGAGCGTCACGTCTACACAAGCTACGTGCGCAACACACCGCCGCCGAGTTTCCAATCCCCTGCTGCACAGCAGTACTTCAGGGCTGCGGCAGACTGGACTCGTCGCAACCCCGGCGCCTCCTTCCACCGCATCATTGGTGTCCCTGACCAGGAGCCCGGGAGGAGCGAGATGCGCCTGTGGTTGCGAGAGCACTACGAGGAGATGCGCGATCTTGGCAACTACCACGCCCGCGTGGTGAGCACCAACAGCGGTGTCGACGCGGTCAATATGGCGATCATCGACGATACGGCGGTCCTGTTGCTCCTGACTGCGGATGGATCTTTCATGAGCGGACACAGCCTGGAGACGGCTGAAGCTGTCAACTCCTTTCGGGACTATTACAGGTCTTGGTGGGCGTCGGCGGAGCCACTGGAAAGCTACGCGCAACGCACCGACCTGATGACTCCCGGCCCCTGAGCTTCACCGAGCCGGGCCAGAGGTGCTTTCCAAAAGGCGTCATCGTCCTGGTGCTTCCCTCACCGACCTCCTGCATGACGGGCCCTCCGCGGCCCTCTGGCGGTCTATCACCACACCCGAACAGCAGGCCAGGTGGACAGACCCGCTGGGGGCGTAATGCGCTGGCCTACATGCGTAGCCAGCAGCCAAGCGAGGCTGCTCATCGCATCGCTCGCTGTCCTCAGGGGAACGGGTTCTTCGGGAAACGACTACACGGCCAGCTCACAGCCGTACCAAACGCGCCTCACACCAACCCACCCCCAGATACGAGCCCTGCGAGCACACGACGCGGAGACGATCGAGGCGCTTGCCGATCCCCGGGTGCGCAACGGGAGTTGGCGTTTCGAGGACGAGGACGTCGACGGCGAGGGCTGGGAGCGGGACGCTGACGGGGAGGACGGCCAGGAGGCGGATCTCGTTCCTCCGGTGGGTGCCGCGGCGGCGGGAGTGCTGCGGTTCACCGAGGAACGCGACCCTGCCGCCCTCACCCAGTTCGTGCGGCTGCGCGTCATCGACCCCGAAGGCGCGTACTGGCTGCGCGGCATCGAGGCCGCCACCGCTGGCTGCGCGAGACGGGAAACAGCGAGCTGCGGGTGCCCTTCACGCACGTCACCCCGGAGGACTGGCCTGGGATCGGCGGGCATCCGCTGGGGGTGTGGGTGGCAGATCAGCGCCGCTACTACGCGGCCGGGACCCTGGAGTCCAAGCGAGTCAACGAGCTGGAAAGCCTGGGCATGGTCTGGTCCGTGCACGCCACCGTGTGGGAGGCCGGCCTCGCCGACGCCCACGACTACGCGCAGGTCCACGGGCACCTGTCGCCCGGCAACTCCGTGATGTGGGACGGCTATGCCCTGGGGACCTGGCTGAAGAACCAGCGAGCACTCGCGCTGTACAGCAAGCGGCCAGGTGAACCAAGGCGGTGCGGACCTCATCGACCGCTGTCGAGGCTCCCAAAGACACGAGTGGCCCACTGATCCATCCGGGTCCCGAAGTCTGACGCCGAGGTGATCCCCGAGGCCGGCAGGCATCCAGCGTCGTCAAGGTCAGCGACGAAGTCCACATCGGCCCAGCCACCACGGAACAGCACCACCGACAGCACGGCCTCCGCCTGACCGGATATGACCACGCCAACCGAGTCCGGATCATGAACCCGAGCCCTGTCGGTCTCCAGTGGCTGAGGCCAGGACGCCTCCGCATCCCTCCACGTCACCCGGCCCACTTCAAGACCAGCCGACGTCCAGCCCGTCGTCCGCTGAGCCAGAACGACAGCCACTTCGTCGAGATCAACAACTCTGTCCATGAGGGGATCATCCCTCATGGACGATCCCCAGCGGTTCAGCCCGAAGCCCCCTGCAGCGGTTTCCCTGTTCCGACTTCTCATCAACATCTTCGCGATCGTCGACTCCTAGTCGTTCCCAGAATGCGTCGACAACTGTGCCTGCTTCTGGCCTACGCAGCCGCGAGGACCTGGCGGAGTGGATCGCCGGACAGACCGCCGGATGGAACAAGCTGACCCCCGCGCAGCAATACCTCCTGGAAGGCCTCGGGGTGGACTCCGAGGCCGCGGGGCCTGAGGTGCGGCCGGTACGCAGGTCGCAGGAGGGGCTGTGGGAGCGGAACATGGCCGCCGCCCGCCAGTTCCACGCCCGCGAGCGACACCTCCGCGTGGGTCGTCAGCACCGCAAGGACGTCGACGGAGAGCTGCTCGGCTCGGGATCGTTCATCTCCAACACCCGCCGCCGCGCCGGCAAACTCAGCCCCGAACGACGGCCCTGACCGCGTTGGGGATGCGCTGGTAGCGGGGAGACGCGGTGATGCAGGTCAAATCTAGCGTGGCCCGCCCATGGAGAGCGGGGCACGCTGGTCAATTACTTGTAGGCGCCGGCCACAATGGCCACCGTCACGGTGCCGCCGCCGTCGGCGGGCGAACTTCGGGGTCTGGCCGCAGCAGGCAACGGTCTCGCTCTGGTCGGCCCCGGCAAACGGCACCACGACGAGTACCGCAGTCAAGGCAGCGAACAAGCCGAGTACAGCCCTACGCATCACGTTCTCCTATCCGAGGTGAACCCTGGTCCAGCACGGGCACTGGCGATGCCCCTTTACGGGAAGCCCGGCGTACCTCCGCAGCAAGCGACGGTCTGGCTCTGGTCGGCGCCGGCAAACGGCACTGCGGGAAGCACAGCCGCCAGTGCCAGGAACAAACCGAGTACGGCTTACGCACTGAGCTGTTTCAGCGTTGCCGCTCCAAGGTGAGGACCGCAGCGGAGATTGACGTCATTCAATTCGGGCTGCACCGGGACCTTCGGAAGATCCGCCACGACTTCAGCCGTGCGACGCCGCGTTCGACCGGCGCTCGTGCCGTGGACAGCGCGCGGTTGACGGTCTGTTGGGTAGGCGTCAGGTCACGGCCGGGTGGGCGTCTGAGGGCTGTTGTCACCCATGGTCCGGCTCCCATGTAGGCGCGGTCGGCGAGGACCGGGATGCCCTGGCACTCACAGATCCGGATGATCCGGGGGGCGCGGGCGGCGGTGAGGTCGTGCGCGCGGCCGGGCAGCGCGGGCGAGAGCCACAGCAGCCTCCCGATCGGGTCGGTCACGACCTGCACGTTCACCCCGTGTCGGCGGTGCTTGTGGGAGGAGTCAGCTCGGCTGTCGCCGACCCGGTCACACTCCGCCAGCGTGCCGTCAAGAAGGACGTAGTCCGGGTCGGCCTCGCGCAGGGCGCGCAGCAGGCCGGGCGCGCGGTCGGCGAGCAGATTGATGACGGCGGTGGTGTACGCGTGGGCGGTGCCGACGGAAATGCCGAAGCCGGCAGCCAGTTGGGCGAGGGTGTCGTGCCGACGCAGGTACACCAGGCCGACCAGCGCACGCTGGTGCGGCGGGAGCTTGCAGCGGCGGTCACCCTCGCGGGTGACGATGAGCATGGTGACCCACTCCACCAGGGCGTGTGGCAGGTCAAGTGCGGCAGGATAGGGAACCAACGAGGCTCCTGAGCCGATGAGTTGAGACGTCGAACACCTCCCTCAACGGCACGGGAGCCTCGTGCGTTGCGCACACCACCGGGCTCACCCGATCAGTGGCCACTCTGAAACGGCTCACTGACCGAATTGGGCATGCGCTGGCAGAAGGGCCGCGTCTAACCGGAGGCGGTCCGGGTGAGTATGTCGATGGAGGGCAGCAACACCTGTTGGTGAGTTCTAGCAACAGTTGGGCGAGCTCAGTGCCGGAAGTGTCGATGAGTTTCAGCAGCACCACGGTCTGTTGTCCTGTCGCTGATGAGTCCGGGCATCATGCCGGTTGACCTGCGGTGCCCGGACCTGAGCGAGGCGGGATTCGTCGATGTGTCTTGCACCGCCACTCGGCTCTCCGTTGCAAGCGCCTCGCGTAGCTGGACGAGGAGGGTGTCGCGGCCCGTGAAGGAGGCGTTGGGGGCGGGCACGTTCCACACCGCAGGCAGCGTGCCCGGCAACCGCGGACCAGTGCCACCCAACTGCCGCAGCACCCCACCGGAGCCGGGGAAGGGCGGCTCGGCATCCGGCCGGGACGGACCGGCGACCGCCTCCAGCAACACCCGACGCGCCTCAGCCTGCTCCAGACCGAACAGGTCCCGCGAGATCAACGCAGTCAAGATCGGCGGAGCATCGACGTCGGCCACGCGGACGGGTGTGATCTTTTGTCGCATCGCCACCATCGCCGTCCACTCCTCGGTGGTGAACCGCTCCGGCTCGAAGTAGGCCGGGGAGAACACGGCGAGGAACCGGCCTCGCTCGAGGGCGGCGTTCATCTTCAGCACGAAGTTGTCGCCGGCACGCCAGTCCCAGCAGTCCAGCTCCACCTGGTGCCCGGCCGCCTGGAGCTGCCAGGCGATCCACTCCGCCCACGCCCGATCCGCACCCGCATGACTGATAAACCACACCCCGCCCGACGTACCGTCAGACGCCCCCCGCACCCGCGCCCATCACGCCCCCGCACCACGCTGCTCGTACTCGATAGCCCAGCGTAGAGCGCGCTCCCCCACCCGGGCCCGACTTCACCCACCACCCCAGCCCAGGAGGGGGCGAGTTTCAGGGAGAGATGCCTCCGTCCCGCAGGGAGGCGCTGGAGTACGTCGATCTCGGCTGGTGTCTGGAGTGGGAGATCAGCTGGGCCTGCTGTCTGAGGTTGCTGCTCCGGCACGTCCAGGCCGGAGGCGCGCTGCCTGCCAAGGCCGGTGAACTGGTGGTGCAGGGCGAGGACCTGGCCGTGTAGACCGCCGGATGGGACAAGCTCACCCCGGCGCAGCAGTACCTCCTGGAGAGCCTGGGTATGGACCCTGACGCCGCGGGGCCTCAGGTGCGGCCGGTGCGCAGGTCGCCGGATGAGCTGTGGGTGCGGAACATGACCGCCGCCCGCCAATTCCACGCCCGCGAGGGACACCTCCGCGTGGGGCGTCAGCACCACGCGGACGTCGACGGCGAGCTGCTCGGCTTGGGGTCGTTCATCTCCAACACCCGCCGCCGCGCCGACAAACTCAGCCCCGAACGACACCAGGACCGACTTGGGGATGCGCTGGTAGGCGCCGTGGGAAGGGCAAGCGTGCTGCTGCGGGAAAGAGGCGGAGTCACTCCCCCGAAGCGCGTTCCTCCGTATCTTCCCCTTGTCGCCGATTGAGCCACTCCAGCACCTCAACAGACTTCAGAGTGCCGGAATGGTCCTCTCCCAACACCTGCCGCCGCCGGGCGTACGTCTCCTCCCCCAACACCACCGCCTCCCCCACCCGGACTCAGACGTCACTCGCCCCAACGCCGCACGTAACTGCGGCCATTCAAGGTCAGTGGCCGGGTTTCGGCAGCACCTTCGTGTTTTTCCCCGATGGCCTGACCGCGGTACGCCGGTACGGGGGTCGGGACGCAGCGGTGCCCCGACTCCACACCCCCCACAGGCCGTCACCGCGCCGGGCCGCGCAGGACCCGGACGGCAGTGGCTACGAAACGGAGCTGGGCAAGGCCGTGACCGGGCCGCCCGTGTCGACGAGTTCACAGCGCTCCTGCTCCACTTGGCAGCGGACCAGGTAGGTCGGCCCGTACCGCACGGCGTTCATGGTCACAGACTTGCCGGATCCCGCGGGGAGCTCCTGCTCAGCCAGGCCGAGTAGCAGCGTGTTGTCGGACTCCCAGGCCATGCCCTGGACGTGGAGGCGCGAGGCTGACCACAGCTGCGCTGTCACTTTGCCGCTCGACGCGTCGTGCACGACGAGCGAGCCGTCCCCGCGCTCGCCGGCGATCCACCGCCCGTCCGGCGAGAAGCGCACCTGACCGGTCTCCTCGCACAGCTCCCAGCGCTGCTCTTGCGGCTGCGAGATCGCATAGCTGCGCAGGCAGCCGTTGGACCCGCGCACCAGCACGGAGTCGGCGGCGATCGACAGACCTGCCGGATGCTTGCTCAGGGCCGCCGACGGCCAAGCCGTCCTGTCCCCCTCAAGGCTGCCGATGTTCTGGACACGCCCGTTCCACTCCACGAGCACGTCGTCTCCCGCGAAGCCGTAGACGGAGTCGATGCCCTCGTAGGTGCGGGAATCGACCGTGCCGGTGGTCAGGTCGGCGCGCTTGACGACCACCGAGCGGCCCTGGGTGGGGTGCACGGTCCAGGCCGCGAAACGGCCGTCCGCAGAGACGTTCAGCTGAGTGGTGTGCTGCCCGTCCGCCGTGCGTTCGAGTTCCTTCCTGGAACCATCCGCGTCGACGTAGACCACGACCGTCACCGACTTGGACTCCTGCGCGAGATAGACCAATCCCCGCTCCCCGGCCTGCCAGATCCGCAGCCCGCCGTGCTTGCCCGGTACCGGGACAGCCTTGCCTGCGAGCATGACCTGCCGGGCGCTTCCCTCGTGGTCACCGCCCCTCCCGTACGGCAGCCGGGTGCCCGGGCCCATCGGCAGATCCCGCAGCTCCTTCGGCACCGAGTCCTGTACCGCCCACTTGGGTCTCGACGAGGCCGGCGGCTGCGCGTCGGACGCCGACAGCCCGCTCAACGAAACCGCCACCACGATCGCCGCGACCGCGGCCACGGCGGCCGCTGCCGCGGCCAGCCGCCGCCGTCCCACCGCCCGCCTGCCCCCACCCAGCACCCGCTCCGCCCAGCCGTCAGGCACACACGCCTCGTCCGCCCGTGCGACCAGCGCCTCACGCACCCGACTGCTCCCCTGCTCCTTCTCATCGTTCAGCTCTTTCACAGCGCCTCCTCCACAGCGCTCGCAAATGCCCCGGCGACCATGAACCGCAACTTCTTCAGCGCCCGGTGCGCCTGGGTCTTCACCGTGCCGACCGAACAGCTCAGCAACTCGGCGGTCTGCGGCTCGGTCAGGTCCTCGTAGTAGCGCAACACGATCACCGCCCGCTGCCGGGGCGGCAGCGAGCACACCCACGCCCAGATCTGCTCCCGCTCCTCGACCTCGCACGTCCGGTCCAGGGACACAGGGTCCGCCACCCCCTGCAAGCCCTCCGGCGGGCCGCCCGTCAGCCGTTCGCCGCGCACCCGTCTGCTGCGCCACCACGAGGTGGCGGTGTTGGCCAGCGTCCGCCTGACATAGGCCTCCAGCGCCTGCGGCTCGCGCAGCCCGGGCAGCGCGACAAAAGCCTTGACCAGCGCCGACTGCAACAGATCCTCGGCCAGTGCATGGTCACCGCCGGCAAGAAGAAACGCGGTGCGCAGCAACGACCGGGAACGGGCCTGCACAAACTCGGTAAACGCCTCTTCGTCGCGTCTGCCTGCCATGGCCGCCTCTCCTCGATCTCCCACTGACATGTATGGGACGTGCCAGAACCCAAAACCGTTGACCACACGCCCCAGCCAAACTTCCCGGAAGACCGGCTGCCACGGGGGGCGCATGCAACCGCCCGGAACCACACACACATACCGGCCCAGGCGATCGAACCGCCCACGCCCGCAAACCCCGGTGATCAGACCCGCACCAGGCGGGCCATGGCCGGGGACGCCTCACTGACCTTGGCGCGGGCGTGTTCGCCCCCCTCGACCAGGACCGCCGTCACGCAACCGTCGAGGCGTTCCCCGACCAGGACCAGGACGCACAACTGGAGTAGGGTCTGCGGGCCACCCCCCACCACGCCATCCACGCGCCGACCACAGACCAACGGGCCCTCTCCACACCGCCACGACACGGCGCCATTGCTCACATGATCAGAAAGAACCAGAAAGAGCAGGACTCACGACGAACCCCAACAGCCTCAGACACTGCCACGCGCGCCCGAACCACGGCTCTGACCGGCCCGACACCGTGCCCGTCCTCGCACGGACCGGACCTGGCGCATCGTCCAGGATGACCTCATGAATCAAGACCTGGTGACATTCCTCCACGCACGGCTCGATGAGGAAGCCGACCTGGCCCAACGCTGCGATGGTGACCGCTGCGGGAAGTGGACCGCTCACGAGCACACGGTCGACTTCTGCCAGCACGAACTCTCCGGCTTCCCTCCCGCGATCGCCCTGCACGTCGCGCTGCACGACCCGGCTCGTGTCCTGCGGGAGATCGAGGCCAAGCGCCGCGTGCTCGCCCGCCATGCCCTCAGTCCTGCCACAGGCGACCCCGAACTACCGTGGGACAACCGCGATGACTGCCAGTACGACGGCGAGACCTGGCCATGCGACGACCTGCTCGATCTCGCGTCACCGTACGCCGATCACCCTGACTACCCCCCACGCCCCTGAGCCGGAGATCGTTTACGGGACAGACCTTGGTTGAGCACGTTCGTCCGTACTTCGTTGAGCACGTCCACGGCCCTGGCAAGAATGTGGTAGCCGTAGATCATCCGAAGGTGCCATCGTCGCGGACGGAGAAGTGTTCGCAGCCGTCGTGCTCAAAACGCACGCGCCCGTCGAACCGGCAGTCGGCATAGGTGCAGACCCCCCAGTCCAGGCCCAGATCTCCGCTCAGCGCAATCCAGAACCGGCATCCGCCGCACTGCTCGTCGAACCACTCATCCCGGTAACCAGGCCTTCCCGTGGAGCGATTGAGCAGCTGCAACCAGCGCCTGTGGACGTCGACGCCCCCCGCCTGCGTCGCCCGTCCCTCTGCTGCCTGCCCAAACCCATCCGTCCCCGGCCCTCCCACCCCAATCCGCAACGCCAATCCGCACGGACCCAAAGTCCAGCCGCCAGTTGATTCCTGCATCCCGCAGATCATGGGCCCAGCGCGTCGCCGACATCACCTGCAAGGGCCGGTCGGCCGCTCAGCCTAGCGGCGGCGCAGATGGGCGATCAGAACGACGCGATGGCGAACGAGAGGGACACCGACACGACCCGCCATCAGCCGTCTCTGCAGCTTGACGTCGTGCTACGGCCCTCATTGAGGCCGGAGCAGTCAGTGGCGTCGTTCTTGGACGACGCTGCCGTCTTGGTCAGAGAGTTCGAGACTGTGCCGCCAGCCGAGTCCGGCAAAGAGTCTGCTCAGGTCGTCGATCTGCTGAGGGTCGATCACGCCATTGATCAGGGTCGTCCCGTCGTCGGTCTGATCAATTTCGATGCGGCACCAGCGATTTTCCGTCTCGTAGGAGTACCAGGAGGCCGATCGTGCCTCCCAGCCGAGTGAGCTCAAGCGAGATGCCACCAGGTCGGGGGCGACGCCCCCCTCGATGATCCCGCAGAGATTGTTGGCCCTGCCGGCCAGGCCAGTATCGAGCGCTCGCTCGCTGTCATCGCTGGTAGATGTACCCACCTGCGTAAGTATCAGGTATGCCGCGCCATGGCTGGGTGAGGATGCGGATCCGGATGAGTTCGAATGAGGCCCGGCCATACATTGCCGCCTTGAGTGTCTTCACCCGCTTCACGCGCCCTTCGACGACCCGCAACTCCAGGGCAGGGTGGGGCCGGCGGTGACAGCGCCGAGGTCCAGACGGAGGAGCCGGCGAAGGCATCACCTCGCCAGCCCGGGACTGAACACGGTCACTCCTAATCAATCCCGCGCAGCCCGGTCCTGCTACTGACCCACCGCCGCCCCGCACCCGCGCCCTCCCCTTCAGTGAGCGCAGGGGCGGCACGCCCCCTCCACCCAGCCGACACGGCCGCCGAGGAGCACGAGCGCGCCCGCCACGCCCAGGCAGTAGCCTGCGTGCCCAGCAACGCAGGCACCCGCGCGGTCGCCGCCGCATCCCGGCCAGCCCCCTGGCATCAGGAGAAAGTCCAGGTCAAGGACGGGCTCACACTCCCACAGGCGACACTATTATTAGAGATGCGAGAGAGGTTGACCCCGTCCGCCCCGCCTCCTCTCACGCCCGCAGCCGAGCGAAGGAGCCACCGTGCCCGAGGAGTTCACGTTCGCCGCCAACACCGGCTCGTTCGGCCGCCGGGTCCTCGACCGTCACGATCGCAGCACCTGTTACGGCATCGCCTGGCACGACCCGAACGGCGCCTGCGCATGGGTCGCCGAGTCCCCCCGGCGACCGACCCGGCAGCGGCGGCGGCATCCCCGGCATCACCAGCCGCGCATGCGCCGCCCGCTTCCTCTGCCGCTACCACAAACCCGAGCCCTCCGGACGCCCCTGACCGCCCCTCACCGCCACCCGTGACCACAAGAGCACTGGCCCCGCCGAGATCGGTACCGCCCACCTGGGCAACGCGCCCGCCCGCACCGCCCCGTGACCACCCGACACAAAAGATCAGAAGACCCGATCATGCGAGACCAGTTGTTGCTCCAGTTCTTTGTGCCAGCCCTCTTCTGGTTCAGCCGAGATCAGGCGCCAGGGCAGGCTGTGCGTCATCGAGGGACACAGTCGGCTTCCCGGTGTTCGGCGTGATGGCGCATCCACAGCACCACGTCGCAGACCCGCAGTGCGCTGACGGTCTCCGGAACACAGGCTGTCTGCCGCAGCGTCAACAGTGCCTGATGCAAGGCGCCTTCATCAGCGCGCAGGGCAGTGTGCAGGCTGAGCCAGAAGGAGGTGGGGCGGCCGAGGAGGCAGCGTACGACCTGGTCGTAGACGGGCAGAAGCCGCGGGCGCTTGCGGGCGAGGAGTTTGCCGGCTGTGACCCAGCCGATGCCATGCTGGTCGGTGAGCAGGTGCCAGGCGGTGTCGGCGGGCGATCCGGGTGACAGTTCGGTGGCATCGGCGGCTGCCATGTCCACATCGGCGGGGATGCGGCTGAGCAGCGCGGACAGCTCCTCACCCAGGCGGCCCTCGAGCAGATCCAGGCAGGCCTGCGCGGGAAGCGTGACCGACAGCATCTGCACGGCGATGAGGTCATCTGCCGTCACCATGTCCGCGGCCGACGGGCCGTCCCCGCCGCCCGCCAGGTGCTCGAAGCGGCTTCCCGTGAAGGGCCGCTCATCTTGCCCCAGATTGATGCCGAAGTAGCGGCGCAGGTCGGCTACGGCCTCAGGGGTAGCCAGGGCACTGTGCAGCCTCTCGGCAATCAGCGCGGATTCAGGGATGGGCACCAGTGGCTCCGATGGCTGGCCGGAAGGGGAGGTGTAGTTACAGCAGCTCTCGTGGCCTGGCGGGACACGTCGCATAGGGCCTTCGAGTGTGCCGATGGGCAGCTGTGAAAGTACTCGGCTCTGAGATTCATGGTCGACAGCGTTGAACATCGCCTGTCGGCCTGCCTCAGGGGCGCATCCAGGCGGCGAACGCATCGAGGAGGCCGGTGTAGAACCGCTCTCCGGGTACTGCTCCCGGATTCTTGCTGGCGTCATAGAAGGCGACGTTGGTGAAGGTTGCCGAGGCGGAGGCATTGAGGTTTTTGTAGAAGGCGAGCTTCCCGCGGCCGAACCCGACGAACAGCCAGAACACCCCGAGGGAAGCCGTGTTCTGCAGCAGGGAGCGGACTTGGGCCTTGTCCCAGGGTTCGTCGCCGACCTGAGTGACGATGAAGGCGGGGTCGGCGGCGCCGGATTCCTGATAATGGCCGACCGCGCGACGCATAGCCTCAGCGACATTGCCCCAGCCCCAGTCGACCTGGGTGTGCAACTGGCCGATACGGCCGCGGTAGTTGTCCAGCCGGATCTCTTCCAGGAAGGGCTCGTCTCCGCTGGCAAAGATCACAGGGACGGAGCCGTCGTCGTCGAGGTTGGCCGACAGGGCCAGCACGCGTTCGGCGAACGCCTGCACAGCGAACGACTCGTACAGCTCTTCCATGTGCCAGTCGTGATCCAGGATCAGGTAGACCGCGGCTCGTCGGCCCGTAATCCCTCGGTCCGTCAGGGCCTGACCGGCCTGGCGTGCCGGAGTCATCAGCGCAGGAGCCTGCCGTTGCACCTTCGCCAGGTCCACCCCAGGCTGCCCAGACGTGACGTTACGCGCCGGTTCGGGCTGGGGAGCAGCGGGCTCGTCGGGTTCCACGTCCACGCCATAGTCGGTGGCCAGACCGGCCAGACCGGAGGCATAACCTTGGCCCACAGCGCGTGCTTTCCATCCACCGCCGCGCCGATAGATCTCGGCCACCACGACGACCGTCTCCCCCGAGGTGAAGTCCGGCGCCAAGAACGTTGCCACGCGGGCGCCTGATTGCGTGACCGTCAGATGAGGCGCGCGCGTGAAGACCGTCCCGGGCTGCAGCAGGTCCGCACTGGCGACAATGACGACCCGGTCCACGCCGCCGGGCACCCGAGCCAGGTCGGCAGTGACCTCCGAGCCCGCCACCGACACTCCGTCTTGAGCAGGATGGTTGTAGAACACCAGGTCACTGTCACCGCGGACTTTGCCGTCAGGCCCCAGCAACCACGCGGACACATCCGCCGACAACCCCCCCGACCGCCACGGACAGCACCACCGGCGCCGTCACCAGCGCCATGGTCTCCCCCTTGCGCAACGACGCTGTCTGCATCTCCGCCCACCCCCTTGATCGCAGAAGGCCACGGTAAAACCCCCACACCCAGCTGTCCCCGCTTTGCGCACAATTCACCAGCTGATGCCAGCCGCAGAAACCCGCCCGCCGACATCCGCCCATCACGGGCAGAGCATCCGCCGCTGCCCACGGGCCAGCCGACGAGCGTCGTCGCGCGCGGCCTGCGGTCGTACGGAGCGGCTTTTCGGTGGATGAACGGGTGCCAGTGCAACACTGTCCGCCTTGGGGAAAGAGGTGGGCCGCATGGGGTTCGGTTTCCGTGTAGGGGTTCGTCGTAGCGCTCACTCATGGACGCAGCATGGTGCACGGCAGGACTGACTCCACGACGACGGTCGTGCTTTCACGTGCCCTCAAGGCGAACCACGGGCACGACGGTCACTCAGGTCGGATCGGCTGGCCGGCTGGTCGCACGCGACTGCCGGCGGTTGGCTCTGGGCGCGACGGTTGCTGTACCGCGCTGCTGCACGGCAGGAAGGCTCTGCTTGGATCAGTCCATGATTCCTGTGGGCGCACCGAACGAGACACGAGAGAAAGCAGAGCTCGCGGTCTGGTTCGGCGGGGCCTCCTTGGCGTGCTGGCTCTGCTGCCCGTTTTGGATACTGGTCAGCTTCGTCTCGCTACCCCTGGCATTCGTCGGCCTGGTGCGGGCCTGCATCGAGTACCACGCATCGCAATCGGGGCGAGGCAGTAAGACGCGAGCGGTAGTGGGGGCCGCGTTGTCCCTCCTCGGGGCGGCAGCGGCGATCACCTACATGACCTTTCTGGCCAACCATCCCGATCTCCCCGTCCAGGAGTAAGGCAGGCACCTGACCCACACCCACCAGACCTCCGAATGCCAACCGCCCCTGGGGGGAGCTACAGCGCCCGCCGACCGCCACACCATGCGGCGCGTCCTGCGCCGCGAGGTCGCCGGCACCATTGGCCTGGTCGCGGACGTGTTCCAGCGCGCCCTCGACGCCCTGCTGCCCGCAGCGCAGCCGGCGCGGCGCGCCGTCCTGGGCGGACCCGGACTGCCCACCCTCCATACGGACGCCGACATCGTCATCGTGCCCACCCACCCGCAGACAGGAGAACTCTGGAGCCCGGTCGGCCCAGCGGCATCGGCATACACGGTGCCGCTGCCGATGGGGGTTTGGATGTGGATGGCCTTCCCCAGGCCACACCTCCACCTACCCGTGTCAGGAACGATGCCCGACGGCGTTCTCCGCGACGACCCGCCCCCGCCACGCCCCCACCAGCCCTTTCGGGCCGACTCGGGAACCTTCCAGCACACCCTGGTCCGGTTGCCGGCCGTCAGCAGCCCGTGGCTGCGCGAGATCTTGGACAACCTCACGCACCACGTGCGCACCGGCCTCTTCTAGCCGACCGGCGAGAGAGCACCCCACAACTCACTGTGTGGACCTGCCGCAACCGACGTAACCGAACACAGGCGAGCAGTGATGCCTCCCGAAGCGGTGAACACCTGCCGTCCGCTCTCAGGCTCCGGCCCCGGCTCTGCGGCAGGTGACGCCCTGTCACCTCTCGGCATCGAACAGCGGGATGGACGGTGACGGCGGAGCAAGAACTGCGCGAAGGCCGTTGAGGCTGGCTCGCCACCGCTTGCCGTCTTCCGGGTCGACCCAGTTCGAGGCCGCTCCGGCTCGGTCGCTGAGCAGGCGAGCGAGAGCCGTGTCCGCGAGCGCCCGGAGATCGTCAGGGAAGGCGGGCAAGGGCTCTTCAGGACCGTAGGGCGTGTCGATGGGGGCGCCGCCAGGGCATTGCGCCGCAATCAGTGCGGCTGCGGCCACCGCCTCATCTCCCTCGGAGAGCCAGCCTGTGGCGTCGATGGTGCGCGTCAGCACGCCACGGACCAGTGCCTGGCGTTCCTCGGGTTTCGCATCGTCCAGATCGCCGGCGAAGTCCGCGGCCGAGTCGTTGTCGAAGGGGCCAGTGTCCCAGGTGCCCACGTTGATCTCCTCGTGTAAGAGCTGCCCGGATCATCGCACCAGCCGCTGACAATTCGATCACTGTGGGAGCAGAACGCGCTCTTCGCAGGAGAACGAAACCAGCACGCCCGAACATCTAGCAGGTAGGCACAGCGCTCCCGGTCTCCCGCGTGGAGATCGGAGGCGCTTTTGTGCGTCTAGCTGCGGTTCTTCTCTTCCAGCCACTCCGTGTAGTTGTACGAAGCGCTGCTCCCCTGCCGGCCAGGGGAGATCTTCAGGATCGCCTTGTCTGACTGCGGGTTGCCACTGAGGTACGCCTCGGTCAGGACGTACGGCAGTCCGTCGACCCGGAACCGAATGCTGCCGTCCGGGTACGCGCTGACGCGGACCTTGCGGCCGTCGGGAAGCTCGATTGGGTCGGCAACGAAATGCGCCTTCAAGGGCTGATCAGCCATACAGACCTCCAGGTCATACAGGCTCGATTGGGGAAGCCCCGAGGGTAGACCGGACGCTGGTATGCGAAGGGGCAATCCGGCCGGCATCACGGCGTAGACCGGGAAGTCCGCGAACGGCTGACGCCAGCCCACCATCCGGAAACCCCAGCCCTCGCAGCACGCGAGGGGTGTTCGGTGCCGACCACAAGGACCGCGGGGCACTCGCCCCGGCGACGCGACCGAATCCCAGCATCAGCGGCACCCAGGCCGCTGAGGCGCCGTGCTGGCAGCGTGGCCACCGCGTCCTCCAATATCGGGGCGTGGATATCTGGTTCCGATTCATCACCCGCCGTCAGGCGGACCAGGAGAGCGAGAACGAGAACGCCTGGCGCCGCTACGTGCTCCTGCGCGTCCACGACATACCAGGGCTCACCGCACAGGAGCGCGGAGCGATTGCCCCGGCCGCCTACCATGCCTGCTCGGACGGACAGCTGCCGCTGTGGAGCCGGGAACGACGCGCTGCCGCCGCCATCGTGCTCATGCTGCTGTTCGCTGTCATGGGCTGCGCCAGCCTGCTCTGGTTTGTCAACAGGGGCGTCCGCACCGAGTTGGGCAGCTGGTTTGTCTCCCACGTGCCGGCCGAGGGCCTGGATATGTCCGTCCGCACCCAGGTCCTGATCACCGTCCCGCTCATCGGCCTCGGCGCCCTGCTCATTCGCTTCAACACATCCATGCGCATACTGCGCTCCGCCTTCGGCGACGGCAGCCGGGTCACCTGGGGCCTTCCCTACGCGACCATCCCGCTGCTGGCTGTCGTCCTCGTGGGCTGCCCATGGGCCGCGGTGACCATTGCCGACGGCTACGCTTCATGGCCCACGGGCTGGAACATCCTCATAGCCCTGGCACTTGTGTTCGGCGGGCTGCTGGTCCGCGTGATGGTGGTGGGCGACGGCTGGATACAGTCCATCCGGCCCGCCCCATGGAACCGTAGCGATGACGAAGCGATCCGATCCCTCTTTCTGAGCACCGTCAACCTGTACCGGTCACGCGACGACTGGGACAGCCCCTCGGAGATCGCCTACCTGCGCAACCACATCGATGCCGGTGCCCGCCGTGTTGAGAACAACCGAGTACCTCTGCGCGCGGTCCGCTTCCGCGAGCGCCAACTGCGCACCGAAATCCGCCACAAGCACGGCAAGCTCGCCGAACAGCTCCGCCTGCACAGTCGCTCTCTCACTCAGGTCCACTCCCTGTCCGACTACGACCGCATCTGCGACTCCCTACGGGCGGGACTGCTCGCCGCAGTCAGATCAGACTGGGACGAACTGCTGCGACACGCACCCGAGCTGACTGCCGCCTCACAGCTTCGGCGTGCCGCCAACAGGCTCACCGGCCCGGCCGTACTCGTCACGGCCGGGCTCCTCATCCCCCTTCTCCCCGGCGTCGGACCCGTGCCCGGCGACAGCGTACGCATCCTCCTGCTCGCCTCCGCAGCCCTCGCCCTGCTCCCAGCCACCACCACCGACCTGGCCCGCAACAACATCCACGGCGCGCTCGACAAAGCCCTGTTCAGCAAGGACCACACCTAAGCCCTCCACTGGAAAGACGGCGATGCGCCCTCGCCAGCAACACCCTCCTGGCAGGCCGCCCGATCCGCGTCCAGGCCCTAAGGGGCCGCGTGAAGCCCGATCACATGCCCTCGGTGAGTTTGCGCAGCGATCCCCGACGCCACCTGGGCAGCCATCGACGCCTTCCTGGCACAGACCTGACAGCACTCCCCAGACCTGCGCAGACGTGCAGGATCCAGCCACCATCGTCTATGGCCGGCCAGCGCGTGACCGCCCATGCCCGGGTCCAGCGCGAGGGTCTCCCTCAGCCGATTGTCATCGCCCCATCACCTCGACCCGGTCATCAGGCCTTCCCACAACCTCAGTTACCGGAAGTCGCAGAGGTGTCCAGCCGAAACACCTGGGCAGCATCGGAGCCTGACCCCACCACGTCCGTCGTCATGAGGTAGCGCAATCCACTCCCCTCGAGCGTGATGGGCTCCCGTATACGGCTCAGCGGTATCCACATGATCTCGCCATCGGCGGGGCCCCCAACCAGCTTGATCCTCCCCTGGATCACGCTGAGGTCCATCGACGGCGTCGCTTCTGGTGTCCTTGCCGGGCCATCCGAGGAGGGCGAAAACTGAGGGCCAGGCCCTCGCGCCGAGCTACCGCACGCACTGAGAGCGATGAGTGCCGCGATACAGACCACCACCTGACGTGAAGACATGAACGAACTGTCTCAGCGCCGAGACGCCCACCCACGGGCCTTGATCATCTCGTGACCAGACAAGCCGTCCACTCCCGCGCCACATCAGACAGGGACCTCACGGGGATGCGAGGTGCACCGGGCCGGAACCCCCGGGCTCCAACCCAGGCAGGCCCACAGGCCACGCCCGTGAACCACCAACCTCACTGTTGGATGCGCGTCCTGCGCCGCGAAGTCGCCGGCAGCATCGGCCTGCTGACCGACGAGCACGACTTCCGCGCCATGCGGCACTACCGCACCTTCACCCTCACCGACTTCGCGGACTACCTCAACGCCGTTGAAGACCTTCTCCACACCTGCGCCGCCCAGGGCGCGCACACCACACACCACGGTCTCCCTCTTCGCCCCCGAGGAGTAGGCCGACTTCTGCACCGACACCGGCCTCGACCCGGACAGCACGTCAAGCCGCGCCCGCTACACCGCCCAAGCCACCACCGGCCCGGCCCTCCCCTACGACGGCCAGCCCCTCGCCGACCACATCCCCGCTCTGGTCAAGGAAGCCGTCCGGCACGCCACCTG